>CAVZAH010000004.1:0-527907 GCA_963773275.1 uncultured Acidimicrobiia bacterium | reverse complement strand
TCGGCCGACTGCCGGTAGCTGGGCCGGGTCCCCGACGCACGTAAGTCGCCAGTCGTGGCGGTCAGCCAAGGCGACCAGGCGAGCAAGGTCGTCGGTCGACGCCATCCCGGCCTCGTCGAGGATGATCGTGGTCCCTCGCTCCAGGCGCCACTCGGGCTGCGGCCCGTCACCTCGGCCGTATTCGTGGAGCAGCTTGGCCAGAGTGGTGTCTTTCGATCCGGTCTCCCGGCCCAGTACGTCGGCGGCTTTGCCTGAAGGCGCCAGGCCGACGACGACTCGTCCCTGCACCGCCAGCTCGGCGACTGCCGTCGCCAGCATCGTCGTCTTGCCGGCACCGGCAGGGCCGACGACCAGGACGAGGCGGTTCTCGCCTGCTACGTCTCGGGCGGCGACGGCGCGCGTGTCGTCGCCGAGTGCTGATGGTCGTCGGGGGCCGATGTTGGCCCGAGCCCAGTGCACCAGACATGCCTCCTGTGCCAGCACCGCCGGCGTGCTGAGCCTGCGCTCGACCACGTGCTCGGTGACGGGCCGGCCGTCGCGCCTGCGGGCCGCACCCTTCCTCGCCGGCGGGTGGAGCTCGACGAACCGCTGGCCAGCCCGCTCGGCCAGTTCGTCGACGAGCCGCACGAGGTCGGCGGCCGACTCGGCTGCCTCGGCCGGGACGCGTGCAGCTATCTCCCGGGCCATGTCGGCCTGCAGCCAGGTCGACGACGACGAGGCCACCATGTCCAGGGCCTGGGCGATGACCGCTTCGTCATCCCAGAACGCGCCCTGGGTCGGTTGGAGTGGGCAGCGTGGGACGGCGAGCGCTTCGAAACCGGCCTCCTGGGCCCGGGCCACCCACTCGCGTCGCAGTTCGTCGGCCGGAACCGGCTCGGACTTGCCCGGTCGACTGTCGAGGACAGCGCTTCGCTCCAGGCGGTAGAGGGTGCGGGAGTCGGGCTCAGCGCCGTCGTGGTCGTCGACCCAGGCGGCAACCGCCTCGGCCAGCCTGGCGTCGACCTCGGCGTTGCGCTGTGAGAAGAGCGTGAGCATCCCCGCGGGTACTCCGTCGATATCGGCGTGCCCCTCGCTTACCGAGCCCCACGACACTCCGAGGCGAGCCGAAAGCTCCGAACGTAGGGCGGCGGCGTAGACCCAGCCGATCGAGCGCTGCTGCTGCTTGAGGAACCGGGCGTCGAGCGACAGCGACTTGCCGGAGGGGTCCTGGACCTTGGCCCAGATCACAGCGTGGGTGTGCAGCTGCGGGTCGACGTCCCGGCTGGTGTGTTGGCGGAACAGTGCCGCCACCAATCCCTCGGTATCGACCTGGTGGACCCCGTTCCTGCCGCGGCGGGTGACTCCGCCGTGCTGCTCCAGCCAGTCGAGAGCGGCTACGACGGCCGCGTCATGGGCGGCGAGCACGCCTGCCCGGACCGCGGCATCCGGGCTCAGCGCCCAGAGCACCGACACGCTCTTGGGAGCCGAGAAGGTTGCGTCGAAGGCGCGGGCCGACTTAGCCCCGAAGCCTCGTCCCAGCTGCCGCCCATTGCCGGGATGGCGCCCGTGGAGCATCGCCTCCAGACGTTCCGGCTTGACGTCGCCGGACAGCTCGATGGCCGGGGAGCCGCTGCCCCACCACCGGCCCGGCGGCTCGCTGGGGTCGAGGTAGTAGTCGATCGGCCCCCGGCTCCGCCCATCCCGTCTGAGCTGGTCCTCGGCCAGACCGGCGTAGTAGCCCACCAGCCCCGCCACGCCGGCACCGCCAGCCTTGAGCGTCGTAGCGCGCATCACGTCCGCCGTCCCGCGGGACGCAATGCACTCGTCTGTGCTCGTTGGTGGTCGATGTTGAACTAATGGGGGTCCACCGCCTAACGGAGTCGATCCGGAAGGCTGTGTCCGAGCCGCTGGTGGGTCAGCACTCGCGAGCAGGACGTTGAGTTCTAGGCCTAGATCGTGCGCCCGCTGGTCGGTGAGGGGACCTGATGGCTGGTGGGATGACGTGCCTCGAGCACTGAACCATTAGCGGGCCGCTGGTCGCCTCGGGCTCGCCCCGATCGACCAGGAGGTGGCGGTGGGAAGAGTGTTCGTGGGTCACGACTGGGCCGAGGCCCACCATGACGTGGTTCTCGTGGACGGCGAGGGCCACCGCCTCGGCGGGGGCGCGGCTGCCCGAGGGGATCGAGGGGGTGGCCCGGTTCCACGAGCTGGTCGCTGCCCACGCCGAGGATCCCTCCGAGGTGGTGATCGCCACCGAGACCGACCGGGGCCTGTTCGTCGGGGCCTTGGTGGCGGCGGGCTACACGGTGCTGGCGGTGAACCCGTTGTCCACGTCGCGCTATCGGGAGCGGCACACGACCTCGGGGGCCAAGTCCGATCCCGGTGACGCCAAGGTGCTGGCCGAGCTGGCCCGCACTGACGGCCACAACCATCGCCCCGTGGCCGGCGACAGCGAGCTGGCCGAGGCGGTCAAGGTCTTGGCTCGGGCCCATCAGGGCCTGATCTGGACCCGCCAGCGTCAGCTCAACCAGCTGCGCTCGACCCTGCGGGAGTTCTACCCGGGAGCCCTGGAGGCCTTCCCCGAGCTCGGCCACGGCGACGCCTTGGCCGTGCTGGCCCTGGCACCGACGCCGAGCCTCGGTCGTCAGCTGTCGCGGGCCAAGCTCGCCGCTGGCCTGCGCCGGGGGGGCCGCCAACGTCGCATCGAGGAGCGGGCGGCCGAGATCCAGGCCGCCCTGCGGACCGACCAGCTGGCTGCCCCCACCCTCGTGAGCGAGGCCATGGGGGCGAGCGTCGCCGCCCTGGTGGCGGTGGCCGCCGAGCTCACCACCCAGATCGCCCGGCTCGAGGTCGAGCTGGCCGACCGTTTTGAGTCGCACCCGGACGCCAAGGTCATCCGTTCCCTGCCAGGACTGGGGATGATCCTCGGCGCTCGGGTGCTCGCAGAGTTCGGGGACGACCCGAACCGCTACGCCGACGCCAAGTCTCGCAAGAACTACGCCGGCACGTCACCGATCACCCGGGCGTCGGGCAAGCACCACGTCGTGCTGGCCCGTTACGCCCGCAACCGGCGCCTGGCCGACGCCTGTTACCAGTGGGCCTTCGCCGCCCTGACCTCGAGTCCCGGGGCCCGGGCCTACTACGACCACCGACGAGCGGCCGGCGACACCCACCACCGAGCTCTCCGCTCGCTGGCCAACCGCTTCGTCGGCATCCTCCACGGCTGCCTCCGCCACGACGCTCTCTACGACGAGCACACGGCTTGGGGGCACCGACTCGCCATCGCCGCTTGACAGTTACGGCCGTGGGATGTCTAGGCCGATGAGCGAGTCGACATCTCGCGGGACCGGCGCGATTTCTCGGAGACCTGTTGGCAGTCGATGCGCACGATCGCGATCCGGTTCTCGACGCGGGAAGGTCGGGGACAATGTAAGACTCAGCTCCGCTTGTGCGGGAAGCGGTGGCCATCCCGGTGAAGGCGATCCGCAGGCGATCGACCTCTGACCATTCGGGCTGCTCGCCGCGCCCGGCGAACTCGTCGCCATGGACGTATTCGGTCGGTATCGCACTTCGCGACCTCGACTCCACCAAGGATCACACCCCTCGGTTCGTGACAACCCCCGGCATCGACGCCTTGGGAGTACGGAGCAGAGGGCATCGAGTGGAAATGCTCTGTGATGCCCGGCCCGTCGGGCGATCATGGAGGCGGTGGCGAAGAGGCAGCGAGGAAGAAGCGTGCCAGCCAGGCGCAGACTGCCGGGCGAACCGGATGACTTCATAGAGACGCCATTCGGGTACGTCGCCCGATGGGGCAACCGTCTCGAACTCCGAAACATGCTCACTCGGGAGGAGCATGAGCAGGTTGTCACGGCGTTCCTGTCGACGGGTGACGAGCTTCGAACTGAGCAAGAGGCGCGCCGTGAACGACTGGCCGCCGTTCTGCAAGAGGCTGACGCGATCGATCTTCTGGCTCGGATCGGTCTCACCTATCTCCAGTTCGATCCGGATTCGTTTGCTGAATCCCAAAACGACCGCTCTCCGGCGCACGTGGAGTACCTCGCGCTCCAAGTCCTAGCGCTGAACTCCTTCGAGCGGAAGGAGATCGACCTCAGGCGCCAAGCGCAACTCTCGGGCGAGGCACTGGGAATTGTGCGCGAAATGTTTCAAGGCGCGGAGATGCTGACGATTCACGCCGGTGTGGAAGGGCAGAGAGCAGCGGCCGACGACCCTACCGCTGAGTATATGATGAGGACTCGGCTTGAATCTCTAGGTGTTCGCGGAAGCGGATATGCCGAGCACTTGGAGCAAGTAATACATGGCTGTTTCGACGGTCTCGACAAAGAGTGCCGCGCTCTCTTGGGCTTCACCGCCTCCGATGCCCTATCGCTTGGTCCAGCGGTAGCGAGGCTCATGTCTCGGCGCTTGGAACCACTGTTTGATGAGGCCAGCTCTTTCCGGGAGAAAATGCTTCTGGCTCTTAAGCGAGAACGCCGAAACCGCAGCAAGCAGCCCCGTCTACTTCCTGATTTTGTTCTTGATCTGCCGCCGAACAAGGCTAAAGAACACGTTTCAATGATTGCCAGGATGTTTATGCTACGAAACTCAAGGTCGATCTCGCTAATTACTCCCAAGGCTCTGACTGAAGTAAGCGCAGTGTTGGAGCCCGCTTGGAGAGCGATACTCGATGCGTTTGCGTGTCCACCGTCGGCTTACGTCCCAATCCACCATGCCTACCCAACCGGTGCCCATCCACTGACGATGAAACCACTCCTCAAAGTTGACGAGGATTGCTACCTGGCTCCCGTACTGACATCTATGATCGATGCAGTCCGACCGCGCATGGAGGATCTGCTGTCCGAGACGCCGCTTTGGGACCGCTACCTGAAAGCCCGCGGGAAATATCTCGAAAACGAAGCGACGAGGCTCCTCGCGGGCGCACTTCCCGGAAGTCGCTCATGGGTGGGAGTCTCATGGCACTCGCCGCGTGACTCCAGCGATCTGGATGGACTGGTCACCTCTGATGACCTTGGACTCCGAATGCAATGCAAGGCGGGACGACTCAGCGGTGCGTCACGGCGCGGGGCACCGCTTGCAATGAAACGGGATATCAAGGAGCTAATTGAGAACGCGGCCGACCAACACGCCGCTCTTGCTGATGCTTTAACTACAAACGACCCAGTCAGTCTCGGGTTCTCGAGCGAACAAGTAAGGGCGTTAGCCGCTCCCCTTCAATTTGAGATCATTGTATGCCTCGACGACGTGACAGTGTGGGCGACACAGGCGCATGAACTCCAAGCACTGGGAGCACTTCCTCGTGACCGGGCTATTCCATGGGTACTCTCGGTCACCGATCTAATGGCGGTTACCGGTCTACTGGACGGCGACTTGCTCACTACCTCGTGCGCCATCAGAGGCTTGAGCGGGACGGGCGCCTCTGGGCTCACGATGAACTCGACTGGGTAGGAAATTCTCTCGCTGAGGGCTTTATCTTCGACGACTTCTTCAACACGGATGAGCCGCCCGCTCGACGCGGTCTGATGAGCTACACCGACCACATCGACGCTTGATATTCACACATGCAGGCCAGCGACGAACGCCGCCCCGAAACCGTCTCTACACGTTCCCCCCAAACTGGCTTCGCTACTGAAGCAACTCGATCGAGAGCATCCTGCGCATTGGGTGATCGGCGCCGTCGCCCTACCCGACGGTGATCAGGACTCGCGTGATCTTGTGGAATCGGCGATCGACAACGCCCAATCCAAGGTATCTGAAGATGGGTAGTGGGAGCCTCGCAAGGATTCATGACCGATACGGCGTAACGCTCATGATGGATCATTGAATTCCGTGGCCAGTGATTCGCAGGCGTGTCGCGGCGTATTCAAGATCGAAGGCGGACCAGACTGGTTGTCCAATTGGTCAGCTCGGCGAAGGCGAGTCGGGAGGCCTGTTCATAGTAACGATCAACCAGGACCTTGATATCGGAATCCCGAAGTGTTCTTGAGGCCGCCGTCCCTTCGCCGGGGAAACCATGAGGGCGATTGAGGTCCTGGCCGCCTGGGATCCGATGGCCGCTGGAGAGCACCGGCAACAGGAGGACAGTTTTCAGCGGGCACTGACACGGTGGCAGTCCCGGCTCGGGCGACGACTTTTGTCTCCATGGTCTAATCTGAGCGTCCGCGCACGCTGCTCGTCTCGCCAGATCGAAGATCTATGCAGATTCGCCACCGCCACCTGTCGTTAGGCGTCCCGTGGCACGACAGTCCGTGGAACGGCGCGGTATCGGACCCGCCGCGAACTGCCACTGCATCGAGTACCCGAACATCTCTGCGAAACGGGACCTGGCCGTCGAGATCGGCCGGAAAGGCGAATCGTTCACGTCGTTCGCGAACCAGCCGGCCTGCCACCCTGCGCGGACGAGTCGGGCGGCTTTCTGGCGCAAGCAAAATGGCGGATATCCCATGAGCATCCATACAAGAACTGGACAGCGCTCGCTTCCAGTCATGGGCACCTCCAGCGCACGGAATGGACTGTTGAGTCCCACACTGCTCACGCTGTCCCGTTCCGGTGGATGTCACGGCGGGAGTTGGAGGAATTCGTGCAGCCGCGTCTACTCTCGCCGTTGCCCGCAGACGATGCCCCGTCGGTATACACATCGGACTGGGTGTTCCAGCCCGGCGTCCAAGAGCAAATTCTCGACGGATTCTCGGTCCGATCCGCCGCCACGAATCGCTAGTGTTCTTCTACACAAAGTCTCGCCAACCCATCTTTGACGATGTCACTCGTCTGATCGTCGGGATCGGACTCGTAAATCAACTAGGTCCAACCCGCTACTACGACTCATCGAACCCGGCGAAGCGTCAGCATCCCATTTGGCAGCGAGAGGTCAGCCACACGCTGCGGCCACGCGGTGTCGGTGGGCTGCTGATCCCGTTCCAGGAGTATCTGGTTCCGACCGGCGATCCGGCCAAGATGTAAGACGCCTCGCCATGGCCCGCGAGCTTCGTCTGGTCCCAGAGCCTGGCCATGTCCCACAGTTCTCGTACCGATCCGAACATGTCTCAGACGATGCAGCTATCTCGATTCTCACCCAAGCGCTCGGCGTCGTCGCCAAGATCCGCAAGCACAACATTGTGCCCGGCGATTGGGCCGCGACCGAACTCTGGCTCAACAAGCGGTTGGCTCGCTCCTGGACGATGCGTGGCGAGTACCCCGGCATCGGAGCGGTTCTCGAAGCCGGCGGGTCTACCCATGGGCACCAGCCTGTGTCGTTACCTCGAGGCCGCCGACCCCAGCTTCACGACCGACCCTTGGCGGGTCGTCTCCGCATTCTCGACGGGAGCGACGCATCGCCGGCTCCACAGTTCGACGGCCCTATCCAATCGTATGGCAAGGAGTGGCTGGTCATCTCCAATGATCCAGCACGGCGCAACTTCGCCAAGGCGCTGTCCCGGATCGATCTGACGGGCAAGCAGGCAGAGCGCTGGTACCAGTCTGCGAACCGACACAAGGCGACAGGGCGTCTCATCGAGAACAAGGAGGTCATCGACAACCCATACTTGCTGTCCGAGTCGGATCAGGGCACCGTCACGGATGGACCGATCGGCTTCTCGACCATCGACCGAGCCGTGATCGGAGATGGGAAGCGCAAGACCCAGATACCCGTCAACGACGCCCGCCGGCATCGAGGTGCGCTTGCTGCCGTGCTTCGATCCGCTGAAGTTGAAGGCGACACTCTGTACGGTGCCGACATCGCGCGGGAAGCTGCTGCCAGCCTCCCAGTCGCCGTACCCATCAACATCGGGCCCGCCTGGATCGAAGCACATGTGGACGACCTCGGCGGTTTCATCAATGTTGCGCCCGACCAAACCCGGACCAGCTTGCTCGCCGAGCAAGCATCGCTGACCGGCTCCAAAAGACGCTCGCAGCTCGCGCCAACCGTGCCCTGCCACCCGTGATCGAGAACTGGGGCCCGCTCATCGAGGCATCGATACGAGCCAAGGACCCCGGCTTCGATCCCACCCTTCCCCGGAACACGGAGGCTCTTGCGGAGCAGGTTGTCGCCCTTGACACAATCGTGAGCCGAAAGTTGACCGTTCTCATCGGCGGCGCGGGCACCGGCAAGACCACTGTGCTCGGTGCGCTATCACGCAGCAGCGAGCTCAGTGGACCCGTTCTGTTTCTCGCACCTACGGGCAAAGCCAGGGTCCGCCTTCAGAAAGGGATCGACGACCCTTCGACCGTGCAGACCGTCGCGCAGTTTCTTTGGTCTCGGGGCTGCTTTGACGGCGACCGCTTAGAACCTCGGATCCTCGAGAAG
Source organism: uncultured Acidimicrobiia bacterium (assembly GCA_963773275.1). Taxonomy (GTDB): domain Bacteria; phylum Actinomycetota; class Acidimicrobiia; order Acidimicrobiales; family AC-14; genus JAXDMK01. The sequence continues at coordinate 519,611 of CAVZAH010000004.1, read as the reverse complement.
AACAGGGGCACCTACGACGGTCACCGGACGGTCGTTATCGACGAGGCTTCGATGCTCACCGAGGAGACCCTATTGGCGGTGCTCGCCACGCTGTCCACGTCTGTCGATCGCGTCATACTTGTCGGCGATCCACACCAGCTCCCGCCAATTGGGCCCGGGCGGCCATTCGCCGACCTCTCCGCTCACCTATCTGGCGACATCGTGTTCTCGGATGAAGAGGATGAACCGAGCAGGGTCGCTCACCGTCAGGGTGCGATCGCTCGGCTTCGCACAGAGGTCCGGAACGTGTCCGGTGCCAGCAGCGACACGCTTAGGTTCGCGAATCTGTTCACCGACGACACGCGAGTTGACGCTGACGCAATCCTTGGCGACATCATCACCGGCAAGCCGCTCAATGACCTTGAGGTCCGATATTGGAAAGACGAGGTGGACCTGCACGCGACCCTTCTCCAGGTCCTCGAGACCACACTAGGAATCCGGGCCGGCGACACGGCGGCCTTTAACACGAGCCTTGGGATCGTCGAGGGCCCGAGGTGGCCGGAGGTTGCCGACGTCGACAAGGCCGAGTCGTGGCAGATCATCACGCCGGTGCGAGGCAACACCTGGGGAGTGGATGATCTCAACCAATGGGCCCAGCACAGCTGGCGGGGCCGTGAGCTCGGACAAGCCCGCCGGCGCGGGAACAACTGGTCCGATCCGTTTGGCCCCCAGGAGATCCTTCGGCTCGACAAGGTGATGTTGACCGCGAACCAGAAGGACCGTTCAGGCTGGCACGAGCCATCGCACGCCGCGGTGACCGACTACCTCGCGAACGGCGAGGTTGGCCTCTGCGCGAACGACCCGCGCACCCAAGGCAAGATCGAAAAGGGCGACGTGATGGACGTCGTCTTCGCAGGACGGCCCGAACACACGTGGGGGTTTTGGCGCAAGGACTTCGGGCATCCAGAGACCGGCCGCGGGATCATCGATCTCGCCTATGCAATCACGATCCACAAGTCCCAGGGCTCCGATTTCGGGACGGTCATAGTCGTGCTGCCCCAGGGGACTCGACTCGCTCGACGCGAACTCGTCTACACGGCGCTCACTCGATCCAAGACCCGGCTGGTCCTCCTCCTTCAGGGCGACAGTCTCGCTCCGGTGCTCGACCTCCGAGATTCAGACAACTCCGACACGTTCCAGCGAAACACCAACCTGTTTCGGACCAGCGTTCGAGACATCCCTGGGCGTCGCTGGGCCGAGCACCTGATCCACCGGCACACCGACGGCCAAGCCGTCAGATCCAAGTCCGAGTTGATCATCTACACCCGATGCGCCGACCGAGGCCTCGCCCCCAAGTACGAGGAGAAGGTGTACTCCAAGAGCGGCGACGGATCGTGGAAGGAGCCCGACTTCACGTTCTCCGACGCTGCTGGCGATCCGATCATCCTGGAGCACCTCGGCATGCTCGATCAGATCCACTATGCGGCCGGATGGGCGGCCAAAAAGAAGTGGTACGCCGACAACGGATTCATCGAAGGGGTGAACCTCTTCACCACCAGGGAAGAAGGTGGCGGCATCAACCTGGCTGACATCGACCGGACGCTGGACGAAGTTGATGCGCTCTGCTGAGTCCTCCGCCGGTGACTCCGACCCCCTGGGCTAGAGATGCGGTTGGCGTCCGGGACTGGCGTCGTCTCGGTGCCTGGCTTGCTGGACTGCTTGTGCATCCTCAGAGCCGGTCGCGTGGGAGGTGCCGTGAGAAGCAGGAGAGGCGACGGCAATTCGCGGCCCCGCTGAAAGGCTCGATCGGGGTGATCCCCCGCTCGCTCGGGGTGATCCCCGCACTCCTCGGGTCACTGCATCTAACTCTGAGCCGGTTCCGTGAGAACCGCCGTGAGAACCAAACGTCGGCGAAAACTTGAAACGGACGGTCAACCACGGTCAACCGCGGGTTCAAGCCAACCCGCGAAAGCCCAGCTCAGAGGCCATAAATGGGCGTTGTGGACAGCCCTGGCGACCTGTGGATAACCCTTCGGTGCGAACTACGGATCAGAAGGTTGGGAGTTCGAATCTCTCCGGGCGCACACGGAGGCCCAGGTCACAGCGTTCCGGCGGTGTGGTTTCCGGCAAGGCGCCGTGAGAACACTTGAGAACCAAAAACGCCTTGCTGCCTGGCTCGTAGGGCGATTCTCACGGTGGTTCTCACAAGGGGGATCTGGCCCATGCCAGTGCGACCCGAAGGCGTGTGCGCCGACGGACAAGGTGGTTGGTATTTCAAGGCGACGCTCGGCCGCGACCCACTGCCGGGCCGGCGGTCGCAGATCACCAGGGGGAGCGCATGCGCGTTGAGAGTACGCCTTAGAGTTCTGAGAAAGCCCAGGTCAGAGCACTAAATCGAAGATTGAATGACATAAGTGTCATTCAATCTTCAGGGTCCAGTAGGCGCGTGGGTCCTTTGGACTGTGCCCGACCCACTCGATGATCCGAGCTTCCTGGAGGGCCTTCAGGTAACGGATCACAACAGGGCGGGACCTTCCGGTTGCGTCGACAAGGTCACCAGTGCTCACGCGCCCGCCCTCACGAACCAGGCGCACAAAGTCCCGTGCGCCGTGGGGAAGACGAGACTCGAGTTCACGATCGACCGGTGCGGACGAAAGGGTCAGTCGCACACTTCCGGACGTCTGCGAGTACTCGGGGTCCGCCAACCCCGCGAGGCGCATCTCCTCGAACATCCGCCGGATCCCTTCGCCAAGCTCCTGCCCGAACGCCAGGTCGGCGCACACCCTGGCGATGCGAGGGTTACGAGCGAACCTGATTACGTGGAAAGGGTCCGCTGTGTCGGCGATTCCCGGGAATCGCCCAGGGCTGTCGACCTCAACGCGATCATCGAAGATCTCGACCCGGACGTGATCGCCACTGATGCTGTACGAGCGATGAATGACAGCGTTTACGACCCCCTCCATCCATGCGTCCTGAGGAACCAGGCCGACGTTCTCGAAGCGCCCCCCGCTGCCGAGGGCACGACGGGTGGGCAACTGTTCGAAGATCTCAAGCCGAGCGCGGCCTAGCTGGAAAGGGATCGGGCCATCGATCCGGTTGTCGTGCAGCAGCTGCTGTCGAGCGCCGGTGCCACGCTCGGTGCCGCGATACCGAAGCACTCGAACACTCGTTTCAGGTAACCACCGTTGCGGCTCGTGAGCGAAGAGGAGGACCGCCGCGATCGTGACCTCCGAATTGCGGGCAAGTAGGCCCCGCGCCACCAGAAGACGTTCAGGATCGGGATGGTTGAGCGCCTCACCGTAGGAGCTCAAGAGGTCCGGGTCGAGGTCGGCAACCCCCACACCTGGAAGGACCCTGCTCTCGTATGTCGACTGGCCCTTGTCGTACAGGAGTTCCTGACGCTGCACGAAGGTAAGCCGTCTGTTCTCGTCGCCAACGCGCAGATACACCTCGTCCCGGCGATTGGCATGGACCTGTTGGCTAGTCTCGATGTCGAGGATCAGGAGAGCGTCCTCGTCACCGTCGTCGTTGATGCAGTCAATGATCCGTGATCGACAAGGCACGGCAGGACTTGTGAAATCGAGCGCGGCCTGTTGCCACTCTGAGAGACGGCCGACCTTTGAGCGTCGAATCCCTTCCACGTGGCCGTTCCACAGTCCGACGACGACGATCCCACCCTCTGCGTTCGCGAACCCGATGAGTGAGTCGGCGAGATCGCGTCCCGTGACCCGCCGGCTCTTGCGATCGAACCACTGGTCCTCCCGCAATACGAGGAGGGTCTGCCCTCGTTCGGCCGCGGGACGGGCGAGCGCTTGTTCGGCCGCGACTGTGGACATAGCAGTACTCTAAAATATTGGGAGTAAGGGTGCAACCACGGCCGAGCAGAGGTCGAGGCGAGGTGACCGGTACCGCCGTCGGTCTCTGCTCACGGGGCGGACCTGGTTGAGGGGGGTCTAGGCGCTCGAGTGGGGCGGACCCGCTCGGCTTCTCTAGTACGTCACACCGCACGCATCCGGTTGTTCCTCGGGTTGTGCTCGACTTCGGCCAGGCCGAGGCGCTCGAGGACGGGCGGGACGTAGTTGGCGAAGCGACCCCGATAGCCCTTGCGCACGCCGTACCAGCCGCCGAGGGGGTTCGACGCCGATCGGGCCCAGGCCTCGACGCTGCCCTCGGGGGCGGGCTTCTGCTCGTCGGCGCTCCCCAGCGGCATCCAGTCGCCGTGGGCGACCAGCATCCCGTGCAGATCGGCGATGCAGGCCAGGTGGTAGCGGAGCTGCGTCTTGCCGCTCTGCACGACCAGGGCGGGCGGGTCGAGCGACCCGTCCCGCCAGGCCTCGAACTCCGAGCCTCCGCTCGGGGTGGTGAGCACCCAGGGTGCGTCCTTGGTGCCGTCACCGGTGGGGTCGCTCCTGGCCGGGTCACTCATGGGAACTCCTTGTCGTCTCGAATGCAGCCACAGCGGCCGCGGTGAAGTGGGGGAGGAGGCCGTGCCAGCCGCCGGCGTTGGCGTCGCGCCAGGCCTGGCCCGCGGCACCGAGCCGCTCCCACCCGGTGTGGACGATGTCGATCCGGGTGGTGGCGTCGTCGACGGGCACGAAGGTGACCGCAACATCAGTGGCGTCCGCCCGGTCGCGGCGGATGTGCCACAGGTACGACAGGCGGCGGGGCGCGTCCCAGCCCGTGACCTCACCCCAGTCGATCTCGGTGCCGTCGGGGGTGCGTTCGAAGATCCGTCCGCCGACGACGGGCTCCAGGACCACCTCGACGGCGGGGTCGGCCGACACGGTGTGGCTCCGCGGCCACCAGGTGCCGAACCGGGTGGTCCAGGTGTCGAAGGCGTGCTCCGCCGGGCAGGCGACCTCGAAGCTCAGCCGCAGAGGCTCGATGGGGGGCTCGTTCACGGGTCCGCCCGCGGCCGGGTGTTCTCGGCGGTGAGGCGGAACCGGCCGGCGGCGTCGCCCCAGATGTCCCGGACGAACGACTCCACCGTGGCGACGCCCTCGTCGTGGAGCCGGTAGATCCGTCGGGTCCCCTCGGCCGACTCGGTGACGAGCCCGGCCTGCTTCAGCAGGCGAAGGTGACGGGAGACGGCCGGACGGCTGATCGGCATCTCTCCGGCCAGGTCCCCCACCGAACGTCCCCCGCCGGCGAGCAGCTCGACGATCCGGCGCCGGTTCCCGTCACCGAGCGCGGCGAACGGGTCGTCGAACGCCGGCCCCATCTCGCCCGTCGACCCGATCATCCCTTGCCCCTCGCCGTATATCGGTAACGCTGTCGTTACCGTAGCACCGAGGTTACCGAACGCGTCTTCGGGTCCAACTGGTGACACCTCGCCCGCCCGGGCCGGCGAAGTGTGGGGCAGGACTGAGCCTGAGGGTTGGCGACGACTCGTGGGATCCGCCGGCCATGGCAAGCGACACCCGGGCGGCGGACGCCGGTCCCGGGTGCCACGCAAACAGGACTGGCTAGGACACCCAGGCCCAGATGGGCTCGTTGATCAGGAGCACGCCCTCACCAGGGCCGGTCTCCTTGGTCAGGCAGAACTGCACCCAGGCCCAGCCCGGCTTGAGCCGGCCCTTGGCGCCGAACTCCAGGGTGTCGATCGGGAACGAGCCGAGGCGGGCCCGGCCGTCGCAGATCAGCGAGTTCCGGTGGCTGTGGAGGTAGGACTCGGCGATGGCGCTGCTGCCCTCCTGCGTGAGGCGCGGGTCCTTCGTCCGGCTGGCCACCTGCTTGGCCGCCACCCACAGGTGCTCGCCCTGGTTGCAGTTGTAGACGGCCTGGACGACCGCCGTGCCGTTGGGGAGGGCCTTGACCGACTGGACGACCTGGGCCGAATTCGGGCGGAGCGGGGGCGCTGCCTCCGCTACCCCCGAGATGGCGAAGAGGGCGGCGGTGACCGTCGCAGTGATCAGGACGGCGATTCGTCTCATGGAGCTCCATTCCTTGTGCACGCCGGGTAGGAGATGCGGCTCGAACGTACTCGCTCAGCGTTCCGCGTGGGCGACCAAAGTTGCGTGGGAGCCGGCGAACCGGTGACGATTTCGGTCGCCAGGGCGCCCCGATCTGTCACCAGTTGGGTGGGGGCGGCAAACCGGTGACGATTTCGGTCGCCGGGACACCCCGATCTGTCACCAGTTGGGTGGGGGCGGCGAACCGGGGACGATTTCGGTCGCCGGGGCGCCGCGATGTGTCACCAGTTTTGTGGGGGCGCGGGCGAGCAGGTGACGGTTTCGGTCGCCAGGGCGCGATGGTCAGGCGTTGGCGGTGGCTTGGATCTCCTGGAGCAGGCCGACCACCAGGTCGCGCATGGAGAAGACGCCCACCAGGGCGCCGGCGTCGTCGACCACCACCAGGTGGCGGAAGCCCCGGTCGCGCATGATCTGGGCCGCTTCCCGCACCGACATCGTCGCCGGCGCCGTCAGCAGCCGCCGTGACAGGTAGTCGGCGACGTTCCGGGTCGATCCGTCGGCCCCCTGGGCGTAGGCCCGCATCACGTCGCGGTCGGTCACGATGCCGACCGGCTTGCGGTCGACCAGCACCACCGCCGAGCCGACGCCCCGTTCGACCATCCCGACGGCGGCATCCCGCAGGCTGTCGTCCTCCTTGACGGTGAGCACTGCCCGGGTGGTCAGCGGTCCGATCTCCATGCGTTCTCCTCGCAGCTTCGTCCTCCCCAGCGTAGCGGCCAAAACAGCCGCCGCTTGTGAACGTGAACACGTTCACAAGGAGGGGTAGACTTCTGCGCATGACGCTCGTCCACCGCGTGCTGTACCCGTCCCCGATCATGTCCCTGCAGGAGTACCTGACCCGGGGGGGTGGCACCGGTATCGAGGCAGCCCGGGAGATGACCCCGGCGGCGATCATCGAACGGGTGCTGGCGTCCGGTCTTCGGGGCCGGGGAGGCGCCGGCTTCCCGACCGGCCGGAAGTGGGAGACGGTGGCGGCCAACCACTCCCCGACCGCGCCGTCCACCGTGATCGTCAACGCGGCCGAGGGCGAGCCGGGCACCTTCAAGGACCGCACCATCCTGCGTCGCAACCCGTATCTCGTGGTGGAAGGGGCGCTCATCGCGGCCCGGGCGGTGGGCGCCGACCTGGTCGTCTTCGCCACCAAGGAGGCGTTCGAGGGCGAGATCGACCGGCTGCGGGAAGCGATCGAGGACGTCGAGGACGCGGGCTGGAACGACGGCGTCGAGCTGGTCGTGTTCGAGGGTCCCGACGAGTACCTGTACGGGGAGGAGAGCGCCCTCCTGGAGACCATCGACGGCCGCTGGCCCTTCCCCCGCATCGTCCCCACCTTCCGCCGGGGCCTGCGCCGGGGTCCCCTCCCCGACGACGCCCCCAGCGAGCCGGCGCTGGTCAACAACGTCGAGACGCTGGCCAACGTGGCCCGCATCGTCGGCCGAGGGCCCGACTGGTTCCGCACGATGGGCACCAAGGACTCTCCGGGCACCATCGTCTGCACCGTCACCGGCCGGACCCAGCGCCACGGCGTGGGTGAGGTGCAGATGGGCACGCCGCTGCGCGAGGTCATCGAGCTCATCGGCGGCGGGCCGCTCCCCGGACGCACGATCAAGGCCGTGCTGTCGGGGGTGGCCAACGGGATCATCACCGCCGACCAGCTCGACACGCCGGTGAACTACGAAAGCCTGTCCGCCATCGGCAGCGGCCTCGGGTCGGCCGGCTTCATCGTGTTCGACGACGAGACCGACATGACCTCGGTGGCCGCCGGCGTGGCCCGCTTCCTGGCCGTCGAGTCGTGCGGCCAGTGCTCGCCGTGCAAGCTCGACGGCATCACCCTGTCCGACTCCCTGGCCCGGCTCGGCTCGTCCGCCGGCCGCAGCCACGACTACGACGTGGTCCGCCACCGGCTCACCACCGTCGCCGACCGGTCCCGCTGCTTCCTCGCCACCCAGCAGCAGGTGGTGATCGGCAGCATCATCAAGCACTTCCCCGAGGAGTTCGCGGCCCACGCCGCGCTCGAGCTGCCAGCGTGCGAGCCCGAGCTGATCGCCGAGCTGGTCGACATCAACGGGGGCGTGGCCATCGTCGACTCCCGCCATCTGCAGAAGCAGTGGGACTGGAGCTTCAACAAACGGGACTCGGGCACCGTCCCCGTCGAGAAGTACCAGGCGGTCGCGCCGCCGTGGCTGGCCGGCCGCGACTACGAGCCGGTGGTGCTGCGCACGCCGGTGGGCGCCGGGTAGGAGCTCTCTCTAGCGGGTCGGGCCGAAGCGCTCGACCCGGATCCGCCCGACGGGCACGCCGGCCTCCTCCAGGAGTGCCGTGGCGGAGTCGCAGAAGCCGGCCGAGCCGCAGACGTAGGCGGCCGCCCCGAGCCCGACGGTGTTGACGGCGGGGGCGACGTCGGCGAGGGTGATCCGTCCCGGCGGACGGGTCGAGCCGGGGGGAGCCTCCCGGGTGTGCACGACCGTGGCTTCGGGCCCGGGCAGCTCGTCGGCGTAGAAAAGATCGGCCGGGGTGCGCACCGAGACCACCAGCCGCACCAGGTCGGCCGTGCCCGTGCGGCGCGCGTGGCGGAGCATGGCCATGAGGGGGACGACTCCCGACCCGCCGCCGACCAGCACTGCCGGGGACACGCCGTCCCAGACGAAGAACCGGCCGATGGGACCGCGTACCTCGAGCTCGTCGCCGACCTCCAGCCCGTCGTGGAGGAAGGACGACACCTCCCCGCCGTCCAGCCGTTCGACGGTGATCTCCAGTTCGTCGGAGCCGTCGGGGGCCGACGCCACCGAGTACGACCGGGACGCGGTGTAGCCGTCCGGCGCCGACAGGCGCACGACGTAGTGCTGGCCGGGGAGATGGTCCGCCGGCTCCGGCAGCGACAGGCGGAAGGTCCGGGCCCGGCGGGTCTCGTCCCGGAATCCGAGGACGGTCGCGGTCTGCCAGCCCTTCCGGCGGGCCGGTACGTCAGTCACCCTGATAGCGCTGCTCGAGCCAGGGGTCGCCGCGGTCGTGGTAGCCGTTCACCTCCCAGAACCCGGGTTGGTCGTGGTCGAGGAGGGTCAGCGACGCCACCCACTTGGCGCTCTTCCAGAAGTAGAGGTGGGGGACGAGGAGCCGGGCCGGCCCGCCGTGCTCGGTGGGGAGGGGTTGGCCGTCGACCTCCCAGGCCACCCACGCCCGTCCGCCGGTGACGTCGGCGAGGGGGAGGTTGGTCGTGTAACCGGTGTGCGACGTCGCGATGATGTGGGTGGCGGTCGGCCGCGGCCCCGCCGCCTCGAGCAGGGTGTCGACCGACACCCCGGTGAAGGAGATGCCGAGCTTCGACCACGTGGTGACGCAGTGGATGTCGCCCTGGTAGGTGGACGGGGGGAGGGCGTGGAGGTCGTCCCAGGTCCAGGTGGTGGGCCGCTCGACGAGGCCGTCGACCGCGAACGTGTACGCCGAGGAGTCGAGCCGGGGCGTGGCCTCGGCCGTCAGCACCGGCCACGTGTCGCCGGCGTCGTACTGGCCGGGCGGCAGCCGCGGGTCGCGCTCCGCCCGGCCCCGCCCGGTGAACCCTCGGGTGAACTTCGCCATCGACCGCCTGCCTCCTGAGCGCCGTGACCTCCATCGTGCCCGACGGATACGTCCCTGTCCCCGCTCTCTCGTTACACCCATCGACGGGGAGGCGCTCGGGCCCTACCGTGTGCGTGTGAGCGATCCGCCGTCGTGGTCGAACGAGCCGCCCTGGCCGCCGCCGGAGGGGCCGGCCCCGGGTGGCCCGCCGCCGCCTCCCCCTCCCCCGCCGGATGGCCCGCCACCCCCTTCGGGTGGCCCGCCGCCGCCTCCTCCTCCCCCGTCGGGGGGCCCGCCGCCTCCCCCTCGGGGTCCGGACTACGGGCCCCCACCATCCCCCGCCGGAGGCTACGGGCAGCCGCCGATGGGCCCCTACGGGTTCCCGTTGGCCCGCCGCACCGAGGGCAACGCCATCGCCGCCCTGGTGCTCTCGATCGTCTCGTTCGTCGTGTGCCCGCTGATCCCCGCCATCGTCGCCCTCTTCCTGGCCTCGACGGCCAAGCGGAACATCGACGCATCGGGCGGCATGCTGGACGGCGCCTCGATGGTGACCGCGGCCCGGGTGATCTCGTGGATCAACATCGGGCTCTGCGTGGCCTTCGTCCTCCTGATGGTGGTGCTCGCCGCCGCCGGAGGGTTCGACGACGAGTACGGCAGGGGCGTGCTGCTCGGCCTGATCTGACCTCGGCCCGGCCGTCCCCGGTGCGGTCGCACGCCCGAACCGCCCGGCCTGGCTGCGACGTACCGGTCGGCAACAACGCACGAGGAGGCGCCCCGATGTACCGCGACCGACTGCCACAGCTCGACGGTGGGGTGTTCCTCACCGACAGCGGGCTGGAAACCGTCCTGATCTTCGCCGACGGAATCGATCTGCCCCTGTTCGCGGCGTTCGTCCTCCTCGATGACGAGGCGGGCACCGAGCGGCTGCGCCGGTATTTCCTGCGCCACATGGCGATCGCGGCGGCCGCCGGGGTCGGATTCGTCGGCGAGACTCCGACGTGGCGGGCCAGCCCCGACTGGGCAACCAGGCTGGGCTTCGACGCGGCCGCCCTCGACCGGTTGAACCGCCGGGCGGTCCGAATGCTCGCCGACCTCCGCGACGACTACGAGCGGGAGGCGGGGGCGCCCTTCGTGGTCAGCGGCTGCGTGGGACCACGGGGCGACGGCTACCGCCCGGACACGCTCATGACCCCCGAAGCGGCGGAGATGTACCACTCCCCGCAGATCGCGTCGTTTGCCCACGCCGGTGCCGACCTGGTTACGGCCATCACCATGACCCACGTCGGCGAGGCCATCGGGGTGGCGCGTGCCGCCCGGGCGGCCGGGATGCCGGTGGTCATCTCCTTCACCGTCGAGACCGACGGCCGCCTGCCGTCGGGCGCGTCGCTGGCCGAGGCGGTGACCGAGGTCGACGAGGCCACCGGGTCGGCCCCGGCGTACTACATGGTCAACTGCGCCCACCCGAGCCACTTCGAGGACGTGCTGGCCGTCGACGCGCCGTGGGTCCGTCGGATCCGGGGCCTGCGGGCCAACGCCTCCCGTCGCAGCCACGCCGAACTGGACGAGGCCGAGGAGCTCGACGACGGTGACCCCGACGAGCTGGGACGCGACTACGCCCGCCTCCGGGCCTCGAACCCGCAGCTCACCGTCCTCGGCGGCTGCTGCGGCACCGACGACCGTCACGTCGCCGCCATCTGCTCGGCGTGCCTGGCGGAGGCCTCCGGCTGACGGCGGTGGACCTGGTCGTCGGCGTCGACCTGGCGACGGCCGACGTGCGGGCGCTGGCCGCCGACGCCGACGGTCGGGTGCACGCCGAGGCCCGCCGGCGGCTGCCGGCGCCCACGTCACCCCGTCCGGGATGGTCGGAGCAGGACGCCGGGGTGTGGTGGCCGGCGGTCGCGGGTGCGCTACGGGAGCTGACGGACGCGCTGCGCGCTGACGGGTCGGGCGCCGGGCCGACGGTCGTGGCGGTGAGCGTGTGCGCCACGTCGGGAACGGTGGTGGCCCTCGACCGTCGCGGCGAGCCGCTCGGGCCCGCCCTCACCTATGCCGACCAGCGGGCGGTCGTCGAGTCCAGGACGGCCCAGGAGGCGGCGGCGGACCGGTGGGCGGGGCTCGGCCTGCGCATCCAGCCGTCGTTCGGCCTGCCCAAGATGGCGTGGCTCCTGGCGCAGCCGGACGTGGCCCGCTCGGCCGCCGTCCTCGCCCACGCGTCCGACGTCGTCGTGGGCCGGCTGGTGGGTGTTGGGGGGCCGGTCGCCACCGACTGGAGCCACGCCCTGAAGAGCGGGTACGACCCGGTGCGCGAGGAGTGGGCGTCCGAGGCGATGGCCGCCCTGGGGATCCCGATGGCGCTGCTCCCCGACGTGCGACGTCCGACCTCGCCGGCCGGGTCGGTGGGCGAGGAGGCGGCCGCCGCCACCGGCCTGCCGGTCGGCTGCGAGGTGCGGCTGGGCATGACCGACGCCTGCGCTTCGCAGCTGGCGGCGGGGGCGGGCGAGCCGGGCCGGTTCGTGTCCGTGCTCGGCTCGACGCTCGTCCTCAAGGGTGCCAGCCGGGATCTGGTGGTGGACCCGTCGGGCGCCGTCTACAGCCATCGCCATCCGGACGGTTGGTGGCTGCCGGGCGGGGCCTCGAGCACCGGCGGGCAGGCTCTGGTCGTCGGGTTCCCGGGCCGTGACCCGGCAGAGCTCGACGCCCTCGCGGCCCGCCACGGGCCGGCCTCGTGCGTGACGTATCCCCTGGTGGGGCGGGGTGAACGGTTCCCCTTCGTGGCCCCCGGCGCCGAGGGCTTCGTGGTGGGTGAGCCGGACGGGGAGTCCGACCGCATCCGGGCCGTCGCCGAGGGGGTGGCGTTCGTCGAGCGGCTGGGCTTCGAGCGGCTGGCCGCCCTGGGAGCCCCGGCCCGGCCGCCGGTCGTCGTCACCGGAGGTGGGAGCAGGAGCACGGTGTGGAACCGCATCCGGGCCACCGTCCTCGGCGTCCCGCTCCTCGCCGCGCCCGGCGCCACGACCGCGCTAGGCGCCTGCATCCTGGCCGCCGCCGGAACCCTGCACCCCGACCTGGCTTCCGCCACCGCGGCCATGTCCGCCACCGGCGAGCAGGTCGACCCGGACGACGCCGAGCGCGACGCGCTCGAGGCGAACTACCGGCGCTTCCGGGCCGCCATCGTCGACCGGGGGTGGATCACGGCCTGAGCGCGCTTCGCTGTCGTACCCCGGTGCCTATGCTCCGTCTGCCGGCGGCTCGACCCCAAAAGGTCCCACGAAGCACGCGAGCGCGTTAGCGCTCACAGCTCGAAGGACATCTCATGGATGACTCGCTCATCGTGGTCGAGGGCTACCGGGCCACGCCCGCCGACGACACCGACCTGCGCCGGGACGTGTGGTCGTTCGCCCTCGACCAACGGGCCTTCGGCCCCCGGCGGCTGGTGGTGGCGTTCACCGACCGGTCCGCCCGGTTGCTCACTCTCGCCCACGCCCGCCGCACCGACCCGCCGGAGGCCGCCCTGGCCCCGTGCATCGAGCACCTGGGCGGCGACGCCGTGGCGGCCGTCGCGTTCTGCGACCAGGAGGTCGACGACGGCCCGCCGTCGCCCCTGGTCGCGATCCAGTTCGCCATGGCCCGGTCGGTCGCCGGCCGCTACGGCATCCACCTGGTGGACTGGATCGCCTGCGACGACCAGCTCTTCCGCAGCAGCCGCCTCACGGTCGAGCCCCACGCCGAATGGTGGGACGTCCCCGAGCGGACGGAATGGCCACCGCCCGCCACCCGCCCGCCAAGCCTCCGGGTTTACCCGGCCCCCCGCTGGGTGCCGAGAAACCGGTTCAAACGCCGCCGTTGATGCAGAGCCGTGCCCGCCCCGAGTGGCCCGCGTCTGTCAGGCCGGCGGGTCGGGGGGCGGGCCGTAGGTGGCGAACAGGTCGGCGGCGAGTTGGGCGAGGTCGTGGCGGAGCTCGGGAGGATCGAGGACCTCGACGTCCGACCCGAAGCCGGCGATCTCGGCGGCGATGGACCGGATGCTGTAGCCCCGCACCTCGACCTCGACCCGACCGTCGGGTTGCGAGGGACCGATCCGCAGGCGGTTGCCGAACGTCCACCGGCACCAACCGAGGGAGTGCGGGACCACCACCGCCCGGGCCTGCACCGGCGTCCGTCGCTGGTCGACCTCCTCGGCGATGAGCTCCCACGCCTCGGCCAGCACGAAGCCCGGCGGACGCACCACGGCCTCGCCCGTGGGCTCCACCGACGTCATGCGGTCGACCCGGAACGTGCGCAGGCCGGCGGACGGTGTCGGCCACCAGGTACCAGGCCCACCCCTTGGCGGCCAGGCCGAGGGGGTGCACCACCCGGCTGCTCGGCTCCCGGTTCCGGGCGACGTAGCCGAGGGTGACCTGCTCCCCCTCCACCACCGCCCGCTGCACGGCGTCGAGGAGGGGCGGAGCCGGCCGGGCGCCCCCGCCCGGGCCGCCCCCGGCGGACGTCCGGCCCTGGTCCCATCCTCGGGGGTCGACCACCACCGCCGCCGACGCCGCCTCGGCGTGGAGCCGGAAGGGCTCCGGCAGCGCCCGCACCAGCTTGCGGAGGGCGGCCTTGACCTGCGGCGTCGCCGCCGACGACGGCCCGGCCACCAGGAACAGCGCCCGGGCCTCGGCCGCGGTGAGTCCGCTGAGGTCGGTCCGGCCGCCGCCGGCCAGCCGCCAGCCGCCGTTGCGCCCCTGGGTGGAGTAGATGGGCAAACCGGCGATCCCGAGGGCCTCGAGGTCGCGGCGGGCGGTGCGCTCGGACACCTCCAGCTCCTCCGCCACCTGGGCCGCGGTGACCTGGCCGCGGGACTGCAGAAGCAGGAGGATGGCAACCAACCGGTCGGCTCGCACAACCGACATTCTGCTCCCGAAAACCGGCCAGGAGATGACCGGTTCACGGGCGCATGATCGGCCCATGACAATCACGAGCCCCACCCTCACCGCAACCGACGTCCGCAATGTGTTCGCCAGGGCCATGGCCACCGGCGGCGACGTGATCGCCGCCGTCCGCCCCGACCAGCTCGACCTGCCCACGCCCTGCTCCGAGTACGACGTCCGCACCCTTGTCGGCCACCTGGTGGGCGTGCTCGAGCGGGTGGCGCGCATGGGGCGGGGCGAGAACCCCTTCGAAGCCCCGGACAAGGTCACCGGCGTGGCCGACGACGAGTGGCTGGCCGCCTGGTCCGATGCCGCCCAGCGGGTGGTCGAGGCGTGGGCCGACGACGCCAGCCTGGTGCGCATCGTCCACCTCCCGTGGGCCCAGGAGTCGGGCGCCCTCACCCTGGCCAGCTACTGCAACGAGATCACCGTCCACACCTGGGACCTGGCGACCGCCACCGGCCGGCACCCGCAGTGGGACGCCGAGGTGGTCGCCGTCGCGTGGGAGTCCTTCCGGGGTATGCCCGGCGGCGACGCCCGGGACGAGATGTTCGCCGCGATCAAGGCGGGCCTGCCCGAGCCCTACCGCAGCGCGCCCAACCCCTGGGCCGCCCCCGTGCCCGTCCCCGACGACGCCCCGCTCATCGACCGTCTCGTCGCCTGGAACGGCCGCCGTCCGTGACCGCGGCGGTTGCCGCCCGCGCGGAGCCCGTCGAACATTTCGACGGGCTCCGCTGGGCGCTGCTGTTCTGCTTCGCGCCCGACGAACCGGAGGCCGGGGCGGCCGACGGCCCTGACGGGCCCGGCCTTCCACGCCTGGACGACCGCGCTGGCGCCACAGGCCGATCCCGCGCAACGAGGAGGAAGTGGCACGCTCGGACACCCGTGGAGGGTGTCGAAACGGCACAGAAGCGTAGCGACGGCCGGGCCCCGCCCGGAGCCGCCGCTCACCCCGGTGCCATTGGCGATGACCTCGACGGTGACTCGGAACTCCCCCTCGGGTTGGCGACGGACGGGGACCTCGTGCACGCCCACGACATCTGAGGCGGCTCCGATCGCGACCCGGTGAGCTTGGCGGGGCTGCCGACCCCGCCGACCGTCACCGGTTCGCACCGGCCGCTAGCCTTCGGCGGCGTGAGCGAGCGGGTGGAGCTCGTCTGGTACGGCGACGACGCCACCTGGTACGACCACGGCCCCCAACACCCCCTTCGGCCAGAACGGGTGACGCTCACCCGCCGCCTGATCCACGACTACGGCCTGATCGACGGGGGCCGGGTGCTGGAAACCCCGGCCCGGGACGCCACCGTCGACGAGCTGGGCCTGGTGCACTCCGAGCGCTACATCGACGCCGTGCGCCGGGCGGGCCGGGGCGAGCGTGGCTCGTGGTGGGAGTTCGGCTTCGGGCCGGGCGACAACCCGGTGTTTCCCCACATGCACGAGGCGTCGGCCCGGGTGGTGGGCGCCACCCTGGCCGCGGCCGAGGCCGTGTTCAGCGGGCGGGCCGAGCACGCCTTCAATCCCGCCGGCGGCCTCCACCACGCCCTGCCCGAGCGGGCCAGCGGCTTCTGCGTGTACGACGACCCGGCCGTTGCCATCGCCTGGCTCCTCGCCCGGGGGGTGCAGCGGGTGGCCTACGTCGACGTCGACGTCCACCACGGCGACGGCGTCCAGGAGATCTTCTACCGGGACCCCCGCGTGCTCACCATCTCCCTGCACCAGGACGGGCGCACCCTGTTCCCGGGTACCGGCTTCGTCGACGAGGTGGGCGAGGGCGACGCCGCCGGCACCAGCGTCAACGTCCCCATGCCCCCGTTCACCGGCGACAGCGCCTGGCTGCGGGCCTTCCGGGAGGTGGTCCCGCCGCTCGTGGAGACGTTCGCCCCCGAGATCCTCGTCACCCAGCTGGGATGCGACAGCCACCACACCGACCCGCTGGCCAGCATGGGACTCACCACCGCCGCCTACCGCCAGACGGCGGCGGCCCTCCACGACCTCGCCCACCGGGCGGCGGGGGGACGGTGGCTGGCCACCGGCGGGGGCGGCTACCAGTGGGCCAGCGTCGTGCCCCGGGCGTGGACCATCTACTTCGCGGAGATGGCCGGCGCCACCGCCGACCTACCCGACGCCATCCCGCCCGCCTGGCTGGCCGAGGCCGAACGCGTCGCCGGCCAGTCGCTCCCGCCGACCCTCTCGGAGCCGCCGATCCGGACGGCAGCCGACGTCGACGAGGGCGTCGACCGGTCGATCGAGGCGGTCAGACAGCAGATCTTCCCGCTCCATGGCCTACCCGGGAGGTGACCGCAGCCGGACGAGGTGCTCGTCAGGAGGGAGGAACGCGGCGGCGCCCGAGGAGGCTCGGCACGATGGTGACCGGGAAGGGATAGGTGGCCACGTACCGCTCGTCGCCGGACACCCGCGCCACCTCCTCGTAGCGGCCCTCGACCAGGCGGAGGACGGTGAGGCTCGGCTCGTCGGAGTCGACCAGCCAGTACTCGGGGACGCCGGGCGCCTCGTAGGCCAGGCGCTTGGTGCCCATGTCGAGCAGCCGGGTGGAACGGGATCCCACCTCGACGAGAAGCAGGGGCGTGCGCTCCAGCCGGTCGTCGCCGACCTCCTCGTCGAGCGCCACCACGATGTCGGGCTCGAAGTAGGTGACCTCGCTGACGTAGAAGTCGAACGGGGCCGGCACGACGAAGTGCATTTCCCCGGCGGCGAGGCTCAGTGTGACCAGCAAATTCCTGACGCAACTCTGATGTTGCGCATTCGGCGCCGGGGTCACCAGGAGCACCCCCTCGACCAACTCGTAGCGATGGCCGGTGTCGGGGAAGCGCCGAACATCGGCGTAGGTAGCGGTACGGGCCACCCGTGCGCGAGACTCATCGAAAGATATCGTAACGCGGGCAGTCCCTGGGCCGGCCCGACCAAAACACGAGGATCGAAGGAGATTCGGTGGGAAAGCGAGACGACGCGATGGCGGCGAAGCGGAGACTCGACGAGGAGGCGGCGAGGGGCTGGAGCTCCGCCTGCGAGCTCTTCCAGGGCCTGCAGGCGGGCCGCCCGCTCATGGCCCTCCCGTACTCTTCCGGCCTCCTGCTGCAGCCGGACGAGACCGAGTACGCGGCGGCCGACGCCGAGTTCCTCCGCTTCTACGGCCGGGACGGCAGCACCTACGTGCACTCCACCCTGCTCATGGGCGGGCCGTTCATGATGGCGGCGACCGGGATCGCGAGCGCGATGGGAAACCGGTCGAGGCGCACGGCGGCCGAGCGGGAGGCAATGGCCCAGTGGCGCTACTGCGGTTCGACGCGGGCCGTCCTGACCTCGAACCGCCTCCTCATCTCCTGGGAGGGTCAGTGGGTGAGCTTCTGGCTCGGCTCGATTCTCGAGATTCAACCGCACCCGGCCACCTCGTCGGTCTGCCTCGCGTTCGAGGGTTCCCCCCCTCTCTCCCTCCGCGGGCCATGGATCCCCTACCTGTCGGTCGCCCTCTTCTACCTCCGCCACGGCCGGGCCGACCCTCGCGCCATCGAAGTCCCGGCGCCGCAGGCGAACCCGGCGCGGCCGACCTAGAGAGCAGAAGGCCCGCCCCGCCATCGGCTGCGCCTGATGTGGGGGCGGACGCGACCGGGCGGCAGGAGGGGTTGGCCTCCTGCCGCCGGATCGGATTCTCAGGTCATGCGATGTGGTTCTGCTTGAACACCGCCTTGGCCCAGACCTTGGAGCCGTCCGAGAGCAGGTCCAGGTAGTTGGCCCGGAACTGGAGGATGTGTTCCATCGGCTTGTTGAGGAAGTACTTGACGACGCCTCCGAAACCCATCGCGCCGAGGGTGTCGCCCCCGTCCAAGTGGTGGTCGTGGAGATCCCAGAGAGCGCCTGCCACCCAGGCCTCGGACGTCTCGCCCACCGTGATCGGGCAGTTCGGGGACGGGCTCTCGATGTTGAAGTGGTCACCGCCGGGCGCAGGGGCTACGGAACGGTTGGGGGTGTGCGACCAGATGGCGAAGAAGTTGGCGAAGCCCTCGGTGTAGGCCAGCTCCTCCGACGAGGTGCAGTCCTCGAGGGAGTGCCTGCCTCCGTCGGTGTCCCACCCGGCGGGGCGGTACTCGTCCACGATGGAGTGGGCGAGCTCGTGCTGCACCGTGAAGCGCTCCACGTGCTTGGACAGGAAGGCCAGGTACATCGGACGCCCCGGCTGTGACGAGCTGTAGCACGACCACGCGGGCTCGTCGTCGATATCGTCGTTCTCTTCGTCTTCGGACAAGCAGGGGTACGAGAGGTTCGGGTACAGGATCCGGTGCGGGTTTGTGCCCTTCCGCTCCACCTTGATACCAAAGGCCAGCGAGGTCGTTATCGCCTCCATCGACCAACGCATGATGTCGCCGAGGGCGTAGATGTAGTTCGGATTGTCGCCGTAGAAGTTGGCGGCTCCCGTGTCTATCTTCTTGGTCTTCATCAGGACCCCAGGCTCGGAGGAGGACGGCGTTACGCCGGTCGCGGCCACGATGCCGCCGGGCAAGGGGGGATTGGGCCCGACGTAGCTGGGTGAGTAGTACGGGCGGTTGTAGCCGTTCCGGGGGTCGAACAACTCGAACAGCCGGTTCGCCGTTTCGTAGGCGTACTGGAGGTCGCGATGGATCTCGTTCTGGGAATCCGGGCAGAACTCCCACTCGCCGAGGCTGTCGAGCTCGATCAGGCCGTGCTGGACGTGATTCCCCTCGTTGTTCTTGAGGAACACGCGTACTCTCCAGCCGAAGCCGGGGAGCCAGTCGCCCGTGGTGGACCGGTAGACGAGCTTCGAGCCGATGCAACCCTTGCGCACGGGGCGCACCCGGTCGAAGGGGGTGGCCGGGGCGTGGGAGGCGGCGCCGGGTCCCGTCCGAGGCGGGGCCGGAGACGGAGAGGTGACGTTGTCGAGCCCGACGGGCGGGTGCCAGGGTGCCTTGAGGTCGTCGAGCGCCTGGCCCGGGTCGTACGGGGGGTCGACCCCGGGGTCGGTCTCGGTGCGCAGGTCCTGCGGGCCCTCCAGCCCGCCGCGCTCTCCCAGCTCGATCAGGTCGGAGATCGTGACGACGCGGGCGTCGGACATGTCCCGGTACGGCCCGGGATAGCGCTCGTCCGTGTTCGCCAGTGCTCCCGGCTCCGCCGCGGGCGGCCGGGACCCGCTCTCCGAGCGGCGCTCTTCGGCCGTCGCTGGTGCGGCGGAGAAGCCGGCGGCCACGATGGCGGCGGCGACGGCGGTGACGACAAGCGAACGGGCCGAACGGGCGGAACGGACGGGACGGCGGCTGCATGATCCGAACATCGTGATCTCCTTCTCGGTCGGCGTACGGTGCGCCGTCGAACTGAGAAGACCACGGGGGCCACTCACGGTCCTGAGTGGCGGGTACTCATTTCACGCGAGTGGATACCGCGGGGGCACTCTGGAGAAGGGGAGAGGCAGCACCCCTGGTGTCAGGCGCTCAGGACCAGAAGGCGTCTTCGGCGTCCTGGTCGTCGGCGCAGACCCAGTACTCGCTCCACTGGCCGTCGGAGCGGACGGTGAAGGCATGGGCCAGCACCACGTCGAGGGTGCGGCCCTCGCGCCGGCCGGTGGTCCGGGTGAAGAGGGCGGTGTGGTGGTCGGTGGCGAGCACCGACTCGGGAGTAAGCGCGTAAGTACCCTCGCTTCGGGTGCCGAGCTCGACGAAGTAGCCGATCAGGTCGTCCTTGCCGCGGTGGTCGCCGCTCATCCCGTGGGACCCGGCGACGTGCCAGGCCAGGTCGTCGGTGAAGAGGTCGCGCATCGCCTGCTCGTCGACCTTGGCGAAGGCGTCGAGAAAGTTGCGGGCCTTGGCCACCCCGGCGTGCTCGATCACGTCGGCCCCAAGCCCATGCCGAGGCCCGAGGGGTCGGCTTCGGGGAGCGTCATGAAGTCGCGTTCGGCTCGCTGCGAGTCGGAGACGTTCCAACATTCGGCGATCCGACCGTCGGCGTCGATCCGGTAGGCGCAGGCGTTGCGCAGGACCAGCGACTCCTCGCCCCGCTGGTAGGAGCTGCGCATCATGGCCAGGGCGTACCGGTCGTCGGCCACGACGTCCTCCACCTCGAACTCGAAGCCGTCGATGTTGAGGGCGGCGAAGTTCTCGAAGAACTCGACCACGCCCGCCCGGCCCCGATAGCTGCCGTTGAGGGCGGGCTTGCCCCGCATGTGGATGACGATGTCGTCGGCCGCCAGCAACCCCCAGGTGTCGAAGTCGCCGTCGAACCAGGCGTCGAGGAAGCGGCGGACGGTCCGGGCGTTGGGGTGCTCGTCGTGATCCACAGCCGTCCCAGCTTACGGCGTGGTGACCGAGATGCACCCGGGACCGTCGCCGGTGGTTCCGGCCAGCCGGTGGAGCACCGCGCCGGCCGGGAGGACCGCCACCAGCGGACCATCCCCCCCGTCGACGATCTCGGCCCGGCCGTCGACGATCAGGCTGTAGTGGTCCCCGGCCGGGGGCGACCACACCAGGCTGACGTCGGCGCCGGCCCCCACGTTGGCCGCCGTCCGGGTGCCGGCTCCACTCACCAGGACGTCGCCGTCCCATCGCACCACGACCGACACCACGTGGGGCCGCCCGGTCTCCGGCGCGACCGTGACGAGGTAGGCGACTGGGCCGTGCCGCCCGACCTGCTCCCGGAGCTGGGGCGGGCCGACGGGGACGCTCACGCGCACAATCGTACGGCGGCGGCGACCCCGCCGACCTCGGACCGCATCACCTAGTCTCCAGGCGGTGGTCGACGACTCCGACCTGGTGGCTCGCCTCCAGGCGGGGGACGAGCAGGCGTTCGTGACGCTTGTCGACCTCTACCACGCGCCGCTGCTCCGGCTGGCGTCGACCTTCGTGCCCAGCCGGGCGGTGGCCGAGGAGGTCGTGCAGGACACCTGGCTGGGGGTGGTCCGAGGGATCGAGCGCTTCGAGGGACGGTCGTCGCTGAAGACGTGGCTCTTCCGCATCGTGGTCAACCGGGCCCGCACCACCGGGGTGCGGGAGCGGCGGGAGACGCCGACCGACCGGCCCGACGAGCCGGCCGTCCCCCCCGAGCGCTTCGACGCCTCCGGGGGCTGGTCGTCGCCCCCCACGCCATGGACCGACGACGCCGAGGAGCGCATCGTCGCCCACCAGACGGCGAAGAAGGTCTCCCGCCACCTGGCCCTGCTCCCCGACCGCCAGCGGCAGGTGGTCGTCATGCGGGACTTCGAGGGGTTGCCGGCGGACGAGGTGTGCGGCCTGCTGGGAATCAGCGAGGCCAACCAACGGGTTCTCCTCCACCGGGGTCGGTCCCGGCTGCGGAACATGCTGGAACAGGAACTGGGGAGGGGCTGAGCGATGGGACGATGGACGTCGAAGCGTGACGCGATCGTGTGCCGCCAGGCCGTCGAGCTGGTCACCGACTACCTCGAGGGCGCCCTCACGGCCGAGGACCGGGCCCGGTTCGAGTCGCACCTGGCCGGCTGCCCCCACTGCACCGAATACCTCCGGGAGATGCGCGTGACCATCGCCGCCGTGGGCCGGGTGGAGCCGGAGGCCTTGTCCGCCGCCGCCCGGGCCGACCTGGTGGAGCTCTACCGCACCTGGCGGGCCGGCTGAGCCGACGGCCGGACGGAGTTGGCCGACCGTCGACCGACCGGCCGGCGTCGTCAGGCCGTCGACGGCCGGGCGGCGCCCGACCGGCGTGCCGATGCCCGTCGTCGACCGACCGGCCGGCCGTCGTCAGATGACCCGGTCGTTGCCGCCGTCGACGGGCACCTGGGCGCCAGTGGTGCGGGAGAAGGCGGGGCCGCACATGGCGACGGCGAGGCGGGCGACGTCGGCGCTGGTGACCTCCACCCCCAGGACGTTGTGCGTGCGGTACTCGTCGACCGTGAGGCCGTAGCGGGCGGCCCGTTCGGCCAGCACCTCGCCCGGCCACAGCCCGGTGTCGAAGACGGCGTTGGGGTGGACGACGTTCACCCGGATGCCGTCGCCGCCCCACTCCAGGGCCGCCACCCGGGCCAGCTGGGTGAGGGCCGCCTTGGACGCCGAGTAGCCGGCCACTCCGGGGCCGGGGGCGGGGACGTTCTTGGACCCCACCACCACCACCCGGCCGCCCCGCGGGGCCCGGCGGAGCAGGGGATGGGCCATCCGGAGGAGCGAGGCGTTGGCGTCGAGGTTGACGGCCATGGTGCGGCGCCAGCCGTCGAGGTCGGCGTCGAGGTCGGCGATGGCCGCCGCGGGAGGGAAGACACCCGCGTTGAGCACCAGCATGTCGAGCCCGCCGAACCGGCCCACGGCCCGCCCGAGGGCGGCGTCCACCGCCCCCGAGTCGGTGACGTCGACCTCCACGCCGAGCCAGGCGGGCCCGTCGAAGCCGCCGAGGCCGTCGACGACGCCGGGGTCGGTGTCGAGGCCGACCACGGCCGCCCCCTCGGCCAGGAGGGCGGCGGCGCAGGCCCGTCCGATACCGCCGGCCGCCCCGGTGACCAGGGCGACCTCCCCCGCGAAGGGGGCCGGTGTCCCCCGCCGGCGGAGCTTGGCCTGCTCCAGGTCCCAGTACTCGACGTCGAACAGGTCGGCCACGGTGACCGGCCGGTAGCCACCCAGGGCGGTGGCGTCGAGGATCACCTTCATCGTGTGGCGGTAGACGTCCTCCACGATGGCGGCATCCCGGGCGGTGCGGCCGGCGCAACACAGGCCGAGGTCGGGGTCCAGGATCACCCGGGGGGCGGGGTCGACCGGCTGCAGCTCGTGCGCCGTCCGCCGGCGGTGCTCGTCGAAGTACCGCCGGTAGGCGGCGATGAAGGCGTCGACGTCGCGCCCGACGAGGGGGATGGGCTTGGTGCGGATCACGTGGTCGGGCGTGACCGGGCCCCGCTGCGAGATGTCCGCCAGGTCGGGCCGGCCGATGAAGGCCATCGACTCGTAGTCGGTGTGGGACGACACCACCATCGGCACCCCGGCGGCGTCCGACACCCGCCGGCGCAGGTCGGCCCGATCAATCCTGAGGTCGGCGGCCGCCCGGGGGGTCGGCGCCTTCGGCCGTGAGGGGCGGTGCCGGGCGACGTGGTCCTCCGCCCGGCCGACCAGGTCGATCATGGACTCGTAGGACTCCTTGGCCGAGTCGCCCCAGGTGAAGATGCCGTGGTTCATCAGCACCACGCCGCCGACGTCGGGCCCGAGGGCGGCGGGAAGGAGCCGGGCGCACTCCCGGGCCAGGAGGAAGCCGGGCATCACGTACGGGACCACGACCACCTCGGCGCCGTAGACCTCGGCCAGGGCGCCGGCCGCCGACGACGAGTTGGTGAGGGTGACGACGGCGTCGGCGTGGGTGTGGTCGACGAACCGGTACGGCAGGATGGCGTGCAGGATCGCCTCCACCGACGGCGCCGGACCGCCGGCCGTGAGGCTGGCCACCAGCAGCTGCTCGGCCATGTCGGGGTCGGAGAGGGCGTCGAGCTGCGCCAGGCGGGCCACGTCGTCGAGGCGGAGGCAGGCGAACCCGGACTCGTCGATGTCGGCCAGGTCGGCCCCGCTGCCCTTCACCAGGAGGACGTCGACCTCCTCGCCGAAGACCGTCGTGCGCCGGGACTTCACCGACGTGTTCCCCCCTCCGTGGAGGACGAGGTCGGGGTCCCGGCCCAGCAGGCGGGAGGAGTACACCCGCCGGCCCAGGTCGCCCGTCCACCGCTCGGCCTCCCGGTCGTCCCACAGGCTCTTGACCATGTGGCCAAGCTAGAGGCCGTGAGGACGATGGGGACCGAGGAGCGGCGGGCCCGGGTCGCCCGCCGCCACCACCTGGCGGACGGGTCCCGCAGCGACGACGTGGTGGAGATCGTCCGGGACCTCGTCGCCCTGCACTCCACCGACCCCGCCACGGTGTTCCTGTCGGTCCTCGCCCGGAGCGACGCGGCCGACGTGGCCGCCGTCGAGCGGGCCCTCTACGACGACCGCCTCGTCCTGCGGATGCTCGGGATGCGGCGGACCATGTGGGTGGTGCCGGTGGAGCTGGCGGCCGTCGTCCACGGCGCGTGCACCCGGGCCATCGAGGTGCGGGAGCGCAAGCGGCTGGTGCAGTTCCTGGCCGACGGCGGGGTCACCGACGAGGGCGAGGCCTGGCTGGAGGAGGTGGAGGAGGCCACCCTGCAAGCCCTGGCCGCCCGCGGCCCGGCGGCTGCTGTCGAGGTGGCCGAGGACGTGGCCGGGCTCCGGGAGCAGCTCCACCTCGGCGCCGGAACCCGGTGGGAGGTGGTGCAGGGCGCGTCCGGCCGGGTGCTGCTGGTGCTGGCCGCGTCGGGCCGGATCGTGCGGGCCCGCCCCCGGGGCACGTGGATCAGCAGCCAGTACCGGTGGACGCCGACGGCGTCGTGGCTGCCCGCCGCCATCGCCCGGAACCTGACCCGGCTGCCGGCGGGCATCGCCCAGGTGGGGCTGGTGTGGAAGTGGCTGTCGTCGTTCGGACCGGGGACGGTGGCCGACCTGGCCTGGTGGACGGGACTCACCCTCGGCGAGGTGCACCGGGCGGTGGCCGAGCTGCCCACGGTGGAGGTCGACATCGATGGCCCTGCGCCCGGGCTGGTGCTGGCCGACGACCTCGACCCCGTCGAGTCGCCCGTCCCCTCGGTGACCCTCCTGCCCGCCCTCGACCCCACGGTGATGGGCTGGAAGGAGCGGTCGTGGTACCTGGGCGACCACCGCCCGGCCCTCTTCGACCGCTCGGGCAACGCCGGCCCCACCGTCTGGTGGGACGGACGGATCGTGGGCGGATGGGCCCAGCGCAAGAGCGGCGAGGTGGTGTTCCGCCTGCTGGAGGACGTCGGGGTCGAGGTGGCCGACCAGACCGGCGCGGCCGCCGCCCGCCTGCAGGAGCGCATCGGTCCGGTTCGGGTCACCCCCCGCTTCCGCACCCCCCTGGAACGGGAGCTGTCCGCCTGACCCCCCCATGAACCGGTGACACATCCGGTCGCCCCAGCGCCTGAAACCGTCACCGGTTCGCTGAGACCTCGGGCCCCGGCCGGGCGCCGTGACCCCCGGGCGACGGGCGGCGTGACCCCCGGGCAACCGGTGACAGATCCGGTCGTCCCAGCGACTGAAACCGTCACCGGTTCGGTGGGCGCTGGCAACCGGTGACAGATCCGGTCGTCCCAGCGACTGAAAACGTCACCGGTTCGGTGGGCGCTGGCAACCGGTGACAGATCCGGTCGACCCGGCGACCAGAAACGTCACCGGTTCGTGGGGGGGGTCAGGGCCGGAGGCGGCGGACCACGACCACGGACGAAGGGGGGAGGTCGACCGCGCCGCCGGTGAGCGCCACGCCATCCTCGGACGCGAGGACCACGTCGCCGTCGACGTCCGGTACCCGGCGGGGCTCGCCGGCGAAATTGCACGCGATGGACAGGCCCCCGCGGTCGATCACCAGCCAGCGCCCGTCCTCGTCGAAACGGGCGTCGAGGTCGTCGAAGGTGCCCGAGGAGAGCGACGGTTCCGCCCGGCGCAGGGCGATGAGGCGGCGGTGCCAGTCGAGCAGCTCACGATGAACACCCTCACCCACCTCGTCCCAGTCGAGCTTCGAGCGCTCGAAGGTCTTCGGGTCCTGGGGGTCGGGCACGTCGTCCGGCGCCCACCCGAAGGCGGCGAACTCCCGGCGCCGACCCTCGCTCACCAGCCGGCCCAGCTCGGCGTCGTCGTGGTCGGTGAAGTAGAGGAACGGCGTGGACGCCCCCCACTCCTCGCCCTGGAAGAGCATGGGGACCGACGGCCCCAGCAGCACCAACGCGGCCGCCACCTTCAACAGGCCGGGGCCGACGAGCATCGACGACCGCTCGCCGGTGGCCCGGTTGCCCACCTGGTCGTGGTTCTGGAGGTAGGCGAGGAACCGGGACGCGGCCAGCCCGGTCGGGGGACGTCCGTGGCGGCGCCGGCGGAACGGCGAGTACTCCCCGTCGTGCACGTACGCCTGGCCGATCGACTTGGCCAGCTGCCCCAGGGACCCGAAGTCGGCGTAGTAGCCGGCCCGCTCGCCGGTGACGACGGAGTGCAGCGCGTGGTGGAAGTCGTCGCTCCACTGGGCGTCGATGCCGTAGCCGCCCAGCTCGCGCTCCCGCACCACCCGGGGGTCGTTGAGGTCGCTCTCGGCGACGAGGAACAGGGGCCTGCCCACCTCGTCCGCCAGCTCTGCCACCCGCAGGGAGAGGTCCTCGAGGAGGTGGACGGCGGACGTGTCGACGATGGCGTGCACCGCGTCGAGCCGGAGGCCGTCGGCGTGGTAGTCGCGCAGCCACATGAGGGCGTTGTCGACCACCAGCTCCCGCACCTCGTCGCTGCCCGCCCCGTCGACGTTGACCGCCTCGCCCCACGGCGTGTTGTAGCGGTCGGTGAAGTACGGCCCGAACTCACGCAGGTAGTTGCCGGCCGGGCCGAGGTGGTTGTAGACGACGTCGACCACCACGGCCAGGCCCCGGGCGTGGGCCGCGTCGACCAGCCGTTTGAGCCCGTCGGGCCCGCCGTAGGCCTGATGGGGGGCGAACAGGTCGACGCCGTCGTAGCCCCACCCCCACCGGCCGGGGAACTGGGCCACGGGCAGCAGCTCGACGATGTCGACCCCGAGGTCGACCAGGTGGTCGAGCCGGTCGACCGCCCCGTCGAACGTGCCCGAGGGGGAGAACGTGCCCACGTGCAGCTCGTAGATCACCGAGGTGCCGTCGAGGCGGCGGCCCTGCCACCCGCCGTCGGTCCACGCGAAGGCGGCGTGGTCGACCGGCCGGGAGAGCCCGTCCACCCCGTCCGGTTGCCATGGCGACCGGGGGTCGGGACGGACGGGGCCGCCGTCGAGCGAGAACCCGTAGGTCCCGCGAGGGTCGAGGGCGGCGGCGGGCGCCCGGAACCA
The DNA here is from genome assembly GCA_963773275.1 of uncultured Acidimicrobiia bacterium. GTDB lineage: Bacteria > Actinomycetota > Acidimicrobiia > Acidimicrobiales > AC-14 > JAXDMK01. The sequence goes on along the minus strand of CAVZAH010000004.1, from coordinate 492,322 downwards.
CCCACGGTCGTCGGGCCCGTCCATCGGCAGCCGCTGCTCGCCGACCACCAGCGCCACCTCGCGGGCCAGCGGGGCCCAGACCGAGACAGCCCCGACCGGGACGACCGTCACCGCCGCACCAGCAGGGCCACCGGGAAGCGGGCCAGGAGCTCGCCGACCGGCACCGACACGGGACCCGTCGCATCACCCGCCTCGACCACGCTCTGCCCCAGGACGTCGGTCCACCGCCCCGGCGGCAGGTCGACGGTGGTGTCGCCCCACCCGCCGGCCCGGGCCAGCGAGAGGCCCAGGCGGGGGACGACGGTGGCCACCCTTCCCCCCCGCACGAACCCGACCACGTGGCCCGCCCGCTCGCCGGCAGCCACCAGCGGCTCGTAGAAGCCATCCACCCCGAACGCGGCCGGGTGGTCGCGGCGGACGGCGAGGGTCTTCCAGACGGTCCACAGCTTGGCTCCGCCCTCGTCAGCCAGGACCCGGACGTCGTCGGCGTCGAGGTGGCGGACCTTCTCCAGCAGGCTGCGACGGCTCTCGTAGTCGACCGGGCGGCGGTTGTCGGGATCGACCAGGCTGAGGTCCCACACCTCGGTGCCCTGGTAGACGTCGGGCACACCGGGGGCGGTGAGCTTGAGCAGGGTCTGGGCCAGCGAGGCTGCCCGCCCGGGATCGACGAGCGGCCCGACGAACTCGACCAGGTCGGCGGCGAACCCGGCGTCGGCCACGACCGCCACCACGAACCGACGCAGGGCCTCCTCGTACGCCGGCTCGGGGTCGATCCACGACGTGTGCTCCTTCGCCTCCCGGGACGCCTTCTCCATGTAGGCCACGGCCCGGTCGGCGTCGAGGGGGAAGGCGCCCACGAGGGTCTGGTAGAGGAGGTACTCGGTGTTGGCGTCGGGGAGGAGCCCGCCGCTCGTGGCGGGCTCCTTGTGGCGGGCGTTCATGGCCGTCCACCGGCGGACGGCGTCGGCCCACTCGCCCGGGACCTCCGAGAGGAGCCCGATGCGGGTCCGGACGTCCTCGCTGCGCTTGGTGTCGTGGGTGGACGTGGCCAGCATGGTGGCCGGCCACTCCATGGCCATGTGCCGGTTGTGGGCGTGGAACTCCTCCACCGACGTCCCGAACCGCCCCGGATCACCGCCCACGTCGTTGAGGCTCACCAGCCGGTTGAAACGGTAGAAGGCGGTGTCCTCCACGCCTTTGGCCATGACCGGGCCGGTGACCTGCTGGAAGCGGAGGGCGAAATCTGCCTCCGCATCGCCCGGCAGCCGCATCAGGAGGAGCTCGCGGAGGAGCGCGAACAGCTCCGGGTCGAGCTGGGGCCGGCGCTCGGCGGCGGCGGAGACCGCCTGCTCCACCACCGCCTGGTCGGCCTCGGACGGCTGCGGGCCGGGCCGGACGTAGGTGCGGTACACGGGGAAGCAGGCCAGCACCTCCCAGAGCGCCTCGTGCAGGTCGCGGCGGGTGTAGTCGCGATAGCGGCGGCGGTGCTCGCACACCGAGACGAGCAGGTTGACCAGCCGGTTGACGTCGGCCCCCAGGACCTCGCGCAGGACGAGGTTCTTGCCCTCGTCGACCGCGTCCTCCCAGCGGGGCGGGTCGACCGCGCCCGTCACCTCCCGGTAGAGCTCGGTGAGGAGCTCCTCGCCGGCGGGGTCGACGAACAGCCCGCCGACCACGTTCAGGAAGTCGTAGCCGGTGGTCCCCGCGGTGGGCCACGGCGGGGGGAGGGCCTCGCCCCGCTCGAGGATCTTCTCGACCACCACGTAGGCCCCGCCCGACTCCTCCCGCAGCCGCTGGAGGTAGTCGGCCGGGTAGCGGAGGCCGTCGATGTGGTCGATCCGCAGGCCCTCCACCCGACCCGTCCCCACCAGCTCGAGCACCTTCTCGTGGGCCGCGGCGAAGATCCGCTTCTTCTCGATGCGCAGGCCGATCAGGGTGGGGACGTCGAAGAAGCGCCGGTAATCGAGCTCCTGGCCGGCCGACCGCCAGTAGGCCAGGCGGTAGTTCTGGCGCTCGAGCAGGGCGTCGAGGGCGTCGGGATCGGCGTTGGTGGCGGCCACCGCCCCGTCGACCGCCCGGGCCAGGGCGGGGTCGTCCTCGTCGAGCAGCCGGGCCAGCTGGCCGCGGAGCACCTCCTTGTCGCGGTGGCGCTCGATGACGCTTTCCTCGTCGGTGGCGGTGGCCGGTGGCAGCCGCCCGAGGGCCACCGCCAGGCTGGCCAGCTCGTCGGACCCGAAGATCTCGGCCGTGTGGCCCAGCAGGTCGTCGAGGGTGCGGGGGGAGACGGGCACGATGTGCTCGAAGTAGCGGACCACGAAGCTGCCGCCGTCGCGGTCGAGCCGCAGGTCGCCCGCCTCGAGGACCCTTCCGTAATGATCGCCGAGGAAGGGGAGGAGCACCTTGTGGTCCGGCCGGCCCCAGTCTGGCCGGCCCCCGTCACCATGGCTCGGGTCCCAGTCGATGTCGAAGGCGGCCGCCCACCGGCTGGACTGGCCGTTCTCGAGGACGTCCCACCACCACACGTTGGTCTCGTCGATGGCCATGTGGTTGGGGACGATGTCGAGCACCTGCCCCATCCCCCGCCGGGCCACGGCCTCGGAGAAGCGGTCGTAGGCGGCCTGCCCGCCCAACTCCGCGTTGACCCGGGAGTGGTCGACGACGTCGTAGCCATGCGTGCTGCCCGCCGCCGCCTGCAGGACGGGGGACAGGTAGACGTGGCTGATCCCGAGGTCGGCCAGGTAGTCGACCACGTCGATGGCGTCGTCGAAGGTGAAGCCGGAGTGCATCTGGAGCCGGTAGGTCGCCCGCGGTTGCATCGAGGCCGACCGTACCCAGGAATCGAATGCCCGATGGGCGCCGCACCGTCGGTGGTGGATCCGGCCCGCCGGTTGCACGCTCTCGCGTGCCCGGCAGCGGCTTCAATGGGCCGGGTGGACCTCCCCGTCATGCCTCCCGTCAAGCCCATGCTCGCCAAGCTGTCGCGGGAGCTGCCCCCCGCCGGCGGGGTGGTCTACGAGCCCAAGTGGGACGGCTTCCGGGGGATCGTCTTCCGTGACGGCGACGAGGTGGAGATCGGCAGCCGCAAGGAGAAGCTGCTCACCCGCTACTTCCCGGAGCTCGTCGACCCCATCCGGGCCCAGTTTCCGGAGCGGTGCGTGGTCGACGGGGAGATCGTGATCGCCACCCCGGACGGGCTCGACTTCGAGGCCCTGCAGCTGCGCATCCACCCGGCCGAGTCCCGCATCCGGATGCTGGCCCGGGAGGTGCCGGCGTCGTTCGTGGCCTTCGACCTGCTCGCCCTGGGCGACGACGACCTTCGCCCCCGTCCGTTCTCCGAGCGCCGGGCCCTCCTCGAGCAGGCCCTCGCCGGCGCCACGTCCCCCGTCCACCTCACCCCCGCCACCGACGACCGGGCCGTGGCCGAGGAGTGGTTCGACCGCTTCGAGGGCGCCGGCCTCGACGGGGTGGTGGCCAAGCCCGTCCACCTCCCCTACCGGGAGGACGAGCGGGTGATGCTCAAGGTGAAGCACCAGCGCACCGCCGACTGCGTGGTGGCCGGCTTCCGCTGGCACAAGACCGGTCCCATCGTCGGGTCGCTCCTCCTCGGCCTCTACGACGATGGCGGCTCGCTGCACCACGTCGGGGTGGCGGCCGCCTTCTCCATGGCCCGCCGCAAGGAGCTGGTGGACGAGCTGGCGCCCTACCGGGTGGACGCCCTGGACGGGCACCCGTGGGGCGAGTGGGCCGAGTTCATGACCGCATCCGGAGGGCAGGTGCCGGGCATGGGGAACCGGTGGAACGCGGGCAAGGACATGTCGTGGGAGCCGCTGCGGGCCGAGCTGGTGGCCGAGGTCGCCTTCGACCACATGCAGGGCGAGCGCTTCCGCCACGCCGCCCAGTTCGTACGGTGGCGGCCCGACCGGGAGCCGCGTTCGTGCACCTACGACCAGCTCGAGGTGGCCGTCCCCCAGGAACTGGCTGCCGTTTTCGGCGCGTAATCCACAGAGATGGGGTTCCACACCGGTCCCCCGGGGGAAGACCTGAACAAGACGCCTCACCCCGCCTCATCATGAACTCCACCCGGACCACGACCGGACAGCCCCCCCCGGTCGCACTCCCCCCCACTCCGGGTGACGCCCGTCGAGCGTTGAAAGCGCTCCTGGTCGGCACCCGGTGGTGCCGGGAGGCCGACTCGGTGGTGTTGGCGGTGCACGAGGCGCTGATCAACGCCGAACGCCACGGCGGTGGGGTGTTGCGGGCCCACGCCTTCGTCGACGGCGACGCGCTCGTGATCGTCGTGTGCGACCGGGGCTCCGGCTTCGAGATCCCCGGGTCCACGTCGCCCCCATCGGAATCCGCCGATCCGTTCGCCGAGAACGGCCGGGGGCTGTGGCTCATCCGCCAGATCGCCAGCCGGGCCGAGACCGGCCGCGACGGATCCGACTTCTGCCTGCGCATGCGCTTCGACCCCCCGGGGCAACCAGCTCGCCGGTGAGGCGATACCGCTCCCCGGTCCGCCCGTTGCCGGGGACCCCGGTGACGGGAGTGATGCGCTTTGGTACCTTTCTGGCCCCGAGGAGGAGGGTCAGGTGACCGGTCGACGAGGTCCGACGAGCGAGGAGTACGACCTCCTGGAGCTCTACCTCAACGACATCGGCCGGCACCCGCTGCTCTCCCGCGACGACGAGGTCCGCCTGGGCGCCCTCGTCCGGGCCGGCCAGGCGGCCGCCGCCCGCGTGTCCCAGGTGGGCGTGGGGGTCGACCCCGTCCGGCGCAAGGAGCTCGAGAGCATCGTGGCCGCCGGCGCCGACGCCTCCCGCCAGTTCGTGCAGACCAACCTCCGCCTGGTGGTGTCCATCGCCAAGAAGTACCAGTCGTGCGGCCTGGCGCTCCTCGACATCATCCAGGAGGGCAACTTCGGGCTCATCGAGGCGGTCGAGCGCTTCGATCCCACGCGCGGCTTCAAGTTCTCCACCTACGCCACGTGGTGGATCCGCCAGACGATCGCCCGGGGCATCGCCAACACCAGCCGCACCATCCGCCTCCCGGTGCACGCCGGCGACCAGCTGACGGCCATCCGCGTGGCCAGCGCCGCCTTCGAGGCCCGCACCGGGCGCCCGCCCCGGCCCGACGAGGTGGCCGAGGCGGTCACCCTTCCCGCCCGCAAGGTCGCCGAGCTCCTGCCCCACGTGGTCGAGCCGGTGTCGCTCTCCGCGCACCTCAACGACTCCGACGGCGAGCTGGGGGAGCTGGTGGAGGACGCCACGACGCCCCCGCCCGACCAGGCCGCCTTCGAGGCCATGCTTCCCGGTCAGGTACGCAAGCTGCTGGCCGCCCTCGACCCCCGGGAGGAGGAGGTCCTGAGCCTGCGCTACGGGCTCGACCGGGGACGTTCGCGATCGCTCGACGAGGTCGGAGAGCAGCTGGGGCTGGCCCGGGAGATCGTGCGCCAGGTCGAGAACCGGGCCATCACCAAGCTCCGGCGCAGCTCGACCCGGGACATGCGCGACCTGCTCTCGGCCTGAGAGGCGCGCCGCCGGAACATTTTCGCGTATCAGGGGACCCCGTCGCCGACTCTGTCCATCAACGGCGAACGGGAGGCGGCGCGATGACGACAGCAACTTCCAGCATGACCCTCGACCTGGTGGGGGGCCCGCTCCCGCTCACGGACTTCCTGGGCGACCTGCGAGCGCGCCGCGACGAGATCGAGGAGGCCCGCCGCCTGCCCGGCCCGGTGCTGGAGGGCATGCTGGCGGCCGGCCTCGGCCGGCTGTGCGTGCCCCGCCGGTTCGGCGGCGACGAGACGGACCCCATCGGCTTTATGCGCACCGTCGAGGAGGTGGCCCGGGCCGACGCCTCGACCGCCTGGTGCCTGTGGCTCTACTCCTCGGCGCCCTGGTTCCTCGCCCACGCCCACGACGACACCGCCGACGAGGTCTACGCAGCCGGCCCCGACCAGCTCATCGCCTCGCCCCTCGCCCCCCGGGGCGTGGCCCTGCCCACCCCCGGCGGCTACCGGCTGAGCGGCCGATGGCCCTTCGCCAGCGGGAGCAACGGCGCCGACTGGTTCATCTGCCGGGCCGTCGTCGCCGGAAGCACCCCACCCGCCACACGACTGATGCTCGTGGAGTCGGCGTCCGTCCAGCGGCTGGACACGTGGTGGACCGCCGGCCTGTGCGGCACCGGGAGCGGCGACGTGGTGATCGACGATCTCTTCGTGCCCAAGCGTCACGCCATCGACTTCGACGAGGGGATCCGCCGGTGGCCGGAGCGGCTCTACGCCTTCCCCCACCGGGCCCTCGCCTGCGTGAGCGCGGTGATCGCCCTCGGCATCGCACGGGACGCGCTCGACGCGTTCGTCGAGCTGGCGGGAGCGAAGACGCCCGCCATGGGATCGGGCCGGCTGGCCGAGCGCCCGCTGGTCCAGGTCAAGGTGGCCAAGGCAGAGGCCGAGCTGGGGGCCGCCCGGGCCTTCCTCTACCAGTCGGTGGAGGACGCCTGGGAGTCGGTGCTGTCCGGGACCCCGGTTCCGCCCCGCCGGCAGGCGCTCCTCCGGGCGGCGGCCAACCACGCCTGCCGGAGCGCGTCCGGCGTGGTGGATGCCGTGTACGCCACCGCCGGCAGCTCGTCGGTCTACAAGTCGTCACCGCTGCAGCGCCACTTCCGGGACATCCACGCCGTCACCCAGCATTTCTTCCACAGCGAGGACGTCGACCAGATGGCCGGCCAGGTGCTGCTCGGCGTGGGCGACGGGGCATCGCTCCGGCTGTAGTTTTTCGTGCCACCGGGCGGCGTGGGTCGCTCCCCGGCTGGGTACACCCGGCGCATGAGCGTGCGAGAGCTGGGGGACGTGCGGCTGGTGGGGCGGGCACTGGCACTGGTCGTGTCGATGGTGCCGGAGCAGGACGCGGTGGCCGCCCTGGCGGAGGCCGCCGGAGAGGATCGCCGGTTGCTCCGTCGGGCTCGGGAGGAGTGCCGGCTGTCGTCGTCGGGCCGATCGGACATGCCCGAGGTGGCCCGGGCGATGCAGTTCCTGGACGCGGCCGCGGCGGTGGCCGTGGCCACCGCCGCTCCTGTCGTCCCCGCCGCGTCCTTGTAGCGGCTGGCTACCTCTCGATGGGGGCCCGCACCAGGTTGCCCCACTCGGTCCACGATCCGTCGTAGTTGCGGACGTTCGTGTAGCCGAGCAGGTGGGTGAGCACGAACCAGGTGTGGCTGGAGCGCTCGCCGATGCGGCAGTAGACGATCACGTCGTCGTCGGACTTCAACCCGTGCTTGCCCTCGTAGAGGCCCCGGAGGAACTCGGCGTCCTTGAACGTCCCGTCCTCCTCGTTGGCCGTGGCCTTCCACGGCTGGCTCTTGGCGGTGGGGATGTGGCCACCGCGAAGGGCGCCCTCCTGCGGGTACTCGGGCATGTGGAGCAGCTCGCCGGAATACTCGCCGGGCGACCGGACGTCGATCAGCGGGCCCTTGCCGATGTGGCCGAGGGTGTCGTCGCGGTAGGCCCGGATGGGGGCGTCGTCCCGCTCGATGACCGGGTAGTCGGCGGCCTCCCGCTCGGGGACGTCGGTGGACATCTCCCGTCCGTCCTTGACCCACTTGGCCCGGCCGCCGTTGAGCAGGCGCACGTCGGGGTGGCCGAACAGCTTGAAGATCCACAGGGCGTAGGCCGCCCACCAGTTGTTGGCGTCGCCGTAGAACACCACGGTGGTGTCGCGTGCGATCCCGTTTTTGGAGCACAGCTGAGAGAAGCCCTCGCCGTTCAGGTAGTCGCGGGTGAGCTGGTCGTTGAGGTCGAGGTGCCAGTCGACCTTGATGGCACCGGGGATGTGACCGGTGTCGTACAGGAGGACGTCCTCGTCGGATTCGACGACCACCACGCCGGGGTCGTTGCCGTGTTCGGCCACCCAGTCGGCGGTGACCAGCATCTCGGGGTGGGCGTACTGCTGCAGCTCGGGGGCGCTGTCTGCGGCTACGGGCACGGGGCCTCCATGGGGGTCGATTCGTCGTGATTCCTGACCAATATAGTCGGATTTGTTTCGTAGAGGGCCCGGGGCCGTGGAAAACTGGGCCCATGGGACTCGGACAGTGACCACGCCCGCCCTCCAGCGCATCGTCGACCTCTTCGGGGGCGCCCCCAAGAACCTCCGCACCCAGGCGCTGCTCGAGTACTCCCGCAAGGTCCCGCCCCTGCCCGAGCGCTACGCCGACCATCCGGAGCTGATGGAGGCGGTCCCCGAGTGCCAGACGCCGTTCTTCCTGGCCACCGAGATCGACGACGACGACCGGGTCCACCTCCACTTCAAGGTCCCCGCCGAGTCGCCCACCACCCGGGGCTTCGCCGGCATCCTGTCGGCCGGCCTCGAAGGGGCAACTACCACCGATGTGCTCGAGACGCCCAACGACTTCTACACCAGGATGGGCCTGGCCGAGGTGATCTCGTCGCTCCGCCTGCGGGGCATGTCGGCCATCCTCGCCCGCCTCAAGCACCAGGTGGCTCGCGAGGTGGCCGCCCGCCAGGCCGCGACGGCTGACGCTGCCGGTGGCGATGCCGCCGCTGCCGCTGCCGCCGCTGCCGACTAGACCGCGCAATTACCCCGCCGAGGGGGCAACCGCGCGAACTGTTCGGGACTCAGCCGGTGGCGATGCCGGCCGTTGCCGACTAGACCGCGCAATTGCACGGCCGAGGGGGCGACCGCGCGAACTGCTCGGGACTCAGCCGGTGGCGATGCGGACGGGGTTGGCGGTGTGGCGGGCGAGGGCGCTCATATCGCGAGGGTCGCTCGTGAGGACGACCCCTCCGCCGCTCCGGTCGGCCTGGGCGACGACGATGGCGTCGATGGCGGACGGGGTCCGGGCACCGGCTGCCGCGGTGCGGAGCACGGCCGCCAGACGGGCGAGGCCGTCGTCGACCGGCTCGACGAGGCAGAGTCGAAGGAGCCGGTTCTCGTGGAAATCACGGCGGTGGTCGCCGGTCAGCGCCTCAGCGAGCACGACGCTGGGGACGATCGGCGGCCACGCCCCACGGGCGCGCAGCGCCGCCAGCCGAGCCCGGTTCCCGGCCAGCATCGACAGCCCGCCGGAATCGAGGACGACGGTCACGCCGAGTGTCGGCGCCCGGCCGGGGCGAGGACGACAGTCACGCCGAGTGTCGGCGCCCGGCCGGGGCGAGGACGACAGTCACGCCGAGTGTCGGCGTCCCGGGCCGGACGAGGACGACGGTCACGCCGAGGGTTGGCGCCCGGTCGGGGCGAGGACGACCGTCACGCCGATTCTCGGCGCTCGGCCGGGCCGAGGACGATGGTCATGCCGAGTGTTGGTGCCCGGCCGGCCCAGGACGACGGGTCATGCCGAGTGTTGGTGCCCGGACGGGCCCAGGACGACGGTCACGCCGAGTGTCGGCGCCCGGGCGGACCGAGGACGACGGTCACGCCGAGTCTCGGCGCTCGGCCGGGCCCAGCACGCGGTCGGCCCACTCGTCGGCGGCGGCACGCTCCGATTCGCTGATCGGCCCGTGCTCCGCCTCCAGTTCTGCCAGGTAGGCGTCGAGCGCCTCGATTCGGGCCAGGCGCTCGAGCTCCCCGTTGACGGCCCGCTGGGCGATCCGGGAGATGTTGAGGCCCGCGTGCCGGGCCCGCAGGTAAAGGTCGTCGGACATGGAGACGTTCACCCGGGCCATTGGTAGTCAGGGGCGCGTTGCCGGCAAGGCCGGGACGTTTCCCCATCCCCCTTTCAATCCGTACGTGCGGTTTTCCCGCATACGGCTTTCCGACGGTCTTCCGGACATGGTTACGAAGCCTTCGGGTAGCGAATGGTGCCCATGAGCTTGTGCAGGCCCTGGTCGTGGAACCAGGTGCGGGTCCAGCAGTCTGCCTGACCCGCCCGTAGGTTGCGGCCGCGCTTCTTGATGAGCAAGCGCTTCAGCCGCCACGCCACGTGGCGGTCCATGGAGACGAACTTGTTCGCCGCGTTGCCGGTGCGGAAGTAGTTGCCCCATCCCCGCAGGAACAGGTTGAGGTCGTAGATCACGTCCTCCAACTCCATGCCGACCCGGCTCCGGCCGGTGAGGGCCTTGACCCGCTGTCGTGCCCGCTTCATCGCCCGCTGCGAGGGCCAGCGGTGCAGGTAGTAGCGGATGATGCTCCGCTGCTCCCACAGCCGGCCCGACATTCGGGCGTGAAGATGGCAACCCAGAAAGTCGACGCCCTCCTTGCCCTCCCGGAGATCGACCACGCGGGTCTTGTCCGGGTGCAGGCTCAGCCCGAGGTCGCCCAACATGGCGGCTGCCCGCCGCTGGGCTTCCTCGGCCTGGCTGCGGGTCGTGCACAGCACCACGAAGTCGTCCGCGTAGCGGACGAGCTCTCCGGTGCCGGACTCGGCCCAGGACCGGTCGAAGGCGTGCAGGTAGATGTTGGCCAGCAGCGGGGAGATGACCCCGCCCTGGGGCGTGCCGGTGACCGTCACGACGCGCACCCCCTCGACCAGCACCCCCGCACGCAGCCACTGGCGGATGAGCTTGAGCACCCGCCGGTCCGAGACGCGCCGTTCGACCTCGACCAAGAGGCGGTCGTGGTCGATCTGGCCGAAGAAGTCGCGGATGTCGGCCTCGAAGACGAAGTGCCGTCCTCGGGGGAACGCCACCCGGATGGCTTCCAGGGCGTCGGTGGCCGAGCGCTTCGGTCGGAAACCGAAGCTGGTGGGCAGGAAGTCGGCCTCGAAGATGGGCTCGAGGACGATCTTGGCTGCCGCCTGGCACACCCGGTCGCGCACGGTGGGGATGCCCAGAGGCCGCATCCGGCCGTCGGGCTTGGGGATCTCCACCCGGCGAACAGGCGCCGGGCGGTAGTTGCCTGCACGGAGGTCTCGGGCCAGCTCGTCGAGCATGAGCTGAACCCCGTATTCCTCCACCGCCTCCAGGGTCAGACCATCGATCCCGGCGGCACCACGATTGGCTCGCACCCGCTCCCACGCCGTCCACAGCACGTCAGGTCTGTGGATGCGGTCGAACAGGGCGTGGAAGCGGCGACCCGGAGACTTCTTGGCCGCAGCCCATAGCCGGTTCTGGAGTTTTCGCACGTCGGCGGGAACCGGGTGGCCCCCGGGGTGGTTGGGCCGGGCGGTCCCGGCCATGCCCTTGCGCTTACCTCCGTCCTCGGCGTGACCGAAGTCGGGGCCCTTCCCTCCCGCCGGGTTCATCCCGGCGATCAGCGGTACTACGACCCCGTCGGACTCCCGCTGCGCTCCGCTCGATTTCACCACTGGCTTATACGAGCGGTCTTTGCTGACGAGGCTGCGCAGACGGGTCTCTCCTGTCCCGAACCTGACCGTGCGTGCGTGCCGCTCCCCGTACCCCGGAGGGACCCGACCAGGGGCGTGTCCGGAACGCCAGTTGGTCGGACGTGGCCTTCGCCGTGACATGAGCGGCTCGGCTCCCCCGTTGTATCTGTGACGAGGCTGCAGGACTCGTGCCGGGTGGCACTACGGCCCGCACGCTTGCTCCCTCCAAAGAGGCTTTCGACGCCCCGCTCAGCCCGCCGCTTCTCGGCGACGAACCGGGGCCTGCTACCGGGCTCTCCGGCAATTACCCGGACGGGACTCGCACCCGCTGGTCTGGTCCAGTTTTCAGGACGCAACATGCGCAAAGACTACACACGAGCCCGCCGTCCGGTCAGGTGAACGGCCCGTCGAGGATGCGCCAGCAGTACCAGGCCGCGATCGATCGGAACGGGCGGTAGATCTCGCCGGCGAGCGCCAGCTCGGCCGGGGTGGGCGGCACCTCGAGGCCGTGCATCCGGCCCCAGCCGACGCGAACCCCGAGGTCGCCCGTGGGCCAGACGTCGGGCCGGTTGAGCTGGAAGATCAGGAACATGTGGGCCGTCCACGGCCCGATGCCGCGCACCTTGACCAGCCGTTCGACGATCTCGTCGTCGTCCATCCGACCCCAGCCCTCGAGGCGGACGGTGCCGTCGAGCGACCTGTCGGCCAGGTCCTTGATCGACGCCGCCTTGGCCGCCGACAGCCCGCACGCCCGCATCTCGTCCAAGGGCGTGGCCGCCACCGCCGCCGGCGTCGGGCGACCGTCGTAGAGGGCGGCGAACCGCCCGTGAATGGTCGACGCGGCCGCGCCGGCGAGCTGCTGGAAGCAGATCGAGCGGGCCAGGGCACCGAACGACCCCCCGGCGGTGCGTCCCCGGACCAGGGTGCACCGGCCGTGGCGGGCGATGGCCGCGGCCATGGCCGGGTCGGACGCCGACAGGGCGGCGCAGGCGTCGGCCCACCGGTCCCTGCTTCGGTCACCCATAGGCCGGCCATCCTTCCCGCGCCCGACCACGGGAGCAATCGCTCCTACAATCGCGGCCGTGAGGATGCGAGTGGAGGAGTTGGCGCTCCAGGCCGACGTGTCGGTCGACACCATCCGCTACTACCAGAAGCAGCACCTCCTCACCCCGCCCGGTCGCGACGGACGGTTGGCCTGGTACAACGAGGATCACCTCGAGCGCATCGCCCGCATCAAGGAGCTGCAGCGGCGGGGCTTCACCCTGGCCGTGATCCGCCGCTTCCTGTCGGGCGAGCTCGATCCCGCCGACGAGCGGCTGGCGGCGGCCGTGGCCGAGGCCGGCGATCAGGACGCCACCGGCGCCGAGGGCGAGGCCGGGCTGTTCGACCTCGAGGGGCTGGCGACCCGGGTCGGCGTCCCGTCCGCCCTCCTCGAGTCCCTGGTGCGGGAGGGGCTCCTGGTCCCCCGGCTCCACCGGGGCGAGGCCCGCTTCGGCCCCGACGACGTCACCGTCCTCTCCGCCGGCATGCGGCTGCTGGAGGCCGGCCTACCCCTGCCCGAGGTCTTCGCCCTGGCCCGCCGCTTCCACTCCCTCAGCCGGGAGGTGGCCACCCAGGCGGTCGAGCTGTTCGACGTCTACGTCCGCAAGCCGCTGCGGGCCGAGGACCTCGACGAGGCGGCCAAGGCCGAGCGCATGGTCGAGACCTTTCGCACCCTGATGCCGGCGGTGGGCGACCTGGTGTCGTTCCACTTCCGCCGCATCCTCCTGCAGGTGGCCCAGGAACACCTGGAGGCGGTCGGCGACCCGGCCGAGATCGCGGCCGCGGCCGGCGACGACGGGTGGTCGACATGAGCCCCGAGCTGCCCCGGGGCCAGGAGAAGGTGCGGGCGGTCGACGACATGTTCGACGCCATCGCCCCCCGCTACGACACCCTCAACCGCATCCTCACCATGCGGATGGACGTGGGATGGCGGAAGAAGACGGTGCGATCCCTCGGTCTCGAGGCCGGCTCGACCGTGCTCGACCTGGCGTGCGGGACGGGCGACCTGTGCCGGGTGCTGGCCGAGGCGGGCTACAAGCCCGTCGGAGTCGACCGATCGGCCGGCATGCTGGCCGCCGCCCGTACGTCGGCGCCCCTCGTGCGGGGTGACGCCCTGGGCCTGCCGATGGCCGACGGGTCCGTCGACGGGATCGTGTGCGGCTTCGCCCTCCGCAACGTCCTCGGGCTCGACCTCTTCTTCGCCGAGTGCGCCCGCGTGCTCCGTCCCGGCGGGCGGGTGGCCCTGCTGGAGGTCGCCGTCCCCCGGAACCTGTTGCTTCGCGTGGGCCACGGCCTGTACTTCGGCAAGGTCGTCCCCTTCGTGGGGGGGCTGCTCTCGGACAAGGCCGCCTACCGGTACCTGCCGCAGTCGGTGGCCTATCTCCCGCCCGCCGCCCAGGTGCTGCGCATGATGACCGACGCCGGGCTGTCCGACGCCTCCCGCCGGGCCCTGTCGGGCGGCATCGCCCAGCTCCTCACCGGCACCCGGGCGCCGGCCTCGTCGTGAGCAAACCGCGCAATTACCCGTCGGAGGGGGCGAGCGCGCGAAGTGCTCGCCCAGTCCCGTGACCACACCGCGCAACTACACGATGGAGGGGGCGAGCGCGCGAAGTGGTCGTCGGCGCCGGCCGGGGACGGGCGCGACGTGAGCGCGCTGCGGGCGGCCCGGCCCGTCCTCACCAGCCGCACCCGTCCGCTCGCGGAGCCGCCCGACCTGTTGGCGGCGCGTGGCCCCGACCCCGACGGGTTCGCCTGGCTGCACGACGGCGCCGGACTGGTGACGTCGGGCGTGGCCGCCCGGGTGCGAGTCCGCACCGGCCCGGGGCGCCTGGAGGAGGCGGCCGAGGAGGTGGCGGCGCTGCTGGCGGGGATCGAGTCCGACGACACGGTGCGGGTGCCTGGCTCGGGACCGTTGGCCGTCGGCGCCCTCGGGTTCTCCGACGACGGCGAGGCCGAGTTGATCGTGCCCGCGGTGGTGGTCGGGCTCACCCGTATGGGCCAGGCGTGGCGCACCGAGATCGGGCCGGTGGGCCCGACGTCACCGGTGCCGGTGCCGCTGCCCGGCCCCTCCCGGTTCGTGGTCGACGGCCACGGGCTCCGGCCCCGATGGGGGGAGATGGTCGACGAGGTCCTGGCCCGGATCACGTCCGGCGAGGTGTCGAAGGTGGTCCTGGCCCGCGACGTCACCCTGGAGGCCGACCGGCCGTTCGACGTGGCCACCGTCCTCACCCGGCTGCGGGGCGGCCATCCCACGTGCTTCACCTTCGCCGCCGGAGGACTGGTGGGCGCCACCCCCGAGCTGCTCGTCCGGCGGCGGGACGCGCTGGTCGTGTCCCGACCGATGGCCGGCACCGCCCCGAGGGGCGACACGCTCGACGACGACCGGCGGATGGTCGCCCGGATGAAGTCGTCCAACAAGGAGGGCCGCGAGCACCGGGTGGTGGTCGACGCGGTGCGGGCCGCCCTCGAGCCCGTGTGCGAGGAGGTCTCGGCCAGCGCCCAGCCGGAGGTGGCCCGCCTGGCCACCGTCGCCCACCTCGCCACCACCGTGGCCGGACGGCTGAAGGCACCGTGGCCGTCGGCGCTGGCGCTGGCCGGGCTGCTCCATCCCACGCCGGCGGTGGCGGGCTCGCCCCGGGGCGCGGCGCTGGCGGCGATCGCCGAGCTGGAGGACTTCGACCGGGGCGGCTACACCGGGCCCGTGGGATGGGTCGACAGCCGGGGCGACGGCGACTGGGCGGTCGCCCTGCGCTGCGCCCGGATCGACGGGCGGGTCGCCCGCCTGTTCGCCGGAGCGGGGATCGTGGCCGGCTCGTCCGCCGGCGCCGAGTGGGCCGAGACGCAGGCCAAGCTGGAGCCCATGATGCGAGCCCTGGTGCAACCGTGAGCGCCCCGCCGGGCGGGCCGGGCGGGCCGGGCGGCATTCGCCCCCCGGCCGGGGCGGCCGTCTCCCTGGCCGACATCGAGGACCGCTTCCGGGCCGAGGGCCTGTCGCCCACCGGGTGGGGAAACGGTCCCGGCGACCGCTACGGCTGGCACTCGCACGCCAATCACAAGGTCCTGTACTGCGTGTCGGGGAGCATCGTGTTCCACACCCGCACCGGGGACGTCGAGCTGCACGCCGGCGACCGCCTCGACCTGCCCTCCGGCACCGAGCACGCCGCCACCGTCGGTCCGTCGGGGTGCCGGTGCATGGAGGCGTACCGGTCGGAGGGGGTCCGGTGACGATCGTCCCGGAGGACATCGAGGCCTACGCCGTCGCCCACACCACGCCCGAGGCCGACTGGCTGGCGGCGCTCGCGGCCGAGACCCGGGATGTGTCGGAGGCGCACGGGATGATGGTCGGGATCCTCGAGGGGCGCTTCCTCGAGTTCCTGGTGTTCATGACCCAGGCCCGGCGGGTGCTCGAGATCGGGACGTTCACCGGGTACTCGGCCCTCTCCATGGCGGCTGCCCTGCCGCCCGGTGGACTGGTCGTCACCTGCGACATCGACCCCGACACCATCGCCGTCGCCCGCCGGCACGCTGCGTCCAGCCCCTTCGGGGACCGCATCGAGTTCCGCCTCGGACCGGCCCTGGACACCGTCACCACCCTCGACGGCCCCTTCGACCTGGTGTTCATCGACGCCGACAAGGAGTCCAACCTCGCCTACTACGAGGCCGTGCTCCCCAAACTGGCGGACCGGGGCGTGATCGTCGTCGACAACGTGCTGTGGAGCGGCCGGGTGCTGGATCCCACGGACGAGACGGCCGACACCAGGGCCATCGGGGCGTTCAACGACGCGGTGGCCGCCGACTCCCGGGTCGTGTGCGTGATGCTCACCGTGCGGGACGGCGTCACCCTGGTTCGTCGGGCGCGGTCTCCGGAGGCGTCTCCCAGCTGACGTCGAAGCCGAGGAGGGTGCGGAAGCGCTCCAACATGTCCTCCTCGTCGAGCTCGTGGATGTTGCGCCGTTTCGGGTCGTAGACCTCGGCTGCCACGTCGAGCTCCTGGTCGAGCGACCACACCGCCGGGTCCTGCCGGAGCCGCTCGAGATCGTCAGCGTCGTCGTCGGCCATCACACGCTCCTCCCGCGCGCCAGTATGTCCGTCCATGAGCACATGGCGCGACGGCATCCCCGAGGAAGTTCGGATCGACATGGACATGGTGCTGAGCGCATCGGTGTCGTTCGCCCAGAAGATGCTCGAAGGCCAGGGCGCCTTTTATCCGTACGCGGTGGCGCTCAACGAGGCGGGCGCCACCGAGATGGCCACCGTCCCGGCCGCGTCGACCGACGCCCTCCAGCACCTCCTCGACGGCCTGTCGATGCAACGCGCCGGCCTGCGGGTGGGGGCCGTGGTGGCGGCGGTGCATCTCGACTCGATCGAGTCCGACGCCCTCCGCATCGACATCGAACACCGCGAGGGCCTCTCCCTCACCCTCGTCATCCCCTACGCCAAGAAGAAGCTCCGCAAGAAGATCGAATGGGGCGACATGCAGTCGATGGTCGTCGATCCCCGCATCTGGGCCGGCTGACTCCTGGTGACGGCTGCCGGGACGTCCAAGCGCGGGCGACGCCGGCTCGCTCGACACGTTGCCTCCAGAGAGCGGCGGCAAACTTTCCGAGGGCGGGCGCGGCGGGTTCAGCGACCGGTGGCGGAGCGTTCGACGTAAGTTCGCCGTCCGTCGTCGTACATATGGTGCCCAAATGTGACCTCAAGAATCCGTATTCGAGATGACTCAATGCGGCCCTCGGGCTCCGGGTGCGGACTGGTCGCCGACGTGTACCGCCGGGCCGAAGAGCGGCAGTCACGAAGGGCGTTCTCCGTACATCCTCACCTGGTCTTTGTCAATTTTCCGCCTCGGGCGACGACCACGCAATGGGAGGCGCCGGACCGCGTGGTCGAGCCCTCCCACCCAGGAGCGGAGAGCCCCCCAAGCCGGGTCCTGCGAGCGGCATGTTCACCTTGTATTTTGCATAAGATTCAGTGAGTTAGCTTGCGCATTGAATCGAACAGGTGTACGATTGGGACGTGCTGGATGACCTGGCCGAAGCGATCGAGAACCTCGACATCGCGGTCGACGGTGCTGCGATCGTGCGGGCGTTGGCCCTGCGGGACCAGCTCGACGCCCGGATAGCGGAGGTGGTGGGGGCCTTCGATGCGGCCTCGCTGTGGGACATCGACGGGGCCACGTCGATGACGGCGTGGCTCAAGTCCTCGGCCCGCATGACCGATCGGGCTGCGAAGCGGACGAGTTCGATCGCCTCCCGGTTGCGCAGGCTGCCGGTGATCGCCGCTGCCTATGGCGCAGGGTCGTTGTCGGGGGGACAGGTGGAGGCCATCCTGGCCAACGTCGACGACACCACGGTCGAGGTGCTGGCCGGGCAGGAGGCGGAGCTCGTCTCCTACCTGGTGCCCCTGACGGTGGCCGGCACCTGTCGGGCCATGGCCTCGTGGAAGGCCCGGGCCCAGCCCGAGCCGCCCGAGCCCACCGAACCCGAGCGGTCGCTGCACCTTTCGTCCACGCTCGACGGTCGTTACGTGCTCGACGGTTCGTTCGACGCCGAGGGTGGCGCCACGGTGGAGACCGCATTGCGCCTGGCCACCTCCGACGATGGGTCCCGTACCCCGGCAGAGCGCAGGGCCGAGGCCCTGATCGAGATCTGCCGGTTCTTCCTCGACCACCAGCAGACGAGGCCCGGGGGCCGGCACCGGCCCCATCTCAACGTGGTGGTCGACCTCGACGCGCTGGTGCTGGGCGAGGGGGGCCGGATCATCGACGGTCCCGCCATCGACGGGGCGAGCGTCTCACGGCTGCTGTGTGACGCCTCGGTGCACCGGGTGCTCATGTCCGCTCGCTCGGCCATCCTCGACTACGGCACGTCGACGCGCACCATTCCCGCTCCTCTGTGGAGCGCGCTGGTCATCCGCGACGAGCACTGCCGCTTCCCCGGCTGCGACCGGCCGTCGAAATGGTGCGAAGGCCACCACGTCCGGTGGGTCACCCACGGCGGGGCGACGGAGTTGTCGAACCTCGTGATGTTGTGCCAACGGCATCATCACCTGCTCCACCTTCCCGAATGGGAGGCCAAACTCCTCCCCAATGCCACCTTTGAGGTCACCGGTCCCGACGGAATGGTGCGATGCACGTCGCCCCCGAGGGCCGAGCCGGGATGGTGACTCTGCGCCGATCAATGGCTCGCAGACGTAGCGAACTCCGTTCCTCGGGGACAAGCTTCACGCGGTACCAGGGGCACGGGCGCAGCGCACCCCGGTCCGGGGGCCCACCCCCCTTCCGAGATGTGGTGGTAGCACGATTCCTTGGCCTGCACCGCGCCGATACGTTGGCGTGATTCCAAACGGCGGGAGGCATCATGAGGCAGGCACGGCGGTTTCGAGGCGACAGTTTCACGTATCAGGCAGGTCATCCGTACCCCCGGGGGGTAGGCCGAGGCGGCCTCGTGCCTTCCCCGGAGGTCCAGGCGATGAGTGCCATCGAGGGCGCCCGATTCGCCGCACCGGCGGCCCTCGCCGGTGCGGGGATCGTCCTGGTGGCGGTGTGGACGCTCTTCATGGTGCTGGCGGTCCTGGCGGTGACGACGGTCGTGTCCTGGCCGAGCCCGGCGCCGGCGCAGGTGTGCGCCCAGTACGAGTCCGACTCCGAGTCCGGGGCGGCGGCGACGGCCGTCGCGGTGCGGGCCAACCCCCGCGCCGGCGGGATCACGCAGCCCTGCCGCTGACTGGCGGCTGGCGGCGGCGGCGCACCTCGTAGAGGCCCGCCAGCAGTCCGCCGAGGAGGTTGGCGACGAGGTCGCGGCCGGTGTTCTGGTAGCCGCCGACCTGGCTGTCGGCGACCACCAGGGTGAAGGCGAACTCGACCACCTCGTTGACCGCGCCCACGCCGCACCCGAGGATGGCCACGAACGCCACGGTCGCCACCGGCCTGACCTCGGTCCTGCCCAGCCAACCCGCCCGGAGGGCTTCCCAGCAGGCCAGGCCGGCCGTCCCGAACCCGACGAAGTGGACGATGTTGTCGACGTGGAACCACCGTCCGAAGACCACGTTGTAGAAGATGCGCTCGCCGTCATCGAGCTCGATGATGCCGCCCGCCAGGTGTCCGAGTCCCCAGAGGGTGAGGCCGACGAGGACGACCCGGCTGAATCCCCACCGGCTGTCGGCGACGGCCAGGCCGACGAAGGCGACACCCACGATCACGACGTAGGGGATCGTCAACCGGGAGCCGTTGACGGCCCCGTAGATGCCCAGGCCGACGAGGTAGCCGATGACGGCGGCGGCGATGGCCCGGTGACGGCCGACCGCGGCCCTGACGTCGCTCGCGATTCCCGGCACGCCGGCAAGCTAGACCGCGGGATCAGGGAGCCGTGGCCGCCACCGGCTCGAGGCGGAAGATCCTGTCGAAGCGCGGGTGAGGACCCAGACCCGGCCGGCGTCGTCGGCGGCGACGGACGTGATGAGCGGGCGCTCCACGCCGGTGTCGCGCACGGTGACGGTCCGACCGCCCGAGGCCGTAAGCGCAGCCGCCGGTCGGGGCCGGCGGTCCGGGCGAGCATCCCGATAGTCCACGCCCGACCGGTTACCGGAGGTGGGCCTCCGGGTGGCCGGACGCCGAAAGCTTGGTGTACACCGCGTCGTGGAGGCGGCGGTGGTGGGCGACGTTGGCGTCCCGCTCGGTGGGGACCACCACGACCCGGATGCCGCCGGCGGCCACCGCCAGCAGGACGGCCGGCACCAGGCCGGATGCCGACGTCACCCGGCAGGCGGGGATGCCGTGGACGGCGCACAGGTCCACCAGGTCGAGGTGGTGGGGCGTTCCCCAGAGCAGCTCGAAATGCTCGCGCTCGGCCGCCTGGGGCAGGAAGGAGAAGATGCCGCCGCCACGGTTGTCGACGACCACGAGCACCGCGTCGATGGCCCGCCGGGTCGCCTCCAGCAGCCCGCCGGCGTCGTGGAGGAACGTGAGGTCGCCGCAGAGACCGACGACCGGTCCGGGCCCACCGGCCGCCACCCCGAGCACGGTGGACACGAACCCGTCGATTCCGTTGACCCCCCGGTTGGAGTGGAACCGCAGTCCGTGCCGGGGACGGGCGAAGGCCTCGACGTCGCGGACCGGCATGCTCGACCCGACCACGAGCGTGGCCCCGTCGGGCAGGCCGTCGACGAGGTCGCGGGCCACCCGGGCCTCGGACGGTTCGTCGTCGGCGTCGAGCACGCCGTCGATGGCCGCCCTGGCGGAGGCGTCCGCCTCCAGCCACTCGGTCAGCCAGGGGCTCGGTGCGGCGTCCCCGAGCCCGCCGGCGATGGCGGCGAGGAGGGCGCCCGGCTCGGCGACCACCCGCACCAACGCGCCGCGGTGGGGGTCGAGCCACGAACCGTCCGGGTCGACCAGCACCCGGGGGACGCCGGCGTCGAGCCAGGACGTGGCCACCTTCCCGGTGAGGGGGGCGCCGATGTGGACGACCAGGTCGGGGCGGAGGCGGTGGGCGATCGCCGGCACCCGCAGGAGGGCGTCGTAGGCCGACACCGCGGCCGGTCCGCTGCGCACGCCCGAAAGCGGGTCGGCGACGATCGGCCATCCGGCGGCGGTGGCGAACCGCTCTACCGCCTCGGTCTCCGCGCCCGCTCCCCAGCCGGCCACCAGCAGGCCCCGGGGGGCGGCCGCCACCATCGCCGTCAGCCGGTCGACGTCGGTCGGCACGGGCAGGGGAGGGCCGGCCGACGTGGTGACCCAGGGCAGGCCGCGAGGCCGCCCGTCCACGGCGACCACCTCGCCGTCCGGCACCAGCGGCTCCCGAAAGGCGAGGTTGAGGTGCACCGGACCAGCCGGCGGGCCGGTGGCGGCCGCCACCGACCGGGCCGCCAACGACCTCCAGTACACGGGCGCGCCGGGTGCGTCGTCGGCCACACCGACCTCACAGAACCAGCGCACCGAGGCGCCGTACAGCTTGATCTGATCGGTGGCCTGGCCGGCGCCGGTGTCGCGCAGCTCGGGCGGCCGGTCGGCGGTGCAGACGACCATCGGGACCCGTCCGTGCCACGCCTCCAGCACCGCGGGATGAAAGTTGGCGGCAGCCGTCCCCGAGGTGCACAGCACGACCGCCGGCCGGCCCGAGGCGCGTCCCAGTCCCACTGCGAAGAAGGCCGCCGAGCGCTCGTCGAGGAACACCTCGACCCGGATCCGGTCGTCACCGACCAGGGCCAGGGCCAGCGGCGTCGACCGCGAACCGGGGGCCACCGCCGCCACCTCGACGCCCGCCCTGGCCCACTCGTCGACCAGGGTGCGGACGAACGCGCTCTGTGGGTCGGCCGCGGTCATGCCATCATCGACCGGTGGGAGGGTCGACGGTTTCCGGGCCGACGGGTGCCGGGCCGACGGGCTCGGGGCCGACGGGCTCGGGGCCGAAGCTCCAGGGCACGGTCGAGGGCGCCGGTCCGCGTCTCACCCTGGTCCACGGCTTCACCCAGACCGGACGGTCGTGGGGCGAGGTGGCCCGCCTGTTCGCCACCGGGTTCGAGGTGGTGCGGGTCGACCTTCCCGGCCACGGGCTGTCGGCCGCCGTCCGGACGAGCTTCGAGGACACCGCGTCGGCCGTCGGACGGGTCGGAGGTCGGGGCGTCTACATCGGCTACTCCATGGGCGCCCGGCTCTGCCTCCGGCTGGCGCTCGACCGCCCCGACCTGGTGCGGGCCCTGGTGCTGGTGGGGGGCTCGCCGGGACTGACGACCGACGTCGAACGGGCCAACCGGCGGGCGGCCGACGAGAAGCTGGCCGACGACATCGAACAGGTCGGAACGGCCGTCTTCCTCCGCCGGTGGCTGGGCCAGCGCATGTTCGCCACCCTGATTCCCACCGAGGAGGACCTGGCCGGGCGGCGGGCCAACGCTCCCGAGGGGCTGGCGTCGGCCCTGCGGACGTTGGGCGTGGGGGCCCAGGCGCCGTCGTGGGCCAGGCTGGTGGAGCTGGAGATGCCGGTGCTGCTGGTGGCCGGCGAGCTCGACGTGAAGTTCACGGTGGCCGGCGAGCGCATGGCGGCTGCCATCGGGCCCAACGCCCGGGCCGTCACCATGCCCGGCTGCGGCCACGCCGCCCATCTCGAACAGCCCGATGCCTTCTGCCGGCTGGTGTGGCGGGCCCTCGACCCGAGGGCGGCTCACGCCGTCCCCCGGGACGGCGCCGAGAAGCGGGCCAGCAGCACCGGATCGGGCACTACCCGACCCACCGGGAGCACTCCGTCCACCGGCACCAGCGGTTCGGACACCACGTCGGCCGCGAGGAGCCCGGCGGTACCCAGGCCGCAGGCGTAGGGCAGGTCGGGCAGGGCCGCGGCCAGGGCCACACCCGCCGCCAGCCCCACCGACGTCTCGAACATCGACGACACCAGCGCCGGCAGCCCGGCCGCCTCGGCGACGGCCAGGGCGGCGGCCACCCCGCCGAGGGGTTGGACCTTGAGCACGAGCACGTCGGCCGCCTCCATCCGCCTGAGCCGGTGGGCGTGGTCCACGCTCCGCACGCACTCGTCGGCCGCGATCGGGATCGACGCCGACGCCGAACGGAGACGCCGGCGGACGACGGCCAGGTCGTCCATCGACGCCACCGGCTGCTCGACCAGCTCCAGGCCGAAGGGGGCCAGGCGGGCGATCGTGGCCAGGGCGGTGTCGACGTCCCACGCCCCGTTGGCGTCGACCCGGATGGCGCCCGCCGGCCCCAGGGCGTCGCGCACCGCGGCCACCCGGTCGACGTCCCCCGGGTCGCCGACCTTCACCTTGAAGGTGGTGATGCCCTGGTCCATCGCCGCCGCCACCAGGGCGACGGCCTCGTCGGGACTCACCGCGGGCACGAGGCCGTTGACCGGGATGCTCGCCCTGACCGCCGTCGGCCACGAGCCGGACGCCGCCTCCTCGGCCGCGGCCCGAGCCCGGGCCGGGTCGCACGGGTACCCGGGCAGGGGAGACATCTCCCCCCACCCGGATGGGCCTTCAACGAGGACGACGTCGCGGTACGGGAGGCCGCCCAGGGGCGTCCGCAGGGGAAGGCGGAGGCGGACCTCGGTGAGGGTCACGTCCACCAGATCCCCGCCGCCAGCAGGATCGACAGGACGAGCTGCAGGCGGGCGGTGCGGACCAGGGCGCCGACCAGCGCCGGCGTCGCCGCCCCGACTTTCACGGCGCCCATGAGCTCGATCGCGAGCGGGACGGCCATCCCGATCACGAGGGTGCGGGGCGCGACGAGGATGATGAGCGACGCCACCACGACCGCTCCCGCCACCGAGGCTTGGTACAGGCGCACGGTCCACGCCGGCCCGATGCGCACGGCGAGGGTGCGCTTGCCGGTGGCCTCGTCGCTCTCGATGTCCCGCAGGTTGTTCACCAGCAGGATGGCGCACGCCAGGAGTCCCACGGGCACCGACGCCAGCAGCGCCAGCCACGGCACCCGCTCGAGGTGGACGTACGTCGACCCGCACGTGGCCACCAGCCCGAAGAAGACGAAGACCATGAGCTCGCCCATCCCGGCCGAGGCGTAGGGCTTGGGTCCGCCGCTGTAGAGGGCGGCGGCGGCGATCGACGCCGCGCCCACGGCCAGCATCCACGGGTTGACGGCCACCGCCAGCGCCACGCCGGCGGCGCCCGCCACGGCCAGGGCGACAAGGGCCGCCCGCTTCACGGCCGCCGGGGCCTTGAGCCCCGAGGCGGTGAGGCGCACGGGCCCCCGCCGCTCCCGGTCGACGCCCCGCACCCCGTCGGAGTAGTCGTTGGCGTAGTTCACCCCCACCTGCAGCGCCATCGACACGACCAGGCACAGCCCGGCCCGGTACAACACGACGTCGCCGTACCGGGCGGCGACCGCGGTGCCCACCAGCACCGGCGCCACCGACGCCCCCAGGGTCTTGGGCCGAGCCCCCTGGTACCAGAGGGCGAGGCTCACGCCCAAGCCGAACTGGTGACGTTTCTGGTCGCCAGGACGCCCGAAAACGTCACCGGTTCGGGGCTCACGGGCGCTTGGGGAAGCGGCCGAAGTCGGGGGGACGCTTCTGGACGTAGGCGTCGCGGCCCTCCTGGGCCTCCTCCGACAGGTAGTAGAGGAGGGTGGCGTCGCCGGCCAGCTGCTGCACGCCCGCCAGCCCGTCGGTGTCGGCCGCGAACCCGGCCTTGAGCAGCCGCAGCGACAACGGGCTGTGACGGAGGATCTTGCGGCACCAGGCGACCGTCTCGTCCTCCAGCCGATCGAGGGGGACGACGGTGTTGACCAGGCCCATGTCGAGCGCGGCGGCCGCGTCGTACAGCTCGCACAGGAACCAGATCTCCTTGGCCTTCTTCTGGCCGACGGTGCGGGCGAGGAGGCCGGCCCCGTAGCCGCCGTCGAACGAGCCCACCCGGGGCCCGGTCTGCCCGAACTGGGCGTTGTCGGCCGCGATCGTGAGGTCGCATACCAGGTGGAGCACGTGGCCCCCGCCGACGGCGTAGCCGGCCACCATGGCGATCACCGGCTTGGGCAGGCGGCGGATCTGGACCTGCAGGTCGAGGACGTTGAGGCGGCCCACGCCATGGGCGTCGATGTAGCCGTCGTCGCCCCGCACCTTCTGGTCGCCGCCCGAGCAGAACGCCAACGGCCCCTCGCCGGTGAGGACGATCACCCCCACCGTCGGGTCGTCGCGGGCCCGGTCGAAGGCCTGCATCATCTCGACCACGGTGAGCGGCCGGAAGGCGTTGCGGACCTCGGGCCGGTTGATCGTGATCTTGGCGATGCGCCCTGTCCCCGGCCGCCCCGCGTCCCCGTCCGCCAGCTCGTAGCGGATGTCCTCCCAATCGCCCTCGGGCTGCCACACGACAGGTGCCTGGTCGTCCACGGGTGTCGGTACTCCTAGAGCGATCACTCCTACGGACGGACAGGGTAATCTGTGGACGAACACCTTCGTCCGTCGGTATCGGGAGGGAGAGGCACGCCATGGAGGACTACCTCGCCTGAGTGCGGCAGTGGCCGCCTCGCCTCTCACGTCTCCCCGACAAACCTTGTGACAAGGAGTTCTTCCGTTGCCGTCTGACCACGCCTTCGACGCGCTCGTCCCCTTCGGGTGGGACGACCGCGTCGCCGCCCTGTACGCCTCCACCGAACCGGACCCGACCCGGCACGCTCCCGGCCGGGTCACCCGAATCGACTACGACCGCTGCGTCGTGGCCACGATCGGCGACGCCAGCCCCGTCCCGGCGACGGCCTGGCCCCTACCGTCAACCGGCGACTGGGTGCGCCTGCTGCTCCCCGAGGAGGGCGGGCCCGGCGAGCCGGCCGCGGTGGACGAGGTCCTGCCCCGGTGGTCGGCGCTCGCCCGCGAGGACCAGATCTTCGCGGCCAACGTCGACATCGTGCTGGTCGTGGCCGGGCTCGACCGCCCCCTCAACCTGAACCGCATCGAGCGCGAGCTGGTCCTCGCCTGGGACAGCGGGGCCAAGCCGGTCGTCGTGCTCACCAAGTCCGACTGCGTCGACGACCCGAAGCTGGCGGTGGTGGCGGTCGAGGCCCGGGCCGGCGGCGTCGACATCGTGCTCACCAGCAGCACCCGGGGCTCGGGTGTCGACGAGGTGGCGTCCCACCTGCTCCCCAATCGCACCGCCGTGCTCCTCGGGCCCTCGGGCGTCGGAAAGTCGACCCTCGTCAACCGGCTGCTCGACGACGAGGTGCAGGCCGTTGGCGAGGTGCGCAAGGTCGACAAAAGGGGACGCCACACCACCACCTCTCGCGACCTGGTGCTCGTGCCCGCCGGCGGGGTGCTCATCGACACCCCGGGCGTCCGATCCCTCGGACTGGCCGGGGCGGAGGAGGGGCTGGCGGCGGCGTTCGCCGACGTGGGCACCCTGGCCGAGGACTGCAAGTTCCGGGACTGCCGCCACGACGGCGAGCCCGGGTGCGCGGTCACCGCCGCCGTCGAGGCCGGCCTGCTCGACGGCGACCGGGTGGCCAACTTCCGCAAGATCGAGCGTGATCTCGAGCGGCAGTCGGCGTCGGTGCTGGAGCGGGCCGAGCAGGCCCGCAAGTGGAAGATCATCCACAAGGCCCACAAGAAGATGCCGCCCCGAGGCTGAGCACCGGCGAGCAATTCGCGCGCTCGCCCCCTCACGCGTGTAATTGCGCGGAGTGGTCGGTGGTCCCGGCGAGCACTTCGCCGCTCGCCCCCTCACGCGTGAAATTGCGCGGAGTGGTCGCTGGGCGGCGGCGGCCCGGCGGCCCGGCGGCCCGGCGGCCCGGCGGCCCGGCGGCCCGGCGGCCCGGCGGTCCGGCGCCCGGCCGGCTCGGGCGAGCAGTTCGCGCGCTCGCCCCCTCACGCGTGTAATTGCGCGGAGTGGTCGCCGGTAGGGTCGGCGGGCGATGGCCCTCGTCGTGGTCCGGATGGCGGCCCCGGAGGCGGCCGACGCCATCCGCCGGGCGTGGGACATGGGCCGGGGCGTCCTCGTCCTCGACCCGCGGGCGCCGGAGGCCGAGATCGGGCGGATCACGGCCCGGCTCGACCCGGAGGGCGACGTGGGCCCCGACGTGGCCGCGGTCGTCGTCACGTCGGGGACGACCGGGGAGCCCAAGGGCGTGGAGCTCACCTTCGGGGGGCTGCAGTCATCAGCCCGGGCGGTGTCCGACGCGTTGGGCGTCGGCCCGGCGGACAGGTGGCTGTGCTGCCTCCCCCTCCACCACGTGGGCGGCCTGGCCGTCCTCGCCCGGTCGTGGACGGTGGGCACGCCGGTCGACGTCCTGCCCCGCTTCGACGTGGAAGCGGTGGCGTCGGCCGCGGCCACCACCACGCTCGTCTCGCTCGTGCCGCTCATGGCCCGCCGGCTGGTGGCGGCGGGGGTCGACCTGGGGCGGTTCCGCAGGGTGCTGATCGGGGGTGGACCGGTGGCGGCCGACCTCCCGGGCACCGCCACCTACGGCCTGACCGAGACCTGGGGCGGGGTGGTCCATGCCGGCCGTCCGCTCGACGGGGTGGAGGTGGGCCTGGGCCACGAGGACGAGATCCTCGTCCGGGGGATGGTGGTGATGCGGGGCTACCGGTCGCCGACGGGGGCCGCCGACACCGCCGACGCCTTCACGGCCGACGGCTGGTTGCGGACGGGCGACGCCGGCGCCTTCGACGACCAGGGCCGCCTGCGGGTGGTGGACCGGCTGCGCGACCTGGTCAAGACGGGCGGGGTGAGCGTGGCTCCGACCGAGGTGGAGGCGGTCCTGTCCGCCCACCCGGGGGTGGTCGACGTGTGCGTCGCCGGCGCCCCCGACCCGGAGTGGGGGGAGCGGGTGGTGGCCTACGTGGTGCCGGCCGACCCGGCCGCGCCGCCCACCGTCGACGACCTGCGGGCCTTCGGCCGCGACCGGCTGTCGGCGGCCAAGCTTCCCCGGGAGCTGGTGCTCGTCGACGGCGTGCCTCGCACCCCCGGCGGCAAGCCCCTGCGCCGGCTGCTCACGAGCACGCACCGCCCTCCGGGGTCGAGCTGACCGCCACCGAGTCACCGGCCGCCATCGCCTCGAGGAGCCGCTCGGCCACCACCAGGATGTCGCCGGTCTCCCCGAGCCCTGCGGTGCGGCCCTTCTCGAGGACCGCCTCGAGATCGGCGACAGCCGTCGCCTCGACATCGGCGTCACCCGCTTCGACGGCCCTCAGCCAAACGTTCCGGGCCTGGCAGATCGCCCTTGCCACCTCGCCGTGCAGGGCATCGCGTTCGGCCGCACCCGGGACCGGCACCGACTGCCGCGCCGTGGCCTGCTCCATCAGGCCGTCCCATTCCCCGGGGTCGACCTCCCGGATCGATGCCGCCACCTCCTCGATCTCGGCTTCGGTCAGGCCCTGGGCCGTCAGCTCGGCGACCACCCCGTCGTCCATCGACCACATGAGGGTCCGGGGCTGGTCGGCGAGGCCGGCGACACCTGCCTCCTGGTAGGTGCTGAGGACGGCGGACCGTCCGTTCACCGTCGCCGGCCGCCATCCACCGCTCGAAGCCAGCCGGTCGAGCAGCAGGTTGTCGAGCCGGTTGGTTCCCCCCGTGGTGAGGCGCAGGCCGACCGACCGAGGCCCCGACTCGTAGGACACCTCGGCCAGGCTGGCCGGGCTGGTGTCGGACGGCGTCGTCCGGCGAAGCTCGATCCCGCCGGGCAGCCCGGTCGGCGGAGGCCCTCCCTTCCCGGCGGCCTCCTCGATGGCCCGCCCCGCCTCCACCAGATCGGCCGGGGACACGTCGACGGCGATCAGGTGGACGATCGAACCGTCGGCCCGGACCCAGCCCAGGCTCCGCGCCGCCCCGGAGTCGATGAGTCGTCCCGGGCGGCCGGCGACGTCGGTCTCCTTCACGGCCGGTCCGTCGCCGATGCCGTAGGACGCGCCGGTTGGGACCAGGCGGGCGAACATCACCGGGCCGGGCCCCAGGAGACCGTCGCCGGGGGCGGCGTACACGAGGAGCCGGCCGAGGTCGGGCCAGGGTCCCAAGGCCTCGGTGCGCGACCCGTGGACGAGGTCGAACCTCCCGGGGACCTCGAGCACCAGATGGGGAAGGGCGCCATCCGGTGCCGGGGCTGCCGCGCCCGACGCCGACGTGTCCGCCGCCGGCGGCGCGTCGTGGTGCGGACCCGGGTGCCGTCGCCGCCGGTGACCACCACCAACGCCCCCACCATCCCGACCAGCACGAGGCCGGTGGTGGCCGCCCGCCGGCGGTGACGGGCCCGTCCCCGCTGCTCGATGCGGTCGAGGATGGCCTCCCATCCGTCGCCGTCGGGGGCCAGCCGGCTGTGGCTCTGCAGGCGCTCGCTTATCCGGCGCTCCAGCTCGTCCACCCCGTGCCCTTGGCCGTTCATCGGTCCGGTCATCGTTCGATCACTCCTCGGAGCTGGGCCAGGCTGCGGTGCAGCATCGACTTGACCGTTCCCGGGCGCACCCCGAGGGTGGCCGCGATCTCGGCTTCGGACAGGTCGCCGTAGTAACGGAGCACCACCGCCGCCCGGCGCTTGGGGGGAAGGGCGGCCAGGGCGTCGGTCGAGGTGGTCGGCCCCCAGCTCGGAGGACACCGGCCCCGGGTCGGGGCGCTTCCACAACGCCATCCGCCGGCGGCGCAGGACGTCGCGGCAGCCGTTGACCACACAGGTCCGCAGGTAGCCGCCGGGGGCGGTCAGGGAGTCCCACCGCTCGTAGACCCGGGCGAAGGCGTCCTGCACGACCTCCTCGGCCGGCCCGTCCCGTCCCACCATCACGAACGCCAGGCGCACCATTGGCCGGTACTCGAGGGCGTACAGCGCCTCGAACGTCGTCGCCGCCCCCGGAGGGGTCCCCTGCCGTGTGACCGGCGGCAGCTCTCCTATCTCGCTCCATCACTCCCCCCGACGACGGGACGGGAGGACCGGTTCCCACCGGTACGATCATCTCCGATGAGTCAAACACGAGGCTTCGGAATGCCCAACGCCGCCAACCCCGCCAAGTCGGCCAAGGAACTGGAAGAGGAGGAGCAGGCCGAGATCGAGGCCAGCCGCCTTCCCGACGACGCCGTGGTCGACGTCGAGGAGGAGCGCAAGAAATCCAA
Source organism: uncultured Acidimicrobiia bacterium (assembly GCA_963773275.1). GTDB lineage: Bacteria > Actinomycetota > Acidimicrobiia > Acidimicrobiales > AC-14 > JAXDMK01. The sequence continues at coordinate 462,463 of CAVZAH010000004.1, read as the reverse complement.
CAGCGACGAGGTACTCGACCGCCTCGACCGCGAGCTGGTCGGACTGGTGCCGGTGAAGACCCGCATCAAGGAGATCGCCGACCTCCTGGTGGTCGACCGGCTGCGCCAGCAGTTCGGCATCGAGTCGACCCGTCCCACCCTGCACATGTCGTTCACCGGCAGCCCGGGAACGGGCAAGACCACCGTCGCCCTGCGCATGGCCGAGCTGCTGAAGAACATGGGCTACCTGGCCCGGGGGCACCTGGTGAACGTCACCCGTGACGACCTGGTCGGCCAGTACATCGGACACACTGCGCCCAAGACCAAGGAAGTCCTCAAGCGGGCCATGGGCGGCGTGCTGTTCATCGACGAGGCGTACTACCTGTACCGGGCCGAGAACGAGCGTGACTACGGCCAGGAGACGATCGAGATCCTCCTCCAGATCATGGAGAACAACCGCGACGACCTGGTGGTCATCCTCGCCGGTTACAAGGACAAGATGGACAAGTTCTTCTCGTCCAATCCGGGGATGGGCTCCCGCATCGCCCACCACATCCACTTCCCCGACTATTCCCTCGACGAGCTCATGGAGATCGGGCACCTCATGCTCGACGAGCAGAAGTACGAGTTCGCGGAGGACGCCGAGGTCGCCTTTCGCGATTACCTCGGCCGGCGGATGACACAGCCCCGCTTTGCCAACGGCCGAAGCGTCCGCAACGCCCTCGAGCGGGCCCGCCTCCGCCAGGCCACCCGCATCGTGGGCGAGAAGAACCACAAGCTCAGCAAGTCCGACCTCATGCGCATCGAGGCCGAGGACATCCTCAAGAGCCGGGTGTTCGAGGACGAGGGCGACGGCGACGACGCCAACGGGGCCGACGGGGACTGACGCGCAGTTCGAGGGGGCGGGGCCTGCCCCAGCCCCTGCCAACCGGTGACATTTTCGGTCGCCAGGACGACCGAATCCGTCACCAGTTCGGGACCGACAGGGCCGGCCGAGGCGCCGACCGACCCCGCCGTCGAGGCTCCCGGCGGCGGCGCCCGCCGCCGGGCCCTGCCCCTGCCAACCGGTGACGTTTTCGGTCGCCAGGACGACTGAATCCGTCACCAGTTCGGGACCGACGAGAGCCGTCGACCAATCCCGCCGGCGACGGCGTCCCGGAGGTCAGCCGCTGACGATGCCGTCGTCGGCCATGTCGGCGAACACGCCGGGGGCGGCCGAGGTCGGGAACACCACCGACGCGCCTCCCGCCGACCCCGCCACCCCCGGCATCACGACGTTGTTGACCTGGGCGGGGTCGATCGACAGGCCCAGCCGGCCCAGGCGGTAGAGGTCGGCCACGCCCACGCCGTCGAGCGTGGTGTGGCGCAGCAACACCGCCAGGGACCGGAGGATCCGGGCCGGCGAGGTGCCCTCGGCCCGCAGCTTGGCCAGGGCCGAGAGGATGAGGATGCCCTGGTTGCGGGTCCGGCTGAAGTCGCCGCCGGCGATGCCGCGGTTGCGGGAGAAGGCGAGGGCCTCGCTGCCGTTCATGCGTTGGCGACCGGCGCTGAAGAAGGCGCCCGAGTTGCTGTCGCTCATGGCCGTGGGGACGTCGACGTCGACCCCTCCCATCTCGTCGACCATCGCCGTCAGGCCCACGAAGCCGGTGGTGAGCACGTAGGGGATGTCGACCCCCACCAGGTTGCTCACCGCGGCCGCCATCAACTGGGGGCCGCCGTACACGTGGGCCGCGTTGATCTTGTCGGTGCCGTGGCCGGGGATCGGGGTGTAGGTGTCGCGCGGGATGTCGAGGATGGTCGCCTGGCCGAGTCCGGGATTGACGCCGATGAGGTGGATACCGTCGGCCCGGCTGATCGACTCCCCGGGACGGGCGTCGTTGCCCAGGACGAGCACGAAGATCGGCCCCCCGGGCACCGGGTTGAAATGGGCCTCGTCGACCTTGTGGATCTCGAACACGGCCGGTCGGGGGGCGGCCATGCCGTGCAGCACGCCCGGACCCATGGCCAGGCTGAGCCCCACGACCAGCGTCACCAGGCGGCGGGGACGAACCCGCAGGCCGTGCCTCACGAGGTCGCTGTCGTCGTCGTGGTGGCAGCCGGCGTCTGGCGGGTGGCCCGCAGGTCGTAGCTGTCGATCTTCCACCCATCGCCCTCGGGGACGAGCACCAGGTCGCCCGTGTGCTCGACGGTGAGCGGCGTGTTCTCGGCCCTCCCGTGGAGCTTGAGCTCGAGGTGGACGGCGACGACCGGGATCTGGCCGTCGGAGTCGGCCAGGCCGACCACGGCCAGGGTGGCGGTGTCGGCGACGAGGCCGGAGACCGGGGGGAGTCCCTCGGATACGAACGCGGCCCGATCGGGGGCGGTCGCCGCCCGCTCGGCGGTGACGGCGGTGAAGAGCGAGCGGAGGTCGCCCGGCACCTGGGCCGAGCGCAGGGGTGGGAGGACGTCCTCCTCGAGCCACCGCTTGAAGGTGGCCTCGACGCCCGCCTTGGCCCCGTCGACCGCCCCCGCGGCGGGATCGGCGGCGGCCTCCACGTCGAAGGAGACGACCGTGAAGGCGATCGGGTTGGGCACCTCGGTGGACGTGGTGGCCCGGCCGACGGTGGCCGACGGGCCACCGCCCGAGCACCCGCCCGCCGTTGCCATCACCGCCAGCGCGGCCAGTACACCCCCCAGACGCCGCATCCCCGTGAGTGTACGGAGTGTGGCGGCCGGCAGGCGGGTCAGCTGAAGTTCTCGCTGACGACGTCGACGATCCGGCGGCCGGCCTCCACCGGCGACGTGTCGGTGCGCTCGAGGGCGATCCCCGCCGCCAGCAGGACCGTGCCGCCCGCCGCCAGCCAGGCCCAGGTGGGGACTCCGGCGAGGGTGGCCAGCGACTCGTGGACGGTCAGCGTGACGAGGACGGCGGTGCCGACGACGAGGGGTCCGGCCGTCCGGCTCCATCCCCCGACGGCCACCGCGGCCACCCCCACCGCCCCTGCGACGAGGGCGTGCCAACCGGCGCCGCCGACCATGCGCTCGATCAGGGCCGTCCCCCCGAGGAGGAGGACGGGAGGCGCGTAGACCAGCCACGACGACAGCGAGGGACGGGTCCGGCGGGCCTGCCAGCCCCAGACGAGGAGCTGCGCCGTCACCGGGACGACGTAGGGCTCGCCGGCGACGACGCCGCCGAGGGCGAGGTGGCCGAAGATCCCGGTGGTGCAGGCGCCGGCCCCCAGGTGGGCCAGCCATGACCGACCGGTGGCCAGGCCGGCACCGATCCCGAGGCCGCCGGCCACGAGGAGCGAGGTGCTGAGGGCGGCGGGGTCGTCGGCGACGACGGTCGCAGCGATGCCCAGGCCCAGGCCGGCGGCCGCGGCGACCAGGAAGGGAAGCCGCCACCGGCTGTCGACGACCGCCGCCAGGCCGGCCCACGCCACTGCCCCGATGCAGAGGACCAGGCCGGTCTCGCCCAGGCCGAGCCCGTTGGCCCGGGCCAGTTGGCCGACCACGGCCTGGGCGGCCAGGGCGGCGCCGACGCCCACCGGCGGCCGGTCCAGGCGGACGGCGTCGACCGCGACGAGAAGGACGGCGCCGATGGTGGCGGGCAGCGCCTCCTGCGGGCTCACGCCCAGCGAGGCCAGCACGGGAAGCAGCATGGCGGCCCGGGCAATGTCGCCGAGCGGGAGTGACCCCCGGTCCAGGAGGAGGGCGAGCAGCCAGCAGGCGACGACCGCCCCGGCCACGCCGGCGGGTACTCCGATGTCGGGCACCGCGACGGCGACGGCGACCAGCGCCGTGCCGGCGGACAGGAGGGCGAGGACCCCGGCCGCCGGGTCGTGGGCCTCGACCCGGGCCCGGGCGACGGCGGCCACGGCCAGCACCACCGCGCCGGCCAGACCGACGAGCATCCCTCCGGCCGGGTGCGTCATCGACGTGGCCACCGCCCACGGGACGAAGGCGGCTGCGACCACGGTGCCCGCCGGCCGCCGGGAGGCGAGCAGGGCCGCCGCCACGGCGACGAGGGCGATGGCGGTGGCGAGGCCCGACGCGGTGCCGACGGCGACGGCGGCCACGGCCGACACGGCGAGGGGGATGGTCGCCGGCGGCCAGCATCCGCCCCGCAGCAGGGCCAGGCCGAGGGGACGGGGCGTGCCCTGGTAGCGGCGGATGTCGGCCGTCAGCCACCCGATGGCGGCGAGGGCGAGGGCCGTCGCCAGGCCCCGCCGGGGGTCGGGGTCGTCGTAGGTGTCGATCAGGGGGGCGAAGGCGAGGAGGGTGGCGGTGGCGAGGGCCACCACGCCGGCCGCGATCTCGGCCAGTTCGGCGACCACTCCGAGGGGACGGTGCCAGAACGGGTCACGGCGCACGACGAGGGCGGCGACCTCCACCAACACGAAGCCTGCACCCAGAGCCACCGCCGTTGCCGACGAGGGGAGGTGGGCGGTGACGAGGGTGGAGACGGCGGCGACCGCCAGGCAGCCGACGGCCAGGAAGGCCCGGGTGAGCTCCTGGCGGAGGTGGGCCTGGCGGGCGAGCACCGCCGCGGCCAGGACGCCGGCGATCGCGGCCGCGCCGGGGGTCGTGAAGCCGAGCTCGGCGAGCGTCCCGGACCCGACGGGGACGAGGAGGGTGACGGCCGCGGCCAGCACCGGCGCCAGCCCGGCCACCGTGGCCCAGACGCCGGCGGCGGTCTCGGGCAGCCTGTCCTCGCGGCCGTCGCGGCCGTCGCGGCCGTCGCGGCCGTCGCGGCAGTCGCGGCGGCGGGTGAGCTCGACCACCAGGGCGACGGCGGCCAGCACCGCGGCCGCGGGAACGGGCGAAACCGACGCGATTCCGGCGGCCAGCACCCCCATGCTCAGGATCCCGGCCCAGACCAGGACGGTCGACCTGGTGAGAAGTCCCAGTCCGCCGAGGGCGACCACGCCGAGCGCTCCCTCGGCCAGCACGAGGGGACGCCAGGCGACGCCGGTGTAGACGCCGATCCCGGCCAGGTCCACCGGCATGAGGAAGGCCCCCAGGTGGAAGAGCACGTCGCCGGTGGCGGGCAGGGTGCGCCGCAGGCGGCGCCCGCCGACCAGCACGGCGGCGGTGAGGCCGAGGACGACGGCCAGCTTGGCCGGCTCCGACATGCGGTCCCACCGCACGGCCACGAAGACCGCTGCGCCGGCCAGGAGGAGAAAGGCGCCGGTGGCGGCCACCCAGGTGGCTCCGGTGCGGCGTCCGGGACGGGACGGCTGCGGCGGGCGGGGCGGGGCGAAGGTCGTGTTCGTCATGGGACCAAGGTCGGCCATCGGCGGCCGTCCCGACACCGGGCGAGCACCCCAGATGGACCTGGGTTCCCCCCAAGGCTGCGAAGCGCTTACTCGATCCCGTGCTCCAGGGCGTAGCGGATGAGCTCCTGCTTGCGGTTGAGGTGGAGCTTGCCCAGGATGTTGCGGACGTGGTTCTCCACCGTCTTCTCGGCGATGAAGAGGTTGCCGCCGATCTCTTTGTAGGTGTGGCCGCGGGCCACCAGCTGCAGCACCTCCCGCTCCCGCTCCGAGATCGGCTGCATCCCCGACGACCCCTTCACCATCCGCCGGAACTCGCCCAGCACCAGGGCGGCGAGCGACGGGGAGAAGACGGGCTCGCCCCGGGCCGCCTTGCGCAGTCCCTCCCGTAGCTCGGCCGGCGGGGTCGATTTCACCAGGTAGCCGACGGCGCCCGCCGCCACCGCGTCGAGCAGGTCGCGCTCCTGCTCCGAGACCGTGAGCATCACGATCCGGGTCTCCTCGCCGCATGTGCGGGCCACCTTGTTGCCCCCACCGCCGGGCATGTGGACGTCGCACACGACCAGATCGGGCTTGGTGCGGCGGATGACCTCGATGGCCTCGTCGGCGTTGCTCGCCTCGCCCACCACCCGGAAGTCGTCGCCCAGGTCGGCCCGCACGCCGTCCCGCCAGATGGGGTGGTCGTCGGCCAGCACCACGGTCGTCTGGACCACGTTCACGGGAGCCACAGCACCACCTCCGTCCCCTGGCCGGGGGAGCTGGAGACCTCCACCCGTCCGCCGACTTCTGCCATCCGTCCCCTGATCGACCGGGACATCCCGACGCCCTCGGGCGTGGCCGACACGTCGAAGCCGGAACCGTCGTCCTTCACCGAGCAGAACACGCCGCCGGACTCGTGGGGCTCCACGTAGACGAGGACCTTGGACGCGGCGCCGTGCTTGCCGGCGTTCACCATCGCCTCGCCGGCCGCCCCCGCCAGGGCGGCGACGGACGACGCCGGCAGGGCCGGGAGGTCGTCGGCCACCAGGACCTGGACCCGGGCCCCGAAGTGGTCCTCGCACCGGGCGGCGGCGGCCCGGAGGGGCGGCCCCACGTCGCCTTCGTCGTCCTTGGCGGCGCCGGGCGTCCCCGCCTTGGCCACCCCGAAGAGGTAGTCCCGCAACTCTCGTTCCTGCTCCCGGGCCATGCGGGCCAGGGCGGGGTCGGTGGCCCGCCGCTCGACGATGGCCAGCGTCTGGAGGACCCCGTCGTGGAGGGTGCGGGCCACCTCCTCCCGGGCCCGGGCGGCCGAGATCTCCCTCTCGGCCCGTCGCAGGAGGCGGGCCAGGTAGCCGGCCGCGGCCCCGCCGAGGGCGTAGAAGACCACGGTGTTGGTGAGGGAGAGCACCTTGCCCCCGGAGTCGATCGGCGCCCCGTTGAGGAGCACCGCCAGCACCCGGCACAGCCCGATGGCGATGCCGGAGAGCGCCCCCCCGACCGGCCCGAGGGCCACGCCGGCGCCGAGGATGCCGGCCAGGGGCCACACCGAACCGAGGGACTGGGACGTCGAGAAGGCGTGGTCGGGCCCGTAGACCAGCCCGTCGGCCGCCACGAGGACGGCGCCGACCGCCAGCTCGGCCAGCACCGGGCCCGGCCGGCAGAGGCGGGCGGCGTCGGTGCGCAGCAGGACGGTGTCGACCACGGTGACGGCCAGCGCCAGCCCGACGAGGGCCATGGCCACCACCGGCCATTCGAGCTGCTCCCGGGAGACGAGCAGCACGGTGCCCATCCACACCCACGCCCCCCATCGAAAGGCCGCCAGCCCCTGCAGGACGGAGCGCTCCACAGGGCCAGGGTACGACGGGCACCAAGGTCCCGTGAGACGCTGAGGAGGTGCGAGTCGTCATCGAGGGCTACGACCTTCAGTTGAGGCGACGGGCCTCGAGGAGGTCGAGCAGCTTCGTCGTGGTGGCCCAGCTGCGGATCGTCATCCGCTGATACTCCGGAGTGCCGACGATGCGGCCCATTCGGCTCTGGGTGCGTCGTGCGCTCAGGCGGGCGAAGTACAGCACGCCGGAACCGGTCCAGGCTTGGTCGACTCCCTCGCGCTGCTCGACGACCCGCATGGCCTGCCCTGCCGACAGTGGGGCCTTCAGGAAGATCGCGTCCGAGTGATAGGTGTCGGGTGCCCCACCGAAACCGTCCGGAGCCTTGTCGACGATGTTGCGGAGTTGGCGGTGTGAGCGCACCACAACCACCAGCGGGAACCCGAGTCGACGCTCGAGCATCGCCTCGACCTCGCTCTCCAACGAATCGCGCCGCGAGTCGGACTCGAACAGCACGTTGCCGGATTGGATGTAGGTGCTGGCCGCGCCGTAGCCCTCGGCGTCGAACATCTCTCGCAGGTCTGCCATCGCGACTGGGTTGCGGCCGCCGACATTGACCCCGCGGAGCAATGCCACGTAACGCTTCGCTCCCATCCACCGCGACGATAATCCGACGACTTTCGATCAGGCTGCCGTTCGTCTGCCACACAAAGCGTCCCGTCGTCGAGAGTCTCGGCCTCCGCCGGATCACCTGGTGCGGGGACGCCTTCTTCTGCTCGTTGGTCGGGTCGTCTACAGTCACCGACCCGTGAAGCCGGGGGTGTCGATGTGACTCCTCCCGAGGTGATCCTCCTCGTGGGGGCCGGCTTCGTCGCCGGGCTGGTGAACGCCATCGCGGGGGGCGGCACGCTCGTGTCCTTCCCCGCCCTCCTGGCCGTCGGCTACCCCTCGGTCACCGCCAACGTCACCAACACCATCGCCATCTTTCCCGGCTACGTGGGCAGCGCGATCGGCTACCGCACCGAACACGGCGGATCCCGCCGGCGGGTGCTCGTCCTCGGCGTCACCAGCCTGGCCGGCGCCCTCACCGGCACCATCGTCCTGCTCAACACGCCGGAACGGGTGTTCCGCAGCGTCGTGCCCTGGCTCATCGCGTTCGCCGCCCTGCTCGTGGCGGTCCAGCCGAGGATCTCGGCCCGGGTGAAGGCACTCCCCGGCGGGGCAGGCGAGCACCGGTCGGCCCTGCTGCACGTCGGCCTGTTCGTAGGAACCGTCTACAGCGGCTACTTCGGGGCCGGGGCGGGGATCCTGCTCATCGGCGTCCTCGGGCTCTTCCTGCCCGACGACCTCCGACAGCTCAACGCCCTCCGGTCGGCCCTCGTCCTGGGCGTCAACACGGTGGCCGTGGTGGTGTTCGCCTTCTTCGGCCCGGTGGAGTGGACCGCCGTCGGCATCATGGCCGGCTCCAGCCTGGCCGGCGGGTGGACGGGCGCGTCCGTGGCCCGCCGCCTCGATGCGGGAGCGTTGCGGGCGACGATCGTCGTGTTCGCGCTGGTGGTGGCGGCCATCCTCTTCGTCCGTGGATAGAGCCATCCGGCGCCCTCGTGAGCGATGGTCTCTGATGAGTTTTGTACCTCGGAGGTACACAAGTCATCAGAGACGGCTCAGATTGAGCCGGTCGTCACCCGCTGACCGGACCGACCACGCCCGCCGGCCGTGAGGCCAGCCAGTCGGCGGCGATGGCCCACGCCGGTGACCGGGGATCGAGAAGGTCCATGTGCCCGGCACGGGGGACCACCGCCAGCTCCACCGGGTCGCCGGCCTCCATCGCCCGGCGGGCGTAGTCCCGGCTCTGCTCAGTGGGCACGGTGCCGTCCGTCTCGCCGTGAACCACCAGTTGGGGGACGCCGAGGGGCAGGCGGTCGACCGGCGACGCCAGGCGGTAGCGGTCGGGGACCTCGTCGGGACGGCCTCCGAGGAACCGGACGACAGCCGAACCGATGACCGACCGCCGGTCGTGGACCGCCGCCACCAGGTCGAGCACGCCGGACAGGGAGACCGCGGCCCGAATGGCCACCTTGGGGCCCGCGCCCGGCGCCCCGTCCGGGAGGCCGGGGCGGGCCGCGGCCCACATGGCCAGCGTCGCCCCGGCAGAGTGCCCGAGGACCACGACCCGCCCCGCGTCGGCGATGGCAGGGCACGTCGCCAGATGGTCGATGCCGGCCGCCACGTCGGCGAAGGTGGCCGGCCACCCACCCCCCGACCACCTCGATCCCACCCGGCGGTACTCGAGGTTCCAGGCCAGCCAGCCCCGCTCGGCCAGGTCGCCGCACACCGAAGCCATCAGGTTCCGGCCGAAGGTGTCCAGCCACAGCCCCCCGTGGAGCACGACCACCACGGGATGCGGCCCCTGGCCCCGGTCGGGCACCCACGCCTCCGCCGCCTGGTCGCGATGAGGTCCGAAGCGGAGGACGTCGGGCATCGTGCGGCGGGACGTCAGGGCCCGCCGAGCCACACCGCGGTGGAGCCCGGGACGCGGCCATCGGCAGCCATCGGCCCGCTCGCCACCAGCACCTGGGCGCCGGCCCCGATGGCGGCGGGCATGGCCATCGGCTCGTCGCCGAGGTTGACGACGCAGGCGAATCCCGGACCCCTGCGGAACGCCAGCACGGCGCCGGCGCCGGGCCCGTCCTCGACCCACTCCAGCGGCTCATCCCTCACGAGCGCCTTCCGCAGCCGGAGGGCATCCCGGTAGAGGGCGAGCATGGATTCGGGATCGGACGCCTGGCGTTGCGCCGTCAGCGACCACCAGCCGATCGGCTGCGGCAACCACGGTCGCGCCCCCCGCTCGGGTCCGAAGCCGAACGGCGGCGAGTCGCCCGACCACGGCATGGGCACCCGGCATCCGTCGCGGCCCCGGTCGGCCCCTCCGGTGCGGAGGAACGTCGGGTCCTGCAGCACCTCGTCGGGCAGGTCGTCCACCTGGGGCAGGCCCAGCTCCTCGCCCTGGTACACGTAGGCGCCCCCGGGGAGGGCCAGCATCAGCAGCGCCGCGGCCCGGGCCCGGCGCCGGCCCTGCTCCCCACCGCCGTAGCGGGTGACGTGGCGGACGACGTCGTGGTTCGAGAGCACCCACGTGGGCGGGGCGCCCACGCCCGCCAGCGCCTCGATGCTGGCGTCGATGACCGCCCGCAGCCCGGCGGCGTCCCAGGGGGCGAGCAGGAACTCGAAGTTGAAGGCGGTGTGCAGCTCGTCGGGCCGCAGGTAGCGGGCCAGTTGGACCGGGGTCTGCACCCACGCCTCGCCGACGAAGGCGATGTCGCGGTCGTAGGAGTCGGTGACCCTACGCCACTGCCGGTAGACCTCGTGGACGTCGTCCTGGTCCCAGAACGGGTGGCCCGCGGCGGCCGGGCCGGACATGCCGTAGCCCCCGGCGATGTCGGGCAGGGTCGGGTCCTTGGCCAGGCCGTGGGCCACGTCGATGCGGAACCCGTCGACGCCCCGGTCGAGCCAGAAGCGCAGGATCGACTCGAACTCGGCCCGCACCTCGGCGTTCGTCCAGTCGAGGTCGGGCTGCTCGGGGGCGAAAAGGTGCAGGTACCACTGGCCGTCGGCGATCCGGACCCACGCCGGGCCCCCGAACACGCTCTGCCAGTCGTTGGGCGGGCGGTCGCCCCCGGGGCCGAGTCCCTCCCGGAAGATGTACCGGGCCCGCTCGGCGCTCCCCGGCGCCGCGGCCAGGGCGGCCCGGAACCAGGGGTGCTCGCTCGAGGTGTGGTTGGGGACGAGGTCGACGATCACCCGTAGCCCGAGGCGGTGGGCGTCGGCCACCAGGGCGTCGAAGTCGGCGAGGGTGCCGAACAGGGGGTCGACGTCGCGGTAATCGGCGACGTCGTAGCCGGCGTCGGCCTGGGGGGACGGGTAGAACGGGTTCAGCCAGACCGCGTCGACGCCCAGGTCGGCGACGTACGCCAGGCGGGAACGGACGCCGGGCAGGTCGCCGATCCCGTCACCGTCGGAGTCGGCGAAGCTCCGGACGTAGACCTGGTAGATGACGGCGCGGCGCCACCACGGGAGATCGGGCACCTCGCGATTGTCCCCCATCCCCCCGGGCGGGTCCCTCTAGATCGGACGGCCGGGGGTCAGGGGCTCCCGGCGTCAGGGGCGCGGCAGAGATCGAAGGCCACGGCCACGATCTCCTTGGCGATCCGGGCCGACTCGTCGTCGGTGAGCATGGCCCTGGTGATCGGGTTGCCGCCCAGCTTCTCGGTGAGCTCGGCGACCCGGGGCTGCAGCCCGTCCGGGAGGTCGACGGCCTGCACGTTGGCCAACGCCGACGTCCACGCCCGGTTCAGCCGCTGCTGGATGGCGCCATGGGAAGCCAGTTCGAACACCGCCGTCACGAACAGCTCCGCCGCGGGAGTCGGTTCCATCGGCCGACGGTACCGCCGCCCGGGATGTCGTGCCGGGCGAATGCGACCGGGTGCATCCGGTCGATCCGGTAGAGTGAGGGAAGCGATTGCGCCGTATGGCGTCATCGGGGTCGAGTGCGAGTGCGCACCTCAGCGCAGGGTTTCCGTTCTTCGGAGCGGGTTGCCGCAGCATCAACGGCCAACCTCCAACCGAAAAGGAACCATCCATGTCCCCCGCCCCCACCGGCGCGCGCCGTCGCGGTCGCCGCCCCGGCCAGCCCCCCGTCCCGGCCGCCCGCCGGCCGGTCGAGCAGCCCCTCCCGTCGTCCGCCTTCGAAGTCCTCGACACGCCCGCCGAGGACACGACCTTCGCCGAGCTGGGCGTCCCCGCACCCATCGTCGCCGCCCTGGAGAGGGCCGGCTGCCCGACGCCCTTCCCCATCCAGGCCGCCACCCTGAAGAGCTCGCTCGCCGGTCGCGACGTCCTCGGCCGGGCCCGCACCGGCAGCGGCAAGACCGCCGCCTTCGCCATCCCGATCGTCGTCGCCATCGCCGGGTCCACCAAGCACCGGCGGCCGAACCACCCCCGCTCGCTGGTGCTCGTCCCCACCCGGGAGCTGGCCGCCCAGGTCGCGGCCACCATCGACCCCCTCGCCCGGGCCATGGGCCTGCGGCGGGTCGCCGTCATCCACGGCGGGGTCAGCCAGGGCCCGCAGGTCAAGGCCCTCCGCGAGGGCATCGACGTGCTCGTCGCCTGCCCCGGCCGCCTGGAGGACCTGATCCAGCAGGGCCACTGCCGGCTCGACGCGGTCGAGGTCTGCGTGCTCGACGAGGCCGACCACCTGGCCGACCTGGGCTTCCTCCCCGCGGTCAAGCGCATCCTCGACCAGACCCCGGAGCGCGGCCAGCGAATGTTGTTCTCGGCCACGCTCGACCGGGCGGTCGACGCCGTGGTCCGCCGCTACCTCGACAACCCCGTCACCCACTCAGTCGACAACGTCGACGCCACGCCCCCCGACCTCGAGCATCACGCCTTCACCGTCACCCCGTCCGACAAGGCCGCGGTGGTTCGCGAGCTGGCGTCGGGCAAGGAGCGCAGCCTGCTCTTCACCCGCACCAAGCACGCGGCCAAGAAGCTGGCCAAGGACCTGACGGCCCGGGGCATCCCCGCCCTCGACCTCCACGGGAACCTGTCGCAGTCGCAGCGCGACCGCAACCTGGCCTCGTTCGCCGACGGCTCCACCCGGGTCCTGGTCGCCACCGACATCGCCGCCCGCGGCATCCACGTCGACGACATCGCCCTCGTGGTCCACGTCGACCCCCCCACCGAGCACAAGGCCTACCTCCACCGCTCCGGCCGCACCGCCCGGGCCGGGGCCAAGGGCACCGTGGTCACGGTGATCCTGCCCGACCAGGTCCGCGACGTCGCCAGCATGATCCGCCAGGCCGGCATCCGCCCCGCGTCGGCCCGCGTCGGGCCCGGCGCCCGGGAGACGGTGGCGCTGACCGGCCCCATCGCCGAGCCCGTGTTCCGTCCCCAGGCGGTGGCCCCGGTGCAGGCGCGAGCCAACCCGGCCCGCACCGGTGCCAGCGGCCGCTACGGCCGCCCCGCCCAGCCCAGCGGTGGCGGACGCCGTGCGCAGTGGCCCGCTTCCAGTGCCGCCGGCGGCCCCCGCCGCCGTCCCCGCTGACAGCCGGCACGTCCCCGGCCATTCCCGCTCAAGTTCACCGGTCGATCTGCCGATAGGCGCGTCGATGCCGCCCGCCGCCGCCCGTACCCGGAGGACGTTTGCGCTGCTGGTGGCGCTGGTGGTAGCGGGCGCGGTCGCAGGGGTGGCTCCGAGCATTGCCATGCCCTTCCCCGGAGCGGCCGGCTGCCCGACGTTCCCGGCCAACTCGTTCTGGCACGCCGACGTGTCCCGCCTGCCGGTGCACGCGCAGTCGTCGACCTGGGTGGCGAGCGTCGGCCCGACCGCCAAGCTGAAGGCGGACTTCGGCAGCGGCACCTGGGACGGGGGGCCGATCGGCATCCCGTTCACCACCGTCGCCGGCACCCAGGCCCGGGTCCCCGTGAGCTTCGACTACGCCGACGAGAGCGATCCCGGCCCCTACCCGGTCCCCCCCACCGCCCCCATCGAGGGGGGACCCGCCTCCACCGGCGACCGCCACGTTCTCGTCGTCGACCGTGACGCGTGCCGGCTGTGGGAGCTCTACGACGCCCACCCGCAGAACGGTGGGTCCTCGTGGACGGCCGGCTCTGGCGCCACCTGGGACCTGCGGTCGAACACGATGCGCCCCCTGGGCTGGACGTCGGGGGATGCCGCGGGGCTGCCCATCCTGCCCGGACTGGTCCGGCGCGACGAGGTGGCAGCCGGGGAGATCGACCACGTGATCCGCTTCACGGCCCCCCGCACGGCCAACGCCTTCGTCTGGCCGGCCAGCCACAAGGCCGCCACCGGCGGCGCCTCCGATCCGCCGATGGGCTCTTGGTTCCGGCTGAAGGCCGGCTTCGACATCAGCGGCTACTCGGCGCAGAACCAGGTCATCCTGCGGGCGCTCAAGAAGCACGGGATGGTGCTGGCGGACAACGGGTCGTCGTGGTTCCTGAGCGGAGCGCCCGACCCGGGATGGAACGACAGCGACCTGCACCTGCTGCGCAACGTGGCCGGCTCGGCGTTCGAAGCGGTGGACGTGTCGTCGTTGAAGGTGTCCGCCACGTCCTACCAGTCGGCCGGCTCCACGCTGCCGACGACGACCACGCCCGGGCCGACGACCACGACGCCCGCCGACCACGACCACGACCCGGCCGACCACGACCACGACCACGACCCGGCCGACCACGACGACGACCAGGCCGACCACGACCACGACCCGGCCGACCGCCACGTCCACCACCGTCGCCCTGGTCCCCAACCTCGTCCGCAACCCCGGGTTCGAGTCCAACCTGGCGAGCTGGAACACGGGCACCAACCGAACGACTCTGACCCGAACCTGCGCGGTGGCCCACACCGGGTCGTGCTCGGCGCAGATCGGCCGCACGACCTCCGCCGGCGAGGCGGTGCTCGACGACTCCCCGAACACGGTCTCCTCCTCGCCCGCCGGCGCCACGTACAAGGCCTCGGCGTGGGTCAAGGCCCCGGTGGGAAGGCCGATCACGCTGCGTATCCGGGAGTACCGCGGATCGACCGTGGCCCAGTTCCGGACGGTTGTCGCCAGCGGCACCGGCGCATGGCAACAGCTCACGGTGACCGGCCCGCCCGTCGCCGGCGGCTCGTCGGTCAGCCTCGACGTCCTCGTCTCCCTGAGCACGACCGCCACGGCCCAGGTCGACGACGTCAGCCTGAAACGGGCCTGACCGAGCCCCACAACGGCGGCACCCGTAGAGTTCTCTCGCTCCGGTGGACGGCGGCAGGAGGTTCGTGACGTGCTCGAGTTGGAAGCCTTCAGCGCCCGCCACGGCGACGCCCTGCTCCTCCACTACGGGACGAAGGCCAAGCCGTTGCTGGCCATGATCGACGGCGGTCCCAGTGGGGTCTACAAGAGGGTCATCGCCTCCCGCCTGGCCGAGTTGGCGCCGGCCGGGAAGGTCCCCCGGATCCGGTGGGTCAACGTCAGCCACGTCGACGAGGACCACATCACCGGCGTGATCACCCTCTTCGAGCGGATCAGGGACGACACCCCACCGCCCGCCTCGGTCGACGCCCTCTTCCACAACGTCCCCACCGCGGGCGACGCTCTCGGCGTCCAGCCCGGGGCCATCGGCGGGGGGGCCGCGCCGAGCGAGCGGGATCGGCTGGAGCGTGAGCTCGGCCTGCTCATCGCCC
The DNA here is from genome assembly GCA_963773275.1 of uncultured Acidimicrobiia bacterium. Classification (GTDB taxonomy): domain Bacteria; phylum Actinomycetota; class Acidimicrobiia; order Acidimicrobiales; family AC-14; genus JAXDMK01. The sequence goes on along the minus strand of CAVZAH010000004.1, from coordinate 447,188 downwards.
CCACCGCGGCCGCCGGGGTGCGGGTCCAGTCGTTCCAGCAGGGCGCCGACCTGGCCAACCTGGCCCGCGACCAGCGCGTCCACGTCGCCCGCAACCCACCCGCGGGCAAGCGGCTCCTCACCGGGGACACGTTTCCGGCCAAGCACGTGGCGCCGCTCTCGATCACGGTCGTGGCGCCGTCGCTGACGCGCTTCCAGAAGCTGATCGACGAGTGGCGCAAGGAGCTCGGCCCGGCCGGCGGCGTCCTCCCCGCCGCCACCAAGACGAAGCTCGACACCCGGGTGGCGAACCTGTCGAGCCTGGTCCTCCTGGTGCAACAGGGCACCAAGAAGCTCCTGCTCACCGGCGATGCCCGGGCCGACCACACCGTGGAGGGACTGGAGGAGCTGGGACTGCTCGGCCCGGACGGCAAGCCCCTCGTGGTCGACGTGTTGAAGCTCCCCCACCACGGCTCCGACAGCACGACGGACCTGGCCGACGACGTGCCCGGACTCCTCGAGCGGGTGCGGGCCAGGCACTATGTGATCAGCGCCGACGGCCGCTTCAAGAACCCCTCCGAGGGGATCCTCCGACGGCTGGTGCAGGCTCAGGGTAAGCGCAAGGCCACCGTGTGGCTCACCACCGCGGAAGGGCAGGGCGGCACCTTCGGCCCGGTGTACGCCGCCGCCCTGGCCGCCCTGCGCGACGAGATCGCCGTGCGCAAGGCCAACATCACCGTCGAGGTGCCGGCCGCCGGCCAGCGCTCGGTGGTGGTGCCGCTGGAGAAGTGAGGTGGGTTACTTCCCCTCGACGGCGCGGAGGGCCGTGGCCTGGCCGTTCTCCACCCAGACCGTGACGTCGCGGCCGGCGTCGAGGCGAACGTAGCTCTGGTTCAGGATCCTGGTGGTCTTGGCCACGTCGACGACGATCTCGCCCTTGATCTGGTTGGACTCGACCGCGCCCCGACCGGTGGACGGGTCGAAGAACACGATCGTTCCCGGGACCCCGGTGCCGGACGGCTCGGGGACCGACGCCTTGGGGACCGCCGCCTTGGCTCGCGGCGCCCCCTTCGCGCCCTTGGTCGCCGGTCGCTTCCTGCCTGCGGTCGCCGGGGCCGAAGTCGCCGGCACCGGCGCGGTCGACCCCGATGCAGGCGTGCTCCCGGGGTTATCGGTGGGCATGGTCCAAGGGTAGCGCCGACGCCCGGCTACGGCGCCTGGAGGGCGCGGAGGGCGTCCACCAGGCCGTGGCCCTGGAAGTCGGGTATCCGGCCGAGGTCGGTGGCGGTCCGGCAGAGGATCTCCTTGACCCGCTCGGGCTGGCCCCGCAGCTCGCGGAAGCGGGCGAGGAGGAGGACGGCCACCCCGCTCACATGGGGTGCCGCCATGCTGGTGCCGCTCAACCGTTGCCAGCCACCCCGCGGCGCCGGCCCGAGGATGCGAATCCCGGGGGCGAGCAGGTCGGGCTTGTGGCGGCCGTCGGCGGTCGGACCCCGGGCCGAGCGCGCCGCCGGGCCGTAGCGGTGGGGCTCGTGGCTGTGGGTCGAGCCGACGGTGATGACGGCCTCGGCATTGCCCGGGTCGGAGATCGACATCTGGGCGAACCCCGAGCCGGTGGTCTCGTTCACACCCTCCGTGAAGCCGGCGTTTCCCGCCGCGGCCACCACCACGACGCCGCTCTTGACCAGGCGGTCGCACTCCTGGCACACCGGTGTCCAGCCGCAGGCGTGGTCGTCCACCGCGAAGGGGACGGAAAGCGAGATGTTCACCCCGTCGATGCGCTGCTCGAGCACCCCGAGGTGACGGTCGTTGAGCCACCGCACGAACGCCAGGGCCACGATGACGTTGAACTCGCTGGCGACGTTGTCGGCGTCGAACACGCGGATGTCGACGAGCCGGACGTTGGGGCAGATTCCCATGACATCACCCACCGGGGTCTCCCGCGACGGGGAGCGGCGCCGGGGCGCCCGTTCCAGGCGGCGGTAGCCGGCGCCGAGGATGCCGGCGACGTGGGTCCCGTGCTCGGTGCGGCTGTCGACCGACCGGCCCGTCCTGAGCGCTTTGCCGGTGACCTGGGCGCCGAGCCGGAAGATCTCCCAGGCCGCGTCGTCGAGTAGCCCGACGACGCGCGCGTCCTTCTGCTCGTCCTTGAGCCGTCCGATTCCGGCGTCCACGTCGAAGGTCGAGACGACCCGACTGGTGCCCTTCACGACATCGGTGAACGCAGGGTGGGTGCAGTCGATCCCCGTGTCGATGACCGCCCACGTGATACCGCTGCAGTCGAGGTCGAAGACCCGCTCGGCGGCGTCGGCCTTGACCGTCGCCCGGGAGTCGGTCACCGCCGGTAGCACCGGCCGGTTCAACCCGACAGAGTCCAGAGGCGCACCGTCCGGAGACACCGCGGTGGCTGCAGTGACCAGGAGGTCGAGTATGCGCGTGGTCGCCGCCTCATCGTCGACCCGAGCGTCGCCGTCGTAGAACTCGGCCACCATCTCGATGAGCCAGCGCAGGCGGGACCGGTCCGCCGCCCCCCAGTTGACGCCCCCGCGTATCGGCAGGGCGAGGGGCTTGCGCAGCCTGACCGCGGCCACCTCCCCGAGAAGCCGGCTCCGGGCGTCCGCGAGCGTCGCCGCCCGGGCTACGAACTTCTGCCAGTTCGTGAGCGGCAGGAGGGTGGTGAGCATGTCCTCGAACGTCGCCTCCACCAGGATGTAGCTCCCGTGAGTGAGCAGCTCGCTGGTTTCGAACCAGTCCCGTAGCTTGGCCGTCACCATCGGCGGGCTGTCCCCCGGCCGGACCCGGACGATCAGTTGCAGCGCAACGCCGGGCCCTCGCTCGCGGTACCGCCGCCAGACCTCCGGCTGCACCGGGCAATCCGGCAGGTAGTCGTCGAGGTAGCCATCCGACGACCTTGACTGGGCCAAAGAACCCTCTCCTTCCGCCTGTCGGCTGCCGGGAGCCTACGACCCGCCCTCGGTTCGCGTCGGAGCGCTCCCGGTCAGGACGTCCCCTCGAGGCCGTCAGGCGTCACGGGCCACCGCCTCGACGGCCCGCCGGAACGACGGAGGGTCGATCGCCGGAAATCGGTACAGCTCGTCCTCGATCGCTCCGAGGAATGCCAGCAGCCCTTCTCCCGTCACCAGGCCGCGATCCAACATCGCCTGCACGTCGTCCCGGTCGCGGGCATGACCACGTTCGAGCTTGGCCACGGCCTGGGCGGTGAGGTCGAAGTGGCGCACGGTGAGCATGCCGTGGGTCGCCTCCAACGGGCTGCGGTTCTCCCATCCCGGGGGTACGGGAATGAAGAGGTCGGGCGAGGCCAGCTCCACGTTGACCTCGAGCTCCTCCTTCAGCCGGGGGACGGCCCGCAGGAGTGCCCCCGAGTCGGGGACCAGCTTGAGGTCGATGTCGATGGTGCCCTCCCGCCAGCCGAGGAGGACGGCTGTCGATCCCCCGGTGAGATAGGCGGTCGCCGGTTCATGGGCCGCGCCACCCAGGCGCGACAGGAAGGAGCGGACGCGCTCGGCGGTTGCTAACCGGCGCACGCCGTGGCGCGCTCGAAACTGACCAAGCGGCGGATGAGGGCGTTGTAGCGGCCGTGGGCGCTGTCGGCGTCCTCCGCCGCCAGCAACCGGTACAGGGCGTGCTCGGCATCCTCGATCGGGGAGACGACCTCGAGACCGAGCTGGCGGAGACGGGGGGCGCCGATGGACACGATCAGCGCCGGGATGCTGCAGCGGCCCTCGGCCAGATCGCGCAGCCCGGCCTCGATCAACTCGGAGCCCGGGATCTCTGACGCCGACGGTCCCACGCCACCACGGTAGCCACGAGCGGCCTCTGCCGGAGCGCCGGATGCCAGGGTCGTCATGGAGGTTTGGCGGGCCCCGGCGCTACACCCCGATGAGGTGCCGGTCGGCGGACTCGGGGGCGGCGAAGGCCTCGTCCTTCGACGTCCGCAGGGCGTGGGCGAAGCCGGCGATCGACAGCAGGGCGAGGAGCGCGGCGGCCACGTAGGCGACCGTCGCCACCTGGGCCCCCTTGACCCCGAAGACGCTGAAGCCGTACGAGGTGAGCAGCAGGCCCTTGAGTGTCTCGCCCTTGAAGAGGGTCTCCCGCTGGCTGGTCACGGTCGTCAGCTGCTTCTGCAGGTCGGCCAGGCCGGGGTCGTTCGACGCCTGGGCGGCGGTGACCTGCGTCCGCAGCGTGCTCTGGGGCGCACCCAGCTCGGAGAACGTCATCCCGTCGGCGGTGGCCTTCACGTGCAGGCCGATGAAGTCGTTGGCGTAGCACTCGGCCTGCTTGCCGGTGGTGAGCTGCTGGCCGGCGAACTTCACCACGCACGCCGACTGCTTCTCCTCGTCGGTGAGGGTGTCGAGGCTCTTGAAGGTGATCTTCTGCTGGCTGAGCTGGTCCTTCACGTAGCCCTCGGCGAAGTTGGCGTTGCTGGTCATCACCGTGGCCAACACCAGCAGGAGCCCGGAGAGGGCGAGTCCGCCGGCGCTGAAGAGGACATCGAGGGTTCTGCGTCTCATCTGGGTCTCCTAGGGATCGGTGGGCCGCACGACCGCCGAAGCGCGGCGTCCTCTCGATCATCCGCCTCTGCCCCCAACCCCGGTAGGGACCAAAGACCCGGATGTGACGGGACCTGCGCGCCCTGTCGGCTCAGGCGCGGGGGTCGCGGGCCCGGCGGTCGGACAGTCGGGCGGCGTAGACGGCCGCCTCCGTCCGCCGGCTCATGCCCAGCTTGGCCAGCAGGTTCGAGACGTAGTTCTTCACCGTCTTCTCGGCCAGGAAGAGGCGCTCGCCGATCTGACGGTTGGTCATCCCTTCCGCAATCAGATCGAGGACGCGGCGCTCCTGGTCGGTGAGTCCGCCCAGCTCGTCCGCCGCCGGCGGTTGCCGCAATCGCTCGAGGACCCGGGTCGTCAACAAGGGGTCGATGAGAGACTCGCCCCGGGCGATCCGTCGCACCGCATCGACGAGATCGGTGCCCCGTACCTGCTTCAACACGTAGCCCGCGGCCCCGGCCATGATGGCGCTGAACAGGGCCTCGTCGTCGGCGAACGACGTCAGCATCACGCAGGCGATCGCCGGATTCCGGGAACGGATCTCCCGGCACACCTCCACGCCGTCACCGTCGGGGAGCCGGACGTCGAGGATGGCCACGTCGGGGCTGGTGGCGGGAATGCGCCCGTAGGCCTCCTCGACCGTGCCCGCCTCGCCCACCACGACGAGGTCGTCCTCCGCCTCCAGGAGGTCGCGCAGGCCCCGCCGCACGACCTCGTGGTCGTCGAGGAGGAACACCCGCACGGTCATGTTCGTAGTCTCCCAGGGCTCGGCCGGAGACCTTGTTCGGGGACCCGCAGGACCCTCGTAGCCTGGGCCGTCATGTCCGAGGTGGCTGGCCCCCGCAGCCTGCGCCAGCTGCTGGGGGCCGTCGTCGCCCTCGCCTCCGACCTCGACCCTCCCACCATGCTCCGGCGGATCGTGGAGGCTGCCGTCGACCTGGTCGACGCCCGGTACGGGGCGCTCGGGGTCCTCGACGCCAGCGGCACCCTTCTGTCCGAGTTCATCACCGTCGGCATCGACGACGACGCCCACGCCCGCATCGGGGAACTGCCCGAGGGCCACGGCATCCTCGGCCTGCTCATCCTCGACGCCAAACCGCTGCGGCTGCCCGACCTGCGGGAGCACCCCGACAGCTCCGGGTTCCCGCCCCACCACCCCCCCATGCGGTCGTTTCTGGGGGTGCCCGTCCGGGTGCGGGACAAGGTCTTCGGCAACCTGTACCTCACCGACAAGACGACGGGCGAGGTCTTCACCGACGTCGACGAGGAGCTGGTGGTCGGCCTGGCCGCGGCCGCCGGAATCGCCATCGAGACGGCCCGCCTCCACGCCCGGGTGCAGGAGTTCGCCCTGGTGGAGGACCGGGAGCGCATCGCCCGCGACCTCCACGACACCGTCATCCAACGCCTCTTCGCCACCGGCCTGTCGTTGCAGGGGACGGCCCGGCTGGTGCGATCCGACGCCGACGCCGCCGTTTCCCGCATCGACACCGCGGTCGACGACCTCGACATCACCATCAAGCACATCCGCTCCGCCATCTTCAAGCTGGAATCGTCCCGCGTCTCGTCGGCCCGGGGGCTGCGGGAGCGGGTGCTCGCTCTCTGTCGCGAAGCGGCCGGTGCGCTCGGGTTCGAACCGCGGTGCCTTTTCGACGGCCCGGTCGACACCGTGGTCGACGACGACCTGGCCACCGAGCTGCTGGCCACCCTCCGCGAGGCGCTCACCAACGTCGCCCGCCACGCCCGGGCCGCGTCGGTCCAGGTCGAGCTGGTCGTGGGTGACGACGTCGTCCTCCGGGTGATCGACGATGGCATCGGGCCGCCCGGCCCGGACCCGTTGCGCGTTCCGTCCGCCGGCCACGGCCTGAGGAACATGGACGCCCGGGCCACCCGGCGGGGCGGCGAGTTCGGGCTGGCACCGGGGACCGCATCGGGCACCATCGTGCGGTGGCAGGTGCCGCGGGGCTGAACGCAGGCGCCACCCGCCGGGAGGCGGAGCGGCGGCGGTCACGTCCGGGATCCGACCCCGACCGGCTGCGTGGTCGCCACCGGGGTGGCCACCGCCGTCCGCTGACGTTCGCCGACGAGCAGCACTGGGGTCTCGCAGTGGTGGGCGAGCTCGGTGGCGGCGCTGCCCAGGATGGCCTTGGTCAGCCCCTTGCCCCGGGTGCCGACCACGATCAGCTGGTAGCCACCCTCGACCGCGCACTGGCGCAGGGCGGCGGAGGGGTGGCCATGCAGCACCTCGAGGTCGGCCGCCGGCATCCGGGCCGTCCGGGCCCGAAGGGCTTCCATGGCCCGCCGCTCGGGTCCGACGACGTCGCCGTAGGGCACGACCGTGGCCAGGGTCAGCCGGCCGAGACGGTCGCCGAGGAGGGCGATGGCGGAGGCCATGGCCGCCTCCGACTCAGGTGATCCGTCGGCGCCCACGAGGACGTTGACCGGGCCCGTACCGGCGGTCACCGGAGTCGCGGCCGGCACCGGCAGAGGATGGAGCTGCCGGGTGTGGCGCCAGGTTTCGAACGCCAGCACGATGCCGAACGGACCCAGCAGGGTCCCGGTCACCAGCCATCCGAAGCTGTTGTGGCCCCGGCGGCCCATGACGACGGCGAGCATCACCCCTGTCGCCAGCCAGGTGACGGCGATGAACACGATGAACGTCGAACTCTCGAACATGGCAGGTACCTCCGTCCCTCATACTCCGCTCCGGGGCTGTACCGGACCAGGGCCGAAGGTCCCTCAGGGGACGGCATTGGCCCTTCCGGCGGGCTGTCCGAGGGCGCGCCCCGGCGTCGTAGGCTCGGAGGCAATCCCCCGGAGGACGCATGGAGACTGGCTCGAGCGGTATGGAGATGCTGGACGAGCAGGAGTGCCTGGGCCTGCTGGCGACCACCGAAGTCGGGCGGGTGGGGGTGGCCGTCGCCGGGCAGCCGCTCATCTTCCCGGTGAACTACGTGTTCGACGCGGGCAGCGTCATCGTGCGCACCGGTGTCGGCACCCTGTTGAGCGGGGCGTCCCTCGCCCACGTGGCCTTCGAGATCGACGACTTCGACGCCGACGCCCGCAGCGGCTGGAGCGTCCTGGTCCAGGGTGTGGGCCACGACGTCACCGAGTCCCTCGACCACAAGTCCGAGCGCCTGCAGGCGCTCGAGGTCTCGCCGTGGGCACCCGGCGACAAGCCCCGGCTCCTGCGGATCGACGCCACCGCGATCTCGGGTCGCCGCTTCGGCGCCAAGCCCGTCGTCATCCTGCCGGCGGGATGACCGTTGAAGACTGATCGTCCGTACTGGGCGCGCCACTACGGCGTTGCCGGCGGACCGACCGACAAGCGGGCCTGGGTGCGCCTGGGACTGGCGTTCGTCCTTGCCCCGCGCGTGTGGCGAGTTTCGTGCACTGGGCGCGCCCCAAATACCGCCAGGTGGGCCCAATCAGGGGCGCTCCCGACGCATGAAGTCCAGGGCGGGGCAGCCGCCCCGCGACGCCCGGCCGGGCGCGCCCGGATCCCGGTCGAGGAGCTGCTCCGTCGCGGTCGGCCCCACCCGCCTTACGGCGAGCAGGTGATCGAGGATCTCACCCCGAGGAAGCTGACGCCTTTCTCGCCGCCGTCCTGAGTTGACGTCGTCTGGACAGCCGAATCGGGGACCCGTCGTCGTCGACACCGACGTCTATAGCGCCCGTCTCCTGCCGAACTCGGCGCTCGCCCGTCGGTACGAGCCGCTGCTGCTCGGCCGCATCGAGTTCGTCTCGTTCCAGACCGTCGCGGCTGGGGCACCGCCCGACTCCAGCGGATGGAGACAGAGATCAACCGCACCTCTGGCCAGGGGCTCCGCTGGTGATGCCCGATCGGTTTCCCACGAAGTCCCGGTGGTTCTTTCACCGCTGTGAGTGGTCGGCCAGCGCAGGAGAACCCGCCTCGCTATGGACTCGAGGATGGCGAGATTCGATGCCAGAACGAGGAATCCGAACGTCGGTGTCACACCCGAGGGCTAAGCATGGGTTAGATGAAGGTGGGTACCGCGCAGGAGTCGTTCCGGACGTACTACCGACGAGACGGCGAGGCCCTCGCCAGGCTGGCCACGCGCCTGACCGGCAGCACCGCCGACGGCGAAGACCTGGCGCAGGACGTCCTCGAGAGGCTCGCTCGGAGCTGGCAGCGGGTCGGGTTGATGGACAACGTCGACGGCTACGCAAGGCGCATCCTGATCAATGAGAGCCGCGATCGCTACCGACGCCGACAGGCCGAGCGCGACGCGCTCGGCAGGCTGGCCTCGCAGCCAACAGCTTCCACCCACGAGAGGGACCTCGAGGACGACGGGCTATGGGTGTCGGTGCGGGCTCTGCCCGATCGCCAAAGGGAAGTCGTGGCCCTGGTCGTCCTCGAGGAACGCAGCCTCGTCGAGGTCGCGGCAATCCTCGGGATCTCTGCCCCCAATGCCCGCCAGGCGTACAGCCGGGCCCGCAGACGCCTCAAGCTCGAGGTCGCCAGGGGCGCATGAGCGACGACGACGACCTGTTCGCCCGGCTGTGGGCCGATGACCGGGACGCTCCACAGCCTCGCCCGATCGCACCGCGTCACCGCCAGGTAGCGCCCCTGGTCGATCTCGACGAGCTGGCCGAGACGGGTTGGGACGCGGGCGGCGACCCTGCGCTGTTTACCACGCCCGGCGCCATCGAGAGCCTCGGCAAACGGGTGCGTGCCATCGCGTTCACGAAGCCGCTGCACGACCTGGAGGCCAGCAAGGTACGGCTCGGCGGTGACGCCTGGGCCCGGCTCAACATGGTCGAGTTGGCCTTCCATGCCGTCGACGTCGTGGCCCTCCGCATGGACTTCGACACCGGTGCCTCCTACGACGATGTCGTCATCGCCGTCTCGAGCCTCGCCTCTCTCCAGGTGCCCGCGTTGGACGACCCCGAGCGGGTCGGGGAACGGGTGGTCGAGGGGCTCATCACCGGCCGCACCGGATCCGATGCCGAGGCCCATCAGACGGCCTTCGGGAGCTGGGGCCACGACGGCTACACCGCCCGGAGGTACGACTTCGCCCTCGTCACCGAGCACCTCGACGATCAGGGCGAGGTCTACCTGCGGGCCACCGACCCCGCCATCACCGTGTTGGTCGGGGCGCTGGAGCTCGATCTCGAAGGAAGCCAGCAGGCGGCCGAGTTGCGCATACAGAGGCTCGTCGAACGGGGCCTTCTCGACGCGGCCGTACAAGAGGCCCGCAATGCCAAGTACCGCACCATCCAGTACATGGACAAGTTGCGGCGAGCGCTATCGTCCGCCCGCCTGCACGCTACCGAGCCGGGCACGCTCCAGGCTGTCGACCGCCTGGTCGACCATGCCATCGAGCACGTCCTCGACCGCTATGCCGCCGAGGGCCACATCCTGGTCGGAGTCGGCCGCACGCGCGACGCAGCCGACGACGACGGCATGATCCGCAAGGCCAACCGGCTCATCGATGAGCTCCGTGAGTGTCAACGCCGCCATCAGGCCCTCCAGCGACGGCTGCTGTCCGCCCGGGGCGAGTTCCGTGGAGCGCTGGCTGCGCAGCTGGCCACGCCACCCAACCCGCCGACACGCATCGACCTCGAGCGCCAGCTCCTCCGGCCGCTGCTCGAACTTCCGCTCGCCGTCGCCGACCTGGTGGGTGAGCGGGCGTTTCGCGCATCGGCGGCCCCGGTCGCCCCGTCCTCGGTCGCCGCCGACCGGCTGCTCGCGTCCCTGTGCACCCTGCCCGCCACCCACGACGGGCTGGGCGACGAGGTCACCGACCACGACGACCTGACCGAGACGGAGCGCCCGCGGCGTTTTCCCGACGAGGTTTGGGACATCGTCGACGGCCTGCTCGACGACGTGTCCACACCGACCAGGCTTTCTGCCGTCCTGGCCCGGGCCGACAGCCACCTGCCCGACCTGCCCGACCTGCCCGACCTGCCCGACCGGCCTGACGTCGGCGCGGTCGCCCACCTCCTCGCCCTGCGGGCGGCCCATGCCCTCGACCCGTCGATCGGCGAACACCTGCGGGCCGTCGACCAGGTCCCGTTCCTGATGGCGGTGAACGACGGCGCCACCTTCGAGGCGACGGCCATCGCCGGCCACGACGTACTCCTCGTCCCGGCCCAGATGCTCCGCCTCGGACCCGAGGACGTGATCGATGGACTCTGACCTGCGAGACGCCACCGCCCTCCTGCGCTTCGGTCTTCAGCCCCGGCTCGTGCCCGCCCGGGACCAGGAGTACCTCCGCCTGACGCGGGCATGGGCAACCCGGCCCGAGCTTCGACAGGTGACCGAGGAGATCGCCGAGGGCCTCGGCCTGTGGGTCCTGGCGGTCGACGCGCAGGCTGGGATCGTCTGTTGCGGCGAGGCCGGCAGCCCGTTCGAGCTCTCCATGGGTGACTTCCTGCGCCAGGCGAGGGCCGAGGGCCAATGGGGCCAGCGGGTCATCTTCGCCGTCGCCCTCATCGCCGCGTGGCGGCTCTGCTACCCCAAGTCGGCCCACCTCGATGATGCTGGGCGGGTGGCCCGGCTGTCCCAACAGGAGCTGCTGGCCTACGTCGACGGGTTGTGCGACCGACTCGACGAGGCAGTCGACGCCACCGGCGACGACGTCGAACCCCCGATCGACGAGCCCGGGCTGGAGCGGAGCTGGCGGGCGTGGCAACGGCGGGGCAAGGTGGCACGCACCCCCGACGGCCGACGTTCGTCCCGCACCACCGGAGCCGTCGTCTCCCGGGCGCTCGAATGGATGGTCGATCAGGGCCTGCTCGAGCATCGCAGCGACGACGAAGGGGGCACATTCGTCGCCCGGCCCCGGCTGCGCCTGCTCGTTCGCGAGGCAGCCGGCACCGCCGTCTACACCGAGCTCCTGCGGTTGGCCGAAAACCCGTCCCCGGGCGAGCCGTGACCCTCGCCCTCCGCCGGTTCCGGCTCGAGGGGATCGGCCCCGCGGCCGCCCGATTCGACCCGCTCCGGGTGGACCTCACCGCCGACGGCGCCGCCGCCCGGTCATGCGTGCTGTTCCTGGAGAACGGAGGTGGAAAGAGCGTTCTGCTTCGGCTGCTCTTCGCTGTGGTCCTCCCCGGCCGCCGCCAGACGCTGGGTGGCGCCAAGCTCGACGGCTACGTCCTCACCGGCGACACCGGCCACGTCGCTCTGGAGTGGGACCTCCCCGACGGTTCCCACCTCGTCACCGGCCTGGTTCTCGAGTGGCGGGGCCGCCAGCGCTCCGGTACCGCCGCCAACCTCCTGCCGCTCTGGTACGCCTTCCGACCTGTCGACCACGCCCTCACATTCGACACCCTGCCGACCGTCGACGAGGGCCGGCGCCGCACTCGGACCGGCTTTCGGGAGCGACTGAGCGACCTGGCCAAGGCGCATCCACGCCTCCAGCTCGTCGTCGAGGACCAGCCCGGCCGCTGGCAGGAGCACCTGCTGTCGGCGACCCCTCTCGATCCCGAGGCCTTCCGCTACCAACGCACGATGAACGCCGACGAGGCCGACGCCGAGAGCCTCTTCGCAGGTATCAAGGACGACGAAGGCTTCGTGCGCTTCGTCCTGGAGGCCGTCCACGACGCCGAGGACCTGGTCGGCTTCGACGACCTCGTCGCCGGATATGCCGAGCAACTGGGCCGCCGGGACACCCTGATGGCCGAGGCCGCCTTCGCCACCGCCGCCAGCGCCGTGCTGTCGGCCCTGGCCGGCGCCTGGGCGGAGCGTGGAGCGGCCCGCATCCGTGCTGCCGGCGTGGAGCTGGACGCGGCCCGCCTCCGGTCGCAGCTCGACGCCGCCGTCGTCGCGGCCCAAGAGGCGGAGCGGGTGGCCCGCGGCGAAGCGGTCGAGGCGGCGCAGCGCCAGCGGGCCGTCGACAGCCAGGCCGATCGGGCGGGATCGATCGCCTCGGAGCTGCGGCGCATCGAGGCCGCCCTCCTCCACGAGCGCGCCGAGCGGGAAGAGCGATCTGCGCAGGCCGTGGTCGACGGCGCCCGCCTCCGGGTCGCCGGTTGGGAGGCCGTCCCCGCCTGCCTCGACCGGACCGCGCTAGCCGCCGAGGCGGCCCGCCTGCAGGAAGCACAGGAGGCGGCCGAGCGCGACCTCGTCCCGCTGCGGGAACGGGCGGAGGCGGATGAGGCCCGCCTGGCCGCCCGCCTCTCGAGCGAGGCCCGGGCACTCGAGGGCGAGGCCGCCGCCTCCCGTCGGGCGGCGGGTGACAGCGACGAGCTCGCCGCCCTGCTCGACCAGCAATCGCGCGCTGCCGTCGGCGAGACCGCCCGACTCGAAGAGCGCCACCGCTCGCTTGGCCGTCCAGGTCGAGCGAGCCGACGACACGGTGGCCGGGGCGCGGTCGTCGGGGCTCCTCCGGACGACCGAGACGGTCGACGCCGGAGCCGCCCGCCTCGCCGTGGAGGCCCGCCGGGCCGACGCCGCCCTGGCTTCGGTCCGAACGGCGCGTGCGTCGGCGCAGGCCCTCCAACGGCAAACCACGGCCGACCTGCTGGCGACCGAGCGCCGTCTCGCCGCGGCCGGGCACGATCTCGGCACGGTTCGGAGCGAGCTCGACCGCTACGTCACCGAGTCCGAGGCCATCACCGGCGAACCCGGGATACAGGTGATCGCCCCCGGCGCGACCGACCTGTGGACCGTCGCCGACCACGTCGTCGAGCATTTGACGACCACCGTGCTCGGAGGTCGGGCATCGGTGCGCGAGCTCGACGAGCGGCTCACGACCCTGTGGGCAGAGCTCGACGCGCTCGGGGTCGACGGGCTCCTCCCCCCGTCGGCCGACCTGCGCCGGGTGTGGGACGCTCTCACCGACGCCGGCATCGCCGCCACCTCTGGATGGCAGTGGCTGGCCGACAAGCTCGACGGGCCGGGGCGCATCGCCGCCCTCGAGCGCAATCCCGGTCTGGCCGGAGGAGTGCTCCTCGCCGATGCCGGCCGGCTCGACCATGCCCGCCAGGTTCTCGCCGACGCCGGCGTCGACACCACGGGTGTGGTGGTTCTCGGTACGGCGGGCGACCTCGACGCCGAGGCCCCCGGCTCACCTGCCCCGGTGCGGCCGGCGTTGTACGACCCCAGTTGGGCACAGCGCGAACGGGATGAACGCCAGGCCGAAGCGGAAGACGTCACGGCGCGGTTGGCGACCACTCGCGCCGGGCTGGCGGTCGACGAGCCGCTGCTCGACCGGGTCGGCGACCTGCTTCGCCGCTGCCCGGCGACGACCCGTTCAGGGCTGGCGGGAAGAGTCGAATCGACTCGAAGCGGAGGTCGTCGCGGCCTCGCAGGCGGCCGAATCCGCCCAGAGCGCAGCCGCTGCCACCGATGCGCGGCTGGACGCCCTCGACGAAGCCGAACCAGGCCTGGTGGCAGACGCGGCGCGTGCCTCCCAACAGGCTCGGGCAGGAGCCGATCTGGCCCGCCTGGCCTCGGAGGCAGCCCTGGCGGCGGATGATGCCAAGACCGCAGAGGAAGCCATGCTCCGCTCCCGAATTGAGGCGCAGCGCACAGCGGCCGCGTGCGCCAAGGCGCGGCAGGAGGCGGAGCGCTCCCGCAACGACGCCATCCGAGCGGCGGACGCGGCCGCGGGATTGCGATCCATGGCCGCCGCCCTCAACGCCCGGCCCGCGGCCGACCCGCCGGTCACCAACGCCACCGAGGCGCTCCGGGCGGCCGCGGCAGCCAGTCGCCTCGCCTACGACGCCGAGCGGGAAGGTCGCGACCTCACCCCGGCCGTGGTCGACGTCGAGCGGCGTCTCCGCCGGCGAAACCAGGAGGTGGGCGATGCTCGAGCCCGCCGTCGAGGAGGAGGCCGAGAAGCTGGCCCGGCTCCCGGCCGTCGGGGACGAGAGCGCCCGCCGCCAGGCGACCAGCGAAGCTCGCCGACATCTGCACGACGCCGAGGTGGAGCGGGACCTGGCAGTCCGGGCCACGGGAGCGGCCGCGGAAACGCTGCGGAGCCGCACACCCGCCGGTGATCGTGCCCGCCACTTCGCCCTGGCGCCCGAGGACGAGCCCACGACACCCGAGGAGGCGGCGGGTCGCGGCGCCGAGCACGCCACCGAGGCGACACGCCTGACCCAGGAGGCGCGGGCGCTCGGGGCCGCCGCCCAGGCGCTCGAAGACCAGGCCAACTCGGCGGACATTCGAGCCCAGCTGCTGAACGCGTCGGCCTCGCTCCTGCCCGCCATGAGCGAAGGCATGGCCGACGTCGAGCCCTGGTCGGCCGGTGTGGAGGACGCTCGGGCGGCAGCCGAGCAGGCCCGGCGCAGGGTCGTCCACGAGCGCTCGGCGCTCGACTCCGCAGAGCAGGCGCTCGCCCGGGCCGAGCTGGCGGTCCGGGCGGCGGCGGCGGACCCCGCCCACCGCAGTGTTGGCGGGCTGCGCCTGGCGCTCGCCGAGGAGCCAGTCGGGAGCCTCGCCCCCCGGTCCGCCGCTGTGGCGGCCGAGCTGGAGTCGATGCGGTCGTCGGTGGAGTCCGAGCTGGCCGACATCGCCCGCCACCGCGAGGGGCTCGTGTTGCGTCTCGCCACCATGGTCGACCACCACCTCGGGCTGCTCGGCCGGCTGGCCAAGCTGTCGACCCTGCCCGAGGGCCTGGGAGGCTGGTCCCGCCGGCCGTTCATCAGCATCGGCTTCGAGCGCCACGATGCGGCTCAACTTCGGGCCCGGCTCGAGCCCGTCGTCGACGCCGCGGCGTCGGCCGACCGCCGGCGCCGCGCCCCGCTCGACATCGTCCTCAGCGGCATGCGGGCCGCGGTTCACTCCGGTCCCGAACGCCCCGCCTTCAAGGTCTCGATGCTCCGGCCAAACCGGACGATGAAGGACGAGCGGGCCACCGTGGCCGAACTGGAGAGCGAGTTCTCGGGCGGGATGAAGCTCACCGCCGCCATCTGCACCTACTGCGCGCTCGCCGCCCTGCGGGCCGGCAGTCGAGGCAGCGGAGGACTCTTCGGCGGACAACCTGGGCCGTTGTTCCTCGACAACCCTCTCGGCAAGGCGTCCGCCGACTTCCTCCTCGATCTGCAGCATCGGCTGGCGGCGAAGCTCAGCGTGCAGCTCATCCACACGACGGGCGTCTGGGACGTGGAGGCGCTCGGTGCCTACGACCGGTTTGTGCGACTCCGCAACCTGTCCGACCTGCGAGCCAACATGCAGCGGATCAAGGTCGACGACGTCGACCTCGGTGTCCCGGCCGAAGGAACCGGCGTGGACGCCGTCTCATTCACCCGGCGTCGGGCGTGAGCGACGATCCCTTGGCCGACGCTGTCGGCCAACAGCTGGCCGAATGGCCTCGCCAACGGATCACCCTGACCGAGTTGGTGGACGTCGTCGTCTCGGGACGCCCCGAGCTCAACGCCTCGGTCGACCTCGGCCCGCGGCTGGCCGAAGTGGTCCACGCCCTTGTCGCCGCCGGCGTCGTGCAGCCTGCGCAACGGCAGACGATCTTCCGGGGGGTACGCCTGCCGGTGAGCCTGACCCGGCCCGTCGCCACCAAGCCCAACCGGGAGCGCCCGGCGCTCCGGCACCCGTGGCGGGCCGACCTCGCCTGGGCCGCCGAGACCCAAGGTGTGACCTTCGAGCAGCTGCGCGAGCTCGACCGCTGGCTGACCGCGAACCCCGACCCACCGCTGGCACCACTCAAGGAGCGCAGCCTCGAGATCTGGGGCGACGAGAAGCTCCTCGACCGCCTGCGACGGGCGGCTCTGCGAGAGCACATGCCCGACGCCCTGCGGATCGTGGTTGTCCACCCGCCCCTCGTCGTGGAACGGATCTCAGACGCCCGGGGTGGCCTGGTCGTCGAGAACGCCACCACCTGGTCATCTCTGGTCAGCGTCGGGCGTGAACACGTCGCACGTGGGACCCCCACCTCGATCGGCTGGATCGCCTATGGCGCAGGCAACCAGGTAGCGGCCGCGGTGCCTGGGCTGGCCGCCCGGGCCCCGACCTCGCTCTGGTACTTCGGCGACCTCGACGCCAAAGGACTGGAGTTCGCAGCCGAGGCGGCCAAGGCGGCGATCGGCGAGGGACTGCCATTCCTTCGCCCCCACCCCTGGCTGTATGAAACGCTTCTCGACTCCGGCCGGCCACAACCGCGACGGACGGTCTGGACCTGGAAGCAGTCGGGACTCACCTGGCTCGGCCCCGAGCTGGGCCAAAGGGTCGCGTCGGAGCTCTCGACCACCTGGCTCGCGCAGGAATGGGTGAGCGCGCACCTACTCCGAAGGGACGCCGGCTGGCTCGTACCATGAGGTCCGTTGCCGTTGCTAGAGCCCGCTTGCATAACGGGGCGACCTGTTCAAGTGTTCGAGGTTTTCTTGAGTACGGTGCCCTCCCCAGGCGAGACGCCTGTTGGCTTGAGCTGCAGCGACCCCAATCAAAGTACTTACGGTTCCTGGTCCGCCGAGCCGCTGCACGTCGACGACCTCGGAGGACGCGGATCTGGCATTCGCCACCGACGTCAGTTGGACTTCGAACGCGACTTCTCGCGCCGCTCATCTTGGCGTCCCAGTTCATCAATCTCGCCTTGGAGGTCGTCACCGATCGGTACAACACGGCCAGCAGCGAGATCAGCGAAACCCTCCTCGGAGCCGGCCAGCGCCGCCCTATCGCGAAGGATGCGTATGACCCGGATGAGCAGCTGCCGGTCGTCTTTGTGCCGGCGGATCAGGTCGAGAGCACGCTTCACATCAACCAACGAGAGGACGTTGACACGAACAGGTGTCGTTCCTGCGATCGGTTCGAGCATCCCGGCCTCGATCCAGGCCCTCACCGTCGGTTGCGAGAGCCCGAGCACGTGAGCAGCCTCAGATACCTTCGCCCCCCGGTCCCTGTCGGCCATGTGGCCGCGTACGGCCTCGAGTGATCGACGGCGATGTCGATCGATCTCGTGCTCTGCGAGCTCTGCCAGAGTCAGCAGATCGTCGATGACCTCGACCACTCACATCGGGATCGAGGGTACACCCAGCCTTCGGAAAACGTCCCAAATTCGCAGGCGACAGTCACCGGCCCTGGCCCTGGCCGCAGCAACCTCGTTGCTCACCAGAACGGCGGTTGCCCTCGACCGCGGCGGTGCAGGACGCGCCCGTCGAGGCGCGCTGCGGGTGCACCGCCCGAGGATGACGCTGCGGTGCCCACCCCGATCCCTCACCCCCCGAGCGGCGAAGGCGATTCCTGATCGACCGGCCGCGAATCCGACGCTGCCGGAAGCTCGCCGTGGAACGGGATGGCGTCTCCGACCGGCATGCGGCGCAGGACGCTGCCGGCAGAAGCGGAACGGTGCTCGACGGTGCCTCCTACAAAAACGCTACAGCCGTCGACGGACACGGTGCCTTACCTGGCGCGTTAGCCGGCACCCCGAAGGGCATCCAGGGCGACGGGCATCGTACGGGCAACCATGGTGCTGGGAATCAACAGAAGGGTTCCAGGCAAATCGGGGTTTAGTTGCCCAATGCACTCGGTCCCCCGCATCGAGACCAACCTCCCGGAGAAGTTCGCGAGGGCACGTGACGGTTCCCGTCTTCTGGACAGGGTGAGGACCGTAGAAGACATCAGCAGAAGCATCCACGTCCGGAGTTCAGAAATTTCATAAACTTCTTGCATGCCTGCTGTCTTCCGTCCCTTCCGCCGCTGGTTCCCGCACGTGGGCCAGGGGTACCGTGGCGCCATGGGCATCGCACGACGCGGCACGCCTGTGGCGCCTGTACCGCGAGCTGCGAACCTTGAGGCTTTCATTGGGATGTGGGTCGCTGTTGTCGACGGCGAAGTGGTTGCAGCAGAAAAGACCTCTCGAGAACTCGCATACCGGCTTCATCAGATGGACCACCGCAAGCGAGCCCGGGTAGTCATGGAGTACGTGCGGCCCGCGTCGGACGCCTACATCATCGGCGTCGGGTAAGCCTGCGCTGCCCGGACGGTTCCACCTCTTTCCGTGGCGGGAGGAAGAGTCGCTGACCACTGGGCTCACGATCCTCAGACCGACCGTGGACGTGCACCTATCACACGGCGATTTGCAGATCACCACGAAGGCGCTGATCGACACGGGCGCCCCACGCACCGTCTTCCCGAGCGGTATCGCGGACGTTCTTGGCATCGAGCTCCCCCGCACCGGCACCGTTCAGATTGACCTCATGGGCCGACGATGGCCGGCGATCACGGTTCGGCTGAACCTGGTACTCCAGCCCTTCGACGACCTCGGCTGGGACGCTGAGGTGGATTTCGTGCTTGACGAGGGACTCCCGTTCGGCCTGTTGGGCTACGAGGGCTTCCTGAACCGATGGGCTGTCAGCTTCAACGCGTACCTCGGCTATCTGGTCGTTGAACCAGTCGAGGACTTCGATGCGCGAATCCCGATGGACCAGCTCGAAGAGCTGCAGCGACGTTGGCCCGACTCGTACTCTCCCTGAAAGGTGGCAAGCGTCTGAGCAACCTATGACGGTGAAGTCAAGGACCGGTTTCCGGCTGTCAGGGCGCGAGGCATCTGGCCAGGAGGGCCGGGCGTTTGAACTGTCTCGTCGGCTTTGGGGGTTGTCAAGGGCCAACAGGATCTGAACGGTGGCGGCCATGAGAACCGCGCGGTGATGGCCACGAGTTCTGCGCGGCCACGGCCACCAGATCTGAACGGGTCATGAAGCCAGAGGCGCCACCCCCTTGCCCGAGAGGGCCTGGGCCAGGCGCACGCTGTCGCCCTGGGTGGCGCAGAGATGGGCGTGGTGCAGCAGGCGGTCGACGGTGGCGCCGGCCAGGGTCTTGGGCATGATCTCGTCGAAGCCGGAAGGGTGCAGGTTCGAGCTGACGGCCACGCTGCGCTTCTTGTAGGCGGCGTCGACCAGGCGGTAGAGGCCCTCGGCCGTGTCATGGGCCACGGGCAGGAGCCCAATGTCGTCCACCACGATCAAATCCGCCCGCAGGATGCGGGCGATGGCCCGGGTGACGGAGTCGTCGGCCCGGTGGCGACGGACCAGCACCCCGAGGGACTCCAGGCTGAACCACGCCACCCGCCGTCCGGCTTCGACGGCGGCGTGGCCGAGGGCTTCGAGGAACATGGACTTGCCAGTCCCCGACGGGCCGCACACCACCAGGTTCTCGTGGCGGTGGATCCACTCCAGGCTGCGTAGGGCCGACTGGGTTGGGACGGGGATCGAGCTCAGCGACGGCTCCCAGGTGTCGAAGGTCTTGCCCGCGGGAAAGCCGGCGGCGGCCAGGCGGGTGGCGGCCGAGGAACGATCCCGGCCGGCCACCTCCTCGACCAACAGAACCCGCAGCACCTCGGCCGGCTCCCAGCGCTGGGCCCGGGCCGTGGCCAGCACCTCGGGTGCCATCTTGCGGATGTAGGGCAGGCGCATGCGCCGCAGCAGCGCCTCCAGCTCGGGCTCCAGCGGCGGGGGCTCGGGCGCCCTCACCGGGACCGGCCGTCGGCCCGGCGCCGCAACTCGACCCCGTAGTGGCCCAGGGTGCCGACGACGTCGAGGGGCGAGTCCCGATCGGTGTCGGCGACGAAGTCGACCAGCTCGGCCACCACGTCGTCGCCGGCGTGGCGCAGCCAGTCCTCGAGCTGGCCCAACAGCCAGTGCAGCTCCTCGGCCTCGTCGGGGGCGAGGGTCACGGGATGGGAGGCGTCGAGGTTCATCGCCCGAACCCCTCCCAGGCGCCGGTGCCGGACTGCAGTGTGTGGTCCTCGCTGGCCTGGCGTGGCTCACCGGCGGTGGTGCTGGCCCGGTGGGCGACGATGGAGGCCACGTCGCCCTCGGCGAAGCGGCCGTAGACGGCGGCGTGGCCGAGGGCCCAGTTGACGGCCTCGGCCCCCGACAGGCGGGCCAGGGCGACGGCGCCGGCCATCTTCGCCCGCACCCTGCTCGCTCCCGCTGCCCCGGCCTCCTTGAGCCACAACGCCGCCCCCTCGCCGATGGCCAGGAACTCGGCCTCGGCTGCGTTCACCGGCACCGGGGTGCGGTTGAGCGGGCCTTCCGGGGCCGGCGGGAAGTGGGCCGGGTCGACCCGCGGGTTGCCGGGCGTGGTGCGCTGGTGGCGGGCCACCTCGACCGGCCCGGTCGGCCCGACGTGGGTGATCACCACCTCGTCGCCGTGGTGGCGGACCCACACCGTCTCGCCGCCGAGGCGATGGGGCGCCGAGTACTGGCACCAGTCCCAGGCCACCATCGGCTGGGGGCAGCCCACGACCCGGGTCTCGCCGAAGGCGGCGGTGAAGGGGTGCTCCGGCAGGCGGTGCAGGCGGTGACGTTCCTCGACGAGCATCTCCGCCGGGGCCCGGCGGGTGACCCGGTGGGCCCTGGCGTTGATCTCGTCGCAGAACGCCGAACAGGCCACCTCCAGCGCCGTCCAGTCGGCGTAGTCGGCCAGCAGGTTGGCGTCGGTGGGCACCAGGTCGGCCTTGGCCACCCGCACCGTCGCCTCCGAGCCGCCCTTGGACGGGGCGTCCGCCGGCAGGCACGTCACCACCGTCAGCCCGTAGTGGCCGGCGGCGGCGACCATGGCGGGGTTGCGGATGGCGATGCGGGCGACGTGGTCGACGGTGACGGTCTTCTCGTTGTCGGTCAGGCCATAGGTGGGACAGCCACCGAACCGGCGCAGCGAGGCGTCGATGCAGGCCAGCACCGTGGGCAGGGTTTTGTCCCGGATCGGCAGGACCACCCGGAACCGGCTCCAGGCCAGCCAGGCGCAGAACAGCCAAGTGGCGGCGCCGTCGATCATGGGCCCGGCGCCGAAGTCCCACTGGAACCACAGGCCGGGCTCGGGCACCCACGGGCGGTGCACCCGGCGGTGACCGGCGGCCCAGGCCGTGCGAGCCAGGGCCACGGCTCGACGCGTCGTGCGCTCCGAGCCGGTGTAGCCGAGCGCCAGGAGCTTGTCGTGGGCCACGTCGGCACGGATCTTGCCGTTGCTGGCTTGCATCCACTCCTCCACCTTGGGGAGGAACTCGTCGATCAGCTGGGGCCGGCGGACGGACGTGGCCGTCAGCTCGCCAGCGTCGCGTCGGGCGACCCAGTGGGCCACGGTGTTGGGAGAGCAGTCGGCTAGCTCGCCGGCGTCTCGATAGGAGTCGGTCAGGTCGAAGGCTTCGAGAATCTGCATGATTTCCTCGCGATGCTTCACGTGCTCCTCCTGGGTGCCGAGGGTGCTTGAGCACGCCCAAAGACACTCGGGAGGAGCACCCGGAAGGTGGATGCCCTCCGGTGACGATCAGGGAGCTATGCAGATCTGGTGGCCGTCGCCGCGCGGTTCTCGTGTCCGCCAGCGATCAGGTTCGTGACCGTCTACGCGCAGGATCTCATGGCCGCCGACAGGGGGTTTGTGCGACTGGCGTCGTCGGCGGGTGCCCTGCGCCACTCTCCATGCTCGACCTAGCGAACAACCGGGTTCTTCCCAACAGCCCTCATACGAACTCGGGTGAAGAGTGGGCGGGGCGCCCCTGCTCAGATTCGGGTTCTACCCAAGGACAAGTCGGGTTCGCCCCGCCCACCGCCAGTGTGGCGTCATGCTGCCGCTTCGACCACCCCCTCGTACTTGTCGCCGCGGGCGATGGCCGGGTCCCAGGCGACGCGCCGGCTGGTTTTTTTGGCGGCCTTGACACTACGGGCGCCGCACCTACGGGCTTCGCGGCCGGTGTCGCGCCGGACGTTCCGCGACTCAGGTAGAAGTCGGCGATGTTCGAGGTCGCCGTACCGCCTCTGCACCTTTGCGGTGGGCGAGGGGGGACTCTTCCACCTGTTCTTGGGCCACAACCCATCGACGCTGGGCATGTGGCCTCCTAATTGGGGTAACAAACGGTCGCGCGTTCTCGACGTACTGTCCAGTGGGAGGCTAGCGACCGTGTGGACGCGCACGGGGCGCTCTGTGCGGCGATACGCGCGCCTCCGCGTCGATGTGTGGGGCGGCACTTTGGCGGCATGGTGAACAGCTAGTGGGGACGCGCTGGCAGTGAGCGGGGTCAGCGACAACCAGGCCGATCTTCATCACAACCGCATCAGTGCCAACGCCCCTTCGCAAAGGTCCCGCAGCGACTCAGCGGACAGCGCCCGCTCTTCGCTTCGGCCCTGGGGCTCTCTCGAACTCGGCATCGTCCGCCGAGCACACGCCGCCAGGGCCCGATACAAACGATCCCGGAGATCGGCATCCCGGTCAGACGCCCCATGCATGGCGTCAAGGAGCTTGTAAGCGTGGCACAGGTGTGCGACGTGATCGGTGAAGATGGTGGACCTGGGCGTGAGTGCCGCAAGAAGTAGGTCACGGATCGCCTCGTCAGCCTCCTGACTCGCGGGCTCGTTGCCCTCGGCAACCAGAGACTGCTCGTCACCTTCCGTAGCTCAACCTCCGGCCTCGCTATCCTCGGAATGTTACCCCGATTGCGTCGACCCCAATTAGTCCAGACCATCAGATGGACTCGTGGCCGGAACCGGGAAGGGGACGACACCCCGGCAGCAACTGTTCGGTGATCGTGTTCGCGCCCGCCGACAGGAGCTGGGGTTGTCGCAGGAGGAGCTCGCTCATCTCGCCGGCATCGCTCGCGCGTACATCGGATCGCTCGAATCGGGCGAGCGCAACCCGAGCTTGGACATGGTGTCCCGCCTGGCATCCGCTCTCCGCTTCGATGTCGCCGACCTAGTGCGCGGGCTACAAGACGTGCGAGGAAGAAGATGACCGCTTCAGAGAATAGAACCGCCCTCGTCGGGCCCCGACGCGGCCGGGCCCCGGTGGGCCTGGGCGCCTCCTGGGCAGGAGAGCAGACGGTGTACACGGCGGCGTTGGCGAAGGCGCCTTTGGCGCCTCAGACCCGCCGCACCTACGCCTCGAAGGTCCGCCAGTACCTCGCCTGGCTGGCAGTCGCCGAAGTCGATGGCGACCCCTCGGCTCCGCTGCAGGCCGGGACTGGGCCGTGCGGGACTACCGCAGCCACATCCAGACCGTGCTCAAGCGCAAACCGGCGACAGTCAACAGTGCCCTGGCGGCGGTGGATGACTTCTACATCCGGCGGGGCCTCGGCCCGGCCAGCGCCCTCCGTATCGACCTGCCCGACGCAGCGCCCCGAGCGCTCGGTGCCCGGGCCCAGGTCCGATATCTCCGAACAGTCCAGGGCTGCCCGTCACCGAGAGACCAAGCCGTCGCCCTGGTCCCGTTCTACGCAGGCGCTCGCATCAGCGAGATCGTCGGTCTGGACATCGACGACGTTCGGCTGTCTGCACGAAAAGGGCGGCTTCGAGTCCTGGGCAAGGGCGAACGGGTCCGCCAGGTTCCGATACACCCCAAGCTCGGCAAGGCGCTAACCGGGTGGCTGGACGAACGGCGGGGACTGGCCCGGAAGCGACTCTCCGGCGATGTTCCTGAATCAACATGGCCATCGGCTCAGCGTCAGAGCCGCCCACGACATCATTACCGGCATCGCCAGCGGGGCGGGCCTTGAGGACGACGTCACTGCCCACGTTCTGCGCCACACTTTCGCACCACGCTGGTGTGGGGCGGCACAGACCTCGTAATAGTCGCCGAGCTCCTCGGGCACGCTCGTCTTGAGACCACCCGCGGCTACACGCGCCCTACGGCAGCGGATCGGCTCCGGGCACTCGACCTCCTGGCCGTGGACGAGTAGGCACGTTTCACCCCGGAGGCGCGTCAACCCCCGCGACGGCCTGGAGTCACCTGCCACGGAGAGCGGGATCAAGACTGGGTGCGAGCGCCTGGAAGAGCCTGGCACCGGGTCAAACCCACGAGGCCTTCTTCGCCTGCGAAGAGCGAAACATCGCGCCGACGCTCAGCGGGCCCGCGAGTGCCAAGAGCAGAAGAGTCACGACCACGACGTAGGCGCGCGCACTTGGGGTCTTCACGAGCCGAGTCGTGGAGCCATCTGGGTAGTGATATGTGCACTCGGTCCCAGGTGGCCACACTGAACCGCCGACGTCGATCCCCGCGTGTTCACCCTCGCCGATGTGCCGTTCAGTGATGCACCTACGATGTTGGGCGGACTGGTTGCCGACGGCGAACGCCAGTCCTCCCAGCAAGACCAGAATGCTTAGAAGGGCCGCGGTGGACCTATCCCAGGTCATGCGCTTGCCCGTCATCCTGTGACCGTCAAGGTGGTGCTATCCGTCACAGGCGGGCTCAAAGCGTCGGTGCCTTGGAGAGTGACCGTGTATATGCCGGAGTGGGTGCAGTTGACCATTGCGGCACCCTGGGCTGGGGGATTGAAGAGGCAACGAGCAGCGGGGTCCACTCCCGGCCCCGGAATGTAGGTCCAGCTCATGAGTACGAGGTCGCCATCGGGATCACTCCCACTGCCAGCCAATGCGATGTCCGTACGCACGGGACCGCTTGCCGGGGGCCCGGCGTCGACCGTAGGGCGTCGGTTGTTGGGGTCCAGTGGAGGTAACGTGCCGCAGGGGGTGCTCTCCACCTCTCCCTTGCCCCAGCTACGACACCCCGGAGCAAGCCCCCTTGCCTCGCCGACAAGCAGGTCGTCAGGGTCATCATCGAGATTGTTGGTGCCAACGCAGAAGACGTTGAAATCACAGGCCTTTTCGACCTTTGTCGCCGTCAGCTCATATGGGGAGTTGGTCTTTGTCCCGGTGTTGACAATCAACTCAGTCCTGTAGAGGACACCTGGGAGCAGACGAGTTGGATGGTACAGACCTACGGTGAGGTCCTGTTCCTGGCAGGTATCGGCGAAATCAGTGTCAATATAGGGTTTGGCGGCTTTCGGGAAGTTGGTTAAGAGCGTTGCTCCGCTTCTCTTCGCCCAGAACTCGTTCTCCTCTCCGGAGTGGCAGAACGGCCGAACCCGCCCAGATAGGCTGCGATTGAATAGTACGAAGTTATGCTCGTAAGCCTCGCCGCCGAAGGCGTTAATCGACGCCTGGGTGTCCCAAGTCATGTCGTTGAGTATCTTGCGCCTTCCCGCAGGGAAGTCGGTCGTCAGTGTCTGCCCGAACGCCGGAAACGGGGTTTCATCTGCCGCGGCGGCAGCAGTGCTCGCGGCCGGCATCGTCCTGGTTCCAACCGGGTCGACCTCTCGGCGCTGAATGACCGACTGTGACAAGGACCCGACGGCAGCGGTCTGGATTTGGCCCTCGACGGTAAAGCTCGCAACCTGTGGCTCGCCACTCAGGACCGTGGCGTACTGTTCCCGATAGGTGGCAGCGGCCTGGTCAACGGTGAGGCCTTGGGTGACATGACCGCCTTCTCGGGCGCCCGTGTGGATGAAGCTCACGGGGTGTCGACCGAGAGGTCGAAGAGCGTCCACCACCTGGGTCAAAGGGACTGGTGCGTTGAGGTCGAACGTCGTCTCCATAGGCATGAACGCAAAAGACTGCGTCGGGGACCAGGCCGACACCAGTCCGATATCCCAGGCGATGGTATAGAGCGTATAAACGGCACCATGCACCAGCGGAAGATTGGCGCTCGCCATGCAGCCGCCGCAGGTTGGGGTGCTCCAGGAGTCGAAGATCTGCCCTCCTGCTTCAACGGCACGGAAGAGCACATAGCCCGGCCAATTGTACGGTTCGCCGTACCTTGCACTAACGAGCCCGTTGGGACCAACGAGCGTTTCCGCCGCAGGCGTCACCTCACTCGGCATGAGGGGAGCGCGTGTGTCGATGAAGAACCACTGGTTCGGCGGGGAGAAGTCCGAGGAGTAGCCCTGGCCGTCCCAGCCGATCGCACGGACGTAGTACCAGCCGTCCGGCTGAGCGGGGATCGCCACGCTGCTCCTGCATCCGCTGCACACGGAGGGTCCCCACGCGGACCAAACGAGCTGGTTGCCCTGGTTCCAGAGGCCAAATGCGAGTTGGCCCGAGCCACCATCCGGGTCCGCGTAGTACGCCGAGGTAGTGGTTGTGCTGGTGAATTGGCGCGGATCGCTCGCGTTGTACGCGGGCGTGACGCCGTAGGGGATGACGGGTGGCCTGTTGTACGTCACAATCAAGGCCGGCGGGGCGCCATCCTCGGTGGAGGCGTACTTCTTCCAGCGGTTGCTGTCGGACTCGTTGCTGGCCCGTAGCGACAGCCCGAAGTTCGAGCCTGGGGTAGCCGCCCAGCTCCCGGCCGCAGAAGTGACGTCCCACACCGCCAAGCGATTGTTGCAGCCGGAGTTGGCGAAACCGCCTAGCGCGGTCGCTCCGGCGTCGGCCGGGGGCTGGTCAGACCAGTTGATGATGCTGTGGCCGTTCCATGCGCCCCGCACGATGTACACGGGCTCGGGCTGGTAGGCGCAGTTGTAGGACCACCGCTCAGCCAGGTGCAGCTCGGCGTGGGTTACAGTGGCCCCGGCAAAAGCGGTGCTGTCGAAATGCATGAAGGCCCGGGCGATGTGGGCTCCGCCGTCGTAGCTGCCCACCTTGAGAAGGGTCTCGGAGGCGCTGTCGGTCGGTACACCGGTCATCACGTAAGTGTCGTCGGAACCCGCCGCAGCGGCGATCGAGGGATCCACCGTGACAGGCCACACCCTTGCCGGGTCGTTGAGCCACGCCCGGTCGAGTCGGACCTCCAGGGCGATGCCCTTGCCATTGGGAATGAGGGCGTAGGAGACGCCCAGGGACATCGGCGCCTCATTGGAGAGGGCGTCGACGTTGGCGTCGGTCATGAAGCCATGTGGAGTCCGCGCCCTCGCGGTACCGGATGGGTCCCGATAAACAACATCGCCACGCTCATCAATTGAGGCGGTCAGGTTCCGCAGTCTCAGGGGGAATACGAATCGGTCGGGTGCGGCCGGCGAGGAAAGGACCAACTCCTCCTTGACGCCGTTCGCCTGAGATGTGATCCGCACGTCGGTATCCTTGCGGAGTTTCCGGTACGTGACGCTCTTGCCGTCAGTCTTGCCCGTCACCTTGGCCGCTCCCTCCAACGAGAACCCGACCGAGTGCGAGCCGTCGAGCACGATGTCCGCCAGGCCGGCGTCGTTTCCCGAGTCGGCCAGGGAAACGTCGAGGCCATTGGATACCTGGTGGCGGCGACCGTTCTTGGAAGGCGCGAGGTCCGTGTCGAGGTCGATCCAGTGGCCCTGGGGATTCTGGTAATGAACGGGCGCACCGTACACCTCGGTCCGCCGCTCGCCAGGGTTGTCGCCGACGAAGGTCTTGGAAGTAGACGTGCGGAGTTCCACAAGCTCCTGGCCGGCGGGCTGGGCCGGCGCGAGATCCCTCTTCCCAGAGAAGGCTTCTGGGTTCGGCTTTGTGGCCGGCTGGTCATTCGGAAGCAGTTCTGGAGGAGTGGTTTGTCCCTGTCGGTCCGGGAAGGAACCGGGGTCAGGCAACGACAGCGGGGATGTCGGCGACGACGGCGTTGTCCCCGCTTCCGAGGGCTTGGCGTTCTGAGCGAACGCCGGCGACTGACCCCCTGCCAGAATTGTGACCATCAGCATCGCGGTCACGAACTGCGCTCTCATCACCAGCCCGAAAACCTTAATTCTGGCTCGCCTCAGCATCGAGTTTCCCCCTTGGCGAGGCTTGGCCCCGCGCTTCTGGTCGACTCGGTGAAGCCCGAGGCCGCCTCTTCCCTAAAGGGCTAATCGGCCGCGACCCGGATCGACTTGATGGGAAACGACGACACCCAGGGGTATGTCTAGGCAACAAGCGTCGCAGGACAACGAGGCGCGGCTCCGGCTCATCGCGTGGGCGACTGGGCAGCGAAACAAGGTTCGACGCGTGTCCGCGGGGTCCTTGCCTGCGGACAGGCGTACGAGTGTTCGGTCCAGCGGTCAGAGTCCGATGAGGGTCCGCCAGCGGCACTACTGCGGGTTTCGGGCTAATCTTGGCCGTACCCCGTTAAGGGCTGGGGCCACGGCTTCAAGCGGTTCGGGCACTACCGCCTGCCGGTGCTGCTCCTCGTCGGCGGTGTCAGCTGGCGGTCGAAGCCCGGCCGCCGCATATCCGGACCCCTCTCCCCACCCAGACGCGTAGGTGGTCGCGCTCCGGCGGCGCGGTGGACGGCGCGATCTCAGATCAAACTCGCTGTGGGAGTGGAAGATCGACCGCGTCGCCGCGTCCACGGCGACTACGGCGATTGGTTCCGCAATCACGGCAGTCAGCGCGGCTGGGCAGCGGTACAACGGGCTCGAGCTTGCGCAGCTGCGGCCGCGAGCGCAGGTAGTCGATCGGCGCGTCGTCACTGAGGAGCTCCCCGGTCATCAGTAGGAAGTCGTTGGCCGCCTGTGCTGCTGCGAAGGTGTTGAACGTGGTGACACTCGGGGCGGGAACGTCATCGATGTAGCGGTTGCGTTCGCGCTCGACGACGCCGAGAGATTCGTCTTGCAGTCTCGATGGCGAGATGAGCTTGTTGCAGCGTAGGCACCCGCTGCGTGGGAGAACGAGCCGGATGTTGGTGCGGATGTCGGTTACGGCGCCGCTGTCGCGGTCGACGTCGATGCGTGTACCTAGCTGGATTCCCGGAATCAAATATTGGTGGGCGACGGCGTTGAACACCATGCGCGCCTGTTGGGAGTCCGCGGCGAGGAAGAGGAAGTCGCAGTCGACGAGCTGGGCGGCGGCGGCCGGTTCGATCACGTTCTTCGGAATGCCGATGAAGTTGATGTCGGGGTTGGCGCGGCGAGCGGCCCGTCGTGCGAGTCGTGTCTTGCGTGTCGAGAATCGGTTGGCGACGCGCTCGCCGAGCCCACCGAGACGGCGGAGCGGGACGAGCGCATCGAAGCGCGTCGCGTCGAGACGCGGGAGGTTCGTCTGATCAACGCGGTCGGGGTCGACTACGACGAGGGTTCCGACACCCAGTCGGGCGAGCATTGTGGTCAGTGGCAGGCCGACGCCACCGGCGCCGATGACGCCGACCTTCATCTGGCCGAGCAGGTGTTGGCCGCGGTCACCGAACCACCGGGCCTGCCGGTCATAGGTGTGGTCGGCTTTCGGCGGCGGTGCGGGCGGCTCCCGGTGCAGCCGGCCGATGCTCCGTCCGACGACGATCGTCTCGCCAAGTCCTCTGCGGCGACGGTCAGGCGTCCAGATGTCGCCCGCTATGGCGTTCGTGGCCAGGACGAGGGCGCCCACGGGTCGACCCGAGATGTCGAGAAGAGCCGGATAGCCGCGCTCATGTGAGGCAAGGTCTGTCGCGCTGAACCCTACGGCGTCGGCGCCGCCGTGGTTGTGGACAGCCAGGTACGTGAGGTTGTTGTCTCGGCAGTAGGCGATGCGATCGCGAACGAACTGCGGGGTGAGCATCCGGTAGCCGCGCCGCCCCGGAACGAAGTCGACGCCGTCATGTGCAAGAAAGAGTTCCCGCGCGAGGAGCCGAGTGCCGCGGTCCGTCGTTGCCACTCCGGCGGCGATCACAGCTCCGTGCTCGTCGTCGTCATCACGGAAGAGATGATGAGTCAACTCGTCGAACAAGACGTCGTCGATGACGAGCGTCCAGGGCTGGTCCATCAGCGTGTCCGTAGGAACTCGAGGACCCGGAGCAGCTTGTGCAAAGCCGTGTCGGTGTCCGCGTCACGGCGGCTCGACCGGCGCGAAACCTGGATAGCCGCGAACTCGAAACCAGGCATCATCGCACCGCGGGTCATGGACGTCGGCAGGTCGCCCTCCGCGTGCTTGTTCGGCGCTGCACCTTCTCCGGTGTACCTGACGGCCGAATCGATGAAGTGCGGGTACACGTCGGCGTCGGGATATGGGAAGGTCATGTGGAACCCGACCCACGACGATGCCGGCTCAAACCCGGTGCCGATGCAGAGGCCGTCGACGATCACGAATGCGCCGCCGTCGGGGTCCTCTTTCACTCGCACGGCGTCGCCAGGCAGACCCCGGCGCAGATCGTCGATCCCCTGCTCGACCTCGGGCTTCATCTAGGAGTCGTCGTCGCCGTCGTTCGCGCTGAACTCGGAGTGCTTGGTCACGGTGATGGTCTCGTCATCGTCGACCGTTCGTGCTGGCTGCCCTCCACGCGCCTCGAGGGTGAGCAGGAAGTCGAGCTGGATGTCGACGCCCTGCGCTATGGCGGCCTCTTTGACCTGGCGGCCGGTCACACGGTGCGACGTGAGCGTGACCGGCTTTGTGTTCATCGTTACCGTGACGTCCCCGCCACCGTGGTCGTCTGCGCTGCCTGCCATTCGATCTCCTTCCGGCGCTCGATGCCTAAAGTCGTGAACCGCTCTGGTTCACGACTCTTAGCATACCCGCTCAGGCTCGGCTATACGGATACTCTGCACCGGAATGGTTCAGGACATCGGGGAGTCACGTGCTCGTCCTGCGCTTCGAGACTGAGGCGACTTGGCGAGCGTGCTGCGACAAGGCCGTGGAGCGGCGGTGGGGCCAGGACCTCGCCCGGTGCATCTCGCGACGGCTGCAGCAGCTCGAGGCCATGGCTTCCCTCGATGACCTGGCCTTCATGCCCTTCGACTCGATGGAGCATCCCGATGGTCTCATCGAGATCGCCCTCGACGCCGGCTCCTCGTTGTTCGTGCGCGAGGTCCCCCCTACCAAGGAGGACGTACGCTTGCCTGCAACCCTCGTGATGATCTCCGCCATCGGCGCCCAGACGATGACGGCTGTTTGATGGCGCCGATGTGGCCGCGGGCCCATGCTCCTGCCGAGCTGATCCCTCCTGGCGAGACGCTCGTGGAATGGCTCGATCGCGAGGAGATGAGTCAGGTCG
This sequence comes from uncultured Acidimicrobiia bacterium, assembly GCA_963773275.1. GTDB lineage: Bacteria > Actinomycetota > Acidimicrobiia > Acidimicrobiales > AC-14 > JAXDMK01. The sequence goes on along the minus strand of CAVZAH010000004.1, from coordinate 416,055 downwards.
AGTTCGCCCGGCGAGCGCGCCTAACTCCCAAGCACATCACGCAGGTTGTGAAGGGCAAGGTCGGGATCTCACCCGAGGTCGCCATCGCCTTCGAACGAGTGACGTCCATGCCGGCTCGGTACTGGACACAGCTGGATGCCAACTACCAGACCGCAAAGCAACGGCAACACGAGGAAGCGGCTCTCCTTGAGCGAGTCGATCTCGTCGAGAGGTTTCCGGTCGCCGAGCTTGAGCGAAGGGGATGCATCGAGAAGAGCGGCAGCAAGCTCGACAAGCTTCGGGCGCTCCTCGCGTTTTTCGGCGTCGCTGATCCGGAGACATTGGAGGCGGTGTGGCTCCAGCCGGTGATGTACCGCCGATCGAAGGCCTTCGACGCTGATGCAGGCGCGGTCGCAAGCTGGCTCCGCCTCGCGGAGCGGCAGGCAGCGCAGATCAAGACGGCGCCATACGACCCGAATGCCGTGCGCGACTCGATCGACCAGATCCGCGCCCTCAGTCGGCTTCCTGGCATCAAGTGGCTCGAACCACTGACGAAGCTCTGCGCTTCCCTCGGTATCGCACTCGTGATCGTCAAGGAGCTACCGAAGTGCCGAATCAACGGCGCCACTCGGTGGATATCACCTGACAAGGCGATGATTGCGTTGAGCCTCCGACACCGGAGAAACGACATCTTCTGGTTCACGCTCTTTCACGAACTCTGTCATCTGCTGAAGCACAGCAAGAAGGAGACCTTCGTCGACGGCACCGACACGATCGACCAGGAGCTGGAGGACGAGGCGGACGCCTACGCGGCCCGCGTCCTGCTCCCGCCTAAGTCCGCGGCACACCTTCCCGGCTTCACCACACTCGCCGAAGTTCAGGAGTTTGCGAAGTCAGTCGGCGTCGCCGACGGCGTCGTGGTCGGACGCATGCAGCACGACGGACTCATCCCGCATAGCCAGTGGACGACCTCGTTCGTCCGTTACAAGTTTGGGGACGATCGCTGATGACTGATCCGGAGCGGTCGCGCCTGGTGACGAGTTGCTTGCCAAGCACTCGTCACCGTGCACGGTGACTGAGAATCCGTCCCGGGGCTCTCCCGGGCACACCGTCGAGTAACGGCTCGCAGATCCAGCAATTCATCACGTTGGCTGCACCGAGATCCGGGAGCTGCTGCGGGGGGCTCCGCCACCGATGGTGCCCGAGCGCGTCGGCTGGGAGCACTCCATCCGGCTGCTGCGAGAACGGTTGGCCGAGCTGCGCCCGTTGTTCCTGCCCCCCCTTGCCAGCGCACGTTCTATCGCCCGGGCGAGCTGGCCCAGTTCGACTTGTGGCAGCCGGACGCCTTCATCCCACTCGGCCACGGCCAGGCGGCCAAAGGGCTGGGTCATCGTCGGCGTGGCTGGCTTACCGCTTTCATCGGGGCGTGGATGATCCCCCCATGACGTCCTCGGCGGCAACCTCCAGGTGCTGCGCCAGTTCGGGGCCCTGCCCCGAGCCGTGGTGTGCCAGCTGGAAGAACAGTTTGGCCGCCTCCGCCTCAAAGGGGATGCAGCCGACCCCGCCGATGATGATGAGGGGATAGCGCCCGAGGCGGGTGAGCTCGGCGTGCAGGCGCCCACCGCCATGGGCCTCGGCCAGGCGGTCGACCCAGTGAGCGGCAGTGGCGAAGGCCATCCGGAGCCCGGCCGGCCAGGTCGGATCGACAGCCCGATGGCGAGATGGGTCTTGCTCGTTCCCGGCGGGCCCAGGAACACGACGTTCTCCCGGCCCTCGGACGCCACACTTCACCGCGGCCCGGCAGGACTATTGACAAATCACACAGTTGCTAGGCCCCCAGCATAAGCGTCGGCGTGGACTACTTCGCGCCACATCAGCCCATTCACCAGCCAATGAATTCCCAGCAAATTCGCAAACCGGTGATTCGGCAACGGTGATCGGGGTGCCCCACGGTATCCACCACCCAGCGGTGAGGGAGACCAGGGTCCGGGTGGGTGCGCGGGCCAGGTCTGACCCAACGAATTCCGGCTGACGCTCTCTCTTACGAGGGTTGTCCTGATATTGATCCGTCGGCCTGGCCCGGTCACCCACCCGGCACCGACCAGTCGGGCGGAAGTGACCTACTAGCGCCTCTGTGTCAAGCGGCCGCCTCCGGGTGCTGTCGCTAATGGTCGTCGAGGAGGTGCCGATAGACGACGTTCGCGAGTTGGCGCTTGAGGCTGCGCTGGGCTTCCTTGGGCGTCTTGAGCTCCGCGATCTTGCGCTCGTAGTGGTCGCGTCCAGGGCCGGCATCCCGGGCCTGGACGGCTGCGGCGGTGTGCAGGGCGGTGTTGAGCTAGCGGTTCCGGCCCGGTTGAGTCGACGGCGGCGGATGTCGCCGCTGGACGCCTCGACCGGTGCCGTCCCGGTGTAGCTGCCGAAGTGGCTCTTGGACTCGAAGCGGGTGACGAGACCGGCGTGGCCGATGATCTTGGCCCGCGGGAAGAGACCATTGGGAAGCAATCCGTTTGCCCCTACAGCTGCCTCGCGATTTGATCGAAGTGAAAGAGCAGCGACGATGACGACGAGTCCGATCGCGCTAACGACGACAACGGAGAACCGTTTGGTCACGCCTGGCGAGGGCCTGCTGAAGCGCACCGGCGTGTGCACCAGGTCGGCGTCACCGTGGTGCGCTGATTGTCCGTGGCCGTGAAAAAGTCCGCGCTTCGCTCAGTCATCGCCGAACGGGATGTCCCGAGTCAAGTTTCCTGGACAGATTTCCTCGAAATAGGTGTGATCGAGCGCCCCCTCACGGCAGTTTCGGGCGGGGCTTGGTCGGGTCGGCCAGGTAGGCCTGCATGGGAGTGATGAACCCGAGGGCCTCGTGCGGCCGGACCTGGTTGTAGAGCGACCGGTAGGCTTGGATCTCATCGGCGAGCAGAGGTGCTCGTACTTGATCGACTGGAAGAACCGCTCGATGACGCCGTTGGTCTGCGGGGACCGATAACGGGTGCGGATGTGGACCAGATGCCCGTTGTGACTGAGCAGGAAGCGGGCGAAGGCGTCGGAGCGATAGGCGGGCCCGTTGTCGCTGACGATGACCAGGGGCTCGATCTCGCCCGTCTCGGCGTCCACGCAGTCCTCCAGCAGCGTGGTCCCCAGCAGCCGCTCGGCCTCGGCCATGGCCGCCTCGATCTTGGCCACCGCGTCCCGGGCGGTCTGGGTCGGCGTGAGCGGACAGGCCAGGTTGACCTTGGCCACGTAGTCGACCACCCGCCCAGCTGCCAGTCCCCGCCGGCGGTGGTCTCGAACTCGCTGAAATCGGTCTGCCACAGGCGGTTGCGCCGGGTGGGCGGCACCTCGAACACGGCCCTGCGGGCCTTGGCCATCGTGCGCCGCTCTGCCTGGTAGCGCTGGGGAAGGAGCAGGTCACGGCGGGCCAGGGCCCGTTTGACCGACGACTGGGAGATGCGGTAGCCGTCGGCCCGCATCAGTCCCCAGATCTTGCGGTGGCCCCAGGCGTCGTGCTTGGCGTGCATGGCCGCCACCTCGTCCTCGATGGCGTCGACCACCGGCGCCGGCCACCGCCGTGTCATGCGGCCACCCTGTGACGCGGCTCGCCAGTAGTACCAGGTGTTGCGGGGGATCCCGAGGCGAGCGGCGAAGCGCACGACGGTCATGCCGGCCTCAACCCGGATCGCCTCTAGGTCCTCGAACGGGGGTAGAGAGCCCCCCCTTTACGCCACACCCGCAACTCGACGTAGGCCTCGCCGAGCGCCTGGGTGAGCTCCTCGATGGTCGCCTCCAGCTCCGTCTCGCGCGGGGCCCGCGCGTTCTCCCCCCGGGCCAGTGCTTCGCGGGCGCCGTCGAGGAACTGCTTCTGCCACTTGGAGATCGTCGTCTGCGACAGCTCCATGCGCCGGGCGATCTCGACCTGGGTCACCTCGCCCTTGAGGACGCTCAGGATGACCTGCAGCTTCTCGTCCGCCGTCCGGTATGCCTTGCGTCCCATGCGGCCTCCTCGGAGCCAACCCCTATTCCTTCAGGGTGTCCAAGAAAGTCTGACCCACGACAGCGGGACTTCACCTACGACGACGCCGGCCAGCTCGAGGACGAGGCCCTGGCCGACCCCGGCGCCACCGGGGCGGGAGCGTCGGTGTCGAACCCGACCTACCCCAACGGCGAGATGACCTCGGCGGTGATGGCCAACGGCTCCAACCTGGCCGTCGTCCCCAACGACTTCGGCCGCACCGACTCGCTGGCCTGGACGGGCCTGCTGGGCTCGGCTATCGCCAGCGACGACGTCGAGCGATCCCAGACGGGCCGGGTGGTGGACGAGACCGTCGACGGCGTCGACGCCAACCCCGGCACCGGCACCACCTTCCAGAACTTCAAGTACGACGGCACCGGCCGCCTCACCAGCGCCCGGGTGACGGGCCAGGCCCTGACCTACGGCTACGGGGCCAACGGCGACACGAGCTGCACCGCGCTGGATCCGGTGTCGGCCGGGCTCAACGGCAACCGCACCTCGATGGTCCGCAACGCCGGCACCCCGGTCACCACCACCTACTGCCACGACGGCGCCAGCCGCCTGGTGTCGAGCTCCGACGCCGCCATCGGCAGCCCCACCTACGACGCCCGGGGCAACACCACCGTCCTCGGCGCCCGGCAGCTGCTCTACGACGGCGCCGACCGCCACACCGAGACCCGGGTCACGGCCGGGGCCACGGTCCGCTACGTCCGTGACGCCACCGACCGCATCGTGTCCCGCACCGAGGGCGCCTCCGTCGTGCACTACGGCTTCGCCGGCCCCGGCGACTCGTCGTCGTTCACCATGGACGGGGCCAACGCCCCCCTCGAGCGCAGCATCGCCCTCGCCGGCGGTGCCATGGTCTACAAGCGGGCGGGCCTGCTCGGGGTCAACGACGTGTGGAGCTATCCCAACATCCACGGCGACGTGGTGGCCACCGCCAACACCGCCGGCCTCAAGCAGAGCGCGATGTCCTACGACCCCTTCGGCGTGGCCCTGACCACCCCCGTCATCGACAACTCGCCCTCCAACTACGACTACGGCTGGCTGGGCCAGCCCCAGCGGGGCACCGAGAGCGCCGCCGGCATCGCCACCATCGAGATGGGTGCTCGCCAGTATGTGCCGGGTCTGGGGCGGTTCCTGTCCGTCGACCCGGTCAACGGGGGGTCGTGCAACGACTACGACTACGTGTGCGGGGACCCGGTGAATCAGACGGACCTGAGCGGAACATGCTCAGCGTGGAGTCTGGGCTGCTGGGCTTGGGCAGCGATCCGTGAGACTCGCAATGCTCCCTTTACAGCAGTAGCCCTTGCTTGGGGTGAAGCCAACGGGGGGAACTGCCACCTACAGGGAAACGAAGGAATGTTCGTCTGCACCGGCATGACAGGAGGATACGGTCCTCGCGCTGGCTTCACGGTTGGAAATGGGTACCTGACCGGAGACGATGAAGTGACGAAAGAGCAAATGAAACACGAAACGAAGCATGCTGACCAATGGGCGCTCGGTGGATTGGCATTTCCGGTTGCCTACGGCGTGAATGCTGCGGCCACCGGTAATGATCCGTGCCGGAACTTCTTCGAGTGGTGGGCAGGCTTCAAAAATGGCGACTACGAATGTTGAAACGTACGGTAGTAGCTATGCTTTTGGCTAGCTTCTCTGTATCGGCGTGCAGCGTCTTTCCTGGTGATCCCGGGCCACCGATTGCTGTGCAAGGGTCTGGTTCTGAGAGCCTTGGCGGAGTCCTGGTGTTGCTGTGCGCCGACAAAAAGGTTCTCTCATTAACGATAAGTGAGAACGACAGCGTAGGTTCAGGGGTCACGCCAGGCAAAGTACTATGGGAGATTGACGCTTCAGAACCCTCGACAATCTCCGAGTTTGTCCCGGGAACCGAGCCGGCTGGATTCATCACGAGGGTTCCTGCGCCGCCGACAATCGCTGGGGACATCGTCATATCGGTTGAGACCACTCGTGGAACCGACACGGCCGGAGTCCGCATCCGGAAGCTTCCGAAAGAGGTTGTGCGGTTCCAAGGACGCGAGATCTCGCAGGATGCCTTCTTTGCCAAGAGCGAAGACATTTGCTAAAGCCGCCCACGGAGAGGCGGCGCGCACAGCGACTCCGGCAGGGGATCCGATCGCCCTCGTCGACTACCTACGACGGGCCGGCCGTGTAGGGGTTCGGCCAAGATAAGCCCGAAACCCGCAGTAGCCCCGCGTGTGAGGGTCCTGTCATCCGCCACCGGGATGAAGTTCCTCAGGTCCGACCCTGGGTGAGCCGATAGAGGACGTGACGGCGCGCGTTGTGGCCTAGCCATTCCGGCGGCGAGGGATTCCCCTCTACAGAAGGCAGGGTCACGATGACACCCGGACACAGCCGATGCCGATGCGCGGTATGAGCCTGCGACTCACATCCACAGGAGTGAAGCGCCTGGCTGGCATCCTGGTACTCATGGCCGGGCTCTCGACCCTCGCTCTCCCGGTCACCGCGGCACCGGCACCGAAGGACTCCTCGGCCACGCCCACCCCGCCCACCCCGCAGCTCGTCGCCGACGCCCAAGTGGTGGCTCCCGCGCCCGGCCCACCGCCTTCGGTCGACCTATCAACACTCGAGGCGCCGCCCGCGATCGCACCGAGCAAGGCCGGCGACGAACTCGCCGAGCGCCGCACCGGCACCTCCAAGACCTTCGCCACCGACACGGCGGGCCAGTTCGAGACGATCGTGTCGTCCACCGCCGTGCACCACCAGGATGCCAGCGGCAACTGGGTCGAGATCGACGCCAAGCTCAGCGCGCCCAGAGACGGTCGCCGCCACAACCGCTCCGATGGCTTCGACCTAAGCCTGGCGGCCAAGGCCAACGACCCCGCCCTCGCCCGGGTCAGCCTCGACGCCGAGCACTCCGTCGCCTTCTCCCTGGAGGGGGCATCCTCAGTCAGCGGCACGGCCGACAGTGCCGCCGTTACCTACGTCGGGGTGCGCAACGACACCGACCTGCGGCTCACCTCCCGTCCGGGTGGGCTGAAGGAGGACCTTGTCCTGGCTTCGGCGGCGGCTCCCGACCGCTTCGTGTTCCCCCTCGACCTCAGGGGCCTCACCGCCTCCATCGACAAGCTCGGCGACGTCGTCTATCGCGACGAGACCGGTGCGGTCCGGGCCCGCACGCCGCATGGGTTCATGACCGACTCCAAGATCGACCCCCGCTCGGGCGATCCCGCCACCTCCTACGGGGTCGACTACGCCCTCATCCCCTACGGCAAGGGGGGCAAGGGCATAGCTCTCGAACTCCGCGCCGACCGGGCCTGGATCAACAACCCGGCCCGCCAATTTCCGATCTATCTCGATCCGACGACAGCCATTGCCACCGGGTCCGACGACACGTTCGTCATGTCAGGCGTTCCCGCCGACAACTCCGGCTCCACCGAGCTGAGGGCGGGCACGTATAACGGTGGGGCCAACGTGGCCCGGTCCTTCCTCCACTTCAACGGCGTCAACCCGGCCCTCAACGGCAAGATCATCAACTCGGCCGAGCTGCACATACAGGAGACGTGGTCGTACTCCTGCAGCCCCCGCCTGATCAACGTCTACCGCTCGACGGGGGGTTGGATCGGCAACCAGATGCAGTACTTCCCGGGCGCCGCCTACGACCCCAACCCGATCGGCCAGGCCAACGTGGCCAAGGGCTGGAGCGCCAGCTGCCCGGCTGGCCTTGTCACAATGGGCGTCACCAGCGCGGTGGCGACCTGGGCCGCCACGCCCTCGACCAACCTGGGGCTGGTCCTGGCCGCCCCCAACGAGGGCGACAGCTTCGCCTGGAAGAAGTTCTCCTCCTTCGAGACCGGTGCTCCGCCGGCGCTGCACGTGGTCTGGTCCGAGCCCGCCGCCACCGCCCCCGGCCCGCCCCAGGGCGCGGCTGCCTACCCCTCCAACCAGTCGGCTCTCGTCACGTGGGCCGCTCCGGCCAGCAACGGCGGGTCGCCCATCCTCGGCTACGGGGTGTGGGCCTGGACCTACCCGGGCTTCGTCGCCGTCAGCTTCACCGAGGCTTGCGCCACCTGCACCTACGTCGGCATAGGCGGGCTCACCAACGGCCAGCAGTACTACTTCGGGGTCTACGCCCGCAACGCCGTCAACTGGGGGGCGGGAGCGGGAACCAACCTCGCCACCCCCGGGCCCGTCGCGCCGAGTGCACCGCCGAGCGCCACCGCGGTGGCGGGCAACCAATCGGCCGCGGTGTCATGGGCACCGTCGACGAACAATGGGGGTGCGGCGATCGACGCCTACGGCGTGTTCGCCTACACCTATCCCGCCTACGCCCCCGTCAACACGACCCAGGCGTGCGGGACATGTACCACGGCGACGGTCACAGGGCTCGCCAACGGCCAGCAATACGCCTTCTTGGTCTATGCCCACAACAGCGCCCCACCGTCGGGAATTTGGAGTTCGTCGGGGGCGCTCACCAACCCTGTAACGCCGGTGCCCCCGACAACTACAACGACCAGCTCGACGTCGACTACATCGACGAGCACTACCACGACAACATCAACGACGGTGCCCGGCCCGGAGAGGCCGCCCTCGCCTCCACGAGAGTTCGATGCAGAGCCAGCTTCACGTCAGGCAACGCTGACTTGGCAAGAGCCGGCGGATACCGGCGGCGCCGCCATCGTCGACTATGTCGTCGAGGTGATCGATCCGCCCTGTCCCGATTGCAGCGGGGTCGGCAATGTTGGACACGCGATGACGTCCACAGTCACTGGGCTGCAACCTGGGCTGAGCTACGAGATTTCCGTCTTGGCGAGGAATCCCGTCCAAGGGCAGCCAGCCTTCACCGCCGTGCTCATGCCGGATGAGGCGCCTGACGCGCCGTTTGGCGTTACGGCGGAGGAGGGACCCGACGAAGGAGAAGCGGTGGTTCGGTGGGAAGAGCCGGAGGACAATGGCAGCTTCATCACTGGCTACACCGTCTACATGACCCCGGAATGCCCCGACTGCGAAGATGGCGATGTTGGCGGTACGTTCACTGAAACCACTATTCGGAATCTCACCTTCGGTGAGAGCTACACCTTCGTCGTTATCGCCACCAACGCGGAGGGCAATAGCGAACCCTCTGGTGCTTCGGAGCCACCCTTAGCAGTCAATGCCCGCGCCCGGGTTCTAACTTGGAACATCGTACACACGGAATTTGCTAATGTATCGGAGATTGCTACGCAAATTCTTTCCCACGATCCAGAGATAGTAGGTATTAACGAATCGGACGAGGATACCTCCCAAGCGTTGGCGTCCGCAATGTCGGCACAAAGCGGGGAGACGTGGAATGTAGCACGGTTCATGTCTAATGCGATCCTCACGACATACCAGATCGTTCCTGGAGGCGTGTATTCCGATGCGTTCGCCGAGCCTGAGTCCGACAGGAGCGTCATCAGGGCTAACCTGATCGACCCCTACTCGGGACAGCTATTCTTCGTGTACGTTACTCATCTTTCCTGCTGTAATGAGCCCGTTCGACGTAGCCAGGCGGTTGTCGTTGAGGCGCTCATCAACGACGAGCGCTTAGCTGAGGTGGGCGCTGGTCGGAGATTCCGGTCGCTGCTGATGGGTGACTTGAACGAACCAGGCGCTGCGAGGTTCGTCGAGGGTGAGGGTCCCGGACAAGTAGACGCCGATCCGTCGACAGATCTGCTTGATCCTGATCCCATGAGGGATGTTTGGGAAGCGCTCGGCTTCGCCGAACCGTTCCCGCGGGACCAGTTCATCCTTGCCGACTCCGTGTTTAACGATGATGCGGCGACGAAACCCAATCCCATCCCGAACCCTCGGATCCCAGCACGCATCGACTACATCATGTTTGGGAGCACGGAAAGCGGGATCTCGGTCGAGGACGCTTACGTAGACAAGGCTGCCACCGAGTTCGACCAAATGGGAGAATATGCCTTATCCGACCATCGCCCAGTCATAGCACTCCTGACGATACGGCCTTAGGAGTCTGATTCAGGCATCTCAGCTAAAGGATGGTTAGCTGGTATCCAGAGAGGCAGGATTCCTTGCCCGATCTTCGCGAGTTCAGTTCCGTCTGGCCGCATTACATAGATTCCATCCTTGCGACCGCTTGAGAACACGATGGCTTCTCCGTCGGGCGACCACTCCGGCTCCGTGTCCTGCTCGGGGTAGAAGGTGAGGCGGCGCTGGTCAGTTCCATCCGCATTCATCGCGTAGATGTCAGATTCATCTAGGGAACTAGTGCCGCCATCGTGTGATCCGCTACTCTGGAACGCAAGCCTGCTCCCATCGGGAGACCAAGATGGGTGCTTGTTTTCTCCGGGGCCGCGGGTCAACTGTCGCTCATTGGTGCCGTCGGTCCTGATGAGGTAGATGTCGCTCACGTGGCGCGTGCCCTCTACCCAGCGAGCAAAGGCGAGGTCCGTCCCATTCGGCGACCATGCGATGTCACCCTCGACCTGGGGGCTGGATGTCACTCGCTGCTGGTTTGTTCCATCCGAGTTCATGACATAGATCTCTCGGTTGCCATCGCGGGTGCTGACGAATGCGATCCTCGATCCATCAGGAGAACACTTCGGCCTGCCGTTCTCGCCAGGGCCAGTGACGAGTTTTGTCGTTTCGGCTCTCAGGACGAGGACATTTACGGTCTGCTCACCGTAGACGATGTTTCGCCCACAGATGGAGGCCTCATCGGGGAGTCCAGCGGTATGGTGCTCATGAGTACCGTTGGCGTCCATCACCAGCGTGTTGTATCCGCCGTCGATATCACGCAGAAAGACGATTTTGGCGTCAGTAAGTGGGGGGCCTACCGTGTCAGAGAGGTTGCTGACTATGACGACAGCGAAGACGCCGACGAGCAGAGCGCAAACGATGCCCGCGGCGATGGCGACGCGTCGCGCCACCGGCCAACCCTTCCTTGGTTGAGGGTCGATGTACGGCGACGGGGAGTCACGATCGAGACGGGCCTGGGCCATGTGATGACCACCTCCACTGACTGGGCAGAGTACCAAGGTGGATGCCTTCGACCCGAACGACCCAGCTCACAGGTTTCCGGCCTGGTTAACTGTGGACGGGTCATCCGCCGGGGATAATCGGCGCTATACGGGCTTTCGCGAGTGCAGCGTGGCCGATGCCGAGAAGCTGGCCTTCTGGCTCGCCACCCACGCCGCCGAGTCCGAGCGTCGGCAGGACCGGGTTCGCGACGAGCTGCTGGTCCGGTGCCGCGTGGAGCTCATCGAGCCACCGAGCCCGGATCGCGTCACCGAGATCGTCCGGTCGGCCCTGCACCAGGCGGAGCACACGCTGGTCACGAGAGCGGCGTCGCGCCTCGATTCCGGAGCACCAGTCGGCTAGAGGCCCTAGTGGCCGTGGGGCACGATTCCGACGACGACCGTCCGGAGCTGGCCACGATCAAGACCGACCCCGGCAACGTCAGCCTCGACTCCGTGCTGGCCGAGATCGCCAAGCTCACGGCGGTGCGCGCCATCGGGTTGCCGAGGGGCCTGTTCTCCGACGTAGCGCCCAAGGTGGTCGCCGGGTGGCGGGCCCGAGCCGCAGTCGAGTCGCCCAGCCACCTGCGCGATCACCCCCAGCCCACCCGGCTGGTGCTGCTGTCAGCCCTGCTGTTCGAGCGCGAGCGCGAGATCACCGACGCCCTCGTCGAGTTGCTCATCTCCACAGTGCACCGGATCGACGCCAGGGCGGAGCGCAAGGTCGTCAAGGAGTTCGTCAAGGACTTCCGCCGGGTAACGGGCAAGGACACCCTGCTCCGCCACATCGCCGAGGCCTCCCTGGAGGCTCCTGACGGGACGGTGCGCAAGGTCATCTACCCCGTCGCCGGCGGGGAGGAGATGCTGCGAGACTTGGTCGCCGAATACCGGGCCGGCGGCACCGAGTACCAGCGCAACAAGCGCCGCGTGTTCAAGAGCTCCTACACCAACCACTATCGCCGGGGCCTGATCAAGTTCGCCACCGCCATCCGGGTGGGGACGGCCTCGGCCGAGGCCATTCTGCGCCGCTTCACCCGCAACGCCACCCACCCCGTCTACCAGGCCATGTTGGAACTGGGCCCGGGCCCAGCGGACCATTTTCGTGTGCCGGTACCTACGCGACCGCGACCTCCAGCGTGAGATTGAGGAGGGCCTCAACGTCGTCGAGTCCTGGAACCGGGTCAACGCGGTGATCTTCTTCGGCAAGAGCGGCGAGTTCGCGACGAACCGCCGGGACCAAGCAGGAGCTCGGCATGGTCGCCCTTCACATCCTCCAGGCCGCGATCGTCTACGTGAACACCCTCATGGTCCAGGAGGTGCTCGGGCTGCCGGAGTGGAGGGCGTGCTCACCATCGATGACAGGCGGGGGCTCACGCCACTGTTCTGGAGCCACATCCTTCCGTATGGAGAGGTCAGGCTGAACATGACTAGCCGACTCGCTCTCAGCGGCCCTTCGCAGCCCGGGCCATGAAGCGGGAGCCGAGGGACGGACACGTGCCTGGCCGTATCGGGGGCCTCCTTGCGGAGCACCTCCGGTCCGGAGCCGACAGGGGTGGGCGGCTTCAACGCCGGCTGGCAATGGATCTTCGCCGCCCGATTGGCGGTCGGTGCCAGCTTCCTTAACGGGAACCCAATCTGACTCGATCACAGCCGAGGACGTTTACTCCTTGATCCCTCGCTCCGCCAGGGGGGCCGGGCTCGAGCGCACCTCAGTTCAGCGACGCTCGGTACGACCCGTCCCCCACTCTCGAACACCTGTTCCTTTGATGAAGTCTTCGTTCCATTCATACTGGAAGGCCGGACCCGGCCGGGCTGCTAGGGCGTAGACAGACCACCAGCTCGTCATGCCGACGAGCACCCAGCTCGATCTCACCAGATCGGTACCTAGATCGGCTACAACTCCCGGCCATGTGTCCTTTTCGTCTGAGAACCCAAGGCACATGCACGTCCTCCGCGAGTACTACACGCCCGACGGTCCTAGAACTTGAAAAAGAGGCTGAATAGTACGGCGTATGCAAGCCAGAGGCCCACTAACACCCCAACAACTATCATGAGGACCCTACTAATCTCGCTCATGGATACCATCCGATCTGAGCTAGGTGACTCTGAAGGTCAGACGCAATTGCGACGTGACCCGCAGAGTTTGGATGAAACGAGTTGGGGATCTCGTACGAGACACCATTGACGTAGGCGTCCTCGGTACAGATCTCGTGGCCGGAGAACGAGTCTAAGAGGGAAAGCAGCGACAGCCTCGGATCATTGACGGCATCGACCGCATCACGAATTACCTGATCCATGTGAACGATCAAACCCCGGAGCCATGCCTTTTCGAGTGGGTCGATGAAGAGTTCGGTAGTGCAAGCATCGAAGTCGTCACTGAAGATCTGAGGATAGCTGAGTACGACAACTTGTGCGCCCGTCGCATGTGCGAGAACCGCCTCATAGGTGTCCTCCAACACTGGCTGAACCTCATCGATGAGCTCGTCGGCGTCCGCAAACGCTATCTCACAGTTTGCTAAGACCGTGCAGCCTGTCAGAACATCACCGAAGCCAAGGTCATTTCCGCCGATTGTAAATGTCACGAGGCCGACATCTGTCGGGACTGTTGGCAGCTGGGTGTCAAGGAGCTGGGAAGAAGTGATGCCCGTACAAGCTGTGAATGTCAAGTCCAGAATCGTCGGATTCAAATAAGTGGCGAACAATGGGCCGTACGCACCGGGCGACTGTTGACACGGCCCCGCGTCGTCAGCTGTGCCTTCACCGGAAGAGTACGAGTCACCCATCGCGGCGTACTTGTCGGCCGGGATCGAAAGCGACGCTGACACTTGGGATCGTGAGGTCTGGTCCCGTTCGTTTCTCGCGATTACGACGAACACGTAAGGCGAGTTAAACGGGCTGAGACCTGTAATTATGGCCTCTTCAGGGTTACCGATCACCTCAGTACCACCACAGGGAATGCAGCTGACTTCAATCGTGTAGCCCACAATTGGCGAAGCGTTTGGGGCGTCATTCTGAGGCCGAGTCCAGGTGACCTTTGCCGTGCGCGGGCCGACAAGCGTTGCCGCAGGGTCCAGAGGAGGGTCAAGGGGCAGGATCGGCATGGTAGTCGTAGTGGTTGGCGGCACCGTCGACGTTGTGGTGGTTGGCGGCACCGTCGACGTTGTGGTGGTTGGCGGCACCGTCGACGTTGTGGTGGTGGGCGGCACCGTCGACGTTGTGGTGGTGGGCGGCACCGTCGACGTTGTGGTGGTGGGCGGCACCGTCGACGTTGTGGTGGTGGGCGGCACCGTCGACGTTGTGGTGGTGGTGGTGGGCGGCACCATAGGTGTGACGATGTTGGACCACGTATAGGCGCCATTGCCAGCGCTATTCGAGGCGAAGACGAGGAACTGGTAAGCGACACCGTTTGTCAGCCCGGTGATGACCCCAGAGGTGCATGTGGCGCACACCGCGACGAATTTGTCAGGAGCGTAAGTCAGTGGGTTTAGGGTGTAGGCCATGGCGTAGGAAGCGGTGATGGCGCTGCCGCCGTTGTCGGTCGGCGCCGTCCACGTCAGCGCCGCCGAGGTGTTGCCGGCGGTAGCCACCGCATTGGTCGGGGCGCTGGGGGTCGTGATCGCCGGCGTCACGATGTTGGTGGCCACCCCCGTCGAGTAGTTCACCGCGTTCCGGGCGTAGATGCCGAAGATGTATTGCTGGCCGTTGGTCAGGTTGGGGACGTTGGCTGAGGTGCAGGTGGCGCAGGCCACGGTGTAGGTCACCGGCGACAGGCTCGGGTAGGGGTAGATGAACACCGTGTAGTCCAGGATGGCGGAGCCGCCGTTGTCGGCCGAAGGTGCCCAGCTGACGATGGCCGACGTGTTACGAGGTGTGGCCGACGGGCTCTGTGGTGGCGTCGGGGGCTGCGGCGCCGGCACCACCACGTTCGAGCCCGCCACCGCTCCCCAGCCGATCGCGTTGTGGGCGTAGGCCGCGAAGTAGTACTGCTGGCCGTTGGTCAAGCCCGCCACCGTCGTCGAGGTGCACGTCCCACAGGCGTAGGAGTAGGGCCCGGCGGGGGTGCCGGCGGGGTAGTTGTAGGCGTAGACGATGTAGTTGTCGACGGCCGCCCCGCCGTTGCTGGCGGGTGCCGCCCAGGTCACGCTGGCCGACAGGTTGCGGGCGGTGGCGACCAGGCTCTGGGGCGCCGACGGCACGGTGGCGGTGGGCTCGGTCCAGCCCACGTGCAGCGCCGGCGGGGCGCCGGAGTCGAAGGAGGCGAAGCGCTTGTAGTAGTTGCTGTTGCTCTCGCTGGGGGCGACGAGGGCGATGCCCAGGTTGGTCCACGCCCCCGAAGCCCAGTTGGCACTGGCCCCGTTCATGTCGGCCGAGAACAGCCGGTTGGGGCAGCTGCCGCTCACCGCGTTGAGCGAACCGCCGGCGGGGACGTCGATGGGCTTCCCGGGCCAGGTGGTCAGTGTCGAGCCGGTCCAGCTCTCGGTCACCCGGTAGGGGGTAGGGCCCACGTTGGCGCAGTTGTAGGAGTGCCTCTCGGCGATGTCGAGGCGGCCCCACTGGATGACCTTTCCGCTTATGGGTGCGGTGTTGAAGTGCAGGAAGGCCCGGGCCACGTGGGTCCCTCCGTCGTAGGTCCCCACCTTGAGCTCCGTCTCGGTGGCGGCGCTGTTGGGGGCGATGTTGGACATGACGTAGGTGTCGTCGGCGCCGGTGGCGGTGACGAATTCTGGGTCGACCACCACTGGATATTGGCGGGCCGGGTCGTCGAGCCACGCCCGGTCGAGGGTGACCTCCAAGGCGGTGCCGCCCTTGCCCGAGGCGATGAGGGCGAAGTCCACTCCGTAGGAGGTCGGCGCCTCACCGGAGCGGGGATCGACGTTGGCGTCGTACATGTAGCCGTGGGGGGTGCGGGCCCGCTCGAGGCCGGACTCGTCCCGGTAGATCACATTGCCGTCGCCGTCGATGGACGCCGTCAGGCCCTTGAGCTGGAGGGGGAAGACGAAGCGGTCGGGGGCCGCCGCCGAGGCCAGCACCAGCTCCTCCTTGAGCCCGTTGGGGCGGGAGGTCAGGCGCAGCTGGGTGTCCTTGCGGGCCCCGGAGAAGGTGGTGGCCTCCTCGGTGGCCTTGCCCTTGGCGTTGGCCGCGCCCTCCAGGGAGAATCCGACCGAGTGGGTGGCGTCGAGGCCCAGGCGGGCGACGGAGGCGTCGGTGGCCTTGGTGGCCACGCTCAGGTCGAAGGCGCCGGCCTTGTTGTGCAGCCGACCGTCCTTGCCCGCTACCAGCTCGGTGTCGATGTCCTGCCAGTGGCCATCGGCCTGGTAGTGGACGGCCTCCGAGGAGATCTCGGTGACGAACTCGCCGGGCCGGTCGGTGGCGAAGGTCTTGGTGGTGGCGGTGCGGCGGTCGACGATCTCGGCTCCCTGGGGGGCCGGCCCGAGGTCAGGCGGGGTGACGAGCTGCGTGTCGTCGAGCGAGGGCGCCGGCTCCGACGGTGCCGGGGGCGCGACGTCGAGCGCCGCTTGGACCTCGGGCGGCGTCGGGAGCGTGACCGGGGCGGGGGGCGGTGATTTAGCTTCCGCCGCCGTCGGACTAGTGACGGTGGGGTCCGCCGGCGGTGCGCCCTGGGCCGGTAGCCCCGAGGCGACCAGCCCCAGTGTGACGAACACGATGGCAGCGACAACTCGAAGACTCGCCCGGCGGTGCTTCACGATGACCCTCTCTGGTGGGGCTCCGCCGCAGCAGCGTCTGAACGCCACTTGCCCCTCGGCACGGGTCAGGGCAGCGTCGCCCGACATCGCCATCTTGCGCCTGTCGGCGCCGATCACCGCGGGCCATTCTCAGGATGGCCCATAAGGGCCATTTTTCAGAATGGCCCGATTGCGACCAACCGACGGGCCACCAATCTGATACACGGGAACGGTGTCGGTCCCGCCAATTAGACTGCGCCCATGGCGCGGCGGGCGGAGTCGATCGAGGTACTCATCGCGGACGACGACGACCAGTTCCGGCGGGAACTCATCGACATCCTCTCGACCGACGCCGACGTGGTGGTGGTGGGAGAGGCCACCGACGGCGAGGCGGCCGTGGCCATGGCCGCCGACCTGGTGCCCGACATCGTGCTCATCGACGTGTGGCTGCCGGGCACGGGCGGGATCGAAGCCACCCGGGCCCGACGGACACCTACTTCGGAATACGAAGACCACTCTGTGGGTGCAGGCTCGGGAGGTGGGGGGTGAGGAGGCTAATGCTGATCCGGCGCCACGAGGTTGTATCGGCCGGAAGCTCCAAGGCCAGGGCCTTCGTCAAGATCGTCACCGAGGCGGCCCGGACACTTGTCGGAATCGCCCATCTCGTGGTCGTCCGCGGCTACTCAGCGGCCAAGGTGGAGCACTTCGCCGCCCCCAGCCCTCGGCATCGATCGGACGCATTTCATCTTGGCGGCGTGCCGCACTCCGCGTTCCCATCCAAGCCTGCCATGCGCCTGGGGGTTCCCTGCAACGTCCGACTGGGTGGAACGAGTTCGCCGTCCTGCTTGCGGAGGAGCGCTCGGCCGCCGTCAAGGGCGAAAGGGGTACCGGACCGTCGAACCCCTGGCTGGGAGTCTGCGGCCAGGAGTTCGACCCCGGTGAGTGGGGCGCATCATGTCGTCGAACCCCCACCGGCCAGATTCATCGGCGGACTGGGACGACGTAGGCCCCCGGCCCGACTCCCTGCCCACCCCTGGGCGCGGTCAAGGTGCCCGGCTCCTCCACGGAATCACCCGCACAAGGCGCGACGCCGTGGGTGGAGAGTCGGTGAGGCAGCGGACACGGTCCCGCACGAGAAAGGACGAGACGCTTTGAGGTCCACGCATCGGTCCAGTTCAGACCACCAGCTCGAAGTACCAGTGGCTCCTGAGGTGTCGACCTTTGTTTGTCGGACTGCTATTAGCGGGCTAGAGCAATACTGAACCAGATAACCGGTGGCACAAGAAGAAGGCTGCCAACTAGTAGGTACGTATTAGCCCGTGCACGCTCCGACTCGTGAGTGCCAGAAATACGAAGGTTGATGCCTGTAATTATCGTGACCACAGCCGCAATCAATATCGGTCCGGGAGCGAACAGGGATACCGCAGCCGCAACCGCTAGGCCCAAAACAATTAGGAAACCCTTCAACAGGCGAACGTCATCCATGTGGAGCCTCCGTAATAGGAGGAGCAGGCGGGTAGGATTCTTCGGCGACTACGCTACTAAGTGGAGCGTCCCCGGTCTCAAAGTCAGCCTCACAGGTTATGGAGTTGACGGCGATCTGCCGCGTTATCTTAACGGGATCCCCCGGCCGGTCTGTTCCCGTGACGGTAAAGTGACATCCACTGGCGTCCCTCATTCCCGTCACACGGAAGACGTGCGAGTTTTTGAGCGGGTCCTTAGCGGATGTGTATGTCCAACCCGGCTCCTTCACTTCCGTCGGCACGCTTGCACTCGTATCAACGTTCGGCGGGTGACTAGTGCTGTTCGTGCCAATTTTGTGATAGCTCAGTATGCCCACCAAGAGACAGGCTAGGACGGCGGCCGTAGCGGCGACCATGCGCCTCATTCTTAGCCGAGGACTGTCGGTCTGGCTAAGGCCCATAAAGGAAGCCGTGTTGGATTTGATGATCCAGGAGGGTTCCACAGCCGCCGGTTATATCCGGATTATCGTCCGTCATCAGCGTCCACGTGAAGGTACCGTCTGGGTTGCCGGTGGCCGTCACACTATCGTAGGTAATGTAGGTCGGCGGCGCGCTCTCGTCAGCCATGATGGCCGAGCAAAAGACTGGGTTCCAAAAGCCGGCGCTACCCGATACCGACGTTTCTGCGCAACTCTGCGACTCCGACGAGCTGAATGATAGTTCTCGCCATCCCGATTGCTGGAAGTGGTCAGGCGCAGATTGCGTAGAGTATTGCTCACGGGTACAGATCCCATCGAATGACCATGCGACATCATTACGAATAGACGTGACGTCGATCTGTGCCGGGTCTTCCACTGTAAACTTTGCATAAGCCGCTGCCAAACCAGTGATCGGACCGATCGGCGTGACAGGGTCTGACGTCCTTGGGTCACTATCCCCAACAGCATTGGTAGCCACAACGGTGAAGGTGTACGTCGTGTGGTTTGTTAGGCCGGTGAAAGCGGCACTCCTTGTGGCGCCATTGAACGTCTGGATTGCTCCGCCCGGTGAGGCGGTCACGGTGTATATCGTGATCGGGGAGCCGTTCGAGGTAGCTGAGGTCCAGAACACCGTGACGTTGGAGTCCCCGCTAGTCGTGGTTACGCTGGACGGTGACGAGGGCAGCGTTGCGGGAGTCACCGGCGTCGAGGCCGAAGACAATCCACTAGTGCCGTTGGCGTTGGTGGCCACAACCTCGAAGGTGTATTGGGTCCCGTTCGTGAGCCCGCTGACCACCAACGAAGTCGTCGATCCGTTGGGAGTCGTCGCAGCGTGTCCACCAGGAGAGGCGGTTACGGTGTAGTTCAGAATCGCAGATCCATTTGGGCTGGAGCCGGTCCATGTCACCGTCGCCTCCCCGTTACCGGCTGCAGCTGTCGCGCCCGTTGGCGGCGATGGAATGCCACTCGGGGTGCCGGGGGGCGACGCTGTCGATGGCAGGCTATCGCCTACAACGTTTGTCGCTACGACGACAAAGGTGTAGCTGGTCCCATTGGCCAAGCCGGTGATTGTGGCGTGAGTGGTGACGCCATCGGGAGTGATGGCCATCGCGCCGCCGGGAGAGATAGTGACTGTGTAGCTAGTCACAGGAGACCCATTCGCGACGGCCGGTGTCCAGGTGACGGCAGCTTGGCCGTCTCCCGCCGTCACGGTCACATTGGACACGGCGAACGGCTTGCCCGCTGGCGTAATGGTGTTCGAGGCTGCAGACAGCGGGCTGGTGACAAACACGAGGGTGGTGGCAGTCATCCGGAAGTACACGGCCATACCGTTGGTGAGCCCAGTGACATTGGCGGCCACTGTCGCTGCCTGCGTCGCGGGCACCGATGTAGGGCTCCCGATCACTGTGCCGTCGGCCTTGTAGGTCGTGATCGAATAGCTCACGGGGAAGAGGAGGCGGGTTATCGGCGCCGTCCAGGTGAGCTGAGCCTGTGTGTCACCCCTCACCGCAACCACGTTCGTGGCGGCGAGGAGATCGGCCGAGCCACCGGGGGTGACGACGTTGGACCACGTATAGGCGCCATTGCCGGCGCTGTTGGAGGCGAAGGCGAGGAACTGGTAGGCGACACCGTTGGTCAGCCCGGTGATGGTCCCGGAGGTGCACGTAGCGCACACCTGTACGAACTTTTGGGCATCGGCCACGGGGTTCGTGGTGAAGGCCATTGCGTAGGACGCTGTGATCGCGCCGCCGCCGTTGTCAGTGGGGGCGGACCAAGCAACCGTTGCCGAGGTGTTGCCTGGGGAGGCGATGACCGTTGCCGGGGCGTTGGGGGTCGTGACCGCCGGCGTCACGATGTTGGTGGCCACCCCCGTCGAGAAGTTCACCGCGTTGCGGGCGTAGATGCCGAAGATGTACTGCTGGCCGTTGGTCAGGTTGGGGACGTTGACCGAGGTGCAGGTGGCGCAGGCCACCACGTAGGGCAACTGCGCCAGGCTCGGGTAGAGATAGGGGAACACGTAGTAGTCCAGGATGGCCGAGCCGCCGTTGTCGGCCGGGGGCGCCCAGCTGACGATGGCCGAGGTGTTGCGAGGGGTGGCCGACGGGCTCTGGGGGGGCGTCGGGGGTTGCGGCGCTGGCACCACCACGTTCGAGCCCGCCACCGCTCCCCAGCCGATCGCGTTGTGGGCGTAGGCCGCGAAGTAGTACTGCTGGCCGTTGGTCAAGCCCGCCACCGTCGTCGAGGTGCACGTCCCACAGGCGTAGGAGTAGGGCCCGGCGGGGGTGCCGGCGGGGTAGTTGTAGGCGTAGACGATGTAGTTGTCGACGGCCGCCCCGCCGTTGCTGGCGGGTGCCGCCCAGGTCACGCTGGCCGACAGGTTGCGGGCGGTGGCGACCAGGCTCTGGGGCGCCGACGGCACGGTGGCGGTGGGCTCGGTCCAGCCCACGTGCAGCGCCGGCGGGGCGCCGGAGTCGAAGGAGGCGAAGCGCTTGTAGTAGTTGCTGTTGCTCTCGCTGGGGGCGACGAGGGCGATGCCCAGGTTGGTCCACGCCCCCGAAGCCCAGTTGGCACTGGCCCCGTTCATGTCGGCCGAGAACAGCCGGTTGGGGCAGCTGCCGCTCACCGCGTTGAGCGAACCGCCGGCGGGGACGTCGATGGGCTTCCCGGGCCAGGTGGTCAGTGTCGAGCCGGTCCAGCTCTCGGTCACCCGGTAGGGGGTAGGGCCCACGTTGGCGCAGTTGTAGGAGTGCCTCTCGGCGATGTCGAGGCGGCCCCACTGGATGACCTTTCCGCTTATGGGTGCGGTGTTGAAGTGCAGGAAGGCCCGGGCCACGTGGGTCCCTCCGTCGTAGGTCCCCACCTTGAGCTCCGTCTCGGTGGCGGCGCTGTTGGGGGCGATGTTGGACATGACGTAGGTGTCGTCGGCGCCGGTGGCGGTGACGAATTCTGGGTCGACCACCACTGGATATTGGCGGGCCGGGTCGTCGAGCCACGCCCGGTCGAGGGTGACCTCCAAGGCGGTGCCGCCCTTGCCCGAGGCGATGAGGGCGAAGTCCACTCCGTAGGAGGTCGGCGCCTCACCGGAGCGGGGATCGACGTTGGCGTCGTACATGTAGCCGTGGGGGGTGCGGGCCCGCTCGAGGCCGGACTCGTCCCGGTAGATCACATTGCCGTCGCCGTCGATGGACGCCGTCAGGCCCTTGAGCTGGAGGGGGAAGACGAAGCGGTCGGGGGCCGCCGCCGAGGCCGAGGGCGGAGACGCGAAGCGCGAGATTCAGGCTCGTGCGGCGCTTCAACACATCCAAGACGACGCCGCCCAAGCTACCGGCACGTTCCGTCCGATCCTCACCTGCGACTGCAACGCCGACGCCGCGTACCCAGAGAAGGATCCGCCGGTGCTGAATCCTGACCCAGCCATTGCCGCCTTGCAGGAGCGGTTCTAGACGCTTGGCCGGTCGCACGACCTGACCATCCCGGCTACACATCGCTTCCGGAGGGAGGCGGCCCCCCCAGGCGGCGCATCGACTACGTCTTCGTTGGAAGGCAAAGCGGAGTGACAATTGAGAACGCCCAGATAGACAACATCACGACATTGTCCGACCATCTGTCTGTGACGGTGCAGCTGTGATTGCCCTGGTCTGGTTCTATTGGCCGATGACGGTGGCTATGGTTATCGTCGCTAGCGGAGTTCATCTGTACTTTACCGCCATCCGCGACAGCCAGTCCAGTCCACGGGCGGCGGTGCTGGCGGGATTGGGAGCATGCTCGATAGCGCTGCCCGCGATTCCTTTGGCTGTCGCGTTGTCACCTGGATGCACCGACACTGGAGCGGGAGCGACCTCCTTCATGCCGAGCTGGATTGTCATAGGTGTGGCGACGCTTATCTGGATCGGATGTCTGATCGGCCTCTACCGACTCGCTGGTTGCTCCATCGAGGCGGATGGCCTGGGCCACCGGGTTCGCCATCGGAGGGGGCGTAGCAGCGCTTCTCGAGGGTTTCCTGCCTCGTCAGGGTCTCCTTGTGTCGCATCGGCAGCGGTCGCTCCGGACCGGTCTCCGGGCGATCAAAGAAAAGACCTTGGCCGGCCTGCAAACAGGTGATAACAGCTCTCTACGGCACTCCTTGCTACGGCCCCCGGAGCACTGCGCCCCGAGGCTCCGGGATCCCCCCGCAGCTCCAGGCACCGGCCTCGCCAGATCGGGCGGGCCCGGAGGAGGCCGAGGGAAGGGCCTCCTTGTCCCCACTTGCCGGCCGGTAGGCAGAGCCGCCGATCGTGTTCCAGGGCGGCGCCGGCCCCAGTCACCCCTTTCGGCGAAACCTGTCGAATAGGGAGCGCCGGTCTGGCTCCGCCGGCGCCGGTCTGTCCTGGGTCTCCGCCGGCCGCTGGTCCGCGCCGAGCGCCGCGGCCGCGGGACGCGCCGGCGGCCTCGCCCGGGCTGGCGCCGGCGGCAGGCTGAGAGCCGCCACTCTCGACCGTTCGACCACCTCGACGTAGCGAGGCCAGAGCGCTTCGGTGCCCTCCGGCCACTTCCGGTGACCGAACAACTCCTTCGGGCCCGGAGCCACGCCGAGGGCCTCCTGCAGCTGGACGTAGCCGGCGGCCTCGTCGGCGAGACGCTGGATCGCCCACTGGAGCTCGGCCCGCTCCGGTTCACGCCAGGACGCCTCCTCTTCGACCTTCTCACCCCCCAGGCCCTCCCAGACCAGGCGCCGGAATTCCTGACGGTTCGCCGGCATGAGACGCACGCGTTCTGTCGGCGCCGGCGGCGTCTCCCCGAACGCGCCGAAAAGGTCGCCGATGTCGCCGCCGAACCAGTTGTTCGCCGCCGGCGCGGCCATCTTCGCGAACTGCCCCAACGTGGGTGCCTTGCCCTTGGCTGCGAGCCAGCGACTGTGCTCCCACGCCACGTGGCGGAGTTCAGACTCCCAGCGCCAGCGGAGGTAGGGCTCCAGGTGCTCGCCCGCCCACCGCTGCCGGTAGGCGCTGACGATGTCCCGTAGCACGGTGAAGCCGGCCCGGCGGGTGCCGGCGCCGGTGGAAACGGTGAGGGAGATCCCCGGTACGACCTCATGGCGCGACAGCTCATTGGTCACCTCGACCGGTGGCCCCAGACGCTTCTCAGCCGCGCTCAGGTCGTGGAACAGGGCGGGGGGGATGGGAGTACCCGCCTCGGCCAGCGCCGTCACCTCGGCGCGGTGGAACTCGGCGAGCCGCCCACGCCCTCGAGCGAGTTGGGCGTGTAGGGGCCTTCGGTCAGGGACCAGGTGTTGATCCCGAGCTGGTGCCAGAACCTCAGCGCCGGGCCGAAGGCGACCGACATGGCCAGCAGCGGGTCGGTGGTGCTGACGATGCGCCCGGGCCAGCGAGGTAGGCACTTTCCGTCCCACAGGGAGTCGATCTCAGCCAGCACCTCGGCGGAGAGCATGAAGCGCCGCAGGTCGCGCTCGTAGGACGCACCGAGCGGCCTCATCCCCGGCTCCTGGGCGGCGTGGGCGGCGTCGAGCTCGGCCCAGCATCGGCGCAGGGTCTCGACCCGGTGCTCCACCGGGGAGCGCAGCGACCCCTCCCCGTAGAAGCTCGCCAGCATCGCCTCGACGACCTCCGGGGCGAGGCCCTTGGCCTCGGCGACCGCCTGCACCCGGTCGGACCCGACGACGTATAGGCGCGCCTTGGGCAGGACGGTCGTGATCTGCTCGCCGGTGGCCGGCGCCTCCCCGAGGTAGGCGAGGAAGGCCAACCAGTCGCCACCGAAGTGTCCGGCCAGTACCTGACCGAGGGAGCGGCTCACGACCTGGCGCTGGGTCGGCGGCTCCCGCTTGGCCTTGGCGTAGTACTTGTCACGCTGTAGAAGCCATGCTCGGCGCCGTACTCGTCGGTGATGGCATTGGGCCGGGCCTGGACCAGGCGGATGTCCAGCCGGCACAGGCGCTCCACCTCGTCGAGCACATCGGGCTCCACCCGCCGGCGGCTCCACAGGGTCGTGGCCGCGCCCTGGATGGCGAAGTGATAGTCGGTCGGCTCACCCGGCAGCTCCAGTGCCTCACCGAGGTGACGCAGCAGCTTGGCGGTCGTCATCCCCTCCATATCCGAGTAGGCCCGCTCCTGCGCCGGGGACGCCGACGTGTCTCCCCACATCAAGGTCTGCGCCGGCCCCGGGCCATCCTCACGGTGGGTGTAGATCTCCGGCACTGCGTCGTGGCCCTTCAGCCGCAGTCGATCGACCCCGGCGCTGCCGCTGTAGCCGACGCCGGGTATATCCGCGAACCGGCGGAACCACTCGACGCTCATGTCCAGGATGCGGGGAACCGCCGCCTTCGGGTCACCCTCGAAGGGTAGAGCGGCAGGCGCCGCCTCATTGCAGGCACCACCGAGGACGCACTGGCAGAGACGAAGGCGTGTCTCCACGCACTGGCGCGGCAGACTCCCAGGCGCCGGATCGGGGCGTGCCCCTCACGGCTCGCATTCGGACGTGCACCGCGAGGGTCTGTGCCGGGCGCAGAATGGTGCCGACGGAAGGCGGGAGGAGGTGGTCGAGTTCGGCACCAGGCGAACCTCGCAGCCCCTGGCCCTGGCGTCGGACTGGATGATCGGGGCGTCACTCTGGTCGGCATGGAGGCCCGGTTCAGTGGGTCCTCAGATAGGCGACCGAGGGCGATCACCTCCGGGTCGGCACCGGTGCACGCTGGAGGAGCCGCTCGAGCGGTGAGTGCCCGATTTGCCCTGACTCGACGCGGGAGGTGCTGCGGACGCGCCGGACACGTCGTATACCTGGGCGAACAGGTGTTTGGAAGAACGGAGAAGGTATGGCCGACCGTCGAGCAGGCAAAGGCCCGTACGTACCGGACGAAGGCGGCGGCAAGCAGCCACGAGCCCGTAATCAGGACGGCACTTGGCGGGCGAAGAGGTCCGACGCCGGCAAGCCTCGAGGGAGCTCGAGTGCCACTGCAAATACCACCGCGAGAGGCGGCAAGAAGAGATAGCTGGGGTGGCCGCCGAGGACGATCGCCGGCGAGCCCGGGCTCCAACGATGGAGAACAACCGTGCAGAACATGGCCCGCAAGCGGCGGCGGTCGGCCTACGACGTGCTCGCCGCGATTCGCAAGGTCGCCCCCGGTCTTACGCTCTGGCTCGAGTGCGGAAGGGCGAACAGCAGCCGACTGTTTTGGGGGGACGCCCTGAACCGATCCTTCGTCACCCTGGAGCGAGCCGCGGCATCCGAGCCGGATCCGGCCAAAATGGTCCGCAGCCAGCTTGGCTCCCCAGGGAAGTCCATCCTGCCGCGCCGTACGCTTCATGGCTTTCCTCGCTGTTGGTGGGTGGGAGTCGGGGCCCGGCGCTCTTCCTCCTCGGGCGCACCTACGCCATGGCTGGTCGCCCGGCCCGCCGCAGGACTCTCTCCGGCCGTCCGCCGGGCCAGCTCCCGCTCCCGGAGGTGCAGGTACTCGTCTGGGAACCGGGGTGAGCCGACGACTGGGAGCCTCCGACAATCCGGGCAAATCGTGCTGCTAGCGGTCTGAAGCCCGCGCGCGGTCTCGGGCACCCAAAGAGCCACCGTTGCGTTCCCACCGCAGTTGTCATGCGGGCAGGGAATGAGGGAAAGCCCCCTGCCGATATCGCCGCCACGGTGACCTTGCCACGATCCGACGCGCTGGACCGAGGGGGCGACACCCGGTGCCCTGCGGCCATCGGAACAGAAGCTGGAGTACTGGAACATCCGGCTCCGGGTGATGAGCTCCTCGAGTTGTTCGCGATAGACGACACCGCCGGCGTCTTTGATGATCTCGATCGTCTCTTGGCGACCCGACACGTCATGCGACCAACGGCGCACCCATGTCAGCGAGGGGTCGGTATAGACCCGAACGATGTGGGCTGCCCAATCGGGATCTATCCCGGCGGGCAATGCTCGGTCGTCGAGGTAGGCGAAGACGGCACGCCCGACATCACGAACCAACGCGTGCAGCAGGACCTGCGAGGGCCTCACCGGGAGTCCCCGGTCCTGGAGGGCCTGATGCATCTTGGTCCGCCACCCTTCCACGTGGCTGACGCCTTGGAACGACGCCACGTCCTCGAGGCGTTCACCGTTCCAGAGGACGCGCTCGAGGAGCACATTTCCCCGGTTGAACCACGGCCGCCGCTTGATCGCGTCCCGCCTCGCGCTGAAGGATCGGTTTGGCACCTCCCCGTTCGTCGACAGCCTGACGGCACCCTCGCCGGCGGGCACGACGACCGAGCAGGACCACCGGACCTGAACACCGTGGACCTCGAAGCGAAGGTCCCTCAGGACACACGACAGCGATCTCGCCACCTCGGTGTGGACCAGGCGGGGAGCGTCGGCCAGATTCGCCATAGCCCTGGCCAGGAACGCCGCCTCAGCCTCGAATCCGGTTCCGAAGTCCAGCGTTCGGGACGGAAGGCTCTCCACGGCTTCGCGCTCAGACCTCAGGCGCTTCACCTCCGCGAGCGCGGCCTCGGCATCGGCGAGGAAGTCCGATTCGAGGTCGGTGGCGCCCGGCGTGTCCCGGTCGGCCGCCGCCGCCGCCGCTCTACGAAGTGAGGCATAGCGACCGTTCGCCTGCTTGAGTTGGCGTTCGAGCACCGCCAACCGATTCGACCGGATGTCGACGAGCCGGGCACCCTCCATCGCCCGCACCCCCGCCCACCCGTCGAGCTGCTCCGCCTCGATCCCGTCGCGGATCGCCTCCATGACGGTCGTCGCGATCGAAGCATGCAGCTCCTCGACGCTCATGGTCGCAAGCCGTTCGCCCAGATTCGTGTTGCGGACCCGCCAGGCGCCGACTCCTCCATCGGAATCGTCGTCGCGGCGCAGGAGTACGTAGCTCCGCGTGTTCGCTGTCAGCTTGAAGAGCCGGCCTCCGGACTTGTAAACCAGCCCTCCCAGTGGGTGGACCATCCGATGGGAAGTCGCGCCCCCCCGACCCCGAGGCAAGGCCATGTTGGCCTCGGCCGCCTCGATGAGGGCGCTGTCCGCCCATCCTCCGTCGGGCACTCCCAGGTCGTAGCGGATCTCGAAGTAGCTCGAACCACCGTGGTACTTGGCGACGAATCCTCCGAGCTGCTTCTCGCCGGGGAGCGGGTTGCGGTAACGAAAGACGTATTCGCCAGTGCGGTACACCGAGATCCATCGCCGGACGCCCTTGAGATAGGAGGCAGAGCTCCGGAGGGCGCCTACGGATCCGTCCGAGGTGGGGTCACGCTCGATAAGTGTCGCCGACTTCACTCCCACGTCAGAAAGCCGGTTTAACAGTTCGTCGTAGGTCAGCTTGGGCTCAGCCAGCAGCTCCAACATGTGTTGCACGGCGGGTTTCGTTGATAGGTCGGGCTCAACCCTTCCGTCCGGCCGAACTCGGTACCCGAACGGGAGGGAGCCTCGGTTTCGGACCCAGCGACCGTCAGATGCGCTGATGAGCGTACCGATGGTCATCCTCCGGAGCAGGTTCGTCCGCTCCCACGCCGACAGCATCGTCCCGACCTGCCAGACCGTCCCACTCTGCTCGGAAGAAAGGATGATCGTCGGCAGGTCCCCGGCGTGTACCTCGTCGACGTGGCGTCGAGCCGCCCCCAGAAGCTTCCCGGAGTACTCCTCCGCACGGACCAACCGCGAGAACACGGCCACGACCAGTCTACGGGGGCGTATCGCGACGAGCTGGTCGATCAGCGTCTCGACGAAGACGTTCTCGGCACTGCGCCACCTCCGCGCGTTGGTGAGATCCTCCGCGGCGGCGGACCCCTCGACCAGACAGAACCAATTGCCATCGATGCAGTAGATGACGCCCCTGGTATCGCCCTTGCCGATGCGAGTGGCGTTCCATTCAGCCGGTCGGAGATAAGGCTCAAGGCCTGCCTGCAGTGCTGTCGCAACACCCGGCACACAGCGAAACGCCTTGAGCGTCTGGTAGAGCATCTTTCGCAGCGGCCCGAGCCCGCGCTTGGACTCCCGCACGAGGAACAGGTAGTGCGGTCTGGAAGGGTCACATTCCGGGTCGTCAAAATCAATAATGGGCGACGTCTGGCTGTCATCCTGAATGCCCCATGTCTCGTGGGGCAGCTCCCGATTCCTCGACATATCCGTCCTCGTCCAGCAGTGGGTAGTAGTCGTCCTCGTACTCGTTGGCGTCAGGCAGGTGCATCGTGGCCAAGCACTCCCAAGCCCGCAAGAGGGCTCGCTGCTGATGCATGGTCCACTCAACCGGCAGCTCCTCCGCCGGATCGTCAGTCGAGGCGCCGTGGGGGTCCTCGGGCTCCTCGGGCTCGCTCTGCCAGTTCGTCATGACACCTCACTTTGAATTGAATTGTGGTCGCCCTCGGACGACCGCTCTTCAATCGAAAGTGCGACAATCGGCACGAACGCCCTGGCAGACGCTGCTCGCGAGGGTCAGACATTTCGGTCACGGTGCTTCGGAGGTCGGCGACTCGTCGGGCGGCACGACGTCGAACCACACCGTCGGGTCGGGCTCATCCTCAGCGGCCGCTGCTTGGACACCGTCCTCCCGGAAACGCTCCCGGTACGCTACGAAGAGGTCGTACAGTCGCTGACTCCGGACGAAGACCGTCCGACGCTCGCCGCTCGTTCCGTCCATTCGCGTGTCTCGCTCGTCAGTCACCTGGGTCAGGGCTCCGGGGCGAACCGGCCGTGGCGGCTCAGAGGGTCTTCGTGGGTGACGAAGATCCTCGCGTGGGCTGCCACGACCTCCTTGTGACTCGCTTTGGTATAGATCTCGGTAACATTCGCCGGCGCGTGGCCGGCGAATCGGTTGGCGACGTTTTCACCCTTTGCCCGGCGGACTGTTAGGAGCGTCGTGTGACGAAGCGTGTGAGAACCGACCTTGCGCCGCTTCGCCCAAGGGAGTTTGTTTCCGACCCGACTGAAGACCCCGTCATAGACGCGTCCGGTAATTCGAGTCCGGCTCTTTTCCTGCACGAACGCTGGATCATCTGGCCGGACGCTGCCGCGATCACTCGCGAGCGCGACAATTCGTTGGAGTAGCTCCGCGGAGGCGGGTTGTTCCCGGGGCTTTCCCTTCTCGAACAGCCGGATGGTTCTCGTATCGAGGTCGATGTCACGCAAGTTGAGCCCGATGATCCCGCTACGCCTCGCCGCAGTCTCCTCGTGGGTATCGATCAGGAGAAGAGCCAACGCGGGGTCGTGGTGGTGCGCGCATACGACGGTGCGGATCTCACAGATTTGTGCGTCGTCCAGCTCCATTCGACCCGGTCCATTGCGTTTGGGGATTGGGATACGGCGCGCAGGGTTCTCGTAGCAGAGGTCATGCAGCAGGGCATCCTCGAAGAACGCACGGGTGGCCCGCACGAAGTGCTCCTCCGCACTGTTCGTGGAGCACGGCGGTGCGAGGCGCCGGATTCCCGCGACAACGGCAGAGAGGTCGAGCACCTTCACACGGCAGACCGGAAGGGAGCCGAGCGCACCGTCGGGAAACTCGAACTCATCCCCGGCGTCGAGCACTCTCTTGGCCTCATCCAGGTCGTATTTGCCCTTCGCACCCCTGCGGCCGACGAACTCGGCTCCGAAGACGAGTCGGAGTATCGGCGCCCGGTAGGTCCGTCTCGTCCCGTCGGTCAGTCGAGCAAGGAAGCTCGCCGCGTGCTGTGCCACGGTCACCACCGCCTGGCCCGTGGTCGAGGTCTCCCTGAGCCGGCGAACCCCGTCCTCGATGCGGTGGAGCTCCAGGGCCGAGAGCGAGCCGCTACGGCAGAGCTGCAGGATGGCCTCGGCGGTGTCGATCACGGCAGCGGGACACCCGGCTCGAAGAACAGCCCGGAGAACGGCAGATCCCGGCAGTGCACGATCCGGACCTCCTTGTGCAAGGTGCTCGTGACGATGACGAAGCGGTCTCCAGGAACACCGCCGAGAAGTTGGACGCGTCGACCGAGATCCAGGCGCCCGCGCTCATCGAGCAGGACTTGATGGGGTGCCCTTTGCACCCTCGGCGGTGACACCCTCACGCCGAGCCAGAACTTGGCAGCAGTCAGCTCCACCCGGACGTCGTTCCAACCGAGATGCACCCGCGCGTCGGCGAGAGGAAGTCGGCGCTGGCCGTCGAGCGTGGCGACCGTGACGAGGTACTCGAAGGCAGGATCCTCGACGGAGCCCGTGCCGACCGGGAGGTAGGGACCGCTGTCGGCATCACCGATTGCTTGCGGGGGAAGCACACCCCGACCATGCCGTGACGCCACGGCCCCCCTGCCGGCGCTGCGACGATCCAGCCGGAGATGTTGGAGCTCGAGCGACTGCCGATGCACTGAAGCGGACCGCCCGGGGCCAGTCGGCCTGGACGCAGATCGGTAGCTGGCTGACCGAGCTGCGCCTGAATTGGCAAGCAGGGTCAGATGGCAGCACCTCGTGCCGATCGTTGGTGGGGCCCCGCTTGGACGGTGGCGATCGAGGTCCTGAGCAGGGACTTCGCCTGAAACGATCGCTTCCCTCGCCGGCGGTTGTCCGCCCCAGCGACCGGGAAAGCTGGGCGACGGGGACGGCTGTCGGCCGCTTGCTGACCCACCTATGCGCGCATGAACAAGCGGGCGTCGAGGTGGGGCCAGTGCACCCGTAGCGCGAAGGATTAGGTAAGGCCCTCTAAGCGATCCTCGGGCAGGCTCGCGGCACCCCCGATAAGGGTGCCTTATGAGGAAATCTTGCGACCCTGCGCTGCCTCGGCCCGGGGATCCCGGCACGTTAAAGGCCGCCCATCCGCCGATCGGCCGTACACCTGCGGATTCCAGCCTCCGAGGGGAACCGTCAGGCGCCGTCAGCGGGGCCGGTCTGACCGGTGGTGATGCTTGGGCTCCGACCCAAGAATCCGTGGGCGAGGGGGGACTTGAACCCCCACGTCCTTTCGGACACAGGAACCTGAATCCTGCGCGTCTGCCAATTCCGCCACTCGCCCGAGTGGAGAACCAAAGGTAGCCGACGGTCTACGCCTGCGTTCCGGGTGTCGTGGGTATGCTCGGACCTGCGATGGGATTGAACCAGTTCGAACAGCGGCTGGAGCGGCTGGTCGAAGGGGTGTTCGCCAAGACGTTCCGCAGCGGGCTCAAGCCCGTTGAGCTCGCCCGCCGACTCACCCGTGAGATGGACCTCCACCGCGTCGTGGGCGTGAGCGGCCTCATCGCGCCCAATCGCTTCACCATCGTCATCAGCCCGTCCGACCACGACCAGTTCGAGTCCTACGCCGAGGCGCTCACCCGTGAGTTGAGTGAGGCGGTCCGGGCCCACGCCCGCGAGGAGACATACGCCTTCGTGGGACCGGTGCACGTGGAGCTGAACGCGGACGACGTCGTGGGCGTGGGCGAGTTCCTGGTAGCCAGCGAGATCGTGGAGGCGCCGGGCGGGGCGGCGGTGGGCAGCCTGTCGCTCCCCGACGGCACCCGCGTGGTCGTGGGCGAGGAACCGGTGACGATCGGGCGCCTGCCCGAGTGCGACGTGATCCTCGGCGACCCGAACGTGAGCCGGCGCCACACCGAGATCCGACGCCTGGGGAACGGGTTCATCGTGGTCGACCTCGGGTCCACCAACGGCACCCGGGTCAACGGCGCAGGCGTGAAGGAGCGCCGCCTGCAGGACGGCGACGTCATCACCGTCGGCGGCACCAAGATCCTCTTCGAGGCCTCCTAACCCCCCGAACCCGTGCCCGACAGCCTTCTGACGATCCTCAAATTCTGCTTTTTGGCACTGCTGTACCTCTTCTTCATCCGCGTCCTGCGGGCGGTGTGGGTGGAGGTCACGGGCCGGGCGCCGACGGCCAAGGCGGTGCCCGCCGGCTACGGGGCGGCGGCACCCGCGGCCCGGCCCGGCCGTAACCGGGTGGGCGACATGCGGGCCGCCGTCGGCGGCAAGAACGGCACCCGGCTCAAGGTCCTGGAGCCGCCGGAGACCCGGGGGACGGTCTACGACCTCACCGACGAGCTCACCATCGGACGGGCCACCGGCTGCCAGATCACCCTCGACGACACCTACATCTCCCAGCTCCACGCCCGCGTCTTCCGGCGCGACGGTCAGGTCTACATCGAGGACCTGGGGTCGACCAACGGCACCTACGTCAACCGCACCAAGGTCACCGCCCCCCTGGTGGTCCGCCGCGGCGATCGCCTCCAGGTGGGCAAGACCGTGATGGAGGTGACGTGAGCGAGCCGACGTGGCGCGCCGGGGCACCATCCACCTGGTTGGGACACCGGTGACCGCGCTCGAGGGTGGCGCCGCCACCGACGTGGGCCGGGTGCGGCAGATCAACGAGGACCGGTACCTGTGCGAGGAGGGGCTGTACGCGGTCGCCGACGGCGTCGGCGGCCACCAGGCAGGCGAGGTGGCGGCCCAGACGGCGGTCGAGACCCTCCAGAAGCGGTTCACCGACCGCACCACCGACGGGCTCGTCGACGCCGTCCAGGCGGCCAACGGGGCGGTGTGGGAGCTGGCCCAGACCACCAGCGAGAAGCGCGGCATGGGCACCACCATGACCGCCGCGGCCCTGGTGCAGGAGGACGGCGAGGAGCTGTTCGCCCTGGTCAACGTGGGTGACTCCCGGGTGTACCGGCTGCAGAACGGCGAGCTGCTCCAGCTCACCGACGACCACAGCCTGGTGGAGGAGATGGTCCGGGAGGGCAAGCTGACCCGGGAGGAGGCCACCGTCCACCCCCAGCGCTCGATCATCACCCGGGCCCTGGGCATGGAGCCGGCCATCGAGGTCGACTGGTGGGAGCTGATCCCCTACCGGGGCGACCGGCTCCTGCTGTGCAGCGACGGCCTCACCAACGAGCTCAACGACGACCGCATCGCCGCCACCCTCCGCCAGGTGGCAGACCCGAAGGAGGCGGCGCGCGAGCTGGTCCGGCAGGCCCGGGCCGAGGGCGGGGGCGACAACATCACCGTGGTGGTGGTCGACGTGGTCGACGACGACGGCCGGGCCGAGGAGGCGTCGGAGGCCCTGGCCAAGGACCACGCCCTGGCCGGCTCCCCCCGCGACCGCCCGTCCGCGGCCGGCGACGCCACCATGTCGTTGCCCGTGGTTCGCCCCTCGATGGCGGGTGCGGCCACCGGGGCCGGCGGCCTGGGGGCCGCCGCGCCGACCGAGGAAGACGTCCCCGTCACGCCGGCCCCCGTGCACCGCGACGTGGGAACGCTGTCGGCGAGGCCCGCCCCGACCCCCCTCCGGACCTCCGAGCCCCGGCCTCCGTCGGGCCCCGTGGCCAAGCCCAAGCGGTTCACGTGGCGGGTGGCCGTCTTCGCCCTCCTCCTCGTCGGGGTCGTGCTCGGGACGGTGGCGGCCATTGGCTGGTACGCCCGGGGCACCTTCTACGTGGGCTTCGCCGGCGACCAGGTCGCCATCTACGAGGGCCGGCCGGGCGGTGTCCTCTGGTTCGAGCCCACCCTCCGCGAGCGCAAGCCCCTCACCCGGTCGCAGGTGCCGGCGGCGTTCCTGCCCGACGTCGAGAAGGGCAAGGAGGTGGACTCCAAGGCGGAGGCCGACCGCTACGTCACCAACCTCCGCGACATCCACGAGGACGAGGAGCGGGCGCGCACCTCGACCTCCTCCACGACGGTGGCGCCCCCGACATCTGTGCCGTCGGACTCGGTCCCCGGCCCGGAACCACCGAATTGATACAGCGGGATCCGGTGGTCGCCGTCCGGCGGACGACCGAACTGGGGCTGATGGTGCTGGCGGGGGTGGTGACGGCCGGTGCCTACGTGCTGGCCGCCCTGGGCCGGAGCTCGTCGCTGCCGGTCAACCTCATCCCCTTCCTGCTGGTGATCCTCGGGTTGCTGGTGGCGGCCCACCTGGCGGTGCGCAAGCTGGCCCCCGGCGCCGACCCCCTCCTCCTGCCCCTGGCGGGGATGCTCAACGGCATCGGTTACGTGTTCGTGGCCCGCCTGCGTCCCGACCTGGCCGGCTTCCAGTCGCTGTGGACGGTGCTCGGCATCGGCGCCTTCGTGGCCACCCTGGCCCTCGTCCCCCGCACCCGGAACATCGAGCGCTTCCGCTACACCCTCGCCCTCGTCGGCATCGGCCTGCTCCTCATGCCCCTCGTCCCGATCATCGGGCAGACGATCAACGGCTCCCGGCTGTGGGTGAAGTTCGGTCCCGTGAGCTTCCAGCCGGGCGAGCTGTCCAAGATCGTCCTGGTGGTGTTCTTCGCCTCCTACCTGGTCGAGAAGCGGGAACTGCTCTCCATGGGCACCCACCAGGTGCTGGGCATGTGGCTCCCGGAGGTCCGCCACCTCGGGCCCATCGTCCTGGCGTGGAGCTTCTCCCTCGTCATCATGTTCTTCGAGAAGGACCTGGGCTCGTCGCTGCTGTTCTTCGCCCTGTTCATCACCATGCTGTGGGTATCCACCGCCCGGGGGGTGTACCTCGCCATCGGGGGAGTCATGTTCGGCGGCGGAGCCCTGCTCGCCTATACGGCGTTCGACCACGTGCGGACTCGGGTCTCGATCTGGCTCGACCCGTGGGAGGTGGCCAACGACGCCGGCTACCAGATCATCCAGGCCCTCTTCGCCTTCGCCGCCGGCGGGCTGGCGGGGGCCAACCTGGGCCAGGGCAGTCCCCAACGCATCCCGGCGGTGGCCACCGACTTCACGTTCGCCGCCATCGGCGAGGAGCTCGGTCTGCTGGGGACGGTGGCCATCCTGGCCAGCTTCCTGATGATGATCGGCGCCGGGCTGCGGATCGCCATGCGGGCCGAGCCCCCCTTCGAGAAGCTGCTGGCCACCGGGCTCACCGCCATCCTCGGCATCCAGAGCTTCATCATCCTGGCGGGCGTGACCCGCCTGATCCCCCTCACCGGCATCACCCTGCCGTTCATCTCCTACGGAGGGTCGTCGCTGATCTCCAACTACATCCTGCTCGCCCTCCTGCTGCGGATCTCCGACGACCAGGCCCACCGGACGGCCCAGGCGGTCGGGGCCCAGGACGCCACCCAGTTCGGCGCCCGATGACGGTGACCCCCAAACCCGTGACGAGATGAACAATCAGATCCGGGCCCTCGGCATCGTGCTGATGGTGCTGTTCACCGCCCTGTTCGTGCAGCTCAACAACCTCCAGGTCTTCAGCGCCGGGCGACTGAACGACCACCCCGTCAACTCCCGCACGGTCGTGCGCGACTTCTCCCAGCCCCGGGGATCCATCCAGACGGCCGACGGCGTGGTGGTCGCCGAGTCGGTCGAGGTCGACGACGCCTTCGAGCGCCAGCGCCGGTACCCCGAAGGCGAGCTGTTCGCCCACATCACCGGGTACTTCTCGTTCACGTTCGGCGACGAGGGGGTCGAGCGGACCTACAACGACGCCCTCACCGGCCGCGACCGCAAGGTCAGCCTCGACCGCCTGGGCGACATCCTCCTCGACAAGGACAAGACGGCCAACGTCACGCTCACCGTCTCCAAGTCGCTCCAGCAGATCGCCACCGACGGCCTGGCCGGCCGGAAAGGCTCGGTGGTGGCGATCGACCCTCGCAACGGGGCCATCCTCGCCTTCGCCGACTACCCGTCGTACGACCCCAACGTGCTGGCCAGCCACAACCAGGACGAAGTACGCAAGGCGTGGGCCGACCTCAACGCCGACGCCGAGCAGCCGCTGCTTCCCCGCACCTACCGGGAGCGCTATTTCCCGGGCTCGAGCTTCAAGGTGGTCACCGCCGCCGCTGCCCTAGCCACGGGCGCGGCGTCGCTCACCCAACCCGTCTACCCGGTGCTGACCGAGCTGCCGCTGCCCCAGTCGTCCGAGCCGCTGCGCAACTTCGGGGGCTCGTCCTGCGGCGGCCCCCTGCCCGAGATCCTGCGCATCTCCTGCAACACCGCCTTCGCCCAGATGGGGATGGACATGGGCGCGCAACGGCTGGCCGCCGGCACCAACCAGTTCGGGTTCAACAAGGCCCCCCCGATCGACCTGCCCTTCGCCGCATCGTCGGTGTTCCCCGACCCGAGCTCCTTCGTCCGCAACATCCCGGCCCTGGCCAAGTCGGCCATCGGCCAGCAGGACGTGCAGGCCACCCCGCTCCAGATGGCCCTGGTGGCGGCGGGCATCGCCAACGACGGCAAGATCATGAAGCCCCACGTCATGGCCAAGGTGATCGACAGCCGGGCCGAGGTCCTCGAGGAGTACAAGCCCGAGGTGTGGATGGAAGCGGTGCCGCCGGAGGTGGCGCATGCCGTCCGGGACATGATGGTCGGCGTGGTGGCGGCCGGGTCGGGGGCCAACGCCCAGATCCCGGGGGTCACCGTCGCCGGCAAGACGGGCACCGCCCAGACCGGCCTGGGGACGTCGCACACCTGGTTCATCGCCTTCGCCCCCGCCGAGGCCCCCCGGGTGGCGGTGGCGGTGATGCTGGAGGACCAGCCCAGCGCCAACGAGTTCACCGGCGGCGCCCTGGCCGCCCCCATCGCCCGCGAAGTCATCGCCGCAGCCCTAGGCGCCTGACCCGCCCGGGCCCGCCTGGTCTTGTCGCCGGCCACGCCCGCCGCCGAAGGCGGCCCCCGGTGGCTGGCGACCCGCGGCCGGCGCAGCCGGCCGCCAGAAAGGCCGGCGGAGGCCGGCCGGCTCCGCCGGCCGGCCGGAGCTCCGCACAAACTCGCCGAGGAAGCGAAGCTTCCAACGGCGAAACCCTCACCTAGGCTGGGGCCGTGGCCTCGCAGGTCTTCACCGGCCGCTACCAGATGGTCCGTCAGGTCGCCCGTGGCGGCATGGCCGAGGTCTATCTGGCGCGCGACCTGTTGCTCGACCGGCCGGTGGCCCTGAAAGTCCTGTTCCCCGAGTTCTCCACCGACCCGTCCTTCGTCGAGCGCTTCCGCCGTGAGGCCCGGGCCGCGGCCAACCTGAACCACCCCGGGATCGTGTCGATCTACGACTGGGGCAACGACTCGGGCACCTACTTCATCGTCATGGAGTACGTCGACGGCAAGACGCTGCGGGAGGTCATCCGGTCCGAAGGCCCCCTGCTCGCCCACCGGGCGGCCGAGATCGGGGCCGACATCGCCGCCGCCCTGCACTTCGCCCACCAGCACAACTGCATCCACCGGGACGTGAAGCCGGGCAACGTGATGATCACCGGCCAGCAGGTGAAGGTCACCGACTTCGGCATCGCCCGGGCCGGCGATTCGGCGGGCGAGGCGCTCACCCAGGCCGGGGCGGTCATGGGCACCGCCACCTACTTCTCCCCCGAGCAGGCCCAGGGCCACGACGTCGACGCCCGCAGCGACGTGTACTCGCTGGGCGTCGTCCTCTACGAGATGGTCACCGGCCGGCCGCCGTTCAAAGGCGACAACCCGGTGGCCATCGCCTACAAGCACGTCCGGGAGCAGCCGGTCCCCCCCAGCGAGATCAATCCCGACGTCCCCCGGATCTTCGACGCCATCATCCTCAAGGCCATGGCCAAGGACGTCAACGCCCGCTACGCGAGCGCCGAGGCCCTCCGGGGCGACCTCCTGCGCTACGCCCACGGCCAGCCGGTGTCGGTCGAGCCGGTGGCGCTGAACGCGTTCGGGCGCCCGGCCGCGGCAGCGAGCGCGCCCACCCCGCCGGCCACCTCAGCGGCAGCGGCGGCGGCGGCCGTCACCGGCATGATGCCCCGCACCCCGGGCGGGTACAACGGGGCGGCCGCCGACGGCACCCGCATCGCCACCGCCCACGAGCGGGTCCCCGACTACGAGGAGCCGCCCCGGCAGAAGACGGGGATCTACATCGGCATCCTGGTCGTCC
Source organism: uncultured Acidimicrobiia bacterium (assembly GCA_963773275.1). GTDB lineage: Bacteria > Actinomycetota > Acidimicrobiia > Acidimicrobiales > AC-14 > JAXDMK01. The sequence continues at coordinate 377,741 of CAVZAH010000004.1, read as the reverse complement.
TGCTGGTGATCCTGGGTGGGCTGCTCTACCTGCTCAGCCGGGAGCTCGGCGTCGGCGGCAACACCGAGCTGGCCATGCCGACGGTGATCGGCAAGCCCGAGGCGGAGGCCAACGCCATCCTCCGAGACGCCGGCCTGCGGGTGACCAGGCAGGACGTGGCCGACGAGAACAACGAGGCGGGCAAGGTCGTCGACCAGGTCCCCGACCCCGGCGTGAAGGTGAAGAAGGACTCGGAGGTGACGATCAGGGTGAGCCTGGGGGCGACGCCGGCCACCGTGCCCGACGTGCGGCGGCGCAAGGTCGATGCCGCCACCAACGACCTCGAGGCCGCCGGTTTCCAGGTGAAGACCGTGCGCCGCACCGACACCGAGGCCGATGTCGACACCGTCATCGACCAGGATCCCAAGCCCGGACCGGGCAAGCGGGGGGCCACCGTCACCCTCACCGTGTCGAACGGCGCCGAGCAGGTGCGGGTGCCGGAGGTGCGGGGCAAGCCGGAGGGCGAGGCGGCCAACCTGCTCGGCCAGGCCGGGTTCAGGACCCAGACCCGGGTCGAGCAGAGCACCACGGTGGGCGCCGGCCTGGTGATCCGCACCGAGCCCGACGCCGCCACCCGCCTCGACAAGGGCGAGGTGGTCACGCTGGTGGTCTCCAACGGCGCCCCGGCCACCACGGCCGTGCCCGAACCCACCACGCCCAGCACCCTGTTCCCGCCCATCACCATCTTCCCGCCGACGACCACCACGACCGTTCCGCCGACCACCACCACCACCCTCTTCCCCTGAGGCCGGCCGGCTAGGCCGTCAGTCACGAGCAGCCGAGCACCTCGTTCGCCGCCCGAACGTCCACGTCACGGATCACGATCACCCGGTCGACGCCCCGCTGTCGGGCGCGGGCACAGATCGCGTCCGCGTCCAAGGTCGCCGAATGCGAGGTCGGGTCGGGATAGTCGGCGAAGCTGTAGAACTTCCCCATACGGCAGCTCCCGTCCAGGGGCGCCAGGCCCGCGACCATGGGGATGCCCACGACGGCCGGCACGAAGAACGGGTTGGACTGGCAGTCCCCCGCTCCTTCCCAGAACTCGTGGTTGGCCGGGGGGATGAAGACCGCCGTCGACCGCCGCTCGTCGCCGGCCAGTTCCTCGATCGCCCGAGCGAGGCGCGCACCGTAGGACCTTCGTAACGCGGCCGTGAAATCGGGGCCGAACAGAACCCGGTCGTCGCGGATGGAGTCCGCCAAGAGGCGCCGGTAGGAATCGGGCAACGGCCGTCCACCGGCCGCGGCCGGGTCGGTCGCCAACGCCGACAACATCAGGTCCACCGTTCCGGCGAGGTCGCGAGGGGAGAAGCTGCGGATGAGCGGCACACCCAGAATCACGACCGCGAGAACCAGGATCAGGGGCGATGCGCGGCGTGTCGTCATCGACTGCCACAGCCGTTTCACGTCGTCGCCGGAGAGCCGGCTCACGACTGTGGCCAGGCAGAGCCACAGCGTCGTATGCAGGAGGTACCACGACAGGAAACTGCCCACCACCAGCGTCGGGGCGATGGCGGCGACGGACACGACGACGACCACCTCCTCGAAGGAAGGCCCGGAAGGCCCGGAAGGCCCGGCTCCCGAACGGACGGCATTGCGCCGGGCTCGGGTCTCCCGTAGCCATGGCACGGCCACCGCAAGTACGAACACCCCCGTGACCGCATAGGCCAGGAACGCGAAGACATGATCGTGGTGCCGGAGAAAGCCGAGCACGCCGACCGCCGCCGAATCGACCGATGAGCTGCTGAAGAGGGACCGCGACCAGGACGAGCGCCAGCCCGATGACGCCGAGGGTGGCTACCCCCAGCGCTGTTCGGATGCTGAGGCGCACGACGATGTACGCCGCCCCGACGGCCAGGAGCAATCCGGCGGAAACCTTGGAAAACGAGGCGAGGACGACCAATAGGGGCAGCACGGCCACTCGGAGAATCCCCCACGGCGGCGGACGTCGGCGTCGTTGCACGAGGTCGGCCAGAAGCGGAACGACCAGCAGCAGGACGATGATGCCGAGGATCTCGGATTCGCTCCGGTACGAGTAGCGGTCGTTCTTGATCCCGTCGACGAGGAGAAGCAGGACGACCGTGAAGGCGACGATGGAGCGGGGCTTGAGTCGTCGGTGGGCACGAAGGCAGAGCGAAGCCACGAACGCCGCCAGGCACAGGCACGGAAGCAGGAACAACGCCGTCCCCACCATGACCGCCATGCTCGACGACGAACCGGTCAGGTCGCCGACGGACGCGAACCAGTGGTGGACGCCGAGGTGATAGCGCAGCCGGGGGGCCCCGTCGAGGCCGGTGGAGGGGATCCCCCAGGTTCGGATCATGTTGACGATCGCGGCGTGGAAGTACGGGTCTGGCGAGACGACCCTCACCAGGAGCATCTCAGGGACGAACACGAACGCCCAGGAGGTGAAGAGATGCACTCCCATCGCTCCCGAAAGCCCGCTGACCAGGGCGATGTCCCGCTTCGGGTGGGCGATGACGAAGGGCAGCCCGCGCAGCAGTGCGGCGACGCCGGAAACCGCGTAGAGCCAGCCGAGCCGGGCGGGAGCGTGCCGGAGGAGGAGGGGCGAGAAGGCCACCGCCAGCATGAGCAACGGGCTGAGGAACCTCAGCTCCGACAGCGCGGGGCGGAACCGCTTCGGGACCAGGAAGGGACTGAACGCGGTCGTGACGAGCAGGCCGGCGCACGTGACGACCAGCGACGGCGGTGTCCCGAGGCCGGACCGGACGACGCAGACGACGACGGCCAGGGTGGCGCAGATGATGCTCGACGCCGCCGAGAGCAGTGCGAGGGCGGAGAGGAACTCACCTGGCGCACGGGTGTCCGTGACCTCTTGGTCAACCCCCCCTGTGCTGACCGCCGTCACCTCCGGAGCCTACGTGGACGGCCCCCCGGAGCGCGCTACTTCAGGATTCCCGCCTGGGCGAGGAAGTTGGAGAGCAGTTGGCGCCCGCCCTCGGTGAGGATGGATTCCGGGTGGAACTGCACCCCCTCCACCGCCAGCTCCCGGTGACGGAGGGCCATCACCACCCCGTCGTCGGTCTCGGCCGTCACCTCGAGCACCGACGGAATCGACTCCCGGTCGACCACCAGGGAGTGGTACCGGGTGGCGGCGAACGGCTGGGCCAGACCGGCCAGGACGCCGTCTCCACGGTGGTGCACCATCGACGTCTTGCCGTGCACCACGGCCGGTGCCCGCACGACCTGGCCCCCGAAGACCTGGCCGATGCACTGGTGGCCCAGGCACACGCCGAGGATCGGCGTCACCCCCGCGAAGCGCTCGATGACGTCGTTGCTCACGCCGGCGTCCTCCGGACGGCCGGGGCCGGGCGATATGAGGATGGCGTCGGGTGCGAGGTCGCCCACCCCGTCGATCGTCAGGTCGTCGTGGCGGTGGACGATCGGCTCCGCCCCCAGCTCGCCCAGGTACTGCACGAGGTTGTAGACGAACGAGTCGTAGTTGTCGATGACCAGCACCCTCGGACCCATTGGACGGAAGCGTAGGCCGGGCCCGGGCCGGGCCTCACCGGATTGAACCAATGGCTATCCTGCGGCCATGGCCAAGTCGACCAACTCCAAGTCGAACCCCAAGGGGGGCCGGGTCACGCCGAAGCAGAACAAGCGCTACACGCCACCCGTGCCCCGGGCCGAGAAGGTCAGCCCCCTCTGGGTGCCGATCGTGATGTTCACCGCCCTGGCCCTGGGGATGCTCACCATCCTGGCCAATTACGTCGACCTGCTGCCCGGTGACGGTCCCAACAACTACTACCTGCTGGTGGGCCTCGGGCTCATCACCGTCGGGTTCATCACCGCCACCCGCTTGCACTGATTGTTTGCGCCGGCTGCCCGCCGGGTAGGTGTTCGGATTGGGGCCGAAAACGTCAGGCGTGTAACTACCCCCAGGTAAGTCCCAGTCTGTGGATTACTCGAAGGGGGGCGCCACCAGCTCCATGTCCTCCTGGCAGTGGCGGGGCGGCAAGGGGAGCTCCTCGGTGGCCTGCACCATCTTCACCTCGGCCAGGCAGATGGAGCAGCGGTAGCGGAGGTTGATGCGGCGCAGCTTCCCCGGCTCGGGCGGTGGGTGGGGGCGGGCCAGCCCCCCCAGGATGAACATCCCCATCCGCATGAGGAACACGAACACCACGATGGCGATGAACAGCTTGGCCAGGAAGCCGATCACGGGCCGAGCCTCTCCAGGATGAGGGCGTTGGCCATCCCGCCACCCTCGCACATGGTCTGCAGCCCGTAGCGTCCCTCGCTGCGCTCGAGCTCGCACAGCAGGGTGGCGGTGAGCCGTGCCCCCGAGCACCCGAGGGGATGGCCGAGGGCGATGGCCCCGCCGTTGACGTTCACCCGGTCGAGGTCGGCGTGGTGCTCGGTCGCCCACGCCAGCACCACCGACGCGAACGCCTCGTTGACCTCGAACCGGTCGATGTCGTCGAGGGCGAGCCCGGCCCGGCGCAGGACGGCGGTGGTGGCCGGGCCGGGCCCGGTGAGCATCGCCACCGGGTCGACGCCGACCACCGCCAAGGCCACCAGCCGGGCCCGCGGCGTCAGGTGCAGGGCGGCCGCCCGCTCCTCGCTCATGATCAGCACCGCCGCCGCCCCGTCGGTGATCTGGGACGAGTTGCCGGCGGTGATCCGTCCCCCGGCCTCGAACGCCGGCTTGAGGGCGGCCAGGGCCTCGAGGCTGGTGTCGCGGCGGATGCCCTCGTCGGCCCACATCTCCTGCTTGCCCCGGGTGGAGTCGACGAGCGACGGGCACGATCTCCCGCTCGAACAGGCCGGCATCGGTGGCGGCCGCGGCCAACCGGTGGCTGCGCAGGCTGTAGGCGTCGAGGTCGTCGCGGGACAGGTTCCACGCCTCGGCCAGCCGCTCGGCGGCGATGCCCTGGGGGACGAGCCCGCCCGCCGGTTGGTAGCGCTGCTGGACCCGCGGGCCGAACGGCAGCCCGGGCCCGTTGAGGATGGCCGAGCCCATCGGGACGCGGGTCATCGACTCCACCCCCCCGGCCACCACCACGTCGTAGGCCCCCGCCATGACCCCCTGGGCCGCGAAGTGGACCGCCTGCTGGGACGACCCGCACTGGCGGTCGACGGTGGTGCCGGGCACCGAATCCGGGAACCCGGCGGCGAGGGCCGCGCTGCGGGCCAGGTTGAGGGCCTGCTCGCCGGTCTGGTTGAAGCAGCCGAAGATGACGTCGTCGATCGTCGCCGGGTCGAGGTCGTTGCGGGTGACCAGGGCCCGCAGGACCTCGGCCGACAGGTCGACCGGGTGCCAGTCGCGCAACCGCCCGTTGCGCCGGCCCAGGGGGGTGCGGACGGCGTCGACGATCACGGCGGAGGAGACTGCACCCACTCGCCCATTCTGGCCGTCCCCACGGGCAACGTCGGCGGGAAACGCGTGCCGGGCACGTACGCTGCCGCGGTGCTGGGAGTCGATCGACGCGGCGGTTTTCCTCGTAGGCGCAGCGATGGTGATCGCCACCCTCGGATCGGCCATCCGCACCGTCGTCCTGCCCCGGGCCATCCCCGCCCGCCTCGGCAGCCTGGTGTTCGTCACCATGCGGCGGCTGTTCATCCTGCGCATGGGGCGGGACGCGAGCTACGAGCGGCGGGACCGGATCATGGCGCCCTACGCCCCCCTCAGCCTCTTCGTCCTGGCCCTCAGCTGGCTCACCATCGTGCTCGCCGGGTATTCCGCCATGTTCTGGGCCCTGCGGGAGGGTTCCTTCCGGGAGGACTTCACCTCCAGCGGGTCGGCCCTGCTCACGCTCGGCTTCGAACGGCCCGACAGCCTGCCCACCACCATCCTGGCCTTCTCCGAGGCCGTCATCGGGCTGACCCTGGTGGCCCTCCTCATCACCTACCTGCCCAGCCTGTACTCGGCGTTCTCGGCCCGGGAGTCGGAGGTGGCGCTGCTGGAGGTGCGGGCCGGCTCGCCGCCCACGGGCGCCGCCATGATCGAACGCTTCGCCCGCATCAACTGGGTCGGCGGGCTGTCGTCGGTCTGGGGCCGTTGGGAGCGGTGGTTCGTCGACGTCGAGGAGAGCCACACCTCCTTCCCCGCCCTCGTCTTCTTCCGCTCGCCCCAGCCCGACCAGTCGTGGGTCACGGCGGCGGGGGCCGTCCTCGACGCCGCCGCCCTGCACGCGTCGTGCCTGGAGGAGCACGACCCCGACGCCATGCTCTGCATGCGGGCGGGCTATATCGCCCTGCGCCGGATCGCCGGGTTCTTCGGCATCCCGGTGGACAACGATCCCAAGCCGGACGATCCCATCTCCGTCACCCGGGACGAGTTCGACGCCGCCTACGACCGCCTGGCTACGGCCGGCATCGCCCTGCGTCCCGACCGGGAGCAGGCCTGGAAGGACTTCGCCGGCTGGCGGGTCAACTACGACCAGCCCCTCCTCGCCCTCGCCTCGTTGACGATGGCCCCCTACGCCCCCTGGTCGTCCGACCGGTCGAGCGCCTTCCGGCCGCGCGCCCTGCGGGGACGCAACTTCTCCGGCCGGTAACACTTTCGCGGTCCCTGCGGTGCTAGAACACGCGGGTGGACCCTGGGGGGACCGGGTTGGCCAGTCGAATCGACCGCTACTTCGGCATCGGCGAGCGCGGCTCGACGGTCCAGACCGAGCTGCGGGGCGGCCTGGCGACGTTCTTCACGATGGCCTACATCGTGGTCCTCAACCCGATCATCCTGAGCAGCGCGGCCGACGTCGGGGGCGTCCGGCTCGACTTCGTGCAGGTGGCCAGCTCCACCGCCCTGGTGGCGGCGGTGATGACGATCCTCATGGGGGTGGTCGGCCGCTACCCGTTCGCCGTCGCCGCCGGGCTCGGCCTCAACGGGGTGGTGGCCTTCCAGCTCGCCTCCCAGATGTCGTGGCCGGCGGCCATGGGAATCGTCGTCATCGAAGGGCTGGTGATCACCGCCCTGGTGCTCACCGGCTTGCGCAAGGCGGTCTTCGAGGCGGTGCCCCTCCCCCTCAAGCACGCCATCAGCGTCGGCATCGGCCTGTTCCTGGCGTTCATCGGGTTCGTCGACGCCGGCTTCGTCCGCCGCCTACCCGACGCGGCCAACTCGCCGGTGCCGGTGGGCCTGGGCCTCGGCGGACGCCTGCTCGGGTGGCCGACGCTCGTCTTCGTGGTGGGCCTGCTCATCGCCATCGTCCTCGTGGCCCGCCGCACCCGGGCCGCCATCCTCATCAGCATCGTGGTCACGACCGTGTTCGCCGTCGTCCTCAACGCCATCGTCGACGTCTCGGCCCAGATCGCCCCCGGCCAGCCCTACAACCCCAAGGGCTGGAGCCTCAACGTGCCGACCGTGCCCGACAGGATCCTGTCGACGCCCGACTTCGGGCTGCTCGGCGACTTCAGCCTGGGCGGGTCGTTCGCCGAGGTGGGCGTGGTCAGCGCCCTGCTCCTGGTCTTCACCCTGATGCTGGCCGACTTCTTCGACACCATGGGCACGGTCGTCGGGGTGGCCGCCGAGGGCGACATGCTCGAGGAGGACGGCTCCCTGCCCGGGGTGCAGCGGGTGCTCCTGGTCGACTCGCTGGCCGCGGCCGCGGGAGGGGCGGCGTCGTCGTCGTCGAACACCACCTACATCGAGTCGGCCTCGGGCGTGGCGGACGGGGCCCGCACCGGCCTGGCCAGCGTGGCCACCGGGGTCCTGTTCCTCGGCGCCCTGTTCGTCACCCCGCTGACCGCCATCGTCCCCTACGAGGCGGCGTCGCCCGCCCTGGTGGTCGTCGGGTTCCTGCTCATGGTCCGGGTGAAGGACATCCCGTGGGACGACTTCGACCTCGCCATCCCCGCCTTCCTCACCATCGTCCTGATGCCCTTCACCTTCTCCATCACCAACGGCATCGGCGCCGGCTTCGTGTCGTACGTGGTCATCAAGATCCTGCGGGGCAAGGCCCGGGAGGTGCACCCGCTGCTCTGGGTGGTCGCCGGCCTGTTCCTCGTCTACTTCGCCATCGACCCGGTCGAGCGGCTGTTCGGGGTGCAGTAGGGGCCCGCCGATCGGGACTCGGGTCGGTGGCTCAGGTCGGAGGCGTTTCGAGCCGCCAGCGCCGGATGCGGTCCGGCTCGACCGTGAGCCACGTGCGCTTGGCCGCCGGCACCAGCCGCCCGTCGCCCACGTCGAGCACCTCCAGCTTCCCGTCCCGGTGGACGGCGACGGTGACGTCGGGTCGACCCGACAGGCGGGCCACCAGCCGGGTGCCGGCGAAGCACGCGCTCAGGTTCCAGAAGGTGTCCGGGTTGGGCGTGGCCACCCGCTGGAGAGGGTGCCAGCTCGGGGAAGGTCCAGACCACGAGGGGGCCGGTACCGAGGGGGGCGGTGACGACGAGCTTGCCCGAGGGGTCGACGTCGGTCAGCACCGCGTCGTCCCATCCGGCGTCGATGACCTGCAGCGTTGGGGGTCCGGCCGGGCCGGGCGGGACGTCGTCCGCCAGGCGGACCCACCAGGCCCGGGCCGCGTCCTGGCCCTCGGCCACCGAGAGCCCGACCCAACCGTCGCGTTGGTGGAGGGCGACGATGGCGGACGGTGAGGCGGTGATGACAGCGTCGGCGACCACCTGGCCGGCGGCGCGGGAGAGGGCCACGACCACGCAGCCCTCGTAGTCGGCGCCGGGGATCACCGCGAACGGCCGTCCGAGGTGGTCGAACCACGTGCAGCCCGACTCGAAGTCGCCCGCCCAGGGCACGTGGGGCAGGGTCCATGCCGGGCGCCCGTTGCGGTGGCGCAGGACGACCGAGCGCACACCCGACTCGAGGGCGAACTCCCGGTCCGGCCAACTGGCGTGGGAGGCGCTCGACCCGGGCTCGACCGGCCAGCTGGCCAGCACCGACAGGTCGCCGCCCGACACGGCGTACAGGAACCCGCCCGACTGCACGGTGAACGTCGTCCGCCGGCTGTCGTTGGCGGCCACCGTCCCGACCGGCTCCCGGAACCGGGCCTCGGCCACGAGCAGTGCCGGCATCGCCCCATCCTGCCGGTCCGGCCGCCCCGACGGGGCATCCGACGCCAATCCGTGATCTCGATCAACCGCAGGGTCGTGATTTCGGCCGATCGGCCAGGAATCACGTCCCTTCGGAGGATAGAGACCTGGGACGACCGGGCATCCGGCTCCGCTCGGTACCTTGATCCCGTGGAGCCCCCGTCGATGCGAGCGAGGGCCGTGCTGGAGGCTCTGGCCGACCTGGCACCGACGACCGAGCAGCGAACCCCGGGGCTGGCGGTGCCGACCGAGTGGTTCCGCTGGCTCCCGGTCAACTCGGTGCGCCTCTTCGAGCCGGGGGCGTACGTGCCGACGGGCGAGAGCTGGGTCGAAGGGGTCGCCAAGCGGTTTGTCGACGCATCCAGCCCGGCCGAGCGGTGGAACGTCCCTATCGATCGCCAGTTCGGGGAGCGCCTGGCCGCGGTCGACCAGATCCGGGCCGAGAGGCGGTCCCTGCGGGTCGGGTGGTTGTTCGTCGCGGGGCGAACGACAACGGAGGAAGGAAAGACCCGCCGGGTGTTCCACCCGCTCGTCACCATCCCGGTCCGCGTCCAGCGCCCGCCGGCGCTGGGAAAGGCCCTCCTCCTGCCCGCCGGCGATGCCGAGATCAGCGAGCTCGTCACCGATCGCGACGTGCGCCACGAGCTCGAGAGCCACATCGAGTTCGGACGAGGAGCGCTCGGCAGCGTCTCCTCGGCCGAAGTCCCGCTCGCCCTGCTGCCGCGGCTCGAACACCTCCAGCGCTATGCCCGATCGGTGGCGGACGCAGCCGGGCTGGCCGCGAACCGGATGGTGTCCGCCTCCGACGGCCCCGACGGCCTCATGCGTTCGGAGGGACTGGTCATCGTGGCCGGGGTCGGCGTGTACGCCATCTCGGTCGTGGGTGAGTCGAGCCGGGCCGGCTCCCTCCGGGCCTGGGCCGCCGGGCCCACCGACCGGTGGACCGCCTTCCACTCGTTGTACGTCGACCCGTCGCAGTCGGCTCCTCCGGCTCGCTCGGCCGAGTCCGACCGGGAGGTCGAGTCCCCCTACCTGCTCACGCCCGTGCAACGGGAGGCGATCGCGCGGAGCCGCCACGCGCTGGTCACGCTCGTCTCGGGTGCGCCGGGGACGGGCAAGTCGCACACGATCGCCGCCATCGCCTGCGACGCCCTCGCCAACGGCGAGCGCGTCCTGCTGGCGGCCAAGTCCGACGCGACGGTCGACGCCCTCCTCGACCTGCTCGACCGGGCGCCCGGTCCCGACCCGGTGGTCTTCGGTTCGAACGAGAGGCGGGAGGCGCTCGCCGACCGGCTGTCGGCCGGCCAGCTCCAACCGGCGGACGAGGAGTCGGTGTCGTCGGCCCGGGCCCGGTTCGAGGCGAGCGCCGCCCGCCGGGACGAGCTGCGGGCGGGGGTCGCCGGCCAGCTGGCGGCGGAGGCTTTTCTCGGCCGGGCCGACGAGGGGGTGACCGCCGCCCGGGCGACCGCGCCCGGGCTCTTCGAACCGGACGCCGACCTGGCCCGGGCCGAGTCGCTGCTCTCCTTCGCCCTGTCCCTGGCCACCGTCTGGGGTGCCCGCCGGCGGCGGCGGAAGGCGCACGAGCGCCTGGCGGTGATCGTCGGGGCATCTCCGGTTCCCCCGCCGGGGGAGCTGTGGGCGCTGCTGGCGGTGGCCCGCGCCGCCCGGTCCTGCTCCGAGCTGCAGGCGCGGGGCGGCCTCGAGCTCGGGCCCGCCTGGGATCGACTTCTGGCGGCGGACGACGAGGCTCGTCTCGCCCGCGGCGCCTGGCTGGCGGTCGACTGCCGGTCGGACAGCCGCCTGAACCGCTCCACCCTGCCCGCGGTGGCCGCGCTGGCCACCGCCCTGCGCAGCGGGCGCTCGGCCCGCCGTGACCAGCTCCGCCGGCTCGACGACGACAAGCTCACCCGCGCCCTCCCCCTGTGGGTCGGGACCCTGGCCGACGTGGACGACCTGCTCCCGCCCGTGGCCGGGCTGTTCGACCTGGTGATCCTCGACGAGGCCTCCTCGATCGACCAGCCCCTTGCCGCCACCACGCTGCTCCGGGGCCGGCGGGCGGTCATCGCCGGCGATCCCCGTCAGCTCCGTCAGGTCTCGTTCGTGTCCGACGCCCAGCTGCGGGAGGTCGTCACGGCCCACGGATTGGACGACGACCCCTTCCTCGCGGCCCGGCTCGACGTGCGGCGCAACAGCACGTTCGACCTCGCCGCCGGGGTGGCACCCGTCCTGGTCCTCGACGAGCATTTCCGATCCGATCCTCACCTGGTCGACTTCGTCGCCCGTCGCCTCTACGACGGGAAGGTCCAGGTCGCGACCAGGTCGCCCCGGACACACTCGACGGACTGCGTCGACGTCGTGCACACCGACGGCCGGCGCGACGCCTTGGGTGTCGTCGGAGCCGAGATCGAGCGGGTGGTCACCGAGCTGAAGGCTCTCCTGCGGGCGGGCGGCACCAGCGTCGGCGTCGTCACCCCGTTCCGGGCCCAGGCCGACGCCATCGAGGAGGCCGTCCTCGGGGCCTTCTCGGCCGACGACCTGGAGGCGCTCGATCTGCGCGTGGGCACGGTCCACGCCTTCCAAGGCAACGAGCGCGACGTCGTCATCGCGTCGCTCGGCATCGGCCCCGAAGAGACCGGGACGTCGTGGCGGTTCGTCGAGGACCCCCACCTCTTCGCCGTCCTCATGACCCGGGCCCGGCGGCGGATGACGATCCTCTGCTCGGCTGCCCCACCGGCGGGCGGGCTGGTGGCCTCGTACCTGGCCCAGGCCGACAGCCCTCCGGGGCCACCCAAGCCGGCCGGCGCGGTCGGACCGTGGGCGACGTCGATCGCCGAGGACCTGGCGTCGGCCGGGACGTGCGTGATGACCGCGTACCCGACCGGCCGCCACGTGGTCGACGTCTGCGTCGACGACGGGCGGCGCAACCTCGGCATCGAGTGCGCCGTCCACCCCGCCGGCCCCCAGGCCCACATCGACCGCCATCTGGCCCTGACCCGGAACGGCTGGCACCTGCTCGACGCCTACCGGTCCCGATGGGGCGATCGCCGGGCCGAGCTCGTCGTCGACCTGATCGGGATCGTGCAAACCGACTCCAGACACTGACCCGCTGTCGTCGGCGGCGCCGTGTGCGGCGGGCCCGCCCGAGCTCTGAATCACCCGGGGGGACGTGATCTCGGCCGAGCGGCCACGAATCACGTCCCTGCGGCCGATCGAGAGTCTGGCGGCCGGGACTTCAGCCTGCGTGGCGGAAGAGCTCGTACCGGGCTTCGAGGTTGTCGGGATTGGGCCGCTGGATCGCCTGCCTCGGTACGACCACCAGGCTATTGCCGTCGAGCGCCTGGAGCCCGTGCCGGAGCATCGGGCCGTCGACCTCATCGAGGATGTCGCGGCGGACCTCGATGACCAGGTCCGGTCGGATCCCGAGGATGTTGCGGTCGAAGGCCGCATGGTGGAGCTTGCAGAGGGCGAGGCCGTTCGGGACGACCGGCTCGCCGAGCGGGTGGCCGTCGGGGAGGATGTGTGCCGCGTCGAGCAACTCGGGATGGCGCAGCCGGCAGAGCGCGCACGATTGCCGGTAGGCGCGGAGGACGCGCTCGCGGAACGCGACCTGGTGCAGGCGGTGAAGCGCCAGGCGGGTGACATACCGGCGGCGGGCCTCGTCGGCCACCTCGACGGTCAGATCGGGCCTGATCGCCCTCGGGTCGTCGACCGCGACGGTGACTGACAGGGAGGCCGGATCGTCGGCCACGACATATACAGGCCACTGTGGAAGGTAGCTGCCGGTGGTGATGCCGTGGAGGTACACCAGCGGGACCGACCCGGCCATCGCCCGGCGGAGACCGACGTTCTCGTGGTGCATCGGATCGGTGCCCCGGTAGCGGTACAGCAGGAGCCCGTCCTCCGTGACCTCGTCCTCGTAGGGCCGTTCGCGTCCCGGCACGACAGCGGCCGTGGTGATCGTCAAGGGGATCCCGGTGCGGATCTGGACCGGCTTGAAGATGCCCTGCGGGCCGACGAGAGCCACCCGTTCACCGTCGAAGACGAAGCCCGATGCCAGGACGGATCGCGGCACCAACTCCCCGTTGACTGACGTGTACCGGTCGAGGAACGAGAAGGCGGCCAATCGGATCTGGGCATCGAGGGTCGCCGCGTCCACGGAGTAGGTCTACTCCGGAGCCCGCCAGTCGGTCATGACCCGGCGGTCGCCGGTGGCCCCGACGTGCGTGGCCGGCCGAGCCTGAATCACCCGGAGGGGACGCTATCTCGGCCGATCGCCGATAGTCACGTCCCTCCGGTCGATCGAAACTCGCGTCGGGCTTCTGGTGACCGGCGCCCTGTCACGCCGCGCCCCGCTCCGTCCATGGGTGGGGATCGGAGCGTCGCCCCCGGGCGGATGACGGGCGGCGGGCGTCGTCCTAGCCTCGGTCTGTGGACTGGTTGCACCGACTGCGGACGGATCTCGGCCAGCCGGAGGTTCCGACGAGCCGCGACCAGCTCGGGTTCCTGACGGTGGGCGCGTTGACGATCACGGCGCTCGCCTACCTCACCGATCGTGGCTCGGCCCTCGACCTCCTCCTGGTGGCGCCGGCGGTGGTGGCGTTCGTGGTGAGAGGCCTGGTGCCCCGGATGCCGTCCGAGGTCTTCGCGGCGGTGGTCATCGGTTCGGTCACGCTCACGGTGGGCCGCGACGGCGACCTGGAGGCAGCCCAGTTCCTGATCGTGATCATGATGCTCTACGTCTCGTGGGGGCTGCGGTCGCTGACCAGGGCGGGGGCGATCATGGTCGTGTCGGCCGCCGTCCCGTGGCTCATCGCGACGGTCTTGGTCCCGGACTCCGGCATCGGGTGGGAGCCGTGGAGCTCGGCCTGCCTGTTCACGTTCGTCCTCGGGCGGGAGCTCCGCAGGCAGCAGGCCCTCATCGACCAGCTGGAGCAGGCCCGCGGCGCCCTCGCCCGGCAGGCGGTGGCCGAGGAACGCCGGCGCATCGCCCGCGAGCTGCACGACCTGGCCGGACACACCCTCGCGGCGATGGTGCTGCACGTCACCGGCGCCCGCCACGTCCTGCGCCGTGACGTCGACGAGGCGGAACGGGCCCTCCGCGACGCCGAGGCGGTCGGGCGGTCGAGCCTCGACCAGATCCGGGCCACCGTGGCGGCCTTGCGCACCCACGAGCGGGGCACGGACCGGGCCGTCGGAGGCTCCGCAGACATCGGGGAGCTGGTCGAGGAGTACCGCCGGGCGGGACTGGTGGTCGAGTCCCGCTTCACCGGCAACGGCAACGGTGACGGGACCGGGTCCGTCGCCGGCCTCGACGCAGCCGTCGGGACCGCCCTCCACCGCATCGCCCGCGAAGCCCTGGCCAACGTGGCCCGCCATGCGCCGGAGAACCGGGTCGAGTTCGTCGTCGACCTCGACGAGCATCGGGTCCACCTCGTGGTCGACGACCGTGGTCGCCCGGGAGCGGAGCCGGACCCGAACCAGGGCCACTTCGGCCTCATCGGGATGCGCGAGCGGGCCCGGGCCCTCGGCGGCGACCTGGAGGCGGGACCGACCCCGGACGGCTGGCGGGTGGACGTCCGCCTACCGGCCGCCGTCACCGGCGCCGAGCCGGCGGCCTCCTCGTGACCGGATCATCGTGATCAGGGTGATCATCGTCGACGACCAGGCCGTGGTCCGTGCCGGGGTGGCCCGGATCCTCGGGCCCGACGACGGCTTCGAGGTGGTGGCGGAGTGCGACGACGGAGACCAGGTGGTTGATGCCGTCGACGCCCACCGTCCCGACCTCGTGCTGATGGACGTGCGCATGCGGCGGGTCGACGGTGTGGACGCCACCCGCCGCCTGCGGGCCGCGTCCGACGAACCTCCCGTCCTCGTCCTCACCACGTTCGACGACGACGACGCCCTGTGGGGCGCCCTCGACGCGGGCGCGGCCGGCTTCATCCTCAAGGACGCCTCCGCCGAGGACCTGATCGCGGCGGCGAGGGCCGTCGCCGCGGGGGCGGCCTGGCTCGACCCGAAGGTGGCGCCGCGCGTCCTCCACGCGTTCCGGGCCAACGTCCGGCCCCGCCTGGCCGAGGCGGCACGCGTCGACCGGCTGACCGAGCGGGAGCACGACGTCCTGCGTCACATGGCCCGGGGCGCGACCAACACCGAGATCGGCGCGTCGCTCATCGTCAGCGAGGCCACCGTGAAGAGCCACGTGGGGGCCATCTTCTCCAAGCTCGGGGTTCGGGACCGGGCGGCCGCCATCGTGTTCGCCTACGACCATGGGATCGTCGAACCCCGCCCAGGGTCGGACGCCACATAGCGACCACGGACCGATGCGTCCCGCCCCCGTCGGAGCGCACGATCAGTCCATGTTCACCACCACGTTCACGTCACCCGACCGGCTCACGGCCTCCGGCCCCGTTGCGACCGGCCGGCGGGCGAACCCGTCGGGGCCGGTCATCGAGGTCCGGGGACTCGAGAAGCGGTACGGGTCGGCCACCGTCCTCCACGGGATCTCCTTCACCGTCGAGGAGGGAGAGCTCTTCGGCCTGCTCGGCACCAACGGGGCGGGCAAGACGACCACGGTCGAGATCCTGCAGGGGCTGCGCCGGGCCGACGGCGGCGTGGTCGAGGTGCTGGGCCTCGATCCGGCGGTGGCCGGCGACCGGCTGCGACGCCGGATCGGCGCCCAGCTCCAGGACGCGGCGCTGCCCGAACGCCTGCGCGTCGGCGAGGCCCTCCGGCTCTTCGCGTCCCTGCACCCGTCACCGCGCCCCCTCGACGAGCTGGCCCACGAATGGCAGCTCGAAGGGCTGTGGCGCCGCCCGTTCGCGGCGTTGTCGGGCGGGGAGCGCCAGCGCCTCTTCGTGGCGCTCGCCCTGGTCGGACGGCCCACGCTCGTGTTCCTCGACGAGCTGACCCAGAACCTCGACCCGGTGGGACGCCGCCGCACGTGGGACGTGGTGCGGCGGATCCGGGACGGCGGCACCACCGTGGTGCTGGTGACGCACGACGTCGAGGAGGCCGAGCGCCTCTGCGACCACGTGGTCGTGCTCGACAAGGGCCGGGTGGTCGCCGACGGCTCGCCCGCGTCGATCGTGGCCCGGCTCGGGGGGATGACGACGGTGACCTTCACCGACGCCGACCTCGACGTCTCGACGCTCCGCCGCCTGCCCGGCGTCGAGCGGGTCGACCGCTGCGGGCCCGAGGTCCGGGTGGCCGGCACCGGCCCGGTCCTGGCCCACGTCGGCGCCCACCTGGTGGCCGTCGACCGGCCCGCACTCGACCTCCGGGCCCAACAGCCCACCCTCGAAGACCGGTTCGTCGCCCTCACCCAGGAGATGTCCTCATGACCGTCCTCGCCCACCCCGCCTCCATTCAGCGCGCCGACCCACCTCTGACCGGCCGCGGCGCCGGCCGGGTGCGGAGCACCCTGCGCCTCACCGCCGTCGAGCTGCGCCTGCTCTTCCGGGAGCCCATGGTGGCCGTCGGCCTGATCGGCTTCCCCCTCGCCACCGTGCTGGTGCTGGCCGGCGTGTTCGGCCAGGCTCCCGACCCCGAGTTCGGTGGCGTCGCCCCCAGCGACCACTACCTGGCCGGCTACATCGGAGTGGTCCTGGCTGCGATGGGCCTCATCACCCTCCCGGTGCACATGGCCAGCCACCGCCAGCTGGGCGTGCTGCGCCGGTTCCGGTCCTCCGGGCTGAGCGCGGGCGTCCTGGTGGCCACCGAGATCCTGCTCGGCGTCGTGCTCGGAACCGTGGGTGTCGTCGTCGTCCTGGCCGCCGGCACCGCCGTCTACGGACTGCGGACGCCCGTCGACCCGCTCGGTGTCGCCGGCTGGTACCTGGCCGGGCTGGCCTGCTTCATCGCCATCGGCGTCGCCCTCGGCTCGCTGCTGCCCTCCGGCCGGTCGGCCAACGCCCTCGGGAACCTTTTCTTCGTGCCGATGCTGCTCCTCGGAGGAGGCGGTCCACCCCGGGACGTCATGACCTCCGCCATGCACTCGCTGTCCGACGTCCTGCCCCTAAGCCACGTGGTCGGCGGCCTCCGCCACGCCTGGCTCGGCACCACCGACGATCCCCACGTCCTGTGGTGGCCGCTGCTGGTGGCCGCCGTCGCCGTGGGCACGGCCCTGCTGGCGGCCCGCCGCCGGGCCGGCTGACGATCACCCTTCCGGCGAACGGCAGGCGTCAGTGGCCGGGCGCAGGCGTTGTGAGCTCTGACGTCGGGTGGAGCGGCGAGTGTGTGATGGCCTGGTCGTGCTGAGCTCATCGGTCGGGGGTGTGGGTTGCGTCCAGCCGGGCCCTCAGGTGAGCCCGTTCGACGTCGTTGGAGCACAGGTCGATCGCCCTGCGGAAGGAGGTCCGGGCGAGCTCGGTGTCGCCGACGCGTTGTGCGAGCTCGGCGCGGACCGCGGCGACCCGGTGGTTGTCGGGCAGGACGTCGTCGAGTCCCGCGATGAGGGCGAGGCCGGCCTGGGGTCCCTCGACCTCGGCGACTGCGACGGCGCGGTTGAGTCGCACGATCGCGGAGCCGGTTCGTGCTTCTAGGGTGGCGTAGTGCCCGGCGATCGCGGCCCAGTCCGTTGCTGCGGCGGTGGGTGCCCGCGCGTGCTCGACAGCGATGAGGGCCTGGAGTCGGAGCTCCTCGGCGTATCCCTCGGCTGGCTGGAGCCCGGCCGCGAGCCCGAGCCCGACCCGTATCTCGTCCTGGAACCACATCGAGCGGTCCTGGTCGGCGAGGGTCACCAGGCGGCCGTGCCGTTGGCGGGCGTCGCGGCGCGAGTGTTGCAGCACCAGGAGCGCGAGCATCGCCTGAACCTGCGTGGCGTCGGGCACGAGGTCGTGCAACATGGCGGCGAGCCGCACGGCTTCTCCCGCCAGGTCGGCACGCAACAGGTCAGGCCCGGCGCCGGGGGTGTACCCGGCTGTGAATGCGAGATAGATCGTTCGACACACCCCGTCGAGTCGTGATCTGAGCTCGTCCTCGAGCGGGGCGCCGAGCGGGATGCCCGCGACCACGATCTTCTTCTTCGCTCGGGTCAGGCGGGCCGCCATCGTCGCGGTTGACACGAGGAACAGGCGGGCAATCTGCTCGGTCGGTGTCCCGATGACGAGGCGCAGCGCCAGCGCCGACCGTGACTCGCTCGGGAGTGCCGGATGACAGCACAACAGGATGAGCTGCAGACGATCGTCCGCCAACTCCTCCTGGGAATCCCCAGGCGGCACCCATCCGGATCTGACGGCGAGCAACGGCGCCTTGCGCCCCGCGGTGTCCTCCGCCCTGAGCCGCCCGAGGATCTGCCGGTGGGCGGTGGCGTACAGCCAACCGGCCGGGTTGGCCGGCACCCCGTCGCCCGTCCAGCGGTCCGACGCCCGGGCGAAGGCCTCGCCCAAGGCGTCCTCGGCAAGATCGAGGCGACGGGTTCGCGACACCAGCAGCGACAACAGCCGGCCCCACTCGGCCCGGAAGGTCTGCTCGATGACGCGGTCAGGACATGGCGAGGACCGGCCGGATGTCGATGTCATAGGCGGGCAGGACCCTGCACAGCTCGATCACGGTATCGAGATCGGGCGCATCGAGAAGGTAGAAGCCACCGATCTGCTCCGCCGCTTCGGCGAACGGGCCGTCGGTGGCGGTCATCTCGCCGCCTCGAGTGCGCAACGTCGTGGCCATCGAGCCATCCCCCAACGGCTCCCCACTCAGGATCTCCACTCCCGGCCGGGCCACGCACGCCTCATCGAACGCGCCGAACTTGGCCATCTGGGCCCCCTGCTCCTCCGCCGTCAGCTCATCCCACGCGGGCAGCTCACCGAAGCCGGCAAGCAGAACGAAGTACTTCATGGCAACCCCTCTCCCTCACCGCCGGCGACCACCGCCGACACCACCATGACGCGCAGCCCAGCCCCGAATCGACAACAGCGAGGAAGAAAGGCCCTGCGATCGGATCCGCAGAAATGTCCGGCCAGGAGGGGTGGGCCGTCGCCACCTCGGTCGAGCGGGCAGAGGGTGATGAGGTTGAGGATGTGCAGCAAGCTCTGCGTCCGGTTCGCCAGACGTCTGCCGCAGCGCACGGCCAGGTTACCCTCGGGTTCGTGGATCTGTCCGCCCTCATCGACATTCGGCCCGAGGTCCGCGGCGGCAAGCCGTGCTTCGTCGGCACGCGGATCGCGGTGTACGACGTGCTCGAGTACCTGGCCAGCGGGATGACCCACGAGGAGATCATGAGTGACTTTCCGGAGCTCACGGAGGCCCACATCCGAGCCGCGCTTGCGTTTGCCGCCCTGCGTGAGCACCGGCTCGCTGCCCCTGCGTGAGGCTGCTGTTCGACCAGAACTGTCTCGCCAGCTCGTCGACGAACTCGCTCCATCGTTCCCCCGAACAGCGCCCACGTGCGGTCCCCAGCCGCGCGATCAGGTGGAAACTAGGGAAGGCCAGCGGCTCATCCGTTTTTCGTCTCCCCTCCGAGGTGGGCAACGAATTGGCCACTCGACGGAGTGCCCTGGGCGTGGACGGTGCCATCGGCCTCGTGGTCGTCGAAGCGCACCGGGATCCCCGTCGATCCGCCGGGCTGGAACCGGGGGCTGTCCTGGACGTGGAGGTGGATGTGGGGCTCGCTCGAGTTGCCCGAGTTCCCAACCAGGCCGAGGACTTGGCCCGACGTCACCTCGTCGCCCTCGGCGACGCGTAGGGAGCCCTTCCGGAAGTGGGCCAGCACGGCGTACTCGCCGTGGCCGAGGTCGATGACGACGTGGTTGCCGGCGGGGTGGGCGGTGTCGGTGTCCACCTGAGGCCGGTTGTCGATCAGACCGTCCTGCACGGCCACGACCGTGCCCTTGGCCGGGGCCCGCACCGCCTGGCCCCACGCCCAGTAGTCGGCATTGGCCTTGCCTTCGCCCCGGTAGGTGGAGCCGTCACGCCAGATGAGGAAGTCGAAGGCGTGGCGCTGGTCCGACGCCACCGCGTGGTGGTTTCCGATCTCCGGCGTGGGAGCCTCCCCGGCCCACCACAAGCCGTCGAACGGGAGTCGCAGGTTCGTCGTGGTCGGCTGCGTCGCCCTCAGGTCCGGGGGCAGCGGCGTCACCGGCTGCACCAGGGGCATGAGTCCCGACGGGTCGAAGCCGATCCGGAAGCGCATGCGCCCTTCGGCGAAGGAATGGTCGGCGAAGTACACACCCTGCCCCGGCCCGACGGGGATGACCCGTTCCTCGACCCGGGCGCCGATGGGCGCTCTGGCCTGCTCCTCGGCGAACAACCGCTCCACCTCGGCCAGGGTGATCCCGGCCTTGACCTGGGGGGCGGTCTGTTCGTACACGGAGGCGATGTCACCGGCCAGGAGCCGCTGGACGACGTCGCGGCCGCGCTCACGAAGGGCGTCCGAGGCGGCTGCGTAGTCGCCGGCCACGTCGACGTAGTGCAGCTCGATCGGTTCGCTGGGCTCAGACGCCAATTCAGCTGTGGACGTGTCCGACCCACCACACCCGGCCATGGCGACGAGGGACAGCGTGACGAGCAGGACCGTGGGCCGGCGCCTCATGCCTCCCCCTCCATGCGACTGCGGGCGGATTCGGGGGCGGGACGAAGGTACAGCGTCAGCATGAGGAGGTCCCCGACGAGGGCCACACCGAACAGGCCGAGGTCGGTGAACGCCAACACCAGGAGAGCCCCCAGGCCGGCGGCGATCAGGAGGATCAGGTCCTCGATCGTGGGCTTGTACATCTCACGCTCCTTGTTCGCACGGCTCAGTTGTTGTTCCAATGTGCGCTTCGGGCCCGAGTTCGTCATCGCCAAGAGGAGCGATTGGGGGATCCGTCCGGAGGCACGCCGGGGATGGGTCGCTCTCTGCCGAACGACGGAGATGGACAGGGCCGTGGCCTAGGCGCCGGGCGTGACCAGCCCGCTCTCATAGGCGAAGACCACCGCCTGGACCCTGTCGCGCACGCCGAGCTTGGAGAGCACGTTCGACACGTGGGTCTTGATGGTGCCCTCGCCCACGAACAGCTCGGAGGCCAGCTCGGCATTGCTCCGGCCGGAGGCAAGGAGGCGCAGGACCTCCCGCTCCCGCTCGGTCAGCCGATCCAGCTCTGCGCCTGCACCGGCGGCGGCGGCGGCCGGGGCCGGCTGCTGGGCGAACTGCTCGATCATGCGCCGGGTCACGGACGGGGACAGCAGCGCGTCGCCCCGGGCCACAACCCGCACCGCATGTACCAGCTCCTCGGGAGGAGCGTTCTTGACCAGGAACCCGCTCGCCCCCGAGCGCAGGGCGTCGAAGACGTAGTCGTCCCGCTCGAAGGTGGTGAGGATGACGACCTTGGTGGAGAGCTCGGGACGGGCGGTGATGCGGCGGGTCGCCTCGAGCCCGTCCACGCCGGGCATCTGGATGTCCATGAGCACCAGATCGGGTTGCAGCCGTTGCACGGCGACGACGGCCTGTTCGCCGTCCTCCGCCTCCCCGACGACGACGATGTCGGGCTGCGATTCGAGGATCATGCGGAACCCGGCCCTCACCAACGCCTGGTCGTCGGCGAGGAGCACCCTGATGCTCACGGTGCCTCCCCATTGAGGGGGAAGGTGGCCAGGACCCCGAAGCCACCCTCCGGGCGAGGTCCGGCCGAAAGCCGGCCACCGTGGAGCGTGGCCCGCTCCCGCATCCCGATGAGCCCGTGGCCTCCGGTGGCGGCCGGGTAGGCCGGCGAGCGCGGGCCGCCCCGCCCGTCGTCGATGATCTCGACCTCCACCGCGGCCGGCCGGTAGCGCAGGTGGACCTCCGCCTTGGATGCGCCTGCGTGCTTGAGAGTGTTGGTGAGCGCCTCCTGCACGATGCGGTACGCCGACAGCTCGACCGTCGGCGGAAGCGGCCTGGGCTCGCCGTCCACCCGTAGCTGCACCGCCAGCTTGGCCTCGGCCATCTGCGCCACCAGGCCCTCGAGCTGACCAAGTCCCGGCTGAGGGGTGAGATCGTCCGTGTCTCCCTCCTGGCGGAGGAAGCCCAGGAGCCGGTGGAGCTCGACCACCGCCTGGCGGCTGGAGGACTCGATCGAGCTCAGGGCCTCGGATGTCTTGGACGGGTCCCGCTCCATCACCAGCCGGGCGGCGCCGGCCTGGACACCCATGACGCTGACATGGTGGGCGACCACGTCGTGCAGCTCGCGGGCGATGCGCACCCGCTCGTCGAACACGGCCCGCCGGGCGTTCTCCTCCCGCTCCCGTTCCAGTTGATCCGTGCGCTCGGCCAGCTCGCGGGCGCGGCGGCGCCCGGAACGCACGGCCGAGCCCAGCGCCCAGAAGCACAACAGGAGCGCCACGTTCAACGCGATGTTGAAGGCCTGGAACAGGAGCACGTTCTCGATCGGGGGAGAGCTGGTGACCACCTCGCGCCACAGCTCGGCGACGAGCAGGACCAGGCTCGATCCGCCGGCAGCGGTCCGCCACCTCGGTCGGCCGTAGGCAGCCGCGCTGTAGAAGGCGACGGCCAGGGCGAGCACCGTGACCGACGTTTCAATGGAGTCGAGGACGACGCGGGCGGCCACGAGGCCGACGGCGCACGCCAGCAACGCGGCCAGGGGAAAACGACGCCGGACAGCCAGCGGGACGAACGTGGCCGCCAGGCCGGAAACCACCGCCGCGGTGGCGGGTGGTCGGTAGTCGGGGGAAACCGCCTGGTTGACCTCGATGGCCACGTGGGAGGAGACGAGCGCCGCTCCCAGGAGGACCGACGCCAGGGCCGCGTCGGCGAGCAGTGGGTGCGACCGGGCCCACGCCGACACCGAAGCCGTCCTGCTCACCCCCCGACGGTAGCGAAAGGCGTCGACCGGGTCATCGGCCGTCAGGCGGATCCTCCGGCCGCCGACCTCTTTCGAATGGGAGAGCCTCCGACGCCGGGTCCGTCATCCGGGACCGCCTCGTTCAAGCGCTGAGGCCGGTAAGGACACCCGCGTGATGATGAGCGTCTTTCCGGCAGCCATCGCGAGCGAGCGAATATCGCCTGGGTCGCCGGTCAGGATCTCGTCTCCATCCTGGGCGATGTCGACGATCGTCCCGTCCACGACGTCGGTGGTCTCGGCGCGACGGAGCAACTGGCCGACCGATCGCGCTCGGTCGCTCGTGAGGTCCCGCTCGTTCACCCCTCGGAGCAGAGTTGCCAACCGCGCCTGCCGTGCCCCGCCGTGCCATGTCTGCGCAACGACTGCAGTGGTGGTCCGGACATCGTCGCTCTGGCGGTACGCGCGCTCCAGGAACGCCTGCACGGTCCGGCTTCCCCTCTCGTAGGCAATCAACGCGCCGGCATCGAGGATCAACGTCACGTCGCTACGCCGCACCCCGGCCGACGACGATCGAGCCCGCTCGCGACTCGCCGATCAATCGATCGACGTCGTCATTCGAGAGCGCGCCATGCTCGGCCGCGAAGCTGTCCAAAGCCTCACGGAGATGGCGTCGCCGCGCCTTCGCCTCGGCGGCACTTGCCAACCACATCGAGACGCTCACGCCTTCCTCGGCCGCCGCGGCCCGAACGGTCGCGGCGAGGTCCGGATCGAAGGAGACGGAGAGCTTGTCGACGGCCACCGACGAATACTACCGCGATACTACTAGGGTAGGTCTTTGGTCAGCGCGCGCCGAGGTCCGAACGTTGTCTCGCCGTGTCTCGGGTGGAGGCGATCGGACTCGAACCCACGACCCCCTGCTTGCAAAGCCGGATCAGAGGCAAAGCGACCTGGGCCGAAACGGTAAACGTCACCAGGACCTGGGGGCGGGGCGGGGCGGGCGGACGTCGGCGAGCACTGCATGACGCACCTTGTCGAGCCGGGCGAGCGTGTGGGGATATCGGAGCCGCCGGACAGGAGCTCGCTCGATGAGGCGGGCGAAGAACCCGAACTGGCGGGCGTCGGCCACTCTGTCGGTGTGGTCGATGCGGAAGGCGGCGCGGGCGAGGGTGGCGACCTGGGCGGCGGAGGACAGACGGTCGACGGTGACGGTCGTCGCCGGGTCGGCGCTGCCCGCCAGCTCGTAGAGAGCGACGAGCGGCGTGGGGTGGGTGGCGTTCTCGACGAGCACCCGCCGCTTGGGGGTGTAGCCGGCGACGGGCTCGGACGGGCGCCCGGCGAGCACGTGCCGGCGCACGTCGGGCCGGACCCGTACCTCGTCATAGCCGGGCAGCGCGCTCACCACCGCACCGGTACCGGCGAGGGCGAGGCAGTCGTCGGCCAGCAGGGGAAAACCGGCATCCACGAAACTGGCCGCCAGCGTGCTCTTTCCGGCTCCGGAGGGTCCTATGAACGCCACCGCTCCGAACGGCGTGACCACGGCGGTGGCGTGGAGAACGTGGCCTCCTCGGAGATCGGCGACTCGCGGCAGCACATGGTCGAGCAGGAAATGGCGTCCCGCGCCAGGATCGCCCGCCGTTTCGTGACAGATGACCTCGTCGCCGCCGGCACGCACCGTGAAGTCGCCCAAACGGCCGAACCGGAGCAGGAACCCGCCGTCGATGGGCGCGCACAAGGGCTCGCCCGCGGCACGGGGAAGCCATTGATCCGTTCCGGGGACCGCCGCGGCGGGCGAGGAATGGCGAACCCGCACGTCGGCTGGGGTGCCGAACGGTACGCCGTGGCCGGGAAGGGGCGTGTCGCTCTCGACGGCCATCCCGTACAGGAAGACCATCGTGCTGCTACGAGAACGCAGTGAAGCCGAAGTCTTCGCCCACGCCGAACCCCCCACGCGTCAGCGCCGCCACCGAGCCGAGCACCTCAAGCACCGGTCGCTCATAGGGGCGCTTGGCGTCTGTGGTTGGCGGCTGCTCCTCGTCGCCTACGCCCCGCTCCATGTCCTGCACGGCCCACCTCCATGTTGGCTGCACCGATGCTCGCCCTGAGCCACAGCTCGAGCCCGAGCACTGATTGAACTGTCCATCGAACCGTCGCCGCCCTACTCCCCCGACGGTAGTCATCCCACACCGCGATGAGGCGACGCTGGTCGAGGAGCCCGAGCTCGACGAGCCGCGATGTCGCCAGCAGCGACGCGACGGCGTCGGCCTGGGCGACCCGCAGCTCGTTGTCGACGATGCTGGAGAACTCGGCCTTGCCGGAGCGCGTGCGGACCGTCTCGGGGAGCAGGCCCGCCATCGCCCGGCGGAGCACCAGCTTGGTCTGTTCACCTCGGAGGGCGCCGTCGGGCAGGCCGAGCGTGAAGTCCGCCAGCCTGCGGTCGAGGAAGGGGTACCGCACCTCGACGCCGAAACGGGCCGAGAGCCGGTTCTGGCCATCGACGGCGAGCGTGGTGGTGCGCCCGGCTACGAGGGCGTGGAGCGGCGGCGTGGCCTCACCGGCGGCAGCCCAGCGGTCGGTCACCACTCGGGGGACTCTGGGTCGCCTCCGGACGTAGGTGAGGGGGTTGTGGGACCGGCGTCCCCGTCTGGCCAGGAGGATGTCGTCGCCACCGATCCCGCTCAGCACCGTCCGCACGCCCCGGGCCTGGGCGGCCTGCGCCAGTGGGCTCGTCGCGTACTGCGTGACTCCGTACATGACGTCCCGGTAGTTGTCGACCTGGCCGAAGTCCAGCGCGTCGCGGTGCTCGGCATAGGGAACGTATGTCGGGGTCACACCGGACTCGCCGACGACGGCCTCGATGTACGCCCGTTCGTCGCAGGCCAGGCCGTCGAAGACCAACGAGAGCGTCGCGACGTCCCGCTTCGCGGCGCAGACGATGGACGACGAGTCCAGGCCGCCGCTCAGGTAGACGCCGACGGGGCCGACGGTCCGGCAGCGAGCAGCGACGGCCTGGCCGAACAGCTCAAGGAACTGCTCGGCGCAGTCCTCGCCGCCGCCGTCATGGCGGACCTCCGGGTCAGGGGCCCAGTAACGCGTCACCCGCAGACCGACCCCGTCGACCGTGATGGTGTGGCCTCCCGGCAGGCGGTGGACACCCTCGTAGAGCGTCGCCTCCGGGTCCCCGAACCGGTTGAGGACGTAGCGGGCCATCAACTCGAGGTTGGGAGCGGATGGGACTCCGTCCGGCCCGCCGACGAGCGGGCGAGGTTCGGAGGCGAACCGGAACGTCCGCCCGCGGCGCGTGGAGGTGTAGAAGAACGGCTTGATCCCGAGCCCGTCACGGGCGCCGAACAGCCGCTGCCGGGCCTGGTCCCAGACGACGAACGCAAAGTCGCCTTCAAGGCGGTCCGCACACTCTTCGCCCCAGGCCTCGTAGGCGCGGAGAATCCACTGCGCGTCGCCGAGGGTGGCGCGTTGTGCCAGCGGGACGCCCAGGGCCGCGCCCAACTCGTCTCGGTTGTCGATGCGGGCGTCGGCGACGAGGTGCAACGTCCCGTCACCGTTGGGCAGCGGCTGCACCTCGCCCACGGACTCGGGCGTGAAGGCCAACGCGCCGCAGCCGAGGGTGACCGGGCCGGCAGACCATGTGCCGATCCCTCCCGGGCCGCGGTCGGCCATGACGTCCAGCATCCGCGCCACGCCGACCTTGGTCTCGGGACGGCCGTCGACGTGGTGGACGCCGGCGATCACGGTCATGGCTTCACGGCCCGCACCCGTCGGCGGGCACGACCAGCTCGCAGCTGGCAACGTCCTTGGCCTTCGGCGGCTTGTCCTTGGCCGGCTTGGTGGTGTCGGTGGAGCGGGCCGCGCTGGCCGCCGCCGCCCCGCCGATGGGGGCGTCGCCGGTGGGGCCCTGGGCGGGGTTGCCGAAGTCGCTGACCAGGACGGGGCTGCCCCCGCCGAGGGGGACCCGCCACACCCCGCCGTTGCCGTTGGTGCCGGCGGAGTCGTCGATGACGTAGACGGTGCCGTCGGCCCGCACGATGACGCCGAAGGGGTCGGAGCCGAGGCTGGCAGCGGCCACGGACCGGGCCCCGGTGAGGGGGTCGATCGACCACAGGGTGCCGGGAGTCCCCTGGCCGCCGTGGTCGGCGACGAGGAGCTGGCCGGCGGGGCCCAGGGCCACGCCCCGCACCCCGATGCCCTGGGGGTTGGCCCCGGCGCCGAAGTCGTGCACCAGGGTGCGGTTGCCGGTGGTGGTGTCCACCCGGAACAGGGCGCCCTTGGTCCCCGTCCCGGCCCGCACGTCGATGACCACCAGGCGGCCGTTGGCGTCGAGGGTGGCGCCCATGGGCTCGTTGCCCGCCAGGTTGCCGTTGCCCTGGGCCGGGTTGCCGAAGTCGCTGAGCAGGGCCCGGGCGCCGGTGACGGGATCCACGGTGTAGACCGCCCCCTTCCCGGCCGTGCCCCGGCTGGGGTCGACCACGGCCAGCAGGCCCGAGGGCAGGCGCACCACCGCGGTGGGGTTCTGGGTGGTGTTGGCCCCCGCCCCCAGGTCCGAGAACAGCGAACGGGTGCCGATGAGGGAGTCGGCCGCGAACAGGCCGCCCAGCCGGCCGGTGCCGGCGGAGATGTCGGTCATCCACAGCCGCCCCGAGGGGGTGAGGGCCGCAGAGTAGGGGTCGATGCCCACCGCCCCCTGGGCGCTGCGGGCGTAGTCGGCCAGCACGCTGCGCATGCCCGTCACCGGGTCGACCCGGAACACCATGCCGGCCTGGGTGCCCCCGGCCTGGGGGTCGACCACCAGCAGGTTCGGCTGCTGGACCGGCACCACGGCCACCCCGGTGGGCGTGGTGCCCAGGGGGCCCTGGACGGAACTGCCGAAGTCGGACAAGAGGGAGCGCATGCCGGTCGTGGTGTCGACCACGAACAGGGCGCCGGCGTTGTGGTCGACCACCAGGGCGGCGCCGGCAGGGGTGGCGGCCACGTCGGAGGGGGTGACCCCGAGCGGGCCCTGGGAGGGGTTGCCGAAGTCCGACGCCAGGGTGCGGGCGCCGGTGGCCAGGTCGACCGAGAACAGCGCGCCCCGCACGCTGGTGCCGGCGCTCCGGTCCGCGACCAGGGCCTTGGTGCCGTCCGCGGTCACCGACACCCCGAGCGGGTCGGTGGTGAACGTCGTGACCACGCTCCTGACGCCGGTGACGGCGTCGACGGAGAAGAGGGCCCCGGCGCCGCTGGAGCCGTAGTCCGCCACCAGGACCCGGCCGCTGGGGGCCACCGCCACACCGGCGGGACGGACGCCCGGGTTGGCCCCGCTCCCGAAGTCGCTGAGGACGCTGCGGGTGCCGGTCCGGGGGTCGACCCGGAAGAGCTGCCCGGTGGAGTTGGCCAGGGTGTCGACCACGAACACCGATCCTCCCGGCCCGACGGCGACGCCGAATGGGAAGACGCCAGGGTTGGGCCCGGTGCCGAAATCGCTGAGGACGGTGCGGGCCCCGGTGGCGGGGTTGACCGAGAACAGCTGCCCCAGGTTGCCGCTGCCGGCGACGTTGTCGGCCACCAGCACCGTGCCGGCCGAGCTGATCGCCACTCTGGCTGGCTGCACCCCGAGGTTGGCCCCGGTCCCGAAGTCGCTGACCAGGGCCCGCTCGCCGGTGGTGCGGTCGACCCGGAACAGCGCCCCTCGGTTCCCGGTGCCCGCTCCGTCGTCGGCGACCCACACGTCCCCCGCCTGGAGGGGCTGGGGGACGACGGCGACGCCGATGGGGTCGACGCCGGTGGGGCCCTGGGCGGCGGAGCCGAAGTCGGAGACCTGGGTGCGGGTGCCGGTTGCGGGGTCGAGGCGCACGATCTGGCCCTGGTCGGATGTCCCCGACTGGCGGTGGGCGGTGAGCACCGTGGCGTCGGCGGCCAGCGCCATCCCGATGGGGTCGCCGCCGAGGGGCGCGCCCGTGCCCATGTCGTCGAGGGTGGTGCGGTTGCCGGTGGCGGGATCGACCCACACCACCAGGCCCCGCCCGCTGCTGGCGCTGCGGTCGACGACCACGACGGTGCCCGCCGGCGTCACCGCCACCCCCGAGGGGTCGACGCCGAGCGGGCCCTGGGCCGCGTTGGCGAAGTCCGAGGCCACCGTGCGGGCCCCGGTGGCGGGGTCGACCCGGAACAGCCGGCCCGCCGTCCCGCCGCCGCCGAAGGTGCCCCGGTCGGCGACGTACAGCTCCCCGGTGGGGGCCTGCGCCACCCCGGCCGGATCGGAGCCCTGGTCCGACCCCGCCCCGAAGTCCGACACGACGGTGCGGGCCCCGGTCGCCGGGTCGACGGCGAACACCGCCCCCAGCGCGCCGGTGCCGGCGTTGGTGTCGACCACGAAGATGCGCCCTGTACCCAGGGCCAGGCCCTGGGGGTCGGCGCCCAGAGGTCCCTGGCCGGCGTCGCCGAAGTCGCTGAGCAGGACCCGGTCGCCGGTGGCCCCGGCGACGCGGAAGAGGGCGCCCCGCAGGCCGGTGCCCGCGTTGAAGTCGACCACGAACAGCGTCCCCGTGGCGGTCACGGCCACCGCCGAGGGGTCGACGCCGAGGGGCCCCTGGGCGTCCTGGCCGAAGTCCGAGCGCAGGATGCGGGCCCCGGTGGCGGGGTTGACGGAGAACAGCGCCCCCAGGGCACCGGAGCCGGCGTTGTGGTCGACGACGAGCACGTCGCCCGGCGCCAGGGCGGGGAAGGCACCGGCCCCGGCCCCGGCCTCGAAGGCGCCCAGGTCACAGCCCACCCCCGCGGGGCGCCCGAAGCCCCGCTGGTCGACGTGGGGGGCACAGGTCGCCCCGGCGGCGTCGATGGCAGGGCTGGGCGAGACCAGGGCCAGGGTCTGGGGGCGGTTGGGCGCCCCGTTGGCGGCCAGGGCGGCGGCCAGGTTGGGGTCGCCGGTCAGCGGCGAGCCGGTGATCGTGCCCGTTCCCCCCACGGCCGAGGACTCCACCAGGCTGCCGCCGGCGGCGACGGTGGCGCTGGAGGTGTTGTTGGTCCCGGCCGCGGTCGTGGCCGGGACGTTGGAGAGGACGTCGGCCCCGGCGGGCGAGTCGGAGACGATGCTGCGGGTGAGGGTGACCTGGGCGGTGCGGGCCAGGACCGAGTCGTAGCCCAGGTTGTAGATGGCGCCGCCGCCCTGGGCGGCGCTGTTGCGGGCGATCGTCGTGAAGTCGGCGGTGACGGTGCCGTTGAGGTTGAAGATCGCCCCGCCCAGGCCCTGCCCGGCCCCGCCGGCGGCGGAGAAGCCGGCGATGCCGGGGCCCCCTCCGCCACCGGCCGCCGCGTTGCCCGCAGACCGTGCTGTCGACGATCGTGACGGTGCCCTGGTGGTTGAAGACGGCCCCGCCCAGCCGCCGCCGCCGCCGCCGTCCGCCGAAGCCGGCGCCGCCGCCGGGGCCGCCGCCGCCGCCGACGCCGCCGCCGAAACCGCCGCCGCCGCCAAAGCCGCCGCTGCCGCCGCCACCGCCGCCAGCCGAACCGCCGCCAGCCGCCAGAAGCCGCCGCCCGCCAGCCGAAGCCGCCGCCGCCACCGCCCCTGCCCGCCCCCGCCGCCGCCGCCGACGCCGCCGCCGCCGCCGACGATCCCGCTGCCGCCGCCCACGCCGAAAGCCCCGCCGGTGGACCCGGTCACAGCGTCGCAGCAAAAATCGGCTAGCCACCCCCGCCGCTTCCGTTCCCTCCGGCCCCAAGGCTGCCGCTGAAACCGTTCCGCGCCCCCCGCCGGTGCCCGTGGCCGGCCCGCCGCCGGCGCCGCCGGCGGCGCCCAGGGCCCCCGACCAATGTCTCCGGAGCCGAACCCACCACCGCCGCCGCCGGAGCCGCCAGATACATTTCTTGGCGATCCACTACCCCCGGCCGCCCCGCCGAAGGCGCCGGGGCCGAAGCCCCCGCCGCCCCCGCCGGCGGCATCGTCGCCAATGCCGCTGCCGCCGCCGCTGCTGCTGCTACTGTGCCGGCCCCCCGCCCGAGCCGCCCTGGGCCGTGTTGGAGGTGAGCGTCACCGCGCTCGAGGGTGAGGCGCCCCTGGCTGAAGACGGCGCCGCCGAGGCCCGCGCCTCCGCCGCCGCCCCCAGCGGGGCCCCTGTTGCCCCCACGGGCCAGGCCGCCCCGCACGGTGAGGTTGCGCAGCCGGAGGTTGCCGGCGCCGGGGCTGGTGTAGTTGAGCGTCTCGTCCCGGCGGGTGGCGCCCACGTAGAACAGCCGGAACTTGGGGGCGGCTGTGTTGCGCTCGATGATCGCCCCGTTGCCCTCGATGGTGATCGTGGAGGCGATGGCGGGCAGGGCGTTGGGCCCGTACCAGTTGTTGTCCGCAGTGGTGAACGTGTACGTGCAGCCCGCGCCAGCACGATCGTGTCGGCCGTCGCCGGGGTGGCGTTGGCCGTGGTGACCGCGGCGACGAGGTCGGCGGACCGGCTGGCGCCGCAGCCGACGCCGGCGAGGACAACGCGGCCGACACCACCGCACGGTGGCCGAGATGATCCCCGCGACATCGCGAGTGCGCATGCGGGCCCGACGGCTTCGCACGGCTCCCACCAGATCTCCCCGGCCGCAGTCCGTCCCGGTCATTCGAATTTTGCTTCTGTTCTCGGCCGTGCGGGGCTCAGGCCCACCCGTCGTCCGGAACGACCAGCTCGCAGCTCTGCGTGTTCTTGGACTTGGCCGGCTTGTCCTTGGCCGGCTTGGTGGTGTCGGTGGAGCGGGCCGCGCTGGCCGCTGCCGCCCCGCCGATGGGGGCGTCGCCGGTGGGGCCCTGGGCGGGGTTGCCGAAGTCGCTGACCAGGACGGGGCTGCCCCCGCCGAGGGGGACCCGCCACACCCCGCCGTTGCCGTTGGTGCCGGCGGAGTCGTCGATGACGTAGACGGTGCCGTCGGCCCGGACGATCACGCCGAAAGGGTCGCTGCCCAGGTTGGCGGCGGCCACGGACCGGGCCCCGGTGACGGGGTCGATCGACCACAGGGTGCCGGCGACGCCCTGGCCGCCGTGGTCGGCCACCAGCAGCTGGCCGGCGGGGCCCAGAGCCACGCCCCGCACCCCGATGCCCTGGGGGTTGGCCCCGGCGCCGAAGTCGTGCACCAGGGTCCGGTTGCCGGTGGTGGCGTCGACCCGGAACAGGGCCCCCTTGTTCCCCGTGCCGGCCCGCACGTCGATGACCACCAGTCTTCCGTTGGCATCCAGGGTGGCGCCCATGGGCTCGTTGCCCGCCAGGTTGCCGCTGCCCTGGGCCGGGTTGCCGAAGTCGCTGAGCAGGACCCGGGCGCCGGTGGTGGGGTCCACGGTGTAGACCGCCCCCTTCCCGGCCGTGCCCTTGGAGGGGTCGACGACGGCCAGCAGGCCCGAGGGCAGGCGGACCACCGCGGTGGGGTTGGAGGTGGCGTTGGCCCCCACCCCCAGGTCCGAGGCCAGCGAGCGGGTGCCGATGAGGGAGTCGGCCGCGAACAGGCGCGCCCAGGCGTCCGGTGCCGGCGGAGATGTCGGTCATCCACAGCCGCCCCGAGGGGGTGAGGGCCGCCGAGTAGGGGTCGATGCCGACCGCCCCCTGGGCGGTGCGGGCGTAGTCGGCCAGCACGCTGCGCATGCCCGTCACCGGGTCGACCCGGAACACCATCCCGGCCTGCGTCCCGCCCGCCTGGGGGTCGACCACGAGCAGGTTGGGCTGCTGCACCGGCACCACGGCGACGCCGATGGGGTGATCCCCGCTCGGCCCCTGGAAGACGTTGCCGAAGTTTGACAACACCTGGCGGCCGCCGGTCGCCGGGTTGACGGCAAACAGGGCCCCGGCCCCGCCGGTGCCAGCGCCCGAGTCGACCACGAGGGCGGTGCCCGCGGCGGTGACCGCCACCCCGGTGGGATCGACGCCCACCGGTCCATGCGCCCCCTTGGCGAAGTTGGAGGCCACCGTGCGGAGCCGGTGCCGGGATCGACGGCGAACAGGGCGCCGGGGCCGCCCTGGGCCGGGGGTCGGCGACCAGGGCCGTCCCCGAGGCGGTGACCGCCACCCCCTGCGGTCGACGCCGGGGGGGATGGACGAGAACGCGGAGACCAGCGTGCGGTCGTGCCGGTGATGGGGTCGACCGAGAAGAGCGCGCCGACGCCCCCCTCGCCGATGGGGTCGGCCACCAGCACCTGCCCCGACCTGCCGAAGGCCAGCCCCCTCGGGTCTTGGCTAGGTCTACCGCGAAGTCGTGGAACACGGTCACGGCCCCGGTCTCGGGGTTGACCCGGAACAGCACTCCGGAACCAGGCGGGCCTGGCGTCGCCATCGACCACCAGAACGGCGCCCCCGGGGCCGACGGCCACCCCGGTCGGGTGGTGGCCCGTCGAGCCCGGCGAAGTCGCCAGCACGGTGCGGGCCCCGGTTGCGGGGTCGACACGGAACAGCTGCCCGTTGCCGTCGACGCCGGCGTTGCGGTCGACGACCAGGACCGCGCCGGCCGAGGTGATGGCCAGCCCGGAGGGGTCGACGCCCTGGTTGGCCCCGCTGCCGAAGTCGCTCACCAGCAGGCGCTCGCCGGTTGTGGCGTCGACCCGGAACAGCGCCCCGCCGCTGTCGGTGCCGGCCTGGTCGTCGACCACCCAGACGTCGCCCGCCTGCAGCACCTCGGGGACCACGGCCACACCCGAGGGCTCGGAACCGAGCGGGCCCTGGGCCGCTTGTCCGAAGTCCGACACGGTCGTGCGGACTCCGGTGGCGGGGTCGACGCGCAGCAGGGCGCCCATCCCCGAGGTCCCGCCGGCCCGGTGCCCGGTGAGGATCTGGCCGTCGGCCGTCAGCGCCACCCCGATGGGGTCGCCGCCGGCGGGGGAGCCGGCGCCCATGTCGTCGAGCACGGTCCGGTTCCCCGTGGCCGGGTCGACCCAGAACAACCGTCCCGACCCGGCTCGGTCCACCACCACGACGGTGCCGGCCGGCGTCACGGCCACGCTCGAGGGGTCGATCCCCAGCGGTCCCTGAGCGCCGGCGGCGAAGTTGGACAGCACCGTGCGGGCGCCCGTCGACGGGTTGACGCTGAACAGGGCGCCGCCGCCGCCGACGCCTCGGTCGGCCACCAGCACCTCGCCGGTCGGGGCGACCTCCACGCCGGCCGGGTCGGCTCCGGGGGCACCGCCAGCGCCACCGAAGTCGCTGACCAGGCCGCGGGCCCCGGTGGCGGGGTCGACCGAGAACAGCGCCCCGTTGCCACCGGTCCCGGCGTTGGGGTCGACCACCCAGATGCGCCCCGTTCCGAGCGCCACGTCCTGGGGGTCCGCACCGGTGGCGCCCTGGCTGGCGTCGCCGAAGTCGCTGAGCAGGATTCGTTCGCCGGTGCTCCCGTCGATCCGGAACAGGGCCCCCTGGGCGTTGGTACCGCCGTTGCGGTCGACCACGAACACCGACCCGGTACTCGTGACGGCCACGGCCAAGGGGTCGGTGCCGAGCGGGCCTTGGGCGTCGAGGCCGAAGTCGGAGCGAAGGGTGCGGGCGCCGCTGGCCGGGTCCACCGAGAACAGCGCCCCCAGGCCGTTCGTTCCGGCGGCGTCGTCCATGACCAGCACCGTCCCCGGTGCCGGTGCGGACGGTGCGGTCGCCCCCGCCTCGAACGCCCCCACGTCGCAACCGGCCCCGGCGGGCCGGGCGAGGCCCCGCTCGTCGATGCCCGGTGCGCAGGTGGCTCCGGCGGCGTCGACCGCCGGACCACCGGGCACGAGGGCCAAGGTCTGTGGCCGGCCTGGGGCCCCATTGACGGCGAGGGCGGCGGCCACCACCTGGTTTACGCTCGGACTGGTAGTGGTCTCGTTGCTGAAGGTGACCGTGCCGGCCTCGAAGCTGACCACGTCGTACAGGATGTTCGGGCCGACGGTGGTGACGTTGGAGGTGGTGCCGGCGTGGTTCGCGCCGGCCGCGGTGTTGAACCGATTGTCCGAGCGGATGCGGGACACGATGCTGCGCCTGAGCGTGCTCTGGGCGGTCCGGGGCTCGACCGAGGAGTACCCCACGTTGTAGAAGTCGTCTCCAGGGGGACCGGTGTTGCGGGTGATGGTCGTGAAGTCGGCGGTGACCGTGCCGTTGAGGCTCAAGATCCCGCCGCCGAGGCTCGCACCGGCGTTGGCGCCCGTCCCACCGGCGGCGGTGTTGGCCACCACCGTGCTGTTGACAACGGTCACGACGCCCTGATGGTTGAAGACGGCGCCGCCCATGCCACCGCCTCCACCTCCGCTGGTGCCGCCCTGGCCGCCGCCGAACCCCCCGCCGCCACCGCTGCCGCCGCCGCCGCCGCCGAAGCCCCCGCCGCCGCCGCCGACTTGGCCGAAGCCACCACCGCCGCCGAACCCGCCGCCCGCACCGCCACCAGCGAAACCGTTGCCTCCTCCGCCGCCCCCGCCAACGCCGCCGCCCCCACCCCCGGCGTGGCCCGCCGGCCCGGTACCCCCGAAACCGAAGGCGCCGCCGTTGCCCCCCGCGTTTCCTGCCATGCCGTCCAGCTTGCCGCCCCCGCTGCCCGCCCCGTTGCCGGACGCGAACCCTCCCTCACCGCGGCCGCCCGTGCCCGTGGCCGGTCCGCCACCTGCCGCACCGTCGATGAAGTCGTCGGTGGCGCCTCCCTCGCTCGCCCGGAAGCCCCCGCCGCCGCCCCCACCGCCCGCTGAGCCGGTCCCGCCGATGGCACCGCCGAACGTGCCCGTGCCGAACCCGCCTCCGTTCCCGCCGGTGGCGTCGGTGCCAATGCCGCCACCGCCCGTCGCGGTCCCGACGCCCCCGTCGCCACCTCGGGCGACGTTGGCGGTGAGGGTCACCGCGGCGAGCGCCAGCCGGCCCTGGTTGAAGATGCCGCCGCCGAGCCCGGCCCCGCCGCCTCCCCGTTGGCTGTCGCCGCCCTTGGCCAGCCCGCCTCTCACCGTGAGGTTGTGCAACCGGAGGTTGCCCGGGCCCGGGCTCGTGTAGTTGAGCGTCTCGTCCCGGTTGGGGTCGGCCCCCACGTAGAAGAGCCGGAACTTGGGCGCGGCTGCGTCGCGCTCGAGGACCGCGCCGTTGCCCTCGATGGTGATGGTCGAGGCGATGGCGGGCAGGGCGTTGGGCCCGTACCAGTGGTTGTTGGCCGCGCTGAACGTGTACGTGCAGCCCGGGGCCAGGACGATCGTGTCCGCCGTCGCCAGCGAGGCGTTGGCCGTGCTGATGGCGGTGACCAGGTCGGCGGCCCGAGTGGCCCCGCAGCCCACGCCGATGACCGCGGCCGACGCCGGCGGTGATGTGACGAGCGCCATCGCGGCCGCGACCACGGCTCCCACCAGCGCTGCGCGGCACCGTCCGTCCCTTTTCATGATCCCCCCTGTGTTCTGGCGTGGGCGGTTCAGCACCCGTCGTCGGAAATGACCAGCTCGCAGCTGTGCGTGTTTCCTTGGACTTGGGCGGCTTGTCCTTGGTCGGCTTGGTGGTGTCGGTGGAGCGGGCCGCGCTGGCTGCCGCCGCCCCGCCGATGGGGGCGTCGCCGGTGGGGCCCTGGGCGGGGTTGCCGAAGTCGCTGACCAGGACGGGGCTGCCCCCGCCGAGGGGGACCCGCCACAGCCCGCCGTTGCCGTTGGTGCCGGCGGAGTCGTCGATGACGTAGACGGTGCCGTCGGCCCGCACGATGACGCCGAAGGGGTCGGATCCCAGGCCGGCGGCAGCGACGGACCGGGCGCCGGTGACGGGGTCGATCGACCACAGGGTGCCGGCGACGCCCTGGCCGCCGTGGTCGGCCACCAGCAGCTGGCCGGCGGGGCCGAGAGCCACGCCCCGCACCCCGATGCCCTGGGGGTTGGCCCCGGCGCCGAAGTCGTGCACCAGGGTGCGGTTGCCGGTGGTGGTGTCGACCCGGAACAGGGCCCCCTTGTTCCCCGTGCCCGCCCGCACGTCGATGACCACCAGTCTTCCGTTGGCATCCAGGGTGGCGCCCATGGGCTCGTTGCCCGCCAGGTTGCCGCTGCCCTGGCCCGGGTTGCCGAAGTCGCTGAGCAGGACCCGGGCGCCGGTGGTGGGGTCCACGGTGTAGACCGCCCCCTTCCCGGCCGTGCCCTTGGAGGGGTCGACGACGGCCAGCAGGCCCGAGGGCAGGCGCACCACCGCGGTGGGGTTGGAGGTGGCGTTGGCCCCCGACCCCAGGTCCGAGGCCAGTGTGCGGGTGCCGATGAGGGAGTCGGCCGCGAACAGCGCGCCCAGGCGGCCGGTGCCGGCGGAGATGTCGGTCATCCACAGCTGGCCCGACGGCGTGAGGGCGGCGGAGTAGGGGTCGATGCCGATCGCCCCCTGGGCGGTGCGGGCGTAGTCGGCCAGCACGCTGCGCATGCCCGTCACCGGGTCGACCCGGAACACCATCCCGGCCTGCGTCCCGCCCGCCTGGGGGTCGACCACCAGCAGGTTCGGCTGCTGGACCGGCACCACGGCCACCCCGGTGGGCGTGGTGCCCAGGGGGCCCTGGAGGGAACTGTCGAAGTCGGACAAGAGGGAGCGCATGCCGGTCGTGGTGTTGACCACGAACAGGCCGCCGCTGCCGTCCGTGCCGGCGTCGGGGTCGACTACCAGGGCGGCGCCGGCAGGGGTGGCGGCCACGTCGTAGGGGTTGACCCCCAGCAGGCCCTGGGAGGGGTTGCCGAAGTCCGACGCCAGGGTGCGGGCGCCGGTGGCCAGGTCGACCGAGAACAGCGCGCCCTGCGCGTTGGTGCCGGCGTGCTGGTCCGCGACCAGGGCCTTGGTGCCGTCCGCGGTCACCGACACCCCGAACGGGTCGGCTCCGGCGGGGGCCGAGGCGAACGTCGTGACCACGCTCCTGACGCCGGTGACGGCGTCGACGGAGAAGAGGGCCCCGGTGCCGCCGTTGGCAAAATAGTCCGCCACCAGGACCCGGCCGCCGGGGGCCACCGCCACGCCGGCGGGACGGACGCCCGGGTTGGCCCCGCTCCCGAAGTCGCTGAGGACGCTGCGGGCCCCGGTCTGGGGGTCGACCCGGAACAGTTGCCCGGTGGAGTTGGCGGCGGGGTCGGCCACGAACACCGACCCTCCCGGCCCGACGGCGACGCCGAATGGCAAGATGCCAGGGTTGGGCCCGGTGCCGAAGTCGCTGAGCACGGTGCGGGCCCCGGTGGCGGGGTTGACCGAGAACAGCTGCCCCAGGCTGCCGCCGCCGGCGTCGGCGTCGGCCACCAGCACCGTGCCGGCCGAGCTGATCGCCACTCTGGCCGGGGCCGACCCGAGGTTGGCCCCGGTCCCGAAGTCGCTGACCAGGGCCCGCTCACCGGTGGTGCGGTCGACCCGGAACAGCGCCCCTCCGCCCCCGGTGCCGGCGTCCCGGTCGGCGACCCACACGTCCCCCGCCTGCAGAACCTCGGGGACCACGGCCACACCCGAGGGCTCGGAACCGAGCGGGCCCTGGGCCGCTTGGCCGAAGTCGGACACGGTCGTGCGCACCCCGGTGGCGGGGTCGACGCGCAGCAGGGCCCCCATGGCCGAGGTCCCTCCCGCCCGATGCCCGGTGAGGACCTGGCCACCGGCCGTCAACGCCACGCCGATCGGGTCGCCGCCGGCGGGGGAGCCGGCGCCCATGTCGTCGAGCACGGTCCG
The DNA here is from genome assembly GCA_963773275.1 of uncultured Acidimicrobiia bacterium. GTDB lineage: Bacteria > Actinomycetota > Acidimicrobiia > Acidimicrobiales > AC-14 > JAXDMK01. The sequence continues at coordinate 339,349 of CAVZAH010000004.1, read as the reverse complement.
GTTCCCGGTGGCCGGGTCGACCCAGAACAGCCGTCCCGATCCGGCCCGGTCCACCACGAGCACGGTGCCAGCCGGCGTCACGGCCACGCTCGAGGGGTCGATTCCGAGCGGTCCCTGGGCGCCGGCGGCGAAGTTGGACAGCACCGTGCGGGCGCCCGTCGACGGGTTGACGCTGAACAGCGCGCCGCCGCCACCGACGCCCCGGTCGGCCACCAGCACCTCGCCCGTCGGGGCGACCTCCACGCCGGCCGGGTCGGCTCCGGGGGCACCGCCGACGCCACCGAAGTCGCTGACCAGGCTGCGGGCCCCGGTGGCGGGGTCGACCGAGAACAGCGCCCCGTTGCCTGCGGTCCCGGCGTTGGGGTCGGCCACCCAGATCCGCCCCGTTCCGAGCGCCACGTCCTGGGGGTCCGCACCGGTGGCGCCCTGGCTGGCGTCGCCGAAGTCGCTGAGCAGGATCCGGTCGCCGGTGCTCCCGTCGACCCGGAACAGCGCCCCCTGGGCGTCGGTACCGCCGTTGCGGTCGACCACGAACACGGCCCCGGTGCTGGCGACGGCCACCGCGATCGGATCGGTGCCGAGCGGGCCCTGGGCGTCGAGGCCGAAGTCGGAGCGAAGGATGCGGCCGCCGGTGGCGGGGTCGATCGAGAACAGCGCCCCCCGGCCGTCGGTGCCGGCGGCGTCGTCCATGACCAGCACCGTCCCCGGTACTGGTGCGGACGGTGCGGTCGCCCCCGCCTCGTACGCCCCCACGTCGCAACCGGCCCCGGCGGGCCGGGCGAGGCGCCGCTCGTCGATGCCCGGTGTGCAGGTGGCGCCGGCGGCGTCGACCGCCGGACCACCGGGCACGAGGGCCAAGGTCTGGGGCCGGCCCGGCGCCCCGTTGACGGCGAGGGCGGCGGCCACCACCTGGTTCTCGCTCCAACTGGTAGTGGTCTCGTTGCTGAAGGTGACCGTGCCTCCGGAGAGGCTGGCCACGTCGAACAGGATGTTCGGGCCGACGGTGGTGACGTTGGAGGTTGTGCCGTCGTGGTTGGCGCCGGCGCCGGTGCTCGCCGGCTTGTCCGACCGGATGCGAAACGCCATGCTGCGCCTGAGGGTGCTCTGGGCGGCGCGGGGCGTGTCCGAGGAGTAGCCCAGGTTGTAGAGATCCCACCCGCCAGGAGCTGGGTTGCGGGCGATGGTGGTGAAGTCGGTGGTGACGGTGCCGTTGAGGTTGAAGATCCCGCCTCCCAGGCCCGCACCGGCTGCGGCATTAGAGCCGCCGGACGTGCCTCCCTGGGCCGTGTTGGCGGCCAGCGTGGTGTTCGTCACCGTCACCGTGCCGTGGTGGTTGAACAGTGCTCCGCCCATCCCGCCACCGCCCCCGCCGTTGGGGGCGCCGGAAGTGCCGCCGCCGACCCCGCCGCCAAAGCCGCCGGCACCCGCGCCGGCGCCTCCGCCGCCGAAGCCTCCGTGGCCCCCCCGGCCGGTCCCGCCGCCGCCGAAGCCGCCGCCGGCGAACCCGGAGCCGCCGCCCCCGCCCCCGCCGACGCCGCCGCCCCCGCCGCCCGTGTCCCCGCTTCCCTGCCCCCCTTGCCCGAAGCCACCTCCCGCCGAGCCGGTCGTCGTCGTCGACCGGCGGCCACCCCCGCCGCTCCCGTTCCCACCGGCGACGCCGGTACCGGTGGTTGGGTCGCGGCCGGCACCGCCGGTTCCCGACGCCGCGCCCCCGCCGGCAGGTCCCGTGGCGTTGTCGGTGGCCGCGAAGCCGCCGCCGCCCCCGCCGAAGCCGGCGGCGGTCCCAGCTGCCCCGGTCGACCCTCCGAACGTCCCCGGGCCGAACCCCCCGCCCTGGGGGCCGGACGCGTCGGTTCCGATGCCTCCGCCCCCACCGACGCTTCCGAGTTGTCCGTCTGCCCCACCGTTGCCCCCCTGGGCCACGTTTCCGGTGAGCGTCACCGCGCTGAGCGAGAGCCGTCCCTGGTTGAAGATGCCCCCACCGAGACCGGCCCCTCCACCGCCCCCGAGGCCGCCGTTGCCGCCTCGCGCCAGGCCACCGCGCACGGTGAGGTTGCGCAGGGTCAGGTTGCCGGCGCCCGGGGAGGTCCAGCCGGGGGTCTCGGCGCGGGCCGGGTCGGCGCCCACGTAGAACAGCCGGGACTTGGGGGCAGCGGCGTCGCGCTCGATGACCGCCCCGTTGCCCTCGATGATGATGGTCGAGGCGATGGCCGGCAGGGCGTTGGGCCCGTACCAGTAGTTGTCGGGCGCGGTGAACGTGTACGTGCAGCCCGGCGCCAGGACGATGGTGTCGGCCGTGGCCGGGGTGGCGTTGGCTGCGCTCACTGCGGCAGCGAGGTCAGCCGCCCGAGTGGTCCCGCAGCCCACGCCGATGACCGCGGCCGACGCCGGCGGTGACGTGATGAGCGCCAACCCCGCCGCCACGCTGGCCCCCACGAGCGCAGCGGCGCGCCGTCCGTCCCTGTTCATCGTTCTCCCCTCGTCGCCTGGGGTGCAGTCCCGAAAAACCGGCCCTCACGCCGGTGGCCCGCCGGGACCATTTTCGGTCAAGTCACGAGCGCGAGCAACCATCCTCGGGAACGACCAGCTCGCAGCAGGGGGCGTCCTTGGGCTTGACCGGCTTGTCCGTGGCCCCTCGGTGATGACCTTGGCCGCGCTCGCCGGCGCTGGGCTCCGCCCCGTTTCACCGTGATGGTGTAAGGAGGTGCTCCTGACCAGGACTTTGTGGTGGAGACGATGGGACTCGAACCCACGAACCCCCTGCTTGCAAAGCCGGATCAGGGCCGGAAGTGACCTGGGCCGAAACGGTAAAAGTGCTGGTCAGAGGCCATTTTGGTTGACCGGGGCTGACCGCTGATTATCTCCACCGTGGTGGGCACGTAGTGGGCACGAGATCCGGGGACCGGCACCGGGCGGAGGAGGCATCGCTGGTGTCGCTGGCCACGACGACCTCGACCAACCCGTGGGCCGTATCCTTGGATGTGAGCACCGGGTCGTGCGGAACCCGGCGCATTCGACAGGAGACGATTCGTGACGCCCCAGATCGAGCTGCGCAGCGACCTCAACGCTGAAGGCGACGACGGCCAGAACTGGGGACTTCTGCTGGCCACCAGCGGGGACTACGACTTGGCCATTGACAGCTGCGGCCGAGGCTGGTGCGACAGCATCCCGCGACTCGTTGCTCGATCGGTTCGAGAAGCAGCGGCGCGTGTTCCTGGATGTTTCTCGCGACACTCTGCTCAGTCCGATCCCGGAATCCGGCGGACGTCTGTGAACCTTGACTCCTTCGTGGTCGATGCGGTGATGGTCCACGACGTTCCACGCGGCAACGATGAGGGCGAGGAGTTGACCCTCACGGACGAGCCCATCGAACTTGATAGCGACCTCCGTCGATACTTTCGCCAGAAAATCCACACGAGCCTCAGCGAACGTGGCGTCGAGGTCGTCGCCGACGAGAACGAGGACCCCGTTGTCCGCGCTGCTGTCGCACAGGCAATCATCGAGCCAGCCGCTCTCGTCGTCGCGTCACGGACAATTGCGGAACGTCTCGACCAGGTGCAGACCGGGCGCAACCCAGCGGGGCTACTCGCCGTAATCACGGGGACCGTAGACGGCAAACCGTGCGCGTCGGTACTCAAACTGGAACGGGAGCAAGGACTTCGGTTCCGCATCAAGACCGTTGGGGGACGCAGGATCGTCGACTTAGAGTTCTTACGCGACCTAACCCTTACAAACAAGACCAAGGTGTTTAAGACGTCGGTCCTTGTGGCTGAAGACGAAGCCAGCGCCTCCACGATTGCAGGGCGGGTATCCGACGACCAACGCGGTAGCGATACCACCGCTGGAGTCGCCATGTTCTTCCTGGGCACCTTCCTCGGCTGCCGCCTCCGAGACAGCCCGGAGAAGTCAACCCTCGAGTTCGTACAGGCCGTCGATGGCTTCATCAACGACAACATTGGAAGTGCCGAGCGCCGCGGGCGCTACCAAGTAGCGCTACTGGCCACAATGCAGGATCAGAGTGGTGAGATACGGCCTCGTACCTTCGCAAACGCACACCTCGAGGCCACCGACCGCCCCGCCTTCCTTGATCGCGTTCGGGAGGTCGGGCTCAACCCCGACACCCCGTTCAGCAAGGACACGAGCCTAGTCAAGGTCAGCGGCTTCAAGATGACCTTCCAATCGGGGATGGTTCTTGTCGGTAGCCAGGACGACCTAGAGGAGCGGGTCAGTATTCGACCGGATAATGCGGTTGCACCGGGCGTTGAAATCAACGACATCATAAAGAAGCTGAAGGGTCGATAGGGATCCTCGCTTCATTCGGAAAACCGCGAATCCCTACAAAAATTCCGCGTCAGTTCCCAAGGGGTATATGTCTCCCCGTGTGAGGCGATACAAGGTAGTGGTGCGCTCTGCTGGAATAGCGTTCGCAGCCGGATTCCTCAAATACCAGATAACCTGTTCATCGCTCCCGTAGAAATCAACAACGCCAAGCACGTAGGCGTCGCCGTGAATCTGAGCTGCATTCCACTCAGCCTCCGTAAGCTCGGGAGAGGTGAAGCCCACTGATGACTTCACTTCAATGCAGAGACTCTGGCCATCGCGTGTTGCTTCGATGTCGTAGCCATATCCACGCTGGTTGCCCCGATAAACCACAAACCACTCGTTCGCTACTAGCTCCTCCGCGACCGCGATCTCGGCTCCGACACCGGTATTCATTGCCATAATTACGCCAAGAACAGGCATCATCTGATTCGGCTGCTCTGCAACTTCGAATTGAAGTGGGTCGCCGACGACCATCTGGCCCTGGGCGATCGCCAATAGGTCGGCATTCGCGGGTGAGTCCGGGTCGCAATCAAAGAGCTCTTCCACCTGCTGCAGCGTGAACCTGAAGTCCTGTGCGAAATCCGGGATCCCCACGGTTGGTCGCTGGGGGTACGCACTGGCAGGTGCGAACCCGTACAGTGCCGCAAGAAGCGGAAAGATCGGGATTCGATGTCCCGACGGCGACAGGTAGCCTGCGTAAACCGATGGATTGTCGAGGTCTACGACCTGATAACCGCCGGCAGGCACGATCCGTAGCCAGATGGAGTGCTCATCTCCCCGATATGCCGCACTCGCAAGGCTGCACGTGTAACGCCCTTCTGGGTCAACGGCCATGTGTTGGCACGAGAGCCGAATTGATGGGTCTTGAAGAAGGCCAGTTATGGTATCGGCCTCCGCTGGGCAACCGATTCCTTTTTGGATGTTGAAGTTGTTTCGCCAAGTGTTAGTCGGATACTTGTTTCCCGGGGCTGTCTCGCCCGTCCGAGCGCTGTAGCCGGCGCTCGGCGAGGTGCTGCCACCAAAGAGCGCTGTTAGGACGACTACTGGTTCGGATCGATGTGTCTTCGTATAGAGGGAGTCGAGGAAATGCTCGATCTCCACTGTCGCCGTAGAGGCCCCAGATCCAAGACCCGAAAGCTGAGGGCCCATCCTTCGAAGGCCGAGGTACAAAGCGACAAACCGTCCCCGTACGTTAGTTCGCGTTCCGAACGCCTCAAGGATTGAGCATCCAGTTTCGAAGACGTCAACTCGGGTTGTCGATATCAACGTCGTGTCCTCAGGGCAGCGGTCGCCAACCTCAGAGTTGCGCGCTCGGCGACGACCCATGATGGGTCGGGAACAATGGTACTTGGGCTCGCTTCACCGCGAAGCCAGCGTTGGTAGTCACTCGTCGCCACGGAAGCATAAGATGTCGACTCGTCCGGATGAGCGACCTGCCGAGCTGGCAAGTCCTCCATCGCGTCCCGAACTGTGTGGACTGCCCGCCGGGGGATGTCTGATCGGTGTGGCTGCAGTCGGAAGTGCCCTGGCGCCATCAGTTCACACCAGGGATCTGGCCATTTCACACCACCCGAAGCTGCCGCCAGGAAGAAGCGTCGTCGCAGTTGGGGCACCCCATAGCCCTCCGCGTGAGCAATCGCGATGCTTGTCGTGTAGCCCATCGCTTCAAGACTCCGTACGACGATACGAAGAACACCTACACCTCGTCGGAACAGAATCGCCGCCACGTTCTCCATTAGGAGTGCCCGAGGTCTGAGTTCCTCAACAGCCGCCACGAACGAGAAAACGAGTCGATTCCGAGCATCAAAGGGATCACAATTGCCCGCCGTCGAGAAGCCTTGGCAGGGCGGCCCCCCGAGCAGAACGTCCACTCCAGCGGACCCAGCCCGCCGCTTTATCTCCTTCAGCACGACGCCTCGCTCGTCCGAATCGCTTAGATCCAGATCGATTGGAGGTTCAGTACCTGGTCGATTCAGAGCGAACGTCTGATTTGCGTTCGCATCCCGATCCGCTGCAGCAAGTGTTTCGAAACCTGCCATCTCGAAACCAAGGGACATTCCACCACAGCCTGAGAATAGGTCGACCACGCGGCCCGGCTGAAACATACCAGCAAGTTGGTAACCAAGCAGGGGTGGGACCGCGTTCCCTACTTGAACAAACCGAGAACCTCGCGGGACCAGAAAATCGATAATTGTCCGGGAAGGACTGTAGTCGAGCTGCCTCTCGGACAGTGATCAACCGATCAGCCGCCGGATGTATGAAGCAGCCGTTACCGGGCCGACTAAAGAACGTTGAGATCGTGTAGCTCGGTCGGTCCCACATAAGTCGGCCGTAATAGGTGCTGCGGCTGCCCTCGCCAGCAGCGGCCGAGCGCCGGATCTGTTCGATCCGTTGCGATGGGAAGTCCTGAGGGAGAGTCTCGCCAGTTTCCACCTGGCGGTACGTGCCGGACCACCTCCCGATCAAGGTCACTGAGAGTCCCAGAGATGTGATCGAAGATCACGTGATGGCCCCTGCGGCGGTCACAATCCGCTCGGACAACCCCCTTTTCAGAGACTCAGGATCAACAAGGTCGCGAACCTCGACCGCATGCAATGGCACCTTCGTCCGTTGAGCAATCCAACCGGTAAGCAGGTCGAACGACCTGCCCAGCCTTAGGACGAACCCCAAACGCGCTAGCCGACGCGACCGATCAGCCGGTAGCACACCTGTCCCGACGTCCTCCGTTGGGACCCAACTGAGTAGCTGGACAGTCCGTGATCCAACACGAAGTCGGCCGGAACCAGCTGTCAGCGACCCATTCGATACCTTTCGGTCGGCGAGAGTGCCGAGCATTCCAGCGCCCCAGATACCGAAGGTGCCAGGATTGTCGCGGAGAAGACGGTTGGCCGCGTTTTCGTCGCCCGGAAAACCGACGAGGGTGACCTGCTTCAGGTGCACCTCTTGGCGAACTCTGGCGAGCGAAATCGAGGCCCCGAGAAGCGACGTATCTATGCCGATCCATTCGCGGCCCAGGCGCTCAGCTGCGACAAGGGTAGTGCCGGTGCCGCAGAACGGGTCGATCACAAGTGCCTCGGGCTCGGTGCTGGCTGAGATGATTCGCTCAAGAAGTCCCAGGGGCTTCTGTGTGTCATAGCCGACACGCTCATCCGAATGGGCATCAAGACGGTTGATATCCAACCAAATGTCCTGAATAGGAACGCCTGCACCGTCGTCTGTGTACCGCTTCAGCCGGGGGACCCCGTTCGATGAGTGGACGAGTTTGCCTTCTGACTCGAAGACGTCCATCTGTTCGCGCTTCCATGCCCAGTGGCGCCCTGGAGGTGGGTACTGACCTCTCCATGCGTAGTGAGCTCGTGTCCCGGTACGGTCCCCTGGAGCGGTGCATGTAATGAGTTGATATCGGCCCTTCTCATCCAGGTGCGTGAAGTGCTTCTCGATATACGATGACTGGTACTCCGAGAAGATCGGATTCCAGACATACTTTGAGGAGCGCGAATAGAACAAGAGGACGTCGTGAACCGGTCCGTACCGCTTTGAGCTGCTGTGTGCGTGTGTCCGCTTCCAGATGATTTCATTCCTGAAGTTCTCTGGGCCAAAGACCTGGTCGAGGATCAATTTGAGGTAGTGGCTCGCAGCAGGATCGCAGTGGAGGTAAAGCGAGCCTGTATCCGCCAGCACCCGATGGGCAGCACCGAGTCGCGAAGCCATCATGACCAGGTATGCGGCCAGGTCACTGAAGTCCAGCGCCTTAACCAGATCCGCCACCAAGGAGGCAACGCGAGGAGCGACGAAGTCGTCGAGGTCAGCAAGCTGTTGTTTTCCGCCGTCGGACCACGACCAATGATCCCGAAACGCCCCTGTCCGATGCCTTCGTCCTGCGGCACGCGGAGCGACCACAGCCTCGTAAGATCGGCCAGAGTTGAAAGGCGGATCGAGGTATACAAGCCCCGCGATCGACGACTGCATCCGAGCCATCGCCTCGAGATTGTCCCCCGCAATCAGGGATCTAGTCCGCGCGCGCGGGCCATGATCTTGACCATAGCTGGGGTGTGCGACAGTAATCGTGGATACCAACCCATTGCCCAAACAGGGGACCTCACGAAGCTCGCACCATCAGCTACGGCCCACGCCTGGAACTCTGCTGGGCGTGGGTAGACGGTCCAGGCCTATCTGCGCATCAATGGCAGCCACCCGTGCGGCTGCCGAGGGGCCCATCGCTTGGACGGCATCGCGCTCGGCGCACAGACGCGCTCGTCGGATGGTGTCGCTCGCCCTTCGGGTGAGGAGGGGTCGACGGACCTCACCGTCGCTTGCCGGCGTGTCGGTGTCGATGACCCACCGCTGGCGGCGGTCGAGCGACCATTCGGCGACGATGCCCTCAGAGGCCTGCTCGAGGCCATCGGCCGTCACGTACACATGAGTTCTCGCACGGGCTCGGCTCATGGCCACGTAGGCGAGCTCCCGGCCGCCACCGTCGGCGAACACGTGCGCGGTGTCGACCGTCGCTCCCTGCACCCGGTGCACCGTCAACGCATACGCATGGTCGAGCTGGTCGCTGTCCAGCTGGTCCCCGATGAGGACCTCGTCGCGGCCGTCGGCGAAGCGGACGGTCATCTGGTCGGACCCGACGCCTGTCACGGTCCCTCGCTCACTCGTCACGAACCTCCCGTCGCCAGAGGGGGCCAGGGCCACCACGAGATCGCCCGCGGCGTAGCGCCGTCCGCCCGGTTCCTCGATCTCCGGGCCGGTGATGGCACCGGCCGCAACCCGGCGCTGACGGGCACGGCTATTGAGGGCGGCGACGTCGCGGCGGCGCCAAGCGAGTAGGACGGTCTCCTTGCCAGCGAGGAGGTCGCGCTCCCATGCATCGACCGCGGCTTCGACGGCGTCCTGGCGGCTCGGTGCGATGACGATGCGATCGTTGCGGCGGTACCAGTCGACGGCCTCACCGACGTCCCCGCTGCGAAGCTGAGCGAGCGCCGCTCGCTCGCCGGGGTCCCGCTGCCGGATGTTCTCGTCGAGCACATGCACCGCCGGGCCGTGCCGGTTGACGAGTGCTTCGAGGCCACCGCCGGGCTCGACGGCACCGAGTTGCAGATGGTCGCCGATGACGACCGCCTTGGCGCCGGCGACGTCGACGGCCGCGAGGAGCTTGAGCATCGCCTGGTCGTCGGCCATGCCCGCTTCGTCGATGAGCAGCACCGTCCCTCTATCGAGGGTGAGCGTGCGGTGCTCGAGCCGCCAGACGAGCGAGGCGACCGTGCGGCTCTCGACCCCGGCCTCGTTGTGGAGCGTGCGGGCGGCTTGGCCGCTGATGGCGGTGCCGAGGACTCGGTAGCCCTCCTCCTCGAATGCGCTGCGCAGGACTTCCAGCGCCGTCGTCTTTCCCGAGCCGGCCACGCCGACGACCAGGTCGAGTCCTCGGCCGGAGGTGGCGATGGCCTCAGTCGCCCGCCGTTGTCCGTCCGTGAGCTTGCGGCCCAGCGCCACCTCCTTGGCCGCGACGGCAGCAGTCGCTCTCTCCGAGGGCACCGATGCTCGGGCTGTGCTCTCCGTCAGGCGGGCGGCGACCGCCTCCACGGCCTGCTCGGTCGCCAGCACCGAGGCCGCAGCCCACGCTCGGCCCCGGGCGCCGGGCTGGCCGACAAGCGGAATCGCCTCGGGATGCTGCAACACGCCTGCGACGACACGGTCGAACTCCTCCGCCTTGAAGCCGTAGAGGGACGGGGCGGCGACGCGAACGACGTCAGCCCGCGTGAAGGCCTTGCGCTTGGCCAGTGGACCGCCGGCGCCGATCAGCCCGCGGACGCGTTCGGCTCGCTCGTTCTCTGTGAGGGAGCGGAGCGGCTGGCCCTGGCGGTCCTGGACGATGCGGAGTCGCTGGTTGATCCTCCGGGTCGGCCAGCCGATCCCGTCCAGCTCGTCGAGCCACCGCACGAGCAGGGACTCGGGTGACTCATCGACCTTCGGGTCACGGCTGTTTCGAGCGGCGACCCCTCGGGCCCGGTAGGACGAGAATCCGACTGACTCAAGCTCCTCCTCGATCTCCCCGGAGCGCTTCGAGAACAGCTCGGTGACCGCCGTGGGGATCCCGGCGATGGCCCAGTGGTCGAGCTTCCCGGACGGACCGTGATCCGGCTGGATGGCGTAGCCCAGCTCGACAGCCTTGGCCGCGGCGACGAGCCGGCCGGCCATCGTTGCGGCGTGGATAAGGTCTCGGATGCCGGCGGTGTCGAGAGCCTTCCATCCGCCCCTGTCGTCGAGCATCTCGGTCAGGTTGGCGACGAGCACGTGGTCGTGGGGAGCCGGGTCGCCGGCGCGGGAGGTTGCGTGACGGGTACGTGCCCACAGCAGCCCGCTCGTCGGTGTCCGCCGCTGGGCCTTGCCCCGCCGGCCTCCCTGGCGAGCGAACCACTCGTCGAGGAAGGCGAGGGTGGCGTCGCTCTCGGCGTCGAGGATGGCGTGCATGTCGTCGACCCGGCCGATGAGCCCGAGGATTGCGACAGTCTTGTGGGCGGCGACGACCAGCTCGACGCCGGGCCGCTTGCTCGTCGCGAGCACGGTCCCGAGATGGGGGTCGCGGGCGCCGCCGGCGCCGAAGATCGCCTCGTAGCCGGCGTCGTCCACGGCGCCCGCGAGGCCAAGCCGTTCAGCGAGGCGGCCTCCCCACTGGAGCGGTGTCTCGCCGCGACTGCCGTAGTAGGCGAGCGCCCCGCCCTCGAAGTCGTCGTCGCGTCCGAGCACCGTCCGGCGGTGATACTCGACCGACTCGATCCCCATCATCCTGAACCACGCCATGGGCCTCTCCCGCGGGACGCAACCCCGAGGGGTTGCAAACGTGTTCTCGCAGTTCTCGGTTCTGGCGGAGGAAATGGCACAGGTCGAGGAGATCGTGGTGGCCGGTTGCTGGTGGGCGGTGATGGTGTGGGCGGTGTTGTTCTAGTGACCTGCGGGGTGGTGGAGGTCGTGACCGGCAGTGACGGCATGTCGAGTCGGCGTTGAGGCGGCGTTGGCGGGCGGTCCTGAGATTTCCTCGTCGGTGGCGCGAGATCGCGGCGCCTGAAACGGCCTAGTGGAGTATCGGCAGCGCCTCGTGGACCGGCGTCGTAGGACCTGCTCGCGAACTTCGATTCCAAGGGAGAAGTCCATGACGGTCACCGACAAGCGCGACGGGCTGCCGCCGCGGCTGCTCGACATCACGACCCTGGCCGAGCACCTGGGCGTGAACGCCCGCCACATCCGCCGGCTCGTCGCCGAGAGGCGCATCCCGTTCATCAAGTGGGGTCACCTGATCCGCTTCGACCCCGCTGAGATCCGGGCGTGGATCGACGAGTACCGGCGACACCCCGGCCGCCCCGCTTGAACGTCCCACCATCGTCGTACGATCTTGGTTGCCCGCGAGGGCCTCGCCGTTCAATCGGCCTCGAAGACTCCGACCATCCGGAGGCCTCCATGCCGGCACGCCGCCGATTCGGATCGGTCCGCCGCCTTCCGTCGGGACGGTGGCAGGCCCGTTACTGGGACGCCGCGGGGAATCGCATCGTCGCACCCAACACCTTCGCCACCAAGGGCGACGGGCAGCGGTGGCTGTCGGCCGCCGAGACGGACATGGCCCGAGGCGTGTGGCACGACCCACGCCTCGGGGACGTCCCTCTTCTTGAGTGGGCCGACCGGTGGCTGGTGACGAAGACGCCGCAGCTGCAGGCCTCGACGGTCGACCTCTACCGCTACCTTCTGCGCCGGCACATCGTCCCCCACTTCGGCACCATGGCGGTGGGACGGATCACCGCGATCGATGTACAGGCCTGGCTCGCTGGGCTCCACGGCACCGACCTCAGCCCCAACACCGTGGCCAAGGCGTACCGGGTGCTCAGCGGGGTAATGGACGGCGCCGTCGACGCCGGGCTCGTCCCCCGATCGCCCTGCACCGTGAAGGGCGCCGGCACCGAGCGCCACGACGAGATGCAGATCGCCACGCCCGAGCAGGTGGCCGCCATCGCCGCCGCGGTGGGCCCCCGCTGGGAGGCCCTTGTGTTCACCGCGGCGTACGGCGGACTGCGCTGGGGCGAGCTGGCCGGGTTGCGGCGGAGCGATGTCAACTTGGTGAGCGGCACGATCGCCGTGACCCGCAAGCTGGCCGAAGTCAACGGCACGCTCTCGTTCGGACCACCGAAGAGCGCAGCCGGGAGGCGGACCATCGGCATCCCGTCGTTCGTCGCCCGGTCGCTCGCCGTGCACATCGACCTCTACTCGCTTCCGGGCGACGACGGGCTCGTGTTCCCGAGCACCGACGGTGAGCCGATGCGGCGCAGCAACTTCCGGCGGCGGGTGTGGGAGCCGGCGACCGCCGAGGTCGGGATGACCGGCTTCCGATTCCACGACCTCAGGGTGCGCCACGAGGCGCCATGTACCCGGGCGGGATGAAAGGACCCGCCTTCGGCCTGTCGCAGCAGGCCGGTAGAAGCTGAGGGCAGCCTGACCCCGGAGGTGCGGGGGAGGGCGGCAAGCAGCCCTGACAACGACGGGGCGGGCCGGCACTGCCAGACGGCCCTGGTCCGGCAAGCGAGGCAGACAGGTGTAACGACAGTGAACCAGTGGTTGAACCCCCTCAAGCGTGGAACCGGCTCCAACCTGGTGGATGCGGGCCGGGTAGCAGTGCGCGCCGAGCCAACTGAGGGCGAGGCGACTCCGGTGCCGGCTACGCAAGTCGGCCAGGAGGCCGTGGGGAAGGTCTGCGGCGTACCCATGGCGATGCTGCAGGGGAAGAGCTGGACACCGATCCTGCCGACCGGTACATGGTGAACGTGGGAACCATCGTCGAGCCGCCCTCCCCGCTGCCCAGCCAGGGTGGCGGCGGGCAGGCCCACCGTCGGCTGACGGCTCGGGGACGGGACGGAGCCTCCGTAGTAGTCCGAGCACGGGAAAGCCGTGCACATGGCGAAGGGAGGCAGCAGGCTCGCAACAGCGGGACGGCAAGACCAGGAGCCCGCCGGTGAACATCGGCGAGCCGTGGCCGGACAGCGATGCTGCCTGGTCCCGGGTACTGGGGATGCAGACCAAGTTGCACCAGTGGGCGACCGACGATCCCAAGCGTCGGTTCGATGACCTCTACAACCTCGTCTCTGACCCCGCCTTCCTCGTGGTTGCGTGGGAGCGGGTCCGGGGCAACCGGGGGGCGAGGTCGGCCGGAGTCGATGGAGTGGCACCTCGCTCGATCGTCTTCGGGGCAGCGGATCTGCTGGCCGGGCTGCGAGATGATCTCAAGGCCCGACGGTTCGAACCGTTGCCGGTGCGGGAGCGGATGATCCCCAAGACCGGTGGCAAGCTTCGCCGCCTTGGCATCCCCACCGCCCGTGACCGGGTCGTGCAAGCGGCCCTGAAGCTGGTGTTGGAGCCGATCTTCGAGGCGGACTTCCGCCCGTGCTCGCTACGGGTTCCGCCCCGGAGCGCCGAGCCCAGGACGCCATCGCCGAGATCCGCCACCTGACCAGCGTCCGCTATGAGTGGGTGCTGGAGGGTGACATCACGGCGTGCTTCGACGAGATCGACCACACGGCCCTCATGGACCGGGTGCGAGAACGGATCGGGGACAAGCGTGTCCTGAGCCTGGTCAAGGCGTTCCTCAAGGCTGGCGTCCTCTCCGAGAACGGCATCTTCAGGGACACCGACACCGGCACCCCCCAAGGCGGCATCCTGTCGCCGCTGCTGGCCAACATCGCCCTGTCGGTGCTCGACGACCACTTCGTCGAGACGTGGCAGAACGAGATGGCCACCGTCTGGCAGCGCAAGAAGCGCCGGAACCATGGTCGGCCGAACTATCGACTCGCTCGATACGCGGACGACTTCGTCGTGGTCATCCACGGTGAGCGGGCCGACGCCGAAGCACTGCGGGAGGAAATAGCAGCCGTCCTGGCCCCGGCAGGCCTTCGCCTGTCGGACAGCCAAGACGACCATCGCCCACATCGACGAGGGCTTCGACTTCCTCGGCTTCCGCATCCAGCGGCACCGAAAGCGAGGCACGGCCAAGCACTTCGTCTACACCTACCCGTCCAAGAAGCGCTCGCCTCCGGAAGGTCATGGCGGCGGTGAAGAAGTTGTGCCGCCAAGGGAAACACGAACCGCTCTCCGAACTGCTGCGCCGGCTCAACCCGGTGCTGCGGGGCTGGACCAACTATTTCCGCCATGGGGTGTCCAAGGCCACCTTCGGCTACCTGCGCGCCTATGTCTGGGCGAGGGTCGTCAACTGGCTGCGCCGCAAGCATCCCCATGGCAACTAGAAGTGGCTCCGACGCCGCTACCTCCCCGGGTGGTGGCCGACCGAGGGCGAGACGACGCTGTTCGACCCAGGCGCCGTGCGTATCGCTTACGCCCGGTATCGGGGAGAGATCGGCGACGTCACGCCGTGGGCGACGGGATGACTCGGGTAGTCCGATGACGCGGGCCTGTGGAGAGCCGGATGCGGGGGAACCCGCACGTCCGGTTCGGGGAGCGGGCCGAGGAAACGGACCGGCCGAAACGCCGGCACTGCGCCTCGGCCCGACTCGACCACACCGCGGCCACGCTCGCCGCCGCCAGCGGGACGAGCCTCAAGGCGCTCATGGCCCGAATCGGGCACGCCTCGGTGGCCGCCGCGCTCCGGTACCAGCACGTGATCGACGGCCAGGACGCCGACATCGTGCGCTACCTCGAGCGCTTCGGCGAGGAGCCGCCCGTGCCCTCCCGTGCCCACGATGACACCTCACTGCCCGTTTCTGGTGGGCACGTAGTGGGCACGCCGGCCGGTCCGAGCAAGCCGACGAGCGAGTCGCAAGCCCCTGACCAGGACTTTTGTGGTGGAGACGATGGGACTCGAACCCACGACCCCCTGCTTGCAAAGCAGGTGCTCTAGCCAACTGAGCTACGTCCCCGGTGTGTCGACGCGGGTCCCTGCGGGCCGGAAGCCCTGGGGGGACCTTGGGCGATGCTACCGCCGGGGACCCTTGGTGAACGCGTCGCTACCCAGTGCCGACAAGTGGTCCGTCGCCCGGGCGGTCGTCAGGCCCGGCTCGCCAGCGGATGGGGACGGCCGACACCGAGGTGGGGCGACGTGCAGATCCCCTTCGCTATGGGGCATCCGAGCCCGCGGAGGGCGGCTGCCCGGGCGATGGTCTCCACCCCTTGGGCGACCCGCAGGTCGAGCTCCGGCCCAGCGCCGTCGACGAACGCCTTGGCGAGATTTTGCGTGTCCAGCACCTGGTCCGTCTGGTTGTCTTGGCTCCAAACGGGGAACCTCCCGTCCATGGCGCAAAAGTTCCTCTCGAAGAACGGACGGTCTCCGGGGACTGAGGCACCGCAGTCGGTCGTGGTCGTCACCGGGGGGTCGGCGGGCGTCGGGCGGGCGGTGGCGCTCGAGTTCGCACGGCGGGGCGCGGCGGTGGCGCTGCTGGCGAGGGGCGTCGAGCGACTGGAGGACGCCCGCCGCGAGGTCGAGTCCGTGGGCACCCGGGGCCTGGCGATCCCCACCGACGTCGCCGATCCCGACGCCGTCGAGCGGGCCGCCACCCTCACCGAGGAGCGGCTGGGGCCCATCGACGTGTGGATCAACAGCGCCATGACGTCGGTGTTCTCCCCGGTGCGCGAGCTCACGGCCGACGAGGTGCGACGGGTGACCGAGGTGACCTACCTGGGCAGCGTGCACGGCATCCTCAGCGCCCTCCGGCGGATGCGGCCACGGAGCCGGGGATCGATCGTGCAGGTCGGCTCGGCCCTGGCCTACCGGGCCATCCCGCTCCAGTCCGCCTACTGCGGGTCGAAGTTCGCCATCCGGGGCTTCGTCGACTCCCTGCGCACCGAACTGCTGCACGAGGGCAGCGGCGTGCGCCTCACCAGCGTCCACCTGCCGGCCGTCAACACCCCACAGTTCGGATGGGTGCGGACCCGGCTGCCCCGGCACCCGCAACCCGTCCCCCCCATCTACCAGCCCGAGGTGGCGGCCCGGGCCATCGTCTGGGCCTCCGACCACGCCCGGCGGGAGGTGTGGGTGGGTGGCCCCACGGTGGCCACGATCCTGGGCAACAGGGTCGTCCCCGGCCTCCTCGACCGTTACCTGGCCCGGACCGGCTTCGACTCCCAGCAGGGCGACGAGCCCGTCGGGGACCGCCACGACAACCTGTGGACGCCCGCTCCCGGCCACCAGGGCGCCCATGGGGAGTTCGACGACCAGGCCCACGGTCGCAGCCTGCAGCTCGAGGCCAGCCTCCACCGGCGGGAGCTGACCGGAGCCGGCTCGCTGGCGGCGCTGGCCGGGCTGGCGTCGGCGGTCGTGCGGCGGCGGCGCTAGGAGTCGCGCCCCCGCTGGCCTACGGTCGGGGGATGCTCTACGCATTCGGGTTCGACCGGGTGGGGGTGGTCGTCGGCGACCTCTACTTCGTCGACCCCGATCCCGAACCCGGTCAGGGGGGACCCGAGCAGGGTGTGCGGCTGGAGGTCCGGCTCCTCGAGCGGCCGCCGCTGCGGGGTGGCATCTACTCGGCCCAGCCGATCGCCGTCGACCGGCCCGTCTGGCGGGCCGACCTGCTCGAGTCCGCCGCCAACCCGGGCACCCTCGACCGGGCCCACTACCACCCGACCTTCTCCGGCTGGGATCCCACGCCCCGGGTGTTCGAACCCGAGCTGTCCGCCGACCCGGTGGGGTGGGTCGGCCGGCGCCTGTCCGACCTCGACGGGCTGCTGGAGGGGGCCACGGTCGGCCCGGGGGAGGTCGGTCCCCACGACGCCGACGACCTGCGGGCCGCCGTCCCCGAGATCCTCGACGCCGTGCGACGCCTCCTCGACCGGATCAACACCGACGGGCGGGGGCCCGCCGACGGGGCTCCGGGCGAACACGTCGCCGGCACCCGGATCAGCTGGCTCTGACCCGGCGAGCGTGCACCCGTGTGGGATAGAGCGACTTGGCTGCACTTACGCTCGGCTCGACACGGCGCCGGTCGGGGGATGGCGACCGGCCTTCAGTCGGCGATGCCGGAGCGGGCGAGGGTCTTGGTGGGGGTTATCCGCACCAGCAGCTCGCCGGGCACCGCGTTGCGGCGGCCGAACTCCTCGGCTCGGTCGGCGCCCATGTAGCGGCCGCCGATGCGGGTGGCCCAGTCGAGCATCACGTCCAGGTCCTCGCTCACCTCGGCCGTCCCCTCGATCATCACGTAGGCGAAAGGGGGTGCCTCGTCCTCCACGAGAAGGGCGACGCGAGGGTCGCGGCGGACCGCCCGGCCCTTCACCGTGTCCCCGCCGGTGGTGAAGACCACGACGTCACCATCGAGCACGAACCACACGGGGGCGATGTGGGGCCGGCCGTCGGGGCGGACGGTGGCCAGCTTGCCCGTCCTCGTCCCGTGCGTGAGGAAGGCCCGGCGCTCGTCTTCGGGCATCTCTTTCATGCCGGTAGTCTTCCCGACCTCAAGGCGGCCCCCGAACGCGCCGAAAACCAGGATGTGCCCTCCGAAGCGACGCGCCCGCCCGCCGGGCCCGGACCCGGGACCCGGGTCGTCGCCTGATGGAGGCCATCCCGCTCTGGTGGCAGCTCGGGGCGGTGGCGGACATGGTCATCGCCATCTCCTTCCTGGGCATCTCGGGCGCGATCCTGGCGCCCCTGGTGCGCACCGGGCAGCTGCGCACCAACCGGCTGGCCACCGCCACCGCCTGCATCTTCCTCACCTGCGCGGTGCACCACGGCGGCCACGTCGTCTACATGACCCTGCCCGCCCTCGGCATCGACAGCGGCAGCGGCCACGCCATGCGGGCCGCCTTCGGCTGGCCCATGGTGATCTACGACTTCATCGGCGCCGCCATCGCCATCCACTACTGGAGCCTGCGCCGCAACTACGGGACCCTCATGCACGGGGCCAAGCTGTTCGACGACCTGAAGGAACGGCAGCGCCAGGCGGTGCAGCTCAACGACGACGTGGTGCAGGGCCTGGTGGCGGCCCAGCTGGCGCTCAGCCTCGACGAGCGGGAGCTGGGGGCCGAGGCGGTGGCCGACACCCTGGCCAAGGCCCGGGCCATCATCACCGACCTGCTGGGCGAGGCCGGAAGCGAGCTGGAGCTGGGCCCGGGCGACCTGGTACGGGCCGAACCGGCGACTGCGGTCGACTGACGTGCTGGCTTCGGCGGACATCGCTCCCCTGCGCATCGTCCTGGCCGACGACACGCCTGCCATCCGCTCCCTCCTCCGCCGGTCGTTCGAGCTCGACCCGTCGGTGCTGGTGGTGGGCGAGGCGGGCGACGGGGCGGAGGCCGTCGAGATGGTCTGCCGGACCCGGGCCGACGTCATCCTCCTCGACCTGGCCATGCCGGTGATGGACGGGCTGCAGGCGATCCCCGAGATCCGCCGTCGCAGCCCGGACACGGGCATCGTGGTGCTCTCGGGCTTCGATGCGTCCAAGATGGCGCAGCGCGCCCTCGACCTGGGCGCCACCGCCTACCTCTCGAAGGGGGCCGGTCCCGACAAGATCCTCGCCCTCGTCCGGGAGGTCGGCGGCCGCGGACCGCGCCCGGTGCCCGGTGGGGTCGCCGACGGGGTCCCGGCGCCGGCGAGCGGGCCGGGGCCGAGGGCGCCCGTCGCGTCGATCGAGACCGCCTACCGTCGCAAGCACGACCTCGTCCCGCTGCTGACGCACGAGATCGGCAACCAGCTCACCGTCATCCAGGGCTTCGCCGAGATGCTCCACGAGGGCCTGGGCCAGCTGCCGGAGGAGACCGCCCGCCAGTTCACCGAGGCCATCGTCCGCAACGCCCATCAGATGCGCCGGCTGCTCGACGCGGTGTCCGACCTGCGCCGCCTCGACGACGGCGACCTCACCCTCGCCCTGGCCACGATCGACCTCGTCCCCCTGGTGCAGGAGACCATCGACGACCTCCAGGGCCAGCTCGCCCAGCGGCGGGTCGCCCTCCGCCTCCCGGCGCGGGCGGTCGTCACCGCCGATGCGGTACGGGTGCGCCAGGCGCTCACCAACCTGGTTTCGAACGCGGCCAAGTTCACCCGGCCCGGCGCCCTGGTCAGCGTGGACCTCGTCGTACGGGAGGAGGTGGTCGAGGTGTCGGTGGCCGACGACGGCCCCGGCATCCCGCCCGAGCGCGAGGGTGAGCTGTTCCAGAAGTTCTCCCGGCTGGGGGCGAAGGTCGGCGGGACGGGCATCGGCCTGTACCTGTCGAGGGCCATCGCCCGGGCCCACGGTGGCGACCTGGTGTTCGTCCGGCAACCGGCGGGATGTCGCTTCGCCCTGCGCCTGCCCCTGTAGCACGGGAACGGTGGGAGGCGCCGGACCCGGGGCGGGACCGGATCCGGCGCCTACAACCACCTGACGCACCCAGGTGGCGGGAACCCGGATGCAAGGAGAATTCTACCGAGGTCCGATCGTTACCTTGACGCGCCCCGGCCGGTTTACCGTGGGTTCTGATGCCCGAGTTCCCCGAAGTCCAGGCTCTGGCCGAGCGGCTGGGGGGCGCCGTGGGCGGGGCCCGACTGGAGGCGGCGACGCCCCTGCAGTTCTCCGCCCTGAAGACGTTCGCGGTGCCGCCGGAGTCGCTCGTGGGAGTGCGCCTCGAATCGGTCGGCCGGCGGGGGAAGTTCGTGCTGTTCGACTTCGACGGGGGCGGGCGGCTGGCCCTGCACCTGTCGCAGGGGGGCCGTGTCGATCTGGAGGATCCTCCGAAGACCACCCGGCCCAAGGTCGGCGTGGTGCGGCTCCGGTTCGAGGACCGGCCGTCGGTGCTGGTGAAGGAGTTCGGCACCGAGCGCAAGGCGGGGTGGTGGGTCCTGGCCCCGGGGGACGAGGGCCCCCTCGCCGACCTGGGCCCCGAGGCGCTCTCCGACGAGTTCACGGAGATGCTGCTGACGGGTACCGACACGCGACGCGTCCACACTCTGCTGCGCCACCAACGAACCGTCACCGGCATCGGGCGGGGCTACTCCGACGACATCCTCCACCGGGCCCGGATCTCGCCCTACGCGTCCCTGGCGACGATGCCGCCCGCCGACCGCCAGCGCCTGGTGGCCGCCGTCCACGAGGTGCTGGCCGAGGGGCTGGAGGTGGAGCGCCGGCGCACGGGCGGCCTTCCGACCAAGGTGGGCGACCACTGGATCGTCCACGGCCGGGCCGGGACGCCGTGCCCGGTGTGCGGCGACGACCTCCGGCGGGTGTCGTACGAGTCCCACGAGGTGGCCTACTGCCCCACCTGCCAAACCGGCGGCAAGATCCTCGCCGACCGCCGCCTCTCGCGCCTGGTGCGATGAGGTCGGGGTTCGGCGTGCGTGCTGGGTGCGGGCGGTGCGGGCGGTGCGGGCGGTTCGTCGGTGCGGGCGGTGCGTGCGGTGCGGGCGGTGCGGGCGGTGCGGGCGGTGCGTGCGGTGCGGGCGGAGCGTGCGGTGCGGGCGGGGCGTGCGGAGCGTGCGGTGCGGGCGGGGCGTGCGGCTCGTGCGGCTCGTGCGCCGGGATGGGCGTGCGGCTTGGTGCGCCGGGAGGGACGTGATTCCGACCGTCGGCGGCCGGATCACGTCCCTGGGGGCGCATCGAATCCAGGTCGCCGGTTTCACGCATCGGGAGCGCCCCTGATCCGGCGAATCTGTCGGATTTCGGGGCCCGCCGGAAGCATGAAACCGGGCTGTCAGGCGGCGGCGCCCTCGAAGACGGCGACTTTGACGCCCCGCTCGGCCAGCACGGCCAGGAAAGGTCCGGGGTCGACGAGGGACGCCAACCCGGCGGCGCCCGGACGGGACAGTCGGCCGTCGGCGGCCCACCGAGCGGCCAGGGCGGCCACCGCGCCGGCGGCGACGGCAGGCCGGTCGATGGCGCCGACCACCCGGGCGTCGCGGGTGACGCCCTGCGTGCCGGCCACCTCCACCCGGAGCGCTCCCAGCTCGCCCTCGGGCCGGGTTCGGGTCAGCATCGGCAGTCGGGCGGCCAGGAGGTCGCGGCGGCGGGCCCCGTAGCGGGACGTGACGCGGTGCACCCCCGGGAAGGCGGGTACCAGCAGGAGGGGCTCGGCGAACGCGCCCCGGTAGCAGTCGAGCCCGCCGATGGGGTCGGGGAACCAGCAGAGGAGCCGTCCGGAGCCGGCGCGCTTGTCGACCCACTCCTCCTCGGCCCACTCCTGGGCCCGCCCCCGGCCGGCGGCCTGGTGTTGGCGGGCGCAGGCCGGTCCGCCGACACCCACCCGGGCCACGTGGACCTCGTCGACGTGCTCGAAGCTGCGGGCGGCGTAGGCGGCCAGCACGCATGACAACCCAGGGGAGAACCCGGCACCGGCCACGACCGACAGGCCTTTGGTACGGGCCATGCCGTCGAGCTCGAGGAGTCCGGCGACGTCGTCGGCCGAGTCGGACACCGAAACCACCGACGCCCCCGCCTCCAGGGCGACCTCGGCCAGCGCCCGGTGGTTTCCGGCGGGACAGGCGAGGATGACCGACGTCGACGGACCGCGCACCGTCGTGAGGACCGACTCGAGGTCGGATCCCACCGACACCGGCCGGCCCAGGGAGGCCACCACCGCCTCCCGCCGGGCGTTGTCAGGGTCGACCACCGCCAGGTCGTCGACCATCCCCAGGCCGAGCAGCTGGCGGGCGGCGCGCGCCCCGACCGCTCCCACCCCCACGACGACGGCCCGCATCAGTGGAGGTCGGCTTCGGACAGCTCCCGCCAGCCGCCGCGCTGGGGGCTGGCGATCTTGCCGCCCCGCAACCGGACGACGGCGGCCGCCAGTCCGGCGAGGGCCATGGCCAACATGGCGCGTCGTTTCATGATGGTGGGGCTAGCTGGAATCGAACCAGCGACCTCAGCCTTATCAGGGCTGCGCTCTAACCGACTGAGCTATAGCCCCCAGTGGAACGCCGACATCACCGTAGCGTCAGTCTACGGGTGGACCCAGCCCGGCAACGAACGAGATGCGGCGATTCCGGGGCGGCACGTAGGTCAGGGTGTCGCAGAGGGGATCGGCGGGGAGGGGATCGGCGGGGACCCGGCCGGGGGGGGCTTGGCCGCGCCGTCCGCCGGTTCGCCGTCGCGTGCCGTTGGGGGAGCACCGTTGGGGACCGCTGCGGCAGCACCCGCGTTCGATCCGGGGGCCGTGGCGTCGGTCGGCGCCTCGGGACTCGGAGGCCGCAGTGCCGACGGCCGCTCCGGTGCCCAGTGCGTCGGTGCTGGCGCGGGTGGCGCGGTTCGCTCGACGGTCGGCTGCGGCCCTGGAGGCTCTCGTGGTGCCGGCGGTGCCGGCTGCTGTGCAGGTGCCGATTGGGAGGGCGGTCGCGCAGGCGACGGCGACGGCGGTTGCGACGCCGGTGCCGGGGGTCGGGGTGGCGGGGCGGGCGTCGATTGGTGGTCGGCGGCCGGTAGGTGGGTGGTCGTGTACGGCGAAGCCGGGACAGCGGCAGGGGCGGGCGTCGGCTGCTGCTGGGGGGTGGGCTGCGGGCGAGTGGGCGTCGGGGCAGGCCTCGAGTTGGATGGGGCGGGCGCCGGCTCATGCGGGCGGGGCGGCGGCTGGCCCGGAGCCGACGCGGCTGGCCGTCGTGGCGGCGGGGCGGGTGTGGGCAAGCCGGGCGGCGTGGGTGGGACGGGCGACGGACCGGACGCCGGGCGGGGGGCCGGAGCGGGCGTGGGCTGTGGTGATGCGGATGGGGTCGCCGAGGCCGGTTCCGGTGAGATTGGGGTCGGGGTGGCCGACACGGGCGGTGACTGGGCTGATGTGGACGGGCTCGGCGGTGCGAGCCGCGGCGGGGTTGGGGTCGGAGTCACTCGCTCGGGCGGTGACTGGGTTGATGTGGTCGGGCTCGGCGGTGCGAGCCGCGGCGGGGCTGGGGCGGGGGCGGGGGGGGCGCCGGACTTGGGGGCGGCGGCGGACGGTGGGGCGGCGGCCGCGGCGGCGGGGGCCGGGGGGGCGGCGGCGAACGGTGGGCCGGGGGGGGCGGCGGACGGGGGGGCGGCGGATGGGGGGGCGGCGGACGGGGGGGCGGCGGCGAACGGTGGGCCGGGGGCGGCGGCGGCGGACGGGGAGGCGGTGGACGGGGGGGCGGCGGGAGTGGGGACGGCGGTGGACGGGGGAGCGGTGGTGGATGGCGGGGCGGCGGCGGATGGCGGGGCGGCGGACGGGGGGCCGGCGGGCATGGGGGTAGCCGTGGCCGAGGGAGCGGGGGTAGCCGTGGCGGACGTGGGGCCGGCGGCGGCGCGGGGCGGCGGCGGCGGCTGGGGCGGCCGCGGCGGCTGGGGGGGCGGGGGCGGCTGGGGCGGCGGCGGACTTGGGGGCGGCGGCGGACTTGGGGGCAGCCGCGGCGGGGGCGGGGGCGGGGGCGGACGTGGGGGCGGGGGCGGACGTGGGGGCGGGGGCGGACGTGGGGGCGGGGGCGGACGTGGGGGCGGCGGCGTTGGTTGGGGCGGCGGACGTGGGGGCGGCGGGGTTGGTTGGGGCGGCGGACGTGGGGGCGGCGGGGTTGGTTGGGGGGGCGGACGTGGGGGCGGGGGCGGACGTGGGGGACGTGGCGGGGGCGGACGGGGGGGCGGACGGGGGGGCGGCCCGTGGGGCGGCGGCCGGTGGGGATGGCGCCGGGGTCGGCGGACGGGCCTTCGAGGGGGGGGTGGGCTTGGCCGGGCGGAGCGGCCGAGGGTCGACGGCCGGCGCTTCGGTGGTCGGGTGGCCGCCGTCCTGCCACCTCGACCGCGACCGCGACCCACGCGCGCCGTCAGCTGCCGCCTTGCGGGCCAGGCGGCGGGAGGGGCGTTCCTCGAACACGACGCCGAAGCCGCCGATGAGATCACTGATGAGGTTGTGCAGCACGGTCAGCAGCACCGTCACGCCCGATCCCACCAACACCATGAGGGTCCCGCCGATGAGGGACGCCCGGAGCAGCTCACCGCCTTGGAAGTGGAAGGCCTCCGTGGCCACCAGGTCGCCGACGAAGCTCTCCACGTTGCCCCGCAGCCCGGTGACCGATGCGGCCACCCACAGGGTGACGGCCGCCACCATCAGGACCAGGTAGAGGCTGGCGTAGAGCAGCAACGAAAACTTCAGCACCGTCCAGGGCTCGATCCTGCGCAGGACGAGCCGGACTCGCCGACCCTGGGTCATGCAACTCCTTTGTCCACGGCGGGACCTCGGAAAAACGTAACCTGGATTCGGGCCGCGCGAACCGTCATGGGTCGCCTTCACCCGCCTGGCACACCTCGAACAGCGTCGGGCGGGTGTCGGCGCTCGGCCGGCACAGGCCCGCAGCGGGTGCTACCCCCGCCAGCCGTTCGACAACCGCGGCCGGTACCTCCACGGCCAATCCGGGGGGGTGGACGCCCGCGACCGGCACCTCTTCGCCCAGCAGCTGCCCGGCCCGACCGAGGGCGGCCCGCATCGCCGGCGCCACATTGCTCCCGCCCCCTCCCCCCGGGTTGCCATGCGATCGGCGGGCCCGGGCCAGGGCCCGGGCCGTACCCAGCCGCACCTCGACGATGGCGTCGGCGCCCCTGACCTCGAAGCTGGTGACGGCGGCCCCGTTGGCCGCGGCCAGCTCGCGGGCCGAGCCCTCCCCGTCGGCGGCCCCGGCCAGGGCGGCGGCGTCGGCCGCGGCCCGGGCGGCAGCCCGATCGGTGGCCGCCACCCCCAGACGCCCGACCAGCATCACGATCCCACCGATCACCGCCACCGCCAGCACCATCAGGGGCAGCACCGAGCCCCGTTCGTCGCGGCGTGTCATTGTTCGACCTCCTCCACTACGTGAATGGATTGGAGGGGGAAGTGGAGGGGGCGGGTCAGTCCTCGACGCCGAAGACGGGGGCGACGGCCGCCACCGACTGGCCCTCGTCGAGGTTCATGATCTTGACGCCGGTGGCGTCGCGGCCCTGCGACGAGATCTCGCGGACGGCCATGCGGATGGTGGTGCCCCCCGACGAGATGAGGAACATGTCCTCGTCGAGACCGACCATGAAGGCGGCCACCACGTAGCCCCGGCGGGCGGTGAGGCGGATGCCCCGCACGCCCATGGTGCCCCGGCCTTTGCGGGGGAAGCGCTCGAGCTTGGTGCGCTTGCCGAAGCCGGCGTCGGTGACGACGAGCAGGTCGGGGGCGTCGGGCCGGGGGGCGTCGGCCGACACGACCTCGTCGTCGTCGCGCAGGCGCATCCCGATGACGCCCTGGGCCGCCCGGCCCGAAGCCCGCACCTCCTCCTCGGAGAAGCGGACGGTCATGCCCGAGCGGGCGACCATGAAGATGTCGTCCTCGCCGCCGGTCTGGATGACGCGCACCAGCTCGTCGTCCTCCCGCAGGTTGATGGCGATGAGGCCGTCGCGCCGGGACGAGTCGTACTCGGTGAACCGGGTCTTCTTGACCTGTCCCTTCTTGGTGACGAACACCAGGAAGCGGCTGGTCTCGTAGTCGCGGGTGTCGATGATGGCCTGGATGCGCTCGTTGGGCGCCAGAGCCAGCAGGTTGACGATGGCCGTGCCCCGGGCGGTGCGCTCCTTCATGGGGATCTCGTGGGCCTTGAGCCGGTAGACCTTGCCCCGGTTGCTGAAGAACAGCAGGTAGGCGTGGGCGGTGGTGTGCACGATGCGCTCGACGTAGTCGTTGTCGCGGAGCTTGGCCCCGGCCACGCCCCGTCCCCCCGGCCCTGGATGCGGAAGGCGTCGGCCGCCACCGTCTTGATGTAGCCGGTCTTGCTCATGGTGACGACCAGCTCCTCGTCCTCGATGAGGTCGAGGGTGTCGAGGTCGCCCGGGTCGAAGGTGATCTTGGCCCGGCGGGGCTCGGCGTGCCTGGTGCGCACCTCGGAGAGCTCGTCCTTGATGACCTGCCGCAGGCGCCCGGGGTCGCCCAGGATGGCCTCCAGCTCGGCGATGGTCTCCCGCAGCTTGGCCGCCTCGGACTCGAGGTCGGACCGGCCCAGCCGGGTGAGGCGGGACAGGGTCATGTCGAGGATGTGCTCGGCCTGGACCTCGCTGAACGAGAACGGCTCGGCCATGAGCCCTTCCCTGGCCGCCGCCTTGTCGGCCGAGGCCCGGATGAGGGCGATGATCTGGTCGATCATGTCGAGGGCCCGGATGAGACCCTCGACGATGTGGGCCCGGTCGGCCGCCTTGCGCAGGCGGTACTGGGACCGGCGGGTGACGACCTCGACCTGGTGCCCCACGTAGGCGGTGAGCATCTGGGCCAGGTTGAGGGTGCGGGGTACGCCGTCGACCAGGGCCACCATGTTCACGGGGAAGCTCGACTGCAGCGGGGTGTGCTTGTAGAGGTTGTTGAGCACGACCTGGGCGACCGCGTCGCGCTTGAGCTCGAAGACCAGGCGGTTCTGGCGGTTGGCCCGCTCGTTGCGGATCTCGCGGATGCCGTCGATGGCGCGGGCGTTGACCAGCTCGGCCGCCTTCTCGGCGATGGACTCGACCGACGCCTGGTAGGGGATGTCGGTGGCGATGATCTGGGTGCCCCGGGGACCCTCCTCGATGCTGGCGACGGCCCGCATCTTGATGGAGCCCCGACCGGTGCGGTAGGCGTCCTGGATGCCGGCCCGGCCCAGGATGAGGGCGCCGGTGGGGAAGTCGGGCCCCTTGACGAAGGCCATGAGGTCGTCGGGCGTGGCCTCGGGGTTGTCGATCAGGTGGATGGTGGCGTCGATGACCTCGCCCAGGTTGTGGGGCGGGATGTTGGTGGCCATGCCCACGGCGATGCCCTGGCTGCCGTTGACCAGCAGGTTGGGGAAGCGGGCGGGCAGCACCCACGGCTCCTCCTCCTTGCCGTCGTAGTTGGACACCATGTCGACGGTGTCCTCGTCGATGCCGGCCAGCAGCTGCATGGCCAACGGGGCCAGCCGGCACTCGGTGTACCGCATGGCGCCGGGCGGGTCGTGGGGGGAGCCAAAGTTTCCGTGGCCGTCGACCAGCGGGTGGCGGAGGCTGAAGTCCTGCGCCATGCGGGCCAGGGCGTCGTAGACGGCCTCGGGGGCGTGGGGGTGGTACTTGCCGACCACGTCGCCGACCACCCGGGAGCACTTGACGTGGGGCCGGTCGGGGCGGACCCCGCTCTCGAACATGGCGTAGAGGATGCGGCGGTGCACCGGCTTGAGACCGTCGCGGGCGTCGGGCAGGGCCCGGGCCATGATGACGGACATGGAGTACTCCAGGAAGGAGCGCTCCATCTCCACCTGGATCTCGACCGGCTCAACCCGCCCAAATTCGAGAGGCGGAGTTATCCCATCAGACATATTTCAACCCTCCAATCCGGCGGCCGCGCTTCGCCGCCGAAGGCGGCCTCATCGGCTGCCGGCAGACACATGAGTGCGGAGGGGCGACGGCTCCGCCGGCGCCCCGTAGCTCCTTGGAACTCGTCCGAACGGAGCGCAGCGGAGTGAGGACGAAACTCATATGTCCAGGAACCTCACGTCCTTGGCGTTGGTCTGGATGAAGTGCTTGCGTTGCTCGACGTCTTCGCCCATGAGGACGCTGAGGACCTGGTCGGCGAGGGCCGCCTCCTCGACCGACACCCGCAGCAGGGTGCGGGTGGCGACGCGCATGGTGGTCTCCCGCAGCTCGTCGTGGTTCATCTCACCCAGGCCCTTGAAGCGCTGGAAGTCGGCCTTGTGGTTGGGATGCTCGGCCAGGAAGGTCTCCTTGGCCACGTCGTCGCGGATGTAGACCTTCTCCTTGCCGACCTCGGTGGAGTACAGCGGCGGCTGGGCGATGTAGATGTAGCCCTGCTCGACCAGCGACTTCATCTGGCGGAAGAAGAAGGTGAGCAGCAGGGTGCGGATGTGGGCCCCGTCGACGTCGGCGTCGGTGAGGATCACGACCTTGTGGTAGCGGATCTTGGCCACGTCGAACTCCTCGTCGCCCACGCCGGCGCCGATGGCGGCGATCAGCGCCTGGACCTCGGTGTTCTTCAGGGTGCGGTCGAGGCGGGCCCGCTCGACGTTGAGGATCTTGCCCCTGATCGGCAGGATCGCCTGGATGCGGGGATCGCGGGCGTCCTTGGCCGAGCCGCCGGCCGACTGGCCCTCGACGATGAACAGCTCGGACTCCTCGGCCACCCGCGACGAGCAGTCGGCCAGCTTGCCGGGCAGGCCGGCGCCGTCGAGGGCCGACTTGCGGCGGGTGAGCTCGCGGGCCTGGCGGGCGGCGAGGCGGGCCCGTGACGCGGTGATCGACTTGGCCACGACCTGGCGGGCCTCGGGGGGGTGCTCCTCGAGCCACTGGGTGAGCTTGTCGTTGGTGGCCCGCTCGACCAGTGAGCGGATGAAGACGTTGCCCAGCTTGGCCTTGGTCTGGCCCTCGAACTGCGGGTCGCGCAGCTTGACGCTGACGATGGCGGTGAGGCCCTCCCGGATGTCCTCGCCCTGGAGGTTGTCCTCCTTCTCCTTGAGCAGCTTGTTGGCCCGGGCGTAGCGGTTGACCACGTTGGTGAGGGACTTCTTGAACCCCTCCTCGTGCATGCCCCCCTCGTTGGTGGCGATGCCGTTGGCGAAGCTGTGGATGCCCTCGTAGTAGCCGGTGTTCCACTGCAGGGCGACCTCGACCTCGCTCTCCTCCTCGATGACCTCGAACTGGGCCACCCGCTTGAAGAGGGCCTCCTTCGAGTTGTTGAGGTGTTTGACGAAGTCGACGATGCCACCCGTGTAGCGGAAGACCTGCTCCTGCTCGTGCCCATCCTTCTGGTGGCTCGGCCGCTCGTCGCGAAAGCGGATCTCGAGGCCCTTGTTGAGGAAGGCCATGATCTGGAGACGCTCGAGCAGGGTCTGGGCCCGGAACTCGGTGCCCTCGGACGAGAAGATGGTGGGATCGGGCCAGAACGTGATCGACGTGCCCGTGCGGCCCCGGGGGGCCCGGCCCCTGAGCGCCAGCTTGGAGACGACCTTGCCGCCGTTGGCGAAGGACATCTCGTAGTGGCCGCCGTCCTTCCAGTCGATCTCGACCTCGAGCCGGCACGACAGGGCGTTGACCACCGACACGCCGACGCCGTGCAGGCCGCCGGAGATCTTGTAGCCCTCACCCCCGAACTTGCCGCCCGCGTGGAGGACGGTGAGGACCACCTCGGCGGCCGACTTGTTGCGGTGCTTGGCCATGGCCTCGACCGGGATGCCACGGCCGTTGTCGACCACCCGGCAGGCGCCGTCGGGCAGGAGGGTGACCTCGATCTTGGTGGCGTGGCCGGCCATGGCCTCGTCGACGGAGTTGTCGACCACCTCGTAGACGAGGTGGTGTAGGCCGTTGAGCCCGGTTGACCCGATGTACATGCCGGGGCGCTTCCGGACGGCCTCCAGGCCCTCCAGAACGGTGATGTCCTTGGCCCCGTAGGACCCGGTGCTCAGCGCCACAGACGCGCCCTTTCACGTGCTTGCGAATGAGTCGACCGGTAGGTCGAAAAAGTCGGTTTCAGGGGGCGAAACTGCAGGTCAGGCCCCCGAACCACACTCCTACAAGGATACCAGACGGGTAGGTCAACGAGGGCGGACCACCACCCGCACGGCGGTCACCGATCCGACACCCACGCTGTCGTCGATCCGTCCCCGGAGGGTGGCCTCCAGGTAGGTGAGCTCGGTGGCCCATCCGGCCTGGTCGACGGCGATGGTGAGCGTGCCGCTCGACGAGGCGGAGGGGCCGGCAGTGGGCCGCGACCGCCGGTCCCACGATCTCGGCC
Source organism: uncultured Acidimicrobiia bacterium (assembly GCA_963773275.1). Taxonomy (GTDB): domain Bacteria; phylum Actinomycetota; class Acidimicrobiia; order Acidimicrobiales; family AC-14; genus JAXDMK01. Next base: position 309,388 of record CAVZAH010000004.1, on the reverse strand, counting down.
CACCCCGCGACCAGGGTGACGAACGTGGCGCCGTCGGGCCCGCCGATGCGCCGGGCGACGTTGGGCAACGAGTCGGACATCGGCCGGGGCGCCCGTTCGCCGCCCGGCCGGGGGAGCGGCCGCCACGTCACCGCGGGACCTCCGCCTCGGTGGCACACGGGAGTGGGACGGCATCGCCGTTCTGTGACGGGGACGGGTCGCCCAACCGTCGTGGCCCGCCGCGGAACGCCGTGGAGTCGGACGACGAGCCGGGCGCATCGGCGGGCCGTTCCGTCGCCGGCGCCGGGGTCGGGGGTGGGGTCGGGAGACGGGCCGGGGCGGGTCGGGGTCGGGGTCGGGGGAGTCGGGGTCGAGGGCGGGGACGGGCCGGGGTCGAGGGCGGGGACGGTCGGGTTGGGGTCGGGGTCGGGGTCGGGGTCGGGGTCGGGGGCGGGGTCGGGGCCGCTCCGGGTCCGGCTCCGGCACCGGGCTCGTCCCCGAGCGGAGGGACCGCCGGGGCGCGAGTGGGGCGCGAGGCTCGCAGGCGGGCGGCGGTCACCTCGATGACCAGCTCGGGCGAGGTGGCGGGTGGGATGGAGCCGGTGGTGGTGAGGAGGGCCTGGCCGGGCGGGAGGTGGTCGAGGAGGGCCTGGCTGCGGCCGTCGTCGAGCTCGGAGAACACGTCGTCGAGGAGGAGCACGGGGGGTTCGCCGATCGCCTCCCCCACCACCAGGTGGCCGGCCAGGCGCAGGGCCAGGGCCAGGGACCGTTGCTCGCCCTGGGACGCATGGGTGCGGGCCGGCATGCCCGAGATGGACAGGGCCAGCTCGTCGCGGTGGGGACCGACCAGGCACACCCCCCGGCGCAGCTCCTCGGCCCGGGACGCCTCCAGCGCCGCCGCCAGCCCCCCCAACCGCCACGGGGCCTCGTAGGCGACGGCGACCGGCCTGGCATCCGGGCCCGCCACGCCGGCGTAGGCCGCGGCCAGCTCGGGGGCCAAGCGATCGACCAGCTCGGACCGCGCCGCCCCCAGGGCGTCGCCGACGGCCGCCAGCTTGGCGTCCCAGACGTCGAGGGTGGGCGCCAGGGCCGGGGTGAGCCGGCCACCCGTGTCGCGCAGCAACGCGGTGCGCTGGCGGAGGATCCGCTCGAGGTCGCGGCGCAAGGTGTCGTTGCGGGGATGCAGTCCGACCAGGAGGTCGTCGAGGTACCGGCGGCGGGCGGAGGGGCCCCCCTTGACCAGCTCGAGGTCGTCGGGGGAGAACACGGTGACCACCAGGGCGCCCACCAGGTCGGCGGCCCGGCGCAGGGGCTGACGGTTGACCGCCACCCGACCCCGTCCCCGCACCCGGATCTCGGCCTCGATCAGGAGCTCCCTGTTTCCCCGGGGATCAGCCTCGCGTGCCACCTCGCCCCGCACCACCGCCCGCTCCTCGCCCTGGCGCACCAGCGCCTCCCCCGGCACGCCGCGGAAGGACTCCAGGGTGGCCAGGTAGCCGACCGCCTCCAGGAGGTTGGTCTTGCCTGCCCCGTTGTCGCCCACGACCACGGTGAGCCCGGCCGGGGGCTCGACCTCGGCGGTTTCGTAATTGCGGAAATCGGTGAGCCAGAGCCGGGTCAGCCGCACCGCGATACGGCTCTCAGGAAACCCGCACCGGCATCAGGAGGTAGAGGAAGTCGGTGCCCTCGGTGGGCTTGAGGGTGGCGGGTTTCAGGGCGTCGAGCGTCTCCAGCACGACCTCGTCGCCGGGGATGGCCTCGATGCCCTCGAGCAGGAAGTCGGGGTTGAAGGCGACGGTCATCTCGGTGCCCTCGTACTTGCCGTCGACGTCCTCCCGGGCCTGGCCCACGTCCTGGGTGATGGCCGTGAGCTGCACCCCGTCGGCCCGCAGGGCGAGGCGGACGGGGGTGGCCTCCCGGGCCAGCAGCTTCACCCGCCGGACGGCGTCGATCATGGGCTCCTTGCCCACCGTCAGCCGGTTGGGATAGGCGCTGGGGATGAGCTGGCGGTAGTTGGGGAACTCGCCCTCGATCAGGCGGGTGGTGAGGCGGACGTGGCCCGCCTCGAACGTGGCCTGGTCGGAGCCCAGGCGGAGGGTGACCGTCGGCGCCCCGCCCAGGACCCGGGTGAGCTCGCCGAGGGCCCGGGCCGGGACCAGCACCTGCTTGCCCTCGGCCAGCAGGCTGGTGCCGGGCAGGTCGCGCAGGGCCAACCGGTAGGAGTCGGTGGCCACCAGGCGCAGGCCCCCGGCCTCCGCGGCCAGGAGCACGCCGGTGAGGATCGGCCGCGCGTCGTCGCGGCTGGCGGCCCGCACCACCTGGGTGAGGGCGGCGGAGAACGTGGCCGCCTCGAGGGTGACGGCCTCCGCCGCCGGCTCGGGCAGGCGCAGGAACTCCTCGGCCGGCAGGAGGCGGACCGTGAACTGCGACCGTCCGGCGGAGATGACCGCCTCGCTCCCCTCGGCCGTCACCAGGACGGCCGACGGCTCTACCGCCCGCACGATGTCGGCCGCCAGGCGGGCCGGCACCACGCACACCCCGTCGGCCAACCCGCTCACCTTGGCCTCCACCTGGACCGTGAGGTCGAGATCGCTGCCGGCCAGCTTGAGCGTGTCGCCGGAGACCTCCATGCGCACGCCGGACAGGGCGGGCAGAGCCCCCCCGCGGGTGGCCGCGGCCCGGGCGGCGGTGGCCAAAGCCTCCAGGAGGGAGTCGCGCTCAGCCCTGAACTTCATCGGTCCTGAACCTCATCTGGCCTGATCTCATCGGGTGAACCCCATTGTGGGCGTCCTCACCTGCAGTTAGCTCTCTCATAGTTGAAAAAGGGAGAGAGAGCTGTAGGGACTGTGGATTGGGGAAAGAGTCGTGTCGCGGCAGGCCGGAGACGGTATCGGCGCCCACCTCGCGTCCCCAGCCTCCCACAGGGGTGCGACAGTCGAGAAGAATCCCACGCCTGTCACTCGAGACGACGGGCGACTTGTCGACAGGCAGCGGTGGGTCGCGTCCACCGGTAGTGCACGGCCCGCACGGCCGCGAGGGTGGCGGTCGGTCATGCGCCGGCGGTGCGGATGCGGTGCATGAGCTCGGTGACCTGCTCGTAGATCGTTCGCCGCTCGCGCATCAGGTCGGAGATCTTGGACACCGCGTGCATGACCGTGGTGTGGTCGCGGTCGCCGAAGGCCCGCCCGATGGCCGGGTAGCTGAAGTCGGTCATCTCCCGCAGGACGTACATGGCCACCTGGCGGGCGGTGACCAGGGGGCGGCTGCGGCTCTTGCCGCACAGCTCGTCGATGGTGAGGCCGAACATGTCGGCGGTGGCCTCGATGACGACCTTGGCCGTGATCTGGCGGGGGGCCTTGGCGGTGATGAGGTCGCCCAGGACGTCCTCCGCCATCTCGAGGGTCAGGGGCACCCGCTGGAGGTTGGAGAAGGCCAGGACCCGATTGAGGGCGCCCTCCAGCTCCCGGATGTTGTTGGTGATGTGGGTGGCGATGTAGGTGAGCACGTCGTCGGGGGTGTTCGACGGCTCCCGGGCCGCCTTCTTGCGCAGGATGGCGAGGCGCGTTTCGAGCGTCGGCGGCTGGACGTCGGTGATGAGGCCCCACCCGAAGCGGCTGCGCAGGCGGTCCTCGAGGGTGGCCATGGCCTTGGGGGGACGGTCGGAGGAGATCACGATCTGACGGCCGGCGGAGTGCAGGTAGTCGAAGGTGTGGAAGAACTCCTCCTGGGTGGTGGCCTTGTTCTCGATCAGTTGGACGTCGTCGACGAGGAGGATGTCGCACCGGCGGTAGCGGAGCTTGAAGGCGCCCTGGCTGTTGGTGCGGATGGCGTCGATGAAGTCGTTGAGGAAGTGCTCGGTGGACACGTAGCGCACGCACATCTGCGGGTAGGTGGAGCGCACGTAGTGCCCGATGGCGTGCAGCAGGTGGGTCTTGCCCAGCCCGGCGTCGCCGTAGATGAAGAGGGGGTTGTAGGAGGTCGCCGGCTGCTCGGCCACCGCCAGCGCGGCCGCCGCCGCGAACCGGTTCGACTCCCCGATGACGAAGTCGTCGAAGGTGTAGTTCGGGTTGAGGGCGATCTCGCCGAGGGAGCCGAAGTCGTCGTTGGCGGACGGCGCACCGCGGGTGACGGTGGATCCACCCGAGCCCGACGACGACGACGACCCCGACGACGACCCGGAGCCCGTCGAGGACCGCGCTCCCCCCGTCGACCCGCCGATGCCGCCCGACGCACCATGGCCGGACACGGGACCGGAACCCGGCCCGCTGCCGACGGAGGCGATTGCGGGCCTGCCGCTCACCGCCCCGATCCCGACGGGGGCCGACGATGGCTCGTCGTCACCGGCGGCGCGGGCCAGCGCGGGGCGCACCTCGAGCACGATCTGGTGGGGCTCGCCAGCCAGCTCGGTGAGGATGTCCTCGACGAAGCGCAGGTACCGGCTCTCGATCCGTTCCTTGGCGGCCGGACTGGACACGGCCAGGATCAGCCGCCGGTCCTCGAGGGCCAGGGGGCGGGCCGCTTCGAGCCAGGTCTTCCCGGCGCCGTCGGGCAACTCGTTGCGTAGTACGTCGAGACACGCACCCCACAAGTACTCTGCATTCGGCAAGCGCCCGGCCACCTCCCCTGGATGTTTTCCACAGACCTGTCCACACGTGGTGGATAAGTCGGCGGACCGGATTTCGGACGCGGCGCTGCTCGCTGCAGGGGCCAGGGAAGTGAGACCCGGTTCCCCCAGGGCCGCTCCCGGGGAAGTGGCAAACGTACCACCGGCACGAGGGCGCGACACAAGGGGCGACCCCCGAATTGCGGCTCGACAAGGGCCCCCCGGGTTGTAATTACGAGGTTGTACGGACCCGTCCAAAGGGCTGTGTTGGCGATGACCGCCCGTAGCCTTTAGCCTGGATCTTTCGCTTGACGACGATGAAGCCGGCGCGGGGCGCACGCCGGGGAGGCCATGAGTGAAGAGAACATTTCAACCGAACAACCGGAAGCGGGCCAAGCGCCACGGATTCCGTCACCGGATGTCGACATCGGCCGGACGGGCGATCCTGTCGGCGCGGCGTCGCAAAGGCCGGGCCAAGCTGTCGGCCTGATCTGGTCGGTACGCGACCGGGACACCTTCCAGGCCCTGCGTCGATCCCGGGCCCGAGTTCGGCGGGGGCCGGTCACGGTAACCTGGGTGCCGGGTGACCCGACCGAACCTCCCAGGGTCGCCTACGCAGTCGGCCGGTCGGCCGGCGGAGCGGTGGTGCGCAACCGGATCCGGCGCCGGCTGCGGGCAGTCTCCAGGGAAGCCGGGCCCCTGCTTCTCCCTGGTGCCTACCTCGTCGGGGCCCACGCAGGGGCGTCGTCGCTGTCCTATCGAGAGCTGAGAGCCACCGTATGCGAAGCACTGGCCACGCTGGCCACCAAGGAACCCTCGTCCACGGCCCGGCGGCCGTCGACGACGGCCATCCCGTCAGCGGCAGCACGGGTGGCACCCGCGGGCCCCAAGGAACCGATGTCGCAGGAATCCGGGCCACAGGAAGCCGGGCCGCAGGAGTCCGGGCCACAGGAATCCGGGCCGCAGGAGCTCAGCCGGCGGGAATCGTTCCCGAAGGCGTCCGGGTCGCAGGAATCCGGGCAGGCGGAGGGACCGTGCTGAGCCGGGCTGTCTGCGCGCCCATCAGGCTGTACCGGGCCTTGTCGGCGGCCCGGCTCCCCCACTGCCGCTACTGGCCGAGCTGCTCGGCCTACGCCCTCGAGTCGCTTGAGACACACGGTGTCCGGCGGGGACTCGGGTTGGCGATCCGGCGCATCGCCCGCTGCCACCCATGGGGCGGGTCGGGTGTCGACCCCGTGCCGGCTGGGCGGGCGGGATCGTGATGGAACACACCTTGCTGGCGAGGGCGTATTTCGACTGGCTCTACAACGCCCTGGGCGACGTTCTGGCCTTCTTCTACGCGATCGTTCCGTCCTACGGATTCGCCATCGCCATGCTCACCCTCACCGTGCGGATGCTCCTCATCCCCCTGACGGCCAAGCAGGTGAAGTCGCAACGGGCGATGCAGCAGTTGCAACCGGAGCTGAAGAAGCTCCAGGCCAAATACAAGGGCGACCGCCAGAAGCTCAACGAAGAGATGATGAAGCTCTACAAGGAACACAAGGCAAACCCCTTGGCCGGGTGCCTGCCATTGATCCTACAGATGCCGCTCTTCATCGTCCTCTACCGCCTTATCATCGACCTCAGCAAGGTCCCGCCCCGGCACATTCCCCGAGGCAGCAACCTCTACGCCGCGCTCGTGGAGTCCTCCGGCAAGCTCGAATCCCTCGGAATGGACCTGGCCAAGAAACCGCAGACGATCATCGGTCTGCTCCTGGTGGCGGCCGTGGTGGGCACCGGGTACTTCCAGCAGAAGCAGATGACGGGCCGAATGCCCAAAGACTCCATCAATCCCCAGATGCAAATGGTCACCAAAGTCTTCCCCGTCTTCTTCGGCCTGATCTCGTTGTCGGTCCCCACGGGAGTGGTGCTGTACTTCGTGGTCTCCAACCTGTGGCAGATCGGCCAGCAGGCGTGGACGTTCCGCAGGCGTGATGCGTCGGCGGCGGTCGACGACGACGATGCCGAGACGCCGTCAGGAAAACCAACCGCGCTTCCCTCCGGTGGATCGTCAGGCAAGCCGGGCGGGAAATCGGGCGGCAAGACCGGAGGCGGCCCAAGCTCCGGCGGTGGGGCGGGGGGCGGCAAGGCGGCCGCGGGCGCAAAGAGTGGCGGATCGACTCCCAAGGGTGGTGGGGGAGCCAAGACCCCTGGGTCGCCCAAGGGAGGCGGGCCCAAGAGCGGGAGCGGCGGGGGGTCGGGCGGCGGGGGGCGGGCGGGAAGCCTCGGCCCCCGAGTGGACGGGTGACGCCCAAGGGTGGGCCCGGTGGACGGGTGACTCCCAAGGGCGGTCCGTCCGGCCCGGCCAAGCCCGCCGCCGGCCAGAAGGGGGGGAAGGCAGGCCCGGGAGGGGCCGCTACGCCGTCGGGCGATGGCGAGCCCAAGCGGAGCCTCCTTTCCTCGTTGACGAATCGTGCTGCCAAGGCCAAACGACCACCCCCGGCGGCCCGGCCCAAGGGCCTGCCTCCCACGAAGGGGTCGTCCGGAGGCTCTTCGAGGAAGGAATCGTGACGCGTGGAATGGGTCGAAGTCACAGCGAAGACCGTGGAAGATGCCAAGGAGATGGCGCTCGACCAGTTGGGTGTGGACGAGAGCGATGCCGAGTTCGAGGTCCTGGAGGAGCCCAAAGCGGGGCTGTTCGGCCTGCTGCGGACGCAGGCCCGGGTACGGGCGCGGGTCGTACCGACCTCGGCCCGTCCCAAGGTGGAGCGGCGCGACCGCAAACGGAGCAGCGGCCGGCGGGATCGTCCGGCCCAGGATCGTCCGGCCCAGGATCGTCCGGCCCAGTCGTCCGGGTCGGGCGCGGTGTCGGGCGCGGGCGATTCGCAGCCGGCGGCGGTGTCCTCCGGGTCGCCCGCGGGCGGGTCCGGGGCCCGGGCGGCCGGCGGCAACCGGCCCAAGGCCAGGGAGCGGCGGCCCGAAGGGCCACGGCCCTCAGGTCCCCGGCGCACTCCGGCGAGGGACGAACGACCATCGAAACCGGCGGATGAAGGAGTGGGCATGAACGACGGTGATCCCGACATCGACGCCGGGGAGTTGGCCGAGGAGTTCATCGAGGGCCTCCTCGGACAGTTCGGGGCCAAGTTCGAGCTGGAGCGGCGTGATCTCGACGAGGACACGGTCGAGATCGCGGTGACCGGCGACGATCTCGGGATGCTCATCGGGCCTCGCGGCCAGACGCTGGCCGCCGTCCAGGAGTTGGCCCGTACGGTGGTGCAGCGGCGGGCGCCCGGAGCGCGGACCCGGGTCCTGGTCGACATCTCCGGGTACCGGATGGCCCGGCGGGCGGCGCTCGAGCGCTTCACCCGCGAGGTGGCGGGGCAGGTGAAGGAGACGGGCGTGGCCCGTATCCTGGAGCCGATGTCACCCCCCGACCGCAAGGTCGTGCACGACACCGCCAACACGATCGACGGCGTGTCGACGACATCGGAGGGCGAGGAGCCCCGCCGGCGGGTCGCCATCATCCCGGATGCCGTGGAGGACGACGGCGACAGCTGACGGGCCGCGAACCCGGGCGGGGTGGGAGCCCGGGATGTTGGCTGTGCTCGACGACGCCCGCCGCCGGGGACTGCTCGGCCCGGGCCCCCTGCTCCCCCACCTCGACCACGCCCTGGGATTCGGGAGGGCGGCGACCAGCGTCGATGGCGGGACGGCGAGCGGCGCGTGCCTCGATCTGGGTAGCGGCGGCGGGCTCCCCGGGCTCCCGCTGGCCCTGGCCTGGCCCGCCAGCCGGTGGACGCTGATCGACGCCGGTGCGCGCCGGGTGGCGTTCCTGGTCGACGCGGTGCAGGTATTGGCGTTGGAGGACAGGGTCGAGGTCGTCGGCGGTCGGGGCGAAGAGTTGGGTCACGACGTCCGTCTCCGGGGACGGTTCGACCTGGTGGTGGCCAGGGGATTCGGCCCGCCGGCGGTGACGGCCGAGTGCGGGGCGTGTTTCCTGGTCGGGGGTGGCCGGATGGTGGTGAGCGAACCGCCCGGCGGCCGTCCCGATCGGTGGCCACCCTCGGGACTCGCCCCCCTGGGCCTGGAGCCGGAGGCCCTCGTCGACTCCGGCGGAGCGTCGTACCAGGTGCTACGACAACACGGGCCGTGCCCCGAGCGATACCCCCGGCGGACAGGGATGCCGGCCAAGCGCCCACTATTCGGCACCGGCTGAGTCACCGATGGCCCGGGCGGTGAGAGAAACCACCCGGCTCGTCGGCCCCGGACGTGGGGATCTCGCCGGGCGTGGGACCGGGCGCGGAGTCGTGTCCGCCCGGGAGGAGCCATGCCGCTACCTCAAGGGGGGGGCGACCAGGTCGAGGCGACCAGATCGAGGCGACTGTCCGGCCGTGGCCGGTTGGCCCCGGGCGTCCCCTCCGACGGCCGGCCGTTTGGCGCCTGGTGGCTGGTGGCGAGCGCGCAGGTCCGCGCGATCGCGATCCGACGGATCTACACCCTGCGGGTTCAATCGGGGATTGATCCGGGTCGATACCGTCGGCGGCGGGGCGGGAGGGTCGTCGCTGCCGCACAAAAGCCGTGCATGCTGCCGCCGAGCGGCACCTCCCTGCCCCGACCGCCTGACGTCAGCGTCCAGATCGAGTGTGCAGTTCCGTAGGTATATCCGACGCAACTGCACACTCGTCGCCCGGGACAGACCATCGGATACCGGGGCCAACGAGTCCGCGGGGGTTCCCTGGGGGGAGAGACTCCAGGATCGAGTGTGCAGTTCCGTAGGGTATATCCGACGCAACTGCACACCCGTCGCCCGGACCGGGTTGGCGGGGTCATACAGATCGAAGCCGGACCTATCGCAGCTCCCGGGTTCCAACAGCCCGGCGAGCATGTTTCACGTGAAACACGAGCTTGATACTTGACCCCTGGGGCTTAGGTGCCATGATGGAGAGCCGTGAGCGAGGAAAACGGTTACGCCCGGCCGGCAGTGGACGTCGAGACGCTTCCCGAACACTCCCCCGGCGCGGGTTCGTCCGACGACGACCTTCCTTCGATCCTGGAGATGGCGGGAATCCCGGACCGGATCATCACCGACGAAGAGCCCCCGTCCCACGATGCCGACGGCGGGGTATCTGCTCTGTCCGCCCAGGTCGAGACTCCAACACCCGAATCGAGCGCCTCGGCAGCCGTCGACCACCAGGCAGCGGAACCCGCGCGGTCGACCCAGGTCCTGGCCCCACCCCGCCCCGCCGGTCTCAGCCCGTCCCGGCTGGCCGAGTCCCCCACCGACGCCTTCCCCGAGCTCACGCCGGCCCCCGACCGAGCGCCGGCCCAGGCACCAAACCAGGCTGCGGCACCCGTACCGGGCGGCCAGTCAACGGACCGCATCCCTCTCCCCCGGATCATGGCCGTCGCCAATCAGAAGGGCGGGGTCGGCAAGACCACCACCGCGGTCAACCTGGGCGCGGCCCTGGCCGAGATGGGCTACCGGGTCCTCGTGGTCGACCTCGACCCCCAGGGCAACGCCACCACCGGCGTCGGCGTCAACGCCCGCAACCTGCAGTCGTCGATCTACGACGTCCTCCTCGCCGACCTGCCCATGGAGGACTGCATCGAGCCGACGGGCGTGCGCAACCTCTTCGTCGCCCCCGCCACCATCGACCTGGCCGGGGCCGAGATCGAGCTCGTCCCCGCCTTCAGCCGGGAGCTCCGGCTGCGCCGGGCCATCGAGCGCATGGACGGTGACTTCGACTACGTCCTCATCGACTGCCCGCCGTCGCTCGGCCTGCTCACCGTCAACGGCCTGGCCGCCGCCACCGAGGTGGTGGTGCCGATCCAGTGCGAGTACTACGCCCTCGAGGGACTGGGCCAGCTCATGCGCAACGTGCAGCTGGTGCAGCGCAACCTCAACCCCCGGCTCGACCTGTCGACGATCATCCTCACCATGTACGACGCCCGCACCAAGCTGGCCGAGCAGGTGGCCCAGGAGGTCCGCAGGCATTTCGGGGCCAAGGTCTGCCGCAACATCGTCCCCCGGACGGTCCGCCTCTCCGAGGCGCCCTCGTTCGGGCAGCCCATCGTCGTGTTCGATCCCACCTCGCGGGGGGCCCTGGCTTACCGCGAGCTGGCCAAGGAGGTAAGTGGTGGCGCGCCGCAGCGGACTGGGTAGAGGCCTCGGGGCGCTCATCCCCGCCGGATCGGCCGATTGGGTGGACTCTGCGTTCCAGGACCTGCCCATCTCGGCGATCTTCCCGAACTCTCGCCAGCCCCGCAGCGGCTTCGACGAGGAGGCCATGGCCGCCCTCACCGCGTCGGTACGCGAGCTGGGGGTGCTCCAGCCGGTGCTGGTGCGGGCCTCGGGAGAGGGCACCTACGAGCTCATCGCGGGGGAGCGACGATGGCGGGCGGCCAAGCGGGCCGGCCTGCCGCTCATCCCGGCCATCATCCGCACCGTCGACGACACCGCATCGCTCGAGCAGGCCCTGGTGGAGAACCTCCAGCGGGAGGACCTCAACCCGCTCGACGAGGCCGCCGCCTACCAGCAGCTCCTGGAGGACTTCCACCTCACCCACGACGAGCTGGCCGCCCGTATGGGCAAGAGCCGGGCCGCCATTTCGAACACTCTCCGTCTCTTTCAGCTCCCCCCGTACGTGCAGCGGCTCCTGGCGGAGGCCAAGATCAGCGCCGGCCACGCTCGGGCGCTGCTCACCTGTCCCGACCGGGCCTATCAGGAGACGCTGGCCAAGCGGGCGGTGGCCGAGGGGCTCTCGGTGCGGGCGGTGGAGGAGGAGGCCCGGCGCCAGAATCAGAAATCGGCGGTCACGCCGGCCCCGGCCGGGCCCGGGCGTCGCCTCCGCCCACCCGGACTGCTGGAGCTCGAGGAGCGCCTGTCCGATCATCTCGACACCCGGGTCAGGGTGGAGATGACCGCCAGCAGGGGCAAGGTGGTCGTGGAGTTCGCCGACCTCGAGGACCTCGAGCGGATCTACCGGGCCATGACCGGGGGCAAGGTCACCACCCCCTAAGGGACGGGGGTCGTCCACAGCCTCCGAACAAGCTGGGGACCGACTTACAACCCGGTAATTACAAGTGAGCGCTCCGGTCCTCCACAGCGTGCGAACAGGCTGTGGAGGACGTGCGGACGGCGGCGCGCCTACAGGAACTCGGACAGGTCGTCGAGCAGGGCCGCCTTCGCCTTGGCGCCGACGATGCGCTTCTTGGCCACGCCGTCCTTGAAGACCAGGAGGGTGGGGATGCTCATCACCTGGTACTTGCGGGCCGACGCCGGGTTGTCGTCGACGTTGAGCTTCCAGACGCGGATCTTGCCCTCGTTCTCGGCCGCGATCTGGTCGAGCACGGGCGCCACCATGCGGCAGGGGCCACACCACTCGGCCCAGAAGTCGACCACCATGGTCACGTCCGACCCGGCGACCTCCTCGTCGAACGTGCTGTCGGTGAGGACGTCAACTCCCTCAGCCATTGCCTGCCTCCTGTGCGTACCGGGGGAGAACCTCTCCCTGCGTGTGAGTGAAACGCCACCGGGGCCCATCCGATTCCGCGGCGGCACCGGTCACCATTCGACCGGGGTGCCGAGGATCTCGGCGTCGTGGGGCTGCGACTCGAGCCAGCGTTCCGAGTCGATGGCGGCCATGCAGCCGGTGCCGGCGGCGGTGATCGCCTGGCGGTAGACGTGGTCGGCCACGTCGCCGGCGGCGAACACCCCCTCGACGTTGGTGCGGGAGCCGGTGGTGGTGACGAGGTAGCCGTTGTCGTCCATGTCGAGCTGGCCCACGAACAGCGAGGTGTTGGGGACGTGGCCGATGGCCACGAAGAGGCCCGCGATCTCGAGGACGGTCTCCTCGCCGGTCTTGACGTTGCGGACCTTGACACCCTCCAGCATGGTGTCGCCCAGCAGCTCGACCGGCACCGAGTCCCAGACGAACTCGATCCTGTCGTTCTTGAAGGCGCGCTCCTGCATGATCTTCGACGCCCGGAGCTGGTCGCGACGGTGGATGACGTAGACCTTGGTGGCGAACTTGGTGAGGAAGGTGGCTTCCTCGAGGGCCGAGTCGCCTCCCCCGACCACGGCGATGGTCTCGCCCTTGAAGAAGAACCCGTCGCAGGTGGCGCACGTCGACACGCCGTGGCCGATGAGCTTGATCTCGTTCTCGAGGCCGATCATCTTGGCCTTGGCGCCGGTGGACACGATGACCGCCCGGGCCCGGTAGGCGGCGTCGCCGACCTCGACCACGAACGGCCGGGCCGAGAAGTCGACCCGGGTGACCTTCTCGGTGACGAACTCGGCGCCGAAACGGGCCGCCTGGGCCCGGAAGTTGGCCATGAGCGCCGGTCCCTGGATGCCGTCGATGAAGCCGGGGAAGTTCTCCACCTCGGTGGTGAGCATGAGCTGACCGCCGGGCTGGTCGCCCGTGGACGACAGCTCACCCTCGATGACCAGGGGGCGGAGGTTGGCCCGGGCCGAATAGATGGCCGACGTGAGGCCGGCCGGCCCCGAGCCGATGATGATCACGTCGCGAACTTCTTTCATCGGGTGTCTCCCACTTGGCGTACCGCTCCTTGCTGATCTGGTCCTGCCATGAGCCGGCCGGGCGGCGGTCGGGTCAGATTCTCGGCGGCGTCGCCGGGCGCCTCGACCAGAGGAACAACCCGCTGCCCAGGAATATTGCCCCGAGGACGAGGTAGGCGAGCCACACCTCGCCCTGGAAGGCGACGACCAGCAGCCGGACGGCGAGGATCACGAGAAGCACGAGCGCCACGGACCCCATGACCGCGGCGAGCAGTCCGTAGACCACGATCCGCGCGATTCCGACCAGGCGGTCGGAGGTGTTGGCCCGGACCTTGGCCACCACGTCGTCGATGCGATCGGCCACCTCGGCCGCCCAGTCGGCCTTCGGCTGGGCCGCCGCCGGCGGCCTGGTGGGAGCCGAGGACCGGCCGGAGGGCGTGATCGGCGCCGGGGGAGTGACGGGGGGATTCACCGGGGGGGTGACGGGCCGGGGGGCGGTGGGTGCCTCCGGGGCGGGAGTGGCCGGCGGGACCGTCCCCGAGCTGGGCGTCGCAGCCGGCGGTGGAGTGACGGCCCGGGCCCCGGCAGCGGACCCGGTCCCGACAGCGGACCCGGTCCCGACAGCGGACCCGGTCCCGACAGCGGACCCGGTCCCGACAGCGGACCCGGTCCCGACAGCGGACCCGGTCCCGACAGCGGACCCGGTCCCGGCAGCGGACCCGGTCCCGGTCCCGGTGGCGTCCTCCGACGTCTCGTTCGCCGGCGGGCGGCCGGGAAGCCGGCGCGCGGCGGCGGCGGGCTTCGGGGGATCGGGCGGGCCGCCCGACGGCGGGTCGGCGAGGAAACGCGACCGGTCGCCTGCACCGTCGGTGTCGTCCCCTGCCACCAACGAGTCGAACATCTCGGCGGTGGCGGAGTCGCCGTCGCGCCCGCCCGGTGGGGGCGCGATCGCTCCGGAGGCTGTCGCCGGCGTCAGATCTGGGTCATCCGCCACGGGCCGAGCCTACCCTTGACCGGGTGCGAGCCACCCTTTCCTTCGTCATCGGGGCGGTGGTGGCGTACGTGGCCGCCGTCCTCCTCGGTGAGTACGCCTTCGACGGCCTGGCGGTACTGGGGGCCGGGGTGGTCCTCGGCCTCTTCGTGTCGGAAGCCACAACCGCCGTGGCGCGCCGACGATCGGTGGCGCTGGCCGTGGCGGGGGCCGTCTTCACCGTCGCCGGCCTCCTGGGCGCGGCGTGGATCACCACCGACCACCGGCTGTCGATCGTCGGCTGGCAGGGGTGGCTGGCGGTGGTGCTGGGGGCGGCCGCCGCCGCGTTCAGGGCCCGGCCGCTTCGAGCACGACCCGACACTCCTCCGCCTGCGCCAGAGCCAGAAGGGTGACCGGACCGGGGCTGGGCCCGGGGGAGAAGCCGAGCACGATCACCGGGATCCCCTGGACCCGGCCGGTGGCGAAGTAGACCACGGTCCCGAGGCCGGGCCGGGCGGCGCGGGCCTCCATCTCGCACGGCCGGGTGCCCACGACCTTCGGTGTGGGATCAGGCCCGCCGGACTGGCCGCCGGACTGGCCGCCGGACTGCGCCTCACCGCCGGCCAGTCCGGCGAACGGCGCCGCCCCGGTGGCGCTCGGCGCTGCCGGAGACCCCGAGGAGTCGGCCTCGCGCCGGGCCAGGCCCACCCCGGCACTGGCCACCAGGTCCGACGCGCCGGCGATCTCGCCCAGGTCGCCGCCGTCGTACCCGCCGGCGGAGTTGTCGCTCGATCCACTCGCCCCGGCGCTGCCGGTGCGAGCGTCGGACTCCGCGGCCAGATCGGTCGCCGTGCGCTCCTGGGCGGCCGGGCCGGCGGCGACATCGGCACCGTGGTCGCTCTGGCTCGCCGCCCGTCAGCGCTCCCATCCCCAGCACGACGGCCAGGAGGACCGCGGCGGCCGACCCCGCGCCCAACCACACGCCGGAGCCCCCCCGGCGCCAACGCCGGGCGGCGGTGATCGGCGTCGCCGGGGTCGCCGGTGGGCGGGGGAGAGGCTCGGCCCGGGACGTCGAGACCGACGCCGGCCGCGTCCCCCCGGAGCCCGACAGCGCAGTTCCCGACATCTCAGGCACTCTGAATGCACCCAGCGCACGGGCCACCGCCTCCTCGCGAACGGAGGACGCCGGCGCCGGCGGGGGGGACGACACGAGGGCGCTGACCGTCCGGAGCCGGCCCAGCGTCGATCGGCAGGCGGCGCAGCCGGCCACGTGGGAGGCCCACTCGGGGGCCTCGCCGTCGAGGTGGGCGCTCAGGGCGTCGAAGTCGGGGTGGTCGGTCATGTCCGGTCGTTCATGTCTGGTCGGTTGGACGTCGGCCGGCGGCCGGCGGGTTCCCGCCGTCATCCGTCTCCCCGGGGGTGAGGAGCGGCACCAGGGCGGCCCGGCCCCGGGCGATCCGCGACCGCACCGTGCCGATGGGGACGTCGAGCGCCTCCGCGATCTCCCCGTAGGCCATCCCGCACAGGTCGCGGAGCACCACCGCCACCCGGTACTCCGCCGGCAGCTCGGCCAGGGCGGCGTCGACCGCCAGCCGGGCGTCGACCCCCGCAAACGGATCCCCGCCCCCGCCGGCCATCCCGCCCCCCGCGGCGAAACCGCCTCCACTGCCGCCACCGCCGCCGACGGCTTCCCCGGCCAGGTCGTCGGGAAGTCCGAGATCCGGACGCCGGCGCCGGCGACGCAACTCGTCCAGGCAGGCGTTGGTGGCCACGCGGTAGGCCCAGGTGGAGAAGGCCGAGCGTCCGTCGAAGCGGTCGAGGCTGCGGACGATGGCGACGAGGGCCTCCTGGCAGGCGTCGGCCGCGTCGGTGTCGTTGCCGGTGACCCGCCGGCACACGGCGTAGAGGCGGTCGTGGTGGCGCCGCAGGAGCGAGTCGAGGGCCGCCCGATCGCCGTCCTGGGCCGCCGCCACCAGGGCCGCGTCGCTCCGGTCGTCTCCGATGGCCCGAGAGCGTACCGACCCTCGACCGATCCGCCCTCGAGCACTCCGCGCGGACGCCCCCTCACCCGTGTAATTGCGCGGTTTGGTCGGGTCAGGCGGGGGTGATCCGGACCTCGCCGATGCTGGCGACCGTGCTCGTGGGGTTGGTGATCCACACCAGCACGGCTCCCCCCGATCGACCGTCGAGGTCGAGCGTGGCATCGGCCCCGACGCCCTTCTTGGCGGCCACGGCCGCTCCCCAGGCGGCGCGGCCGTTTCGGGGGGCGTCGGCCACCGCCACCTCGACGTCGAAGTTCCGGCTCGTGCCGACGAGTTCGATCTCGCCCAGCTCGACGGCGGAATCCAGCACCAGGACGAAGCCCACGCCCGGCTTCAGCCCGGCGAAGTTGGTCCCGTTGTAGTTGGAGGTGCGCCACGTGGTGGCGGGGTTGCCGTCGACCAGGTTGGCCACCTCGTCCTCGTGCTCCTCCCCGTCGCCGTCGGGGTCGAACGACGTCACCGAGGCGACGGCCACCGTCGGGTCGCCCGTCCCGCCTGACGAGCCGCCCCCGCCCGCCGGCGGATCGTCCCCCAGGAGCCGCTGCCCGGTGTCGGAGCGGGCGAAGATCGTCCCCAGGATGCCGAGGGTGACGGCCACCACCACGATGAGCACGGTGGGCACCAGCCAGGAGCGCTCGCTCTGGGAGAAGGTCTGGGGGACGCCCCGCGGCGGCGTGTCCTCCCGGACGACCATGGGCACGGCGTCGTCGGACCGCAGGTCGACCGACAACAGGGCGCTCTGGAGGGCGGCCGCGGTGGGGTAGCGGTCGGCGGGGGACTTGGCCATGGCCCGCAGCACGACCGCCTCCAGCGGCCGGGGGATGCCGGCCCGCACCTGCCGGGGGTTCAACGGCTTGCGGTCGACGTGCTGGATCCCGATCGCCATGTCGGAGCCGCCGCTGAACGGCGGTCGCCCGCAGAGCATCTCGTAGACGACCACGCCCAGGGCGTAGACGTCGGACCGGCGATCGACCGGCTTGCCTTCGAACTGCTCGGGCGACAGGTACTTGGCCGTGCCCACGACCATCCCGGTGCCGGTGAGGTCCCAATCGGCGGCGCCGCCGCCCGGGCCGGAGAAGGCGTCGGACAGGGCCGCCTTGGCGATCCCGAAGTCGGCCACCTTCACCCGACCGTCCGGGCACATCAAGATGTTGGCCGGCTTCACGTCCCGGTGGACGATGCCCGCCTCGTGGGCGTAGTGCAGGGCAGCCGCCACCTGGGCCGCGATGGTGGTGGCCTCGTGGGCGGGCAGGGGTCCCCGCTCCACCAGGACGTCGCTCAGGCTCCGGCCGTCGACCAGCTCCATGACGATGTAGGCCAGGTCGCCGTCGACGCCGGTGTCGAAGGTGGCCACCACGTTGGGGTGGGCCAGGCGGGCGGCGGCGATGGCCTCCCGCCGGAAGCGCTCGGTGAAGGTGGGGTCGGCGGCCAGCTCGGGCAGGAGGACCTTCACCGCCACCGAGCGCCCGAGCACGTCGTCGCCCGCCTCCCACACCTCGGCCATACCGCCCTTGGCGATCCGGTGACGGAGGCGGTAGCGCCCGGCGATGACGTGTTCGGCGGCGATGGCCACGACGGCGGGGGATCCTGCTCTCTAGCTCGGGCGGGGCACCTGGAAGGCCACCCCGATGGTACGGGGCCCGGTGTGGCTACCCACGACGGCCCCCAACTGGCCGACCACGACCTGGTCGCGGGGGAAGTGGGGTGCGAGCAGCTCGAGGAACTGCTCGAGGTCGGGAGCGTCGCCGTGGAGGACGGCCAGGTTCTCGACCGCCGGCTCGGCGGTGACACGGTCGATCAGGTACTGGAAGGCCTTGGCCCGGGTGCGCACCTTGGGGCCCGGCTCGACCGCCCCGTCGACGACCTCGATCACCGGCTTCACCGACAGGATCGATCCCAGGAGGGCCTTGGCCGCCCCGATCCGGCCCCCCTTCTTGAGGTTCTCCAGGGTGTCGAGGGTGGCGTGGACCCGGGTGCGGTTGCCCATGTCCTCGGCCAGGGCCGCCACCTCGTCGACCGTCGCCCCGCCGGCCCCCAGCTTGGCGGCGGCGATGACGATCGTCCCCAGGCCCAGGCTCACCGACTTGGAGTCGACCGTCCGCACCGGCACCTCCCCGGCCACGCTCTTGGCCGCCGTCTCCGCGGCCTGGATGGTGGCCGACAGCTTCGATGACAGGTTGACGCAGACCACCCCGTCCGCCCCCGCGGCCGCCGCGTCCCGGAACGCCTGCTCGAAGGCGCCCGGAGAAGGCGCCGCGGTGGACGGAAGCACGGCCGAGGCGGACGACCGGGCCCAGAAGGCGGACGGGGTGAGGTCGCGGCCGTCGACGAACTCCTCCTCTCCGAATCGGATGGTCAGGGGAACCACCGTGATGCCGTGCTCGCGCACGACGTCGATCGGCAGGTCGCAACTGCTGTCGGTGACCACTCGCACGACCATGGCGTCAGCCTCCTCCAAGGGTGCCCGGCGCGGGGACGGGCGCGGACTCGACGTCCCCCGCGCTGTTACTGGTTGGGCTGTTGTTACTTGGGCTGTTGTTACTTGGGCTGTTACTGCTCGGGTTGTCGATGGGGTCGAGCGGGTGCGGGACCGGGACCGCCCGGGGCGGGTCCGGCACGAGGGGGACGGCCAGGACCGTAGCGCCCGGGGCCGCCACCCGGGCGGGGACCGTTCTGGCTGCGGGCGCGTGACCGGGTGCGGCAGCGGCAGCGGGAACGGCATCGGGACCGGCAGGGGGCAACACCGGCGAGGGCTGCCATGTGTCGGCGACGTCAGGGGTCGGGAACGGGCCGGGGCCGCTCGGTCCCCGGGGGGCGAGGATGGCGGACGGTTCCATCAGCCGGCGGGCCCGCCGTCCCCGCTGGGCGTGGCGGCCCCACCACAGGGCGAGGAACAGGGCGGCCCCCACCGAGATGGCCAGGCCCACGCCCGATGCCGCCGTCGATCGCACCGTCAACCGGGCCCGGCCGACCACCAGCCGCCCGTCCGGCGACTCCAGCGTGATCCGGATGGGGAACGCACCGGTCGTCCGGGCCACCACGGGGAAGCGGTGGGTGGTGTTGAGGCGGGTGAGGTCGAGCTCGAGCGTCTCGCCCCGGGGGAAGTCGAGCTTGTCGCTCTCCATGCGGACCGTCACCCGCACCGGGTGCCCGGTGTGGTTCTGGAACGTCACCGGGATCTCCCCCCGCCGGGCGGTGAGGGTGATCGACCGGTCCTGCGGCATCACGATCCCGCCGATCTGGTCGTCGACCGCGTCCCGCACGCCGGCCAGGTAGGGATTGCGCTGGCGGGCGGTGCGGAAGTCGGCCGACTGCGCCACCAGGAGGCGCTCGTCGAGGTCGCCCGACACCGCGTTGGTCGGTCCGAGGACGGAGCCCAGGGAGTCGAGGCGGGCCCGGGCGGCGCGGATCCCCTCGACCACCCCGGTGAGGCTGCCCCCGGGGTCGACCGCCGGACGGCGCACGAGCGGCTCGCCCAGGTCGGTGGCGGGGGGCACGTTGGTGAACAGGGCGTCGAGTCCGATCGCCTCCACCGCCGGGTGGGCGGCCAGGCCGGCCACGACGGTGTCGAGGAACACCCGGTCGGGCTGCCAGGTCCGGGGGGCGAGGGCGACCACTCCCCGCACCTCGCCCGGCAGGTCGAGGTAGAGCACGGCCAGGTCGGCCAGCAGGTGGGCCGCCTGGAGGGCGGGGTTTCCCCCACCGTCGAAGTGGGCGGACAGGCCGGAGTCGGCCGCCGCCCCGTCCACCGACGAGCGTTCGCCCTCGAGCTGGAACGGCCCGGTGAGGGTGATGAGCTGGTCGGGTATGGGGGTCAGCCCGGCCTCGGTGGCCACCACCCGCCCGACCCCCCGGGCGGCCAGGACGTCGACCGACGCCGCGTCGAGCGGCTCCTCGGCGACCCAGAGGTGGCCCGCCGGCTCCCCCCGGAGCACCTCGGTGAGGGTGGTCGTCCCCCGGTTGAGCTGGCGGGCGACCTCCCCGTCGAGCCCGGTGCCGGTGAGCACGGGCAGGCTCACCGGAACGTACGGTCCCCCGACGACGAACCGGTCGTCGGCCTGTCGCAGGGATGTGAGCACCGCCCCGGCGCGGGGGTCGTTGCTGGCCACCAGGGCGGCCACCGTCTCGGGCGTGGGCACGAACGACACCGGCAGGGCCCGGGCGGAGTCGATGGCGAGGGACAGCCCGGCCAGCTGGGCGTCGCTCGGCCGGGCCCGGGTGCCGTCGGGCTGGAGGGCGGGCGGGGCGTGGACGGGCACCACGATCGACACCCCGAGCTTGGGTCCCGGGTGCTCCCCGGCCAGGTAGACGAGGTGGGTGACGAGGTCGTCGACGACCTCGAGGTCGTCGCGGTCGCGCAGCTCGACCCGCACCGGGTGGACGCCGTCGCGCCCGCCGAGCGTCGCCGGCGTCGTCATCACGTAGTCGCCGTTGGGCTCGGCGGTGATGCTGCCGAGGGGAAACACCTTTTCGGGCAGGACGGGGTCGCCGAAGATCCGTCCGGCGAGGGTCTCCTGGAACTCGGAGCGGAAGGCCACCGCCGGGTACACGGTGACCGCCACCTCCAGGTTCGACGGCCCCGAGGGGCGGGTCACCTTGAGGCGCAGGCCGAACAGCCCGTTGGCACCCACCCAGGGCGTCTGGCCCACGAAGTCCAGCCGGCCGCCGGCCTGCGTGGCACCGCCGGTGGCCGCGGCCGTGGCCGCGTTCGCCGCCGGCCCGGCGCCCGCGGCCCCGGCCAGGACGAGGGCCGCCAGGCCGAGGACGGCCACCGCCAGGGACCGGGGGCGGCTCACGGGCCCAGGCTTCGGTGCAGGACGGCCAGGTTGGAGGGCTCGACGCGGAAACCGACGCGCAGGTAGAGGGCGAGGGCGGCGTCGTTGCCGAACTGGGTGTTTACGACGGCCCGGTGGACGCCCCGCCGCCGCAGCCAGCGGAGGCCGTCGAGGGCCAGGGCCCGCCCCACCCCCGCCCGCCGGGCGACGGTGGCCACGGCCAGGCGCTGGAGGTAACCCTGGTCGCCCGCCCGCCCGGTGATGGCGTAGCCCAGCACCCGACGGTCGCCGACGACGACCCGGAACCGGGTGGACGGGGTGGCCGTCAGCGCCTCGTCCAGCCCGCCCTGGTCGAGGCGCCAGAAGGGGCTGAAGGAGCCGGCGTCGACGTCGAGCACCGACGACCAGTCCGCCGGGGTCGCCCGCCGCAGACGGTGGGGCTTGGCCGGCGACCGCAGCGGCACACCGGACAGGTCGTGGGCGAGGAAGCGGAGGTGCTCGTGGGGCGCGAAGCCGACGGCCAGGAACGGGCGCTGCTCGGACCCGGCCAGGGCCGACGTGATGACCTCGGCGTAGCCCCGCCCCGCCAGCTGGTCGAGGCACCGGCGGAGGAAGTCGACCGACGGCAGGGGTTCGAAGGGGAGGGGGGCGAGGTAGGCGACCCGGCCGTCCCCACGCCACGGGCCGGCCCGGGCCCGTTCCCGGCCCCACTCCAGGACCTCTGTCGTGGCGGTCATCGGTGCCATCGAGGATATCGGCGGGGGTGCGGGGATGGTCGGTCGCCGCCCGGTGGGGCGCGGGAGCCAATCCCTGCGGGGGCGCCCACCGGGACCGGTACCGTCGTTGCCACCATGGTTCCCGAGCGGCTGCAGCCGCTTCTCGACGAGACGGCGGCCCTCGCCGAGCGCTTCGCGGCGGCCGGCCACCGCCTCTACCTGGTGGGCGGCAGCGTCCGCGACGCCATCCTCGGACGCCCGCGATCCGAGTCCGACGACCTCGACTTCACCACCGACGCCCGTCCCGACGACATCGAGGCCGCGCTGCGAGGGTGGGCCGACAGCATCTGGGACCAGGGCCGGCGCTTCGGCACCATCGGAGCCAGGAAGGACGGCCGCCGGTACGAGATCACCACCCACCGGGCCGAGGCCTACTCGCCGGACTCCCGCAAGCCCGACGTGGCCTTCGCCGACGCGGTCGAGTCCGACCTGGCCCGCCGCGATTTCACCGTCAACGCCATGGCCCTCGAGCTGCGGGCCGACGGGGCCGCGGCCGCCGTGTCCGCCGAGCTCATCGACCCGTTCGGCGGGCTGGCCGACCTGGCCGCCTACCGGCTGCGCACCCCGCTGTCGCCGGACGAGTCGTTCACCGACGATCCCCTCCGCATGCTGCGGGCGGCCCGGTTCATCGCCGGCTACGGCCTGGCGCCCGAGCCGGAGCTGGTCGATGCCGTCCGCCGCCTCCGGGGCCGGCTGGAGATCGTGTCCGCCGAGCGGGTGCGGGACGAGCTCGACAAGCTCATGGTGGTCGACGAGCCGGCCGAGGGCCTGTGGTTCCTGGTCAACACCCGGCTCTCGGACGAGTTCCTCCCCGAGCTGAGCGGCCTCGCCCTCGAACAGGACCCGATCCACCGCCACAAGGACGTCCTCGCCCACACCATCGCCGTGGTGGAGAAGACCGAGCAACGACAAGATCCTGCGCCTGGCCGCCCTCCTCCACGACATCGGCAAGCCCAAGACCCGCTCCATCGGGCCGGGGGGCGTGTCGTTCCACCACCACGAGGTGGTCGGGGCCCGGATGGCCGACACCCGGCTGCGGGCCCTGCGCTACCCGGCGGACGAGATCGCCGACATCACCCGCCTGGTGGAGCTCCACCTGCGCTTCCACGGGTTCGGCACCGGCTGGTCCGACAGCGCGGTGCGCCGCTACGCCCGCGACGCGGGGCCCCTCCTCGAGAAGCTCAACGAGCTCACCCGCTGCGACGTCACCACCCGCAACCAGCGCCGGGCCGACGAGCTGGCCCGCCGGATGGACCTGCTCGAGGAGCGCATCGCCGTCCTGCGGGAGCAGGAGGAGCTCGACTCCATGCGTCCCGACCTCGACGGCATCCAGATCATGGAGCAGCTCGGCATCGGCCCCAGCCGCGACGTGGGCCGGGCGCGCGACTTCCTCCTCGAGCTCCGCCTGGAGGAGGGCCCCCTCGGCGAGGACGAGGCCCGCCGCCGCCTGGCCGCCTGGTGGGAGGCCCAGCCAACCTCGAACCGGTGACGTTTCCTGTCGCCAGGACGCCTGGAAATGTCACCGGTTCGCCCCCCACCTCGAACCGGTGACGTTTCCTGTCGCCAGGACGCCTGGAAATGTCACCGGTTCGCCCCCCACCTCGAACCGGTGACGTTTCCTGTCGCCAGGACGCCTGGAAAATGTCACCGGTTCGCCCCCCACCTCGAACCGGTGACGTTTCCTGTCGCCAGGACGCCGGAAAATGTCACCGGTTCGCCGTCTGTCGGGCCGCCGACCCGTGGTGGCATCATCGGGCCGTGCCCGGGGAGATCCATCTGGCGGATCTCGGCCCCGACACCCCCGGCGTCCTACCCAGCCAACTCCTGGCCGAGGCGATCGAGGCCGGCTACGTCGACGCCGGCGAGCTCCGCATCCCCAAGGCGAGCATCCAGCCCGCCAGCCTCGACCTGCGTCTGGGCGAGAGCGCCTTTCGCATCCGGTGCAGCTTCCTCCCCGGCGACGAGACCGTCCTGCGCAAGGTGGAGGACTACGTCTTCGACGAGCTCGACCTGCGCCGGGAGGGCGCCCTCCTCGAGACGAACCGCCCCTACCTGATCCCGCTGGCGGAGCGGATCCACCTCCCGCCCCACGTCCGGGGCAAGGCCAACCCGAAGAGCTCGACCGGTCGGGTGGACGTGTTCACCCGGGTGATCACCGACTACGGCCACCGCTTCGACGAGATCGCCCCCGGCTACGACGGGCCGCTGTACCTGGAGGTCGTCCCCCTCTCGTTCCCCATCCTGGTGAAGCAGCACCTGTCGCTAAACCAGCTCCGGCTCATGGTCGGGCGCTCGACGCTCACCGACGAGGGGCTGGCCGCCCGCCACCGGGACGAACCCATCCTGTTCCGCGGTGGCCGCCCGGCGACCGCCGAGGAGTTCGAGACCGCCAGCGGGCTCTTCCTCAGCCTCGACCTGGAGGGGGGCAAGGGCAAGCAGGTCGGACATCGGGCCCGGAGCAACGCCGACCTGCTCGACATGTCCGGCGTGGGGACGCACGACGTGGACGACTACTGGGAACCGGTCCGGAGCGAGGAGGGCGCCCGCCTGGTGCTCGAGCCGGAGCGGTTCTACCTGCTGCTTTCCGACGAGAGCGTGATGGTCCCCCCCGACCTGGCGGCCGAGATGACGGCCTACGACCCCACCAGCGGCGAGCTGCGCACCCACTACGCAGGTTTCTTCGACCCCGGCTTCGGCTACGACCCGGTGGCGGGGCTCAAGGGGTCACGGGCGGCCCTCGAGGTGCGGGCCCACGACGTCCCGTTCATGATCGAGCACCGCCAGAAGGTCTGCAAGCTCACGTTCGAGACGATGATCGCCCCTCCGGCCAAGCTGTACGGCAGCGGCATCGGCTCGAACTACCAGGGCCAGATGGAGACCCTCGGCAAGCACTTCCGCCGCCCCGCGCCATGACCTGGTCCGGGGCGAGATCTCCTTTGCTGCACCCGGAGCGCCCTCAAATCGCCAAATTCGACGCCCGATGGGGCGCTACGGACGCACGAAAAACGTGAGGAGAGCGGGCGGTTCAGTTGGCGACGGCGAGCGAGGCGACCTCGGCCGGCTCGACCCAGTCGTAGCCTCGGGCGTCGCGCTCGGTGGTGATATCGCCGTGACGGATGGCCAGGAAGATCACTGTTCCGGAGACACCCGTCAGCCGGACCGCCTCCGTGACCTTGACCCGCTCAGTCATGGCATCGACCAGGGCGCGGCACAACGGGTACGCGGGAATTACACGCCTTCCTTGCGGGCGCGGATCACGAGGGTTCTCGGCACCCAGCGGGCGGCTTCGTCCCACCAGGGGCTGCGGGAGCCTTCGACGGACGGCTCCGGCTCGAGCATCACGTCGACCCGGAGCTTGGCCCGGCCCAGGCCGGTGAACAGGTCGGACACGGTGTGGTGGAAGCCGTCGGCCAGGGGGGTGTGGTCGAAGTACGACCGGCGGATCACCAGCGCCTGGCCGTGGTGGTCGATCAGGTCGTAGACGGGGTGGGGGAGGGAGAACACGAACGGCGCCCCCTCCTTGAGCACCCGGTGGACTTGGCGGAAGACCCGGTTGAGGTCCTCCACGAATCCCAGGGCATAGGCGGAGAAGACCAGGTCGACGCTGTCGCCCCGCATGAAGGCGAGGTCGGCCAGGTCACCTTGGTGGAGCTCGACCCGCACCCCCTCGGCGTCGGCCAGGCGCTTGGCACCGGCCAGTTGGGCGGGGGCGAAGTCGAGGCCGATGGCGTGGGCGCCCTTCCGGGCCAGGGCCACCAGCGACTGGCCCGCGCCGCAGCCCAACTCCAGCACCCGCTTGCCGGCCAGGTTGCCCAGCAGCCGCAACTCGGACTCGGTGACCACGTCGGGCCCGTACTGCACGTCGGCCACCGGCCCCAGCGACCGGTTGGCGTCGTCGGGGGCGAGGCGTTTCCACCCGACCAGGGCGTCGTTGGCCATAGGGGGCCATTCTGCCCGCCGCCGGGCCCGGCGTCAGTCACCCGAGGTCACCCGGGGTCAGTCACCCAAGGCCGGGGGTCAATCGTCCGGTGCCTCGGCCGTCTCCAGCCCCAGCTCGGCCCATCGTCGGACCTCGGGGTCGGGATCGTCGGTGGCGATCCGCAGCACCTTGCGCACGGGCTCGCCGTCCGGACCGGACGTCGCCACCATGGCCAGGTGGTAGGCACCCATCCGGCGCAGCGGCGGCGTGCGCAGGAGCAGGTTGCTGGCCGCGCCGACGGTCAGACCGGCGTCGTGGGCCGCCACCGCCAGGGTGTCGGTCACGCCGTCGTCGACCTCCTCGGCCGCCACCGCGATGAGGCTGTCGCACACGGTCTGGGCCAGCGTACGGTCGGCCTGGGCCAGTCGCGCCAGCATCTGGCCGGCGGCCGCCCGGCGCACCGGGTCGGCGTCGCCGAGCAGGGGGAGGACGGCGTCGAACGCGTCCCATCCGTGCTGGCCGACGGCCGTCGCCTGCTCGACGAACCGGCCCCGGAGGGCGGGATCGTCGGGCGACGCCTCGGACGCGCGCAGGCTCTCGACGGCGGCCGCCACCAACTCCTCGACCGTTGACTCAACCAGCGATGAACTCCTCGAGGAGCTCGCGGGCGTGGTCGTCGTGGTACTGCACCGGCGGCGACTTCATGAAGTACGCCGACGGGGCCAGCAAAGGTCCGCCGATGCCCCGGTCGAGGGCCAGGCGGGCGCAGCGGACGGCGTCGATGATCACGCCGGCCGAGTTGGGGGAGTCCCACACCTCGAGCTTGAGCTCCACGTTGAGGGGGACGTCGCCGAAGTTGCGTCCCTCCAGCCGGATATAGGCCCACTTGCGGTCCTCCAGCCAGGGCACGTGGTCGCTGGGCCCGATGTGGACGTCGTCGGCCGCGATGCCGTTGTCGAGCTGGCTGGTGACGGCCTGGGTCTTGGAGATCTTCTTCGACTCCAGCCGCTCCCGTTCGAGCATGTTCTTGAAGTCCATGTTGCCGCCGACGTTGAGCTGGTAGGTGCGGTCGAGCACCAGGCCCCGGTCCTCGAACAGGCGGGCCAGCAGGCGGTGGACGATGGTGGCCCCCACCTGGCTCTTGATGTCGTCGCCGATGATGGGGATGCCGGCGTCGGTGAAGCGCTGGGCCCACTCCGGGTCGGACGAGATGAACACCGGGATGGCGTTGACGAAGGCCACGCCCGCCTCCAGGCAGGCGCCCGCGTAGTGGCGCTGGGCGGCCTCCGAGCCGACGGGCAGGTAGGACACGAGTACCTCGGCGCCCGAGTCGCGCAGGGCCCGGGCCACGTCGACCGGCTCGGCCGGCGACTCCTCGATGGTCTGGCGGTAGTACTTGCCCAGCCCGTCGAGGGTGGGTCCGCGCTGGACCTCCACCCCCAGCTCGCCCACCGAGGCGAACTTGATGGTGTTGTTCTGGCCCGAGAAGATGGCCTTGCCGATGTCGAGGCCGACCTTGGCCGCGTCGACGTCGAAGGCGGCCACCACCTCCACGTCGCGCACGTGGTAGCCGCCGAGCTCCACGTGCATGAGGCCGGGGACGGTCTCCGACGGGTCGGCGTCGCGGTAGTACTCGAGGCCCTGCACCAGCGAGCTGGCGCAGTTGCCTACTCCCGCGATGGCCAACCGGATGATTCTGCTCACTGCTGTCCTCCCTGGACTGGTTCGGCCGTGACTGGCTCGGCCGGGACTGAATTGGCCGCGGCTGTTCTGGCCGCGACCGAACTGACCTGCCCTGCATTGGATCGGCCGGCGCTGGACTGACCTGCGCTCGACTGACCGGCGCTCGACTGACCGGCGTTGGATCGACCTGCGCCGGACTGACCGGCGTTGGATTGACCGAGCCGGATTGACCGACGCCGGATTGACCGGCGTTGGATTGACCGGCGTTGGATTGACCGGGGTTGGCAGGGGCCGACTTGGCCTGCCGTTCGACCGCGATCAGGCGGTCGAGCCAGGAGATGTCGCGCTCCGCGGCCTCAGCGCCGTGATCCATCAGCGACTGCGTGTACCGGTCCATGCGGTCCCGCCGGCTGCGCATGCTCGTGCGGGTGCGGGCCAGCCGGTCCTCCAGCTGGGCCCGTCGACGCTCCAGCAGCCGCAGCCGCCGGTCGGGCGGCAGGAAGCGGCAGAACGCCAGCTTGAGATTGAACGCCCGGTCGTCGTCACCGGCCGTCTCCGCCTCGAGGAGCTCGTCGAACATCTCCTGGCCCCGGTCGGTGATCGCGTAGACCTTGCGGGTGCGGGCCGAGCGGGGTTCGCTGCGACGGGTGGCCGCCGCCGCCCGGCGGGCCCGGAAGGCCGCCGCCTCGCCGGCGATGGAGCCCGTCATGGGGACGGTGGGGCGGGGCGGCCCGGCGAGCCGGCCGTCGCCGCCGTCAGGGGTGACCACCGCCCGCACCGCGCCCGCCGTCTCGAGGCGGTTGAGGGCCGGGTAGAGCGAGCCGAACGAGACGCTCGAGAACGCGCCCAGGGCTTCGGTGAGCCGCTTCTTCAACTCGTACCCGTGGAGCTGCTGCTCCTTGAGCAACCCCAGGACTGCCAACTCCAGCAAGACTTCGTGCCTCCGGTGCCGGTCGATATATCGGTCCGATATATCGGGAGCAAGTATGGCACGGCGTCGGCGTTCGTCAATCGCGGCCCCCGGGGTGCCTGTGGACGGCGGGGCGGTATCCAGGGCGGGGGTCGTTCGCTACCCTGGCGACGGTGAGGCGCCCGTGAGCTTCCGACCCGAATCGATCGGCGGTGCGGGAACGTCCTGCGCGCCGGGCCAGATCGACTACCGGCTGGTGCGCCGGCACACCGTCGACGAGTTCCGCCGCGGCCGCCTCGGCCGGCGCGACATCTGCGACGCCCACCCCGAGCTGCTGCGGG
Organism: uncultured Acidimicrobiia bacterium; assembly: GCA_963773275.1. Taxonomy (GTDB): domain Bacteria; phylum Actinomycetota; class Acidimicrobiia; order Acidimicrobiales; family AC-14; genus JAXDMK01. Next base: position 280,890 of record CAVZAH010000004.1, on the reverse strand, counting down.
CCGCCCGCAACATCGGCCGTCCCAGCCAGCTCGAATGTCCCATCTGCGAGGAGTCGCCCCTCGTGCTGGTGTCGTTCGCCTTCGGCCGCGGCCTGCCGCCGTCGGGCAAGGTCCTCGACACCCACAAGGAGATGACCAGGCTCGCCCGCCGTCGTGACGAGTGCACCTGTTACGTGGTCGAGGTCTGCCCCGAGTGCGCCTGGAACCACCTCGTCCGCGCCTTTCCCCTGGGCGGGCGCCGCACCGGCACCACCTGACGCCGGAGCCGACCCGCCGCGGCCAGGGGCCGGTGTGATACAAGATCGTGAACAGGCGCAGCCGGCGAATCAGACCGGCTCTGTTCCGGCGGACACGACAGAGGAGGCGAGCGATGGCCAAGGGCATCTCTCTGCACATCGGGCTGAACCACGTCGACCCGGCCCACTACAACGGGTGGGACGGCGCGCTCCAGGCCTGCATCCAGGACGCAAACGACATGAAGGCGCTGGCCCAGTCGCTCGGCTACACCGCGTCCATGCTCATCGAGAAGGACGCCACCGTCCGCAAGGTCACCCGGGCGATCACGACCGCCGCCCAACAGCTCGTGGCGGGGGACACCTTCTTCATCACCTACAGCGGCCACGGCGGCCAGGTGCCCGACCGCAACGGTGACGAGGCGCAGAAGGACAGCGACGAGCTTGGCGAGTTCCCCGACCGCTACGACGAGACGTGGGTGCTCTACGACCGCCAGCTGGTCGACGACGAGCTCTTCTACCTCTGGTCGCTGTTCGCACCGAAGGTCGGCATCGTCATGTTCTCCGACAGCTGCCACAGCGGGACGGTGGCCAAGCCCATGCCGTGGGAGGTGCCGGTCGAGGCCCCGGGCAGCCGCCGGATGCCCCTCGACGTGGAGGAGCAGACCTACGCCGCCCACAAGCGCCAGTACGACGCCGTCCAGAAGAAGGTGCCGACGCGCAGCGCATCGTCGATCCAGGCCTCGGTCGTGCTGATCTCGGGCTGCCAGGACAACCAGACCAGCGCCGACGGCCGGGTCAACGGACGCTTCACCGGCCGGCTGCTCGAGGTGTGGGGCGGGGGCACCTTCAAGGGCAGCGCCAGCCGGCTCAGGAAGGCCATCGTGGCCGGCATGCCACCCGACCAGACCCCCAACTACTACGTCGTGGGTCGGGCCAACAAGTCGCTGACGACCCGCCAGGTCCTCAGGATCTGACGGCCCCGGCGCCGGCCTCCCGTCACGGCGGGGTGTGAGGGATGGCGAAGCGGGCGCTGCTGATCGCAGCCGAGACGTACGGGCTCACCGGGTGCGAGCGCGACGCCGCGCTCATGGGCGACGTGCTCGGGCGGCGAGGGTTCGAGGTGGAGCTGCTGCAGGGCGAGAGGGCGACGCGCGCCGGGATGGTGGGCGCCCTTGGCGCCCTCGTCGCCGCGACCGCGCCGGGCGACGCCGTCGTCGTTTACTACTCGGGCCACGGCGGACGGATGCCCCACCCCGACTGGGCCGCCCGCCAGGCGGCGGGCCGGGCCGCCCACATCCAGTTCCTGGTGCCGACCGACATCGGGGAGAGCACCCCCGACGACTTCCGGGGCCTGCTGGCCGAGGAGCTGACCGAGTGGCAGTGGCGGCTGACCGACGCCACCCGCAACGTCACGACCATCCTCGACTGCTGCCACAGCGCGTTCATGGCCCGCGACCTCGACCTGACGCCCAAGGCGGTCGCCAAGGCGTTCCCCGTCGAGGGGATCACCCGGCGGCTGGCGGCGCTGCCCCCCGAACGGGCGGGCGCCGACTCGAACCCGTCGGCGGTGCGCATCGTCGCCTGCCAGCCCGAGCAGTCCGCCTTCGAGCGCACCAGCGACCGGGGCGGCCGCCACGGCGCCCTCACCGACTTCCTCGCCACGGCCCTCGACGACGTCGGCGACCGCCGGGTGACGTGGGCGACGGTGGGCGACGTCGTGCGCCGGCGGGTGCAGGCGGTCGTCCCCCAGCAGCGCCCGGACGTCGAGGGGCCGGCCCGCCGCCTGCCGTTCTCGGAGGAGGAGCGGGCGGGCGCCGGATCGTTGCCGGTGGCGGTCGGTGGAGGGGGCGCGGCGTCGATCGAGGGGGCGGCCCTGCTGGGGGTGAGCGCGGGCGACACGTTCGTCCTCGTGGCGCCCGACACCGGCGCCGCCGTCGGCCGGGCCGTCGTTGCGACGATCGACGGCGACGGCCACGCCCGCCTCGCGGTGACCCGGGCGGCGGGCGTCATCGCTGTCCCCGTCCCGTGTGACGCGGTGCCGGTTGCCGTCGCCCTGCCGCCCGTGCTCGTACGGATCGACGTGCCCCCGCCGGGCGGCGACGAGCTCCGGAGCCTGGTCGACGCCTCCCCTCACCTGGCCGTCGACCCCGTCGGCCCGGTGGCGGTGCGCTTCGCCGCCGGCCTGGTGGTCGAGGACGCGAGCGGCCGGCGCATCTCCCGCACGACGTGGAGCGACGACGACGCCGGTCGCCGGGCCGTTGTCGCCCGGCTCGAGCAGCGGGTCCGGGCCGATCGCCTGCGCTCGATCGCGTCCGGCACGGGGGCGGCCGCCCTCGACCGGACGGTCGTCGTCGAGCTGGCCACCCACGCCGGCGGGGTCACGTCCGTCCGCCGGTCGTCGGGTGAGCGCCTGCGGGTGGGCGACCGGGTCACCGTGACGGCCCGCAACCTCGGGACGGGGCCGGCGTGGGTGTGGCTGTTCGACATCGGCGTCGACGACGAGGTCACCCTGCTGACCCCGAGCTCGGGGCAGCGTCTGGAGCGGGCGGGTACCGCCGGAGGCGACGTCGTGCTCTTCGGCCGCAAGGAGCCGCGGCCCCTGGCCTGGGGGAACGTCCCCGACGACGGGCCGTGGCCCGAGCAGCTCCTGGTGATCGTCGCCGACCGCCAGCAGGATCTCGCCCCGCTGGCCACGGTGCGGCGGGGTTTCGGGGGGACTCCGCTGGACCTCCTCCTCGACGAGGTGCGCTCCGGCACCCGCAGCGCGCCGGTCGACGGGGACGGCACGCCCCTGCGCTACCGGGTCGATCGCATCGAGTTCCTGCTCGAGCCAGGCGCAGGCGGCTGATGCCCGATCCCCCGTTTCTCGTTGCGTTTCGCACCGACCTGAGGGCCACGCTCAACGGAGCTCCGTTCGGTTCTCCACCGACGGAAGAGGAGCGCGGCCTGGTCGCTGCGCACGGGCCGGCGATCGTCTCCGGCGCGTCCCACGTGGTGGACGATCCGCGCCTCGCCGATGTGGCCGCCCGCCTGGTCAAGGGCGACGAAGCGGCTGCGGACATCGCCGTCGGGCTCGGCCGGACGCTGCTGCGCTGGCGTCGGGTGCTACTGGACGAGGGATGGCGGGCCCTCGACGCGGGGCAGCCCGGGGACGCCGAGATCGCCGCGGACCTGGTGCTGGGGAGCACGCTCGGCTGGAACAAGCACCCCGAGAACGGCCACGCCTTCCTCCTCGCCGGGCGAGTGGCCAAGCTGCGCAACGACCTCGGCACCGCCCTCCAGCTCTACCAGGCAGCGGTGGCCCTCACGAGCGGCCGGGATCCCAGCGGGGCGAGCGCCGCCTTCGACAACCTCGGGCTCGTCCTCGCCGAGGTCGGCCGCCCCGACGACGCCCTCGACGCGTTCGCTGCCGCGCTCGCCGTAGAGGTGGATCCCAGTCGCCGCTCGCTCATCCTCGGCAACCGCGGCGTGGTGCTGGGCGGGCTGGGTGAGCTCCGCGCCGCGGCCAGGACCGCCGACGAGATCGTCGACGCGTTGCGGGCCTCCGGTGCCGAACCCGGCCACTTGGCCATCGCCCTCGACAACGCGGCTGTGGCGTACCTCGGGTTGGGGGAGAGCGAACGGGCGCGCGCTCACCTCGAGGAGGCACGGGCCCTATTCGGTGCCGGAGGCCGTGCGGTCAGCCGGATGCGCAACGCGGAGAACCGGTCCAGCGTGCTCGCCGCCCTCGGCGATCGCGACGGCGCCCGGGACGCCTTCGTGGAGGCCTACCGCGCCGCCGCCGAGCTGTGGTCGAGCGTCGACCTCGACCACTACACCAACGGCTTTCGGGCCCGGGCCGCGTCTGTCCACGCAGACGCCTTCCGCCGGCTGGTCGCGGAGCTCGGGGACCAGGTGGCGGCGGAAGAAGCGCAACGGAGCTGCCTGGACCAGGCCCGCCACCTGCTCCAGGCCGGGTTGGACGCCTTGCATCGAGCGGAGTGGTCGGAATCCGACCGGCTGTTGGCCGAGTCCGTGCCCTTCTACGATCGGGCCGGTTTCCCCGAGGGCTCACTCATGGCTCTGATGAACCGCGGGACGGTGGCCATGGACTCCGGCCGAACCGACCACGCCATCGCGCTGCTGCTCGAGGCTCGCGCCACGGCTCGCGGCCTCGGTGCCGCTCGGGAGGAGATGGGGGCGGTATCCAATCTCGCCAACCTCCGACTCAGCGGAGCCGAGGTCGCCGCAGGCGTCGGCGCGCTCGAACTGCTCGCACAGGCACTGGCGCTCGAGGCGGCGCTGCCGTCGATCGCAGACTGGCTGGGGTTGACCGGTCCGAAGCGCGCCAACTTCCTGTGGGGCGCCGGCGCCGTCGACGACAAGCTCGCCCGCCTCTGCGAGGACCACTTCGCCCACGATCTGGCCGTCCCCCACTGGGACCGGTCACTCGGCACCGCCCACCTGCTCGGCAACGAGGCCGGCGGCCGGTTCCGTCAGGCGAGCCGGTTGGCGAACCGCCTCCTCTACGCCGACCGGGAGGGCGACAGGGCGACGGCGGATGCCTGCGCGGCCGACTTGACGACGCTGGCCGACAGCTGGCCGGCGGACCTGCAGGTGCAGGTGGCGTGCCATCGTTTCCTCGGACAGCACGCGGCGCCGACGGATCCGGTCGCCGCCGTGGAGCACCTCCGGGCGGCGGCGGCGGCGCAGCGAGCGTTACGGGCGCGGGTGCCGGCCGACCAGCGGGCCGGCGTCCTCAACAGCAACCCGGTGCCATACCGCCTTCTGGCCCAGCTCCTGGCATCGTCCGGTGACGTCGTCGGTGGGTGGGCCGCGCTCCAGGGCGACAAAGGGCGCCGGGTTCTCGATGCCCTCGGTGCCGGCACTGCCGCGGTCGGCGGAGAGCAGGATGTCGACGTCCCGGCCATGCAGGCGGGGGTCGGTCGCCTCGGTGGCGACACGTTCGTCGTCGACGTGGCGGTCACGGCCGAGGGTTTGCTGGCCTTCGTCGTCGGGCCCTCGTCGTGCGAGGCGATCGGGCCGGTACCGATCCCGGACATGTGGCTGCGACAGCTCACCTACGGAGACGTGCGCGAGAGGGAGGCCCGCGCCGTCGCGTGCACGCTCGTCGACGACACCCTCCAGCGGCTGGCGGCGGCCGTCGAGGCCAGGGTGCCGCCCGGTGCATCGGTGCTTCTCGTCCCCGACGGCCCGCTCGTGAACCTACCCATGCACCTGGTGCCGGTCGACGGCCAGCCGTGGGGCGAGCGACGCCTTCAGAGCCTCCTCCCGGCGGCTGGATTGGTCACCTCGTTCTCGGGCACCACCGGTGGGCGGCCGGCCCGGTCGCTCGTGGCCGGGGATTCCGACGGCAGCCTGCCCGGCGCCCGTCGTGAATGCCTCACGGTGGCGTCGCTCCTGCACACCGCCGACCTGGTCGGACCTGCGTGCACCTATGAGGCCCTGGCGACGGCGCTGGGCGGAGGACGACTCGACGTGGTGCACCTCGCCCTCCACGGGCGCGGCGACGCCAGGCGCGGGGGCCGGGCGGCGCTGCTCCTCGCCGCCGACACCGGGCCGGAGTGGGTGCCGTTCCACCGCTTGCTCGACCTCGGATTGAACGCGCAGCTGGTCGTGCTCAGCGGCTGCAGCACCGCCTTGTCAGGCCCGGTCCACGGGCAGGCGATGGTGAGCGCGGCGCAGGCCGCACTGGAGACGGGCGCGGGCGCAGTGCTCGCCTGTTTGTGGCCGGTCGAGGACACGGCGGCCGAGGCGTTCATGGCCGCCTTCTACCGGGCCCTCGTGCCCGTGTGGCAGCAGGGCCCGGCCGACCTCCGGGTGGCGGTGGCCGCCGCCCGGGTCGCCGTTCGGGGCGTGGCGACGCCCGGCGACGGCTCGGTGCCGGTCCGCCGTGACGGTCGCCGCAACCTCGCGCTCGAGGACGACGACGACGTGCTCCAGCCCGATCCGGTGGTCGCCGACGCCCTGCGGTGGGCCCCGTTCGTCCTCTACGGCGACCCCGTCGTCGCCGGCTAGCGGTCGGCCGCGCCGCCGGCCGCGCCCGCGGGTTCCGGTGCCACGAGGGCGGCGTGGTGGCGGTGTCCACCAGAAGTCCCACCCGAGCCCTCGCCGGGCCGACGCCGGGAGGACGCCGCCCGCCAGGGTCGGACTCGGGTCGATGAGGGCGGCCAGGGAGTGCCGGTGACCAGGCACGACGCCGGACACTTCAGTCGGAGGCGTCCTCTTGGTAGTCTCGGATCCCGTGCGCCGACCCCGTAGCGCTCTTCTCGAGTTGCCCCTTGCTGCCCCGCGGCCCGACCCGTCGGGGTCCGGCCGACGCCCCTCGGGGCCGCCGAGACCCCCGCGTCAGGACGGTCAAGCTCAAGGACAGGGTCAGGGTCCTCGTCCCCGTCCGCCGGCCGGGCAGGGCGATCCGCAGCAACCGGCCGGGCAACGCCGGAGCCCCGCCCCCGGCCGCCAGCCCGGCCCCGACCAGAACCCTTCCGCGGCCCGCCAGCGCCAGCGGGCCGCCGCTCGTCAGGCTCCGCCCGGGGCCCGTCAGGCACGACCTGCCCGCAGGCCGTCCCCGTCCGATGGCCGCCGGCCTCCCACCTCCGCCGGGCAGGCAGGCGCCGCGTCCCCTCGCCCGACGCAGGCCGGACCCGCCGTTCGCCAGCCCCAACCGGCACCGAACGGCCAGCCCGGCCTCGCCGTCCGCCAACCCCAGGGGGCACCCAACGGCCAGGCGCGCCCGGCCGGTCCGGCGGTCCGTCTGGTCCAAACGGCACCGAACGGCCAGCCCGGCCCGGCGACCCGCCAGTCCCAACCCGCACCCAACGGACACGCCGGCCCCGCGACCCGCCAGTCCCATTCGGCACCGAACGGCCAGCCCGGTCCCGCGACCCGCCAGTCCCATTCGGCACCGAACGGCCAGCCCGGCCCCGCGACCCGCCAGTCCCATTCGGCACCGAACGGCCAGCCCGGCCCCGCGACCCGCCAGTCCCATTCGGCACCGAACGGCCAGCCCGGCCCGGCGGCCCGCCAGTCCCATTCGGCACCGAACGGCCAGCCCGGCCCGGCGGCCCGCCAGTCCCAGTCGGCACCCACTGGACACGCCGGCCCCGGCTCCTATGAGGCGGCGGCGGACACGGCCCGGCGGGAGGGCATGGCGGCCGGTCCGGCGCGTCGCCGGTGGGCGGCCCGTCGCCCGGGGACCCCGGCCCCCCCGAACCCGCCCGTCCCCCGGCCGTCCCGGACGACCCGGCCCCCCGGGAAACGGCCGCCGCCCGGCGACCGCCTTCACCGGTGGCGGCGCCATCCGACAAGCAAAGCGCGGCCGGCGGGCCAGCTTCCTCTGGCGCTACCGGCGGGTGTGGTTCCTGCTCGGGCTGATCGCCGTCACCGCCATGGCCGGCGCGGCGTGGGTGCTCACCCAGGTCCCCCTTCCGCCCGAGGCCGCCCTCCCCCAGACGACGATCATCTACGACGCCGCCGGCAACCAACTGGCCACGCTGCACGGCCAGGAGAACCGCTTCCCGGTCACCCTCGACCAGGTCCCGCCGATCGTCCAGAGCGCGGTGATCGCGGCCGAGGACCGCAAGTTCCTCAAGCACGGCGGCATCGACCCCCTCGGCATCGCCCGGGCCACGTGGGCCGACGTCCGCAAGAAGGGCGCCACCCAGGGCGGCTCGACGATCACCCAGCAGTACGTGAAGCAGGTCTACGTGGGCAGCGACCCCACCCTGTGGCGCAAGCTGCGGGAGGCGGTGATCGCCATCAAGCTCGAGCGCAAGCTCGACAAGCGCCAGATCCTCGAGCGCTACCTCAACACCGTGTACTTCGGACGGGGCGCCTACGGCATCCAGGCCGCGTCCCGCACCTGGTTCGACATGGACGCCAGCCAGCTCGGTCTGAAGGAGGCGGCGTACCTCATCGGGCTCATCCGGTCGCCGTCGGGTGGCGACCTGGTGGCCGACCCGGCCCTGGCCTACGAGCTGCGCACGATCGTCCTCCAGGCCATGGTGGACACCAAGGCCATCACACCGGCCCAGATGGCCGACGTCGAGAACATCAAGCTGGAGAGCTACGTCGCCGAGCGCACCGAGCTCGACTCCACCATCGCCATCCCCGGGATCGGCGCCGAGTACTACGTCGAGTACGTCCGCCAGCGCCTGATCGACACCTACTCCGAGGACTTCGTCCTCCGCCAGGGCCTCCGGGTCAAGACCAGCCTCGACCCCGACCTCCAGCGCCAGGCCTACGACGCGGTCTACGGCCTGCTCGACGAGCCCGACGACCCGGCCGGCGCACTGGTGGCCATCGACCAGGACGGCCAGGTGGTGGCCATGGTCGGGGGCCGGGACTGGAACACCTCCGAGGTGAACCTGGCCGTGGGCGACGCCGGCGGCGGCTCCGGGCGCCAGGGCGGCTCCACCTTCAAGCCCTTCGCCCTGGCCGCGGCGGTGAAGGAGGGCTACAGCCTGGAATCGTCGTTCCGGGGGCCGGCCAAGATCGTGCTCCCGAAGGCCGACCGGGGCAACGACTGGGAGGTCACCAACTACGAGAATGCCGGGTTCGGGCAGGTCAACCTGATCGACGCCACGGTGGACTCGGTGAACACCGTCTACGCCCAGCTGGTCGACGCCCTCGGCCCGCAGAAGGTCGTCGACATGGCCAACCAGCTCGGCATCTCGTCGGAGCTGGCACCCGTGGCCTCGATCGCCCTGGGCACCCAGAACGTGTCGGTGATGGAGATGGCCAACGCGTTCTCCACCCTGTCCCGCGGGGGTATCCGCTACGACCCCCAGGTGATCACCGAGATCACCGTGAACGGCACCGTCCTGCCCGACAGCCGCCCCAAGGGCGTCCGGGTGCTCGAGAAGTCCCAGGCCGACCAGGTCAACTTCGCCCTGGAGCAGGTCATCGCCCGGGGCTCGGGCACCGGCGCCCAGGTGAAGAGCACCAAGGTCAAGGGCAAGACCGGCACCACCGAGGACTTCGGCGACGCCTGGTTCGTGGGCTCGACCCGCTCCCTCACGGTGGCCGTGTGGATGGGATACCCGGAAGGCCAGAGCCGGCAGCTGCTCGACGTGCACGGCGTGCGGCGGGTGAACGGCGGGTCGCTGCCGGCCCGGATCTTCCAGCGTTTCCTGAGCGGACTGCCGGCGGAGAACGACGACACGCCCACGCCCGCCCCCGAGTTCGAGGGCCGCCCCCTCAGCCCCATCGTCCGTTACACGACGCCGGCGCCCGTTGTCGCCACGCCCGACCCACCGGCTCCCAGCGCCGGCGCACCCGACAACTCGGTCACCCTGTCGGCACCGACCACCACGCTCGAGCAGGCGACGCCCGCCGCCGGCGACCCCACGACCGGCGACGACGGATCCTCCGCCAACCAGAGCGGCCAGACATCGGTGAACACCACGCCCACCGTCCCCCGCCCACCGAAGCTGGCCCCCCCGCCGACGGCGCCTCCCTTCACCTTCCCGCCGGGCGTATCCATTCCCGTCCCCTAGCCGGGTAAAATCGGCGTCACCGCCGGCAGCCCCACCTGGCGCCGGACGGGAGGAGGAGCGCCACCATGGCCCCTGGGCCCCAGCACGTCACCGTCCCTTCGCTGCGAGCCCGCAAGGCAGGCCCGCCGTTGGTGATGGTCACCGCCTACGACGCGCCCAGCGCCCGGGTGGCCGACGAGGCCGGGGTCGACGTGGTGCTGGTGGGCGATTCCGTGGCCATGGTGGTGCTGGGCTACGACGACACCCTCCAGGTGACGGTCGACGACATGGCCCGCCACGTGGCCGCGGTGGCCCGCACCCGACCCCGTCCCCTGGTGGTGGCCGACCTGCCGTGGATGAGCTACCACCTGTCGGTCGACGAAGCGGTGCGCAACGCCTCGGTGCTGGTCCGGGCCGGAGCCGAGGCGGTCAAGCTGGAGGGCGGTCGGCGGCGGCTGCCGGTGGTGGAGGCGCTGCTCGGCGCCGAGATCCCGGTGATGGGCCACCTCGGGCTCACCCCCCAGTCGCTGCACGTGATGGGGGGCTACCGGGTGCAGGGCCAGCAGATGGAGGACGCCGAGGCGCTGGTCGACGACGCCCGGGCCCTGGCCGAGGCCGGCTGCTTCGCCATCGTGCTGGAGTGCGTCCCCCGGGAGGTGGCGGCCGCCGTCACCCGGGCGGTGCCGGTGCCCACCATCGGCATCGGCGCCGGCCCCGACTGTGACGGCCAGGTGCTCGTCTTCCACGACCTCGTGGGACTGGAGGACCGGGTGCTGCCCAAGTTCGTCCGCCGCTACGCGACGCTGAAGGCGGATGCGGTGGCCGCGGTGGCCGCGTTCGGCGCCGACGTGCGGTCCGGCCGGTTCCCGTCCGACGCCGAGAGCTACCACCTGTCGGCCGACGTGGCCGCCGCCCTCGAGGGGTCCGGCCTCGACGGGTCCGCCCTCGACCTCGACGGGTCCGCCCAGACGGCGACCGGCAGCGGGTGACACCCTCGACCCGACGGGCGCTGAGCTGGGGCGTCCCCGTGCTCGTGGCGCTGGCCGTCGTCGCCTTCCTCCTGCAGGGAGCCGACGGCCCGCCCGACCCGTCGTTCCGGGAGGTGAGCGTCGGTTCCCCCGCGACGACGGCGGGGAGCCGAACCGGGGTGGCCGGGTTCGGGGTGATCAGCTACCGGATCGACGGCACGGGTGTCCTCTTCGGCGGCGCCGGCTCGGTGTCGGCCGCCCGTTGCGCGCTGCTGGCGGCCACCGCCGAACAGCAGGGCCAGGGCCTCATGGGCCGCACCGACCTCGCCGGCTACGACGGGATGCTCTTCCGCTTCGACGCCGACATCCAGGGCGGGTTCTACATGAAGGACACCCTCATCCCCCTCTCGATCGCCTGGTTCGACTCCGACGGCCGGTTCGTGTCAACCGTCGACATGCCCCCCTGCGGCGACCTGCCCGAGTGCCCCACCTACGCCCCGAGCAAGCCCTACCGCTACGCCCTCGAGGTGCTCCAGGGCGGCCTCCCCGACCTCGGCATCGTCCCCGGCGCCCGTCTCGTCATCGGCGACGAGGCCTGCTGAGGTCCGGGCCCCCGCGGGCTCACTTGGGGGGCTCACTGTCGCACCCCCCTGTCACCATCTTCCCGTGGACCGCTACCATGGAACTTTCCACCCACACCCTGCCCCGGGGAACGGTCCGCGGGGCCCTGCGCGTCACACGCCAGGTCCAGAGGGAGGCAGTTCGCGAAATGCGACCCTATGAGGTCATGATCATCCTCGACCCTGCCCTGGATGACGATGTCATCCGGGCCGAGGTCGACCGAGCCGTCGAGCTCATCCGGTCCCGTGGCGGGCAGCCCGGCCGGGTCGACCGGTGGGGCCGTCGCCGGCTGGCCTACGAGATCGCCCACAAGCGCGAGGGCTACTACGTGCTCCTCGAGGCGACGGCCGAGCCGGCCGTCATGGCCGAGCTCGACCGCACCCTCCACCTGGCCGACGGTGTGCTGCGCCACAAGGTCATCCGCACCAACGACCGGCCCGCCGGGCGTACGCCCCGGCCCCCGTCGACCGCCTCCCCCGAGTTCGGGGCAGGGGCGTCCTCTCTCGCCGCCGAGACGGCTGCCACAGCACCCCGCACCGATGCGAACGGAGCGTAAAGAGAGATGACTGCAAACAGCGTCACCCTTGTCGGAAACATCACCCGCGACCCCGAGTTGCGGTTCACGCCCAGCGGTCAGGCCAACGCCTCCTTCGGGCTGGCCGTCAACCGGGTCTGGAACGACAGGCAGACCAACGAGAAGAAGGAGGCGGTGTCGTTCTTCGACGTCGTCTGCTGGCGGGAGATGGCCGAGAACGTGAGCGAATCGCTCTCCAAGGGCGCCCGGGTGGTGGTCACCGGCCGCCTCGAGCAGCGCAGTTGGGACGGGCCCGACGGCGACCGCCGCTCCAAGATCGAGGTCATCGCCGACGAGGTCGGCCCCAGCCTGCGGTGGGCCACGGCCGAGGTCCGCAAGAACGACCGGCGGGGGCCGTCCGACGGCCCCGGCGGTGGTGGTGGCGGCTACGGGGGCGGCCAGGGCCAGGGCCAGGGCGGTCCCGGCGGCCAGGCCGGGCGGTCCGACTCCGGCGGGGCCCAGGCGCCCGCCCAGTCGTCCCAGTCCGCCCCGCCGGCCTACGACTACGGGGAGGAACCCTTCTAGTGAAGATCATCCTGCGGGCCGACGTGGTCAACGTCGGCAAGAAGGGCGATGTCGTCGAGGTCTCGGAGGGTTACGCCCGCAACTACCTCGTCGCCAAGGGACTGGGCCTGAAGGCCACCGCGGGAGCGGTGGCCCAGGCCGCCTCCATGCGGCGTTCCCGCGACATCAAGGACGCCCGCGACCGCGAGTCCGCCGAGCGGTTGGCCAGCGCCCTGGTGCCGGTGGTCATCCGCATCCCGGCCAAGGCGGGCAGCGAGGGCCGCCTGTTCGGGTCTGTCACCGCGGCCGACGTGGTGAGCGCGGTCCAGGCCCAGACCGGGGCCACCCTCGATCGCCGCCGCCTGCACCTCGACGACCCGATCAAGGCCCTGGGCGTGCACGAGGTCCCCGTTCGCCTCCATCCCGAGGTGGAGTTCCGCGTCACCGTCGAGGTCGTCGCCCAATAGGCCTTAGGCCTCGCGGGGCTCCGCCCCCCGACCCCCCCAAAGTTCTCAAAAAACTGCACGGAGCGCCTTCGGCGCGTGGTTCGGTGTTCCGGCCGGCGCACCGGCCCTTCGGGCCTGCCGGCCGGGCTCGTCGGGCTGTCGCCCTCCGAGCGGGGGCCGGGGCCGCTCCCCCCGAACCCCCCGAAGTTCACACCGCAGGGAGCGCCTTCGGCGCCTGGTTTCGGTGTTCCGGCCGGCGCACCGGCCCTTCGGGCCTGCCGGCCGGGCTCGTCGGGCTGCCGCCCTCCGAGCGGGGCCGGGGCCGCCGATTTGCTTCTGTGCCGTTTCGACACCCTCCACGGGTGTCCGACCGTGCCACTTCCCCCTTGTTTCGCGGGGCCGGCTCCAGCGGGTAGTGTCGAACACATGTTCGGGCCGGGAAACTCCCACCCTGTGGACAATCAGCGGCTCATCCGGCCTGAACCAGCAGGTCGTCCACCGGGAAATCCCGAGGTTTGCGGGCTCGTTCCCCCCAGGCGTTCCGGGTCATGGTGAACCCCTCCATGGCGCAGACCATTCGTTCCGTCGTCCGCCGCGCGCCCGTATCGTCATCAGGGGCCCGCGTCCCACCCCACAACCTCCAGGCCGAGGAGTCCCTGCTCGGCGCCATGCTCCTCAGCCGCGACGCGATCGTCTCCGCGGTCGAGGTCCAGCTCGACGCCGACGACTTCTACAAGCCGTCCCACGGCCACATCTACGACGCCATCACATCGCTCTACGCCCTGGGCGAGCCGGCCGACCCGGTCACCGTGGCCGATCAGCTGGCCCGGGCCGACCTGCTGGAGGCGGTGGGCGGGGCGTCGGTCCTCATCTCCCTGCAGGCGGGCACCCCGGCCATCGGCAACGCCGGCCGCTACGCCCGCATCGTCGAGGAGCACGCCCTCCTCCGCCGCCTCATCGCCGTCGCCGGCGACATCGCCGAGATCGGCTACAGCCAGCCCGACGACATCGCGGGGGCGGTCGACAACGCCGAGGCCCTGGTGTTCGACGTGGCCGAGCGCCGGGTCACCGACTCCATCTCCGCCCTGCGCGACCTCCTCGGGCCCCATCTCGACCACCTCGAGGCGCTCCTCGAGCACGATTCGTCGGTCACCGGTGTCCCCACCGGCTTCCTCGACCTCGACCAGCAGCTGGCCGGCCTCCAGCCGTCCAACCTCGTCATCGTCGGGGGCCGGCCCGGCACGGGCAAGACCTCCTTCGCCCTGGGCATCGCCGCCCACGCGGCCATGGCCGCCAACATCCCGGTGCTGATCTTCTCGCTGGAGATGAGCCACCAGGAGCTCACCCACCGGATGCTGTCGTCCGAGGCCCGGGTCGACGCCACCCGCATGCGCACCGGCCGCCTGCTCGAGCCCGACTGGCGCAAGATCACCGACGCCATCGGCAAGCTGGGCGCGGCCGACATCTACATCGACGACAACCCCCGCCTCACCGTCATGGAGATCCGGGCCAAGGCCCGCCGCCTCAAGAGCCGCCACGGCCTCGGACTGATCGTCGTCGACTACCTGCAGCTCATGAGCGGCCGGTCCGACGCCGAGAACCGCCAGGTCGAGGTGTCGGAGATCTCCCGGGGGCTCAAGATCCTGGCCCGTGAGCTGGAGGTGCCGGTGGTGGCGCTGTCCCAGCTCTCCCGAAACCTCGAGTCCCGGGCCGACAAGCGCCCCGTCCTGGCCGACCTGAGGGAATCGGGCTGCATGCCCGCCAGCACCCGGATCATGCGGGCCGACACCGGCGAGGAGGTCTCCCTGGGCGAGCTGGTCCTGTCGCAGGAGCAGCCGCTGGTGTGGTCGGTCGACGAGCGCCAACGGATGGTGCCCGCCCGGCTGGCCAAGGCGTTCCCGTCGGGCATCAAGCCCGTGTTCCGGCTCGACCTGGCGTCGGGCCGCAGCGTCACCGCCACTGCCAACCACCCCTTCCTCACGATCGACGGCTGGACCAGGCTCGACGCCCTCGAGGTCGGTTCGTTCGTAGCCACCCCCCGGAGGATCCCGGCGCCATCGCAGCCGAACGCCGGGTGGACCGACGACGAGCTGGCCCTCCTCGCCCATCTGCTCGGCGACGGCACAATGGGTCCGAGCTTCAAGTACGCCACCGCCGATCCGGCCAACAAGCAGCTCGTCGAGGAGCTCGCCAGCCGTCTGTTCGGAATCGCCGTCGAGGGCAGGAAGGTCGGGAACACCTGGCAGCTCTGGTTCCCGAGTCCGTACCGGCTGACCCACGGCGTGCACCACCCGATGCGGAACTGGTTGGAGCCGCACGGACTGTGGAAGTCGAGGGCGTGGACGAAGTTCTGCCCGGCATCGGTCTTCGGCCTCCCCGACCGCCAGGTCGCACACTTCCTTCACCACCTGTGGGCGACCGACGGTTCCGTCACCATCGGCCGCAACGCTCGGGGCCCGGTCGTCCGCACGTACTACGCCACGACCAGCAGGCAGCTCGCCCTC
Source organism: uncultured Acidimicrobiia bacterium (assembly GCA_963773275.1). Classification (GTDB taxonomy): domain Bacteria; phylum Actinomycetota; class Acidimicrobiia; order Acidimicrobiales; family AC-14; genus JAXDMK01. The sequence continues at coordinate 265,561 of CAVZAH010000004.1, read as the reverse complement.
GACGTCCAGCGGCTGCTGCTCCGCCTCGACATCAGGTCGACGATCGGCGCCTCCCGGAAGCAACGGGTCGGCCGCACCGACGCCGACGGGGGGCAGCACTACCGCGAGGGATACAGCGTCCGTGTCCAGGGTGCGGCCGGTCAAACCCGGTTCCTCCGCTTGGTCGGCTGTCATGGTGAGCGGGGCGCGTGCATCCCCGACGCCCTGGCCATCCTCCAAGGGATCAAGGAGAACCCCAACGTCGACCTGGTGCCCTGGCCGGTGGCGGCGAAGGTCAAGGAGGCCGCCCGCAGTGCCGGTGTGAGCGGGCGCCAGATTGCCGAGGGCCTGGGCGAGGGCTACTGCGGGAGCTACCTCCTGGGCCGCGAGCAGCGCCCCCGCCGGTTCTCCCGTGACCGCCTGGCCTCGATCGCCGCCATCGTCGGTTCGGCCGAGCTGGCCGACGTCGCCACGTCCGACCTGTACTGGGACCGAGTGGTGCAGGTCACCGCCGCCGGCACCCAACCCACCTTCGACGCCACGATCGAAGGCACCCACAATTTCATCGCCGACGGCATCGTGGCCCATAACAGCTTGGAACAAGATGCGGACGTCGTGATCTTCATCTATAGAGACGAGGTGTACAACCGCGACAGTCCCGATCGGGGCACCGCCGAGATCATCGTGGCCAAGCACCGCAACGGCCCCACCGGCGTCACCAACCTCGCCTTCCTCGATCACTACACGAGGTTCGCCAACATGGCCCGGGGCGTCTAACTCTCTCCTGTAGGGACGCGGGATAGATGATCAGTAGCGCGCCCAACATGATCACCAAGTGATCATTCGGCGCGGAAAGATGATCATCGGTCGGTTCAGAAGCGTGAGGAAGGTGACCGGTGCCGAGAGTGGAGCAGGCCGAAACCACGGCGCGAGGTGCACCGACTTCGGCGACGATGGTCCGAGTGGAAGCCGACGACGCGCCCGACGAGCGCCACTGGTATCAGCTGATGTCCCTGCTCAGCCTCGACGGCCTGGTGCACTTCTACGGGTCGCTTGGGTTGGACGAGGCAGCGCGGACCATCCTCGTTCCCCTCGCCCGGGAGTACCTCGGCCGCCTGCCGAGCCCTCGCAAGTTCTTCGACGACAAACGTACGGCTGACGAATCACAGGCACTCACCGAACGGATCACGCTTGCCGACCGCTGGGCTGAACAAGCAGTAGAGACTCGATGCGACGAAGCGACAGCAGCGCAGATCTACCGGTTACTGGACACAGCTGTCCGGTGGACCTACCAGTCGATCGACGAGGCTGACTGGACCTTCGCGTTCCGGCTTCTCGTCTACGGCGATCGGCAGATCCATACGATCGTCCCGACGACCCTCGACCCCGGCGCTCTACGGATCATCACAGACGCAGTCCGAGAGGTGATTCCCGGGAGTGACGCCGACGCCCTCGAGCGTGCCAAGCACGACCTCTCACGTTGGGATGAGTGGTTCCTCGAAGAGCGGGAGGAGAGCGGGCTTGACCCCTATGACTCCCTCGCCGCCTACCTGAGCAATTACCGCGCACACGTCATCTGGGCCCTCATCCGACCATTGCTCGCCGAGGACGAGATAGACGAACTCGCTCGTTGGGCGGACGAACAGCTGAGCCAGTACCGACCCCGTGACGACCGCCTCTCGGCACCAACTTGGTGACCAAGCGCAATCTGCATGCAACCGGTGCCGCCATTGCTGAGGTGGTCGAGAGGGAGAAGAAATCTCCCCGTCCACCTGAGCCAGGGCGGAATGGCGTCACGGCAGCCCCCTTGTCACACCTGGTGAGCGGAACCTATGCCAAATAGAGCGGATCGGCCGAAGCCGACCAGTGCGGTTTCGCTCCTGGCTCGATTTGTCGTCGGCACGCTCGCATGGGGCGTGACTGGATACTTCCTAAAGGGCAAGGGACTGGGCATGTCGCTTCCCTACACCCTCACAGTCTGCGGCATCGTCCTGGGAGTGGCACTGATCGCCGCCGCCATTGCCGAACGAATTGATTGGCCCGGACCCTTCCAGCCACCCGAAGGTGATCGCACCGCCCACGACGGCCAAGAGGTCGGTCGATGGCATCTGGAGGCAAGGCGGGCCAACGAACGACGTGCCCGACGGGCGGACATCGTGAGCAGGGCCGAGCCGACAGAATCGGATGGCGAGCCCGAGTCGAACGACCCCTGACCGCTACGGTCGGGCGAGGAGAGCAACCGGGAGAAGTGGCGACGACACGACAGCGAGGGAACCCTTGGGAAGCCCCGCTGGGCACATTTGGGGCTCTCCGGCGCCACGAGGACTTCTGTCAGTGGCGTTAGCCGGCTCTTTCCACGATGCCAGATGTCACGCGACCTCGGTGCTGGCGGGAGGCAATGACGCGACCGGGGCGAGTTCTCGTCGGATCTCCCAGGAGCATGTGAGCAGCAGTCGGCGCACACGGTTATCAGGCCGCTCGACGGTCCGCGTTCAAGTCTCCCGGCGCCGAGTCGATAGCTTGCGGGAACGGGGTCGGCGCCTGCCGGCGCGCCTGGAGGGGAAGACCGCCATGCTGGATGAAGGTCACCCCGAAGATCCGCTTGCCAGTTCACCTACGGCGAGCCGCGTGCCCGGCGGGAATCCACCGATGAGGGTCTTTCTCGTCCTCCTGTCGGTCGCCTTTGGCCTATCCGTCGTTGTCCCGTTCGTTGTCGTATCGGTTCGTGACGGCAGTATCGTCAGCGGCGCTCGGTGGGTGGTGAGCGAAAGCGGTGTGCTGGGGGGCTTGGTCGGATGTGCCCTCGTGAGCCCGCTTCTCCGCAGATGGCAACGGCGTGAGCGTCTTGCTCGCTCGGATGGTACCGACGGTTCGCCGATGCACCCGTAGGGCGAAGTGGGCGCGCTGAGCGGGCAGGTGCCGATCCTGGCCCCGTGACGCCACGTGCGCCGAATCCCGGCCCAGCCCGGATCCGCGATCGAGGACGCGAACTTGGTCACGAACCAGGCTCACGGCTGATCTTGGCGAGGTGGGCGTCGAGTATGCGCCCGGCTTGGTTGAGGCCGGTCGGCTCGAGAAGGACGGTAAGCGACAGGCCCAGGAGGAGCGCGACGATCCCGCGCGCCTCGATGTCCGAGTCGACGCCGTCCGCAAGTTCCCCGGCTTCTCGGGCGAGGTTCAGTTGGTCGGCGATGAACGCCCGCAGGCTCTTCTCGTTGCGGAAGAACGCCGCGCCCCGCAGTGCTTCGTCGGTCAGCGCCGCCGCCGCGAACGCGTGGTAGAGCAGCATCGCGGCTCGGCTCTCGTCGTCGGTGGGGAGGAACGCGGCCGCAGCCGTGCGGAGGACGTCGAGTGGTGAGGGGTCGGGCCCGAGCCCCGCCAATCGACGGCCGATGTGCTCGCCCATGGCCGCGGACTGGATGTCGAGCGTGCCGACGAGGAGGTTCTCCTTCGTCCCGAAGTAGTGCTGGACGAGCGACACCGACACCCCGGCCTCGGCCGCAACCTCGCGGAAGCTCACACCTTGAAGGCCCCGAGTGGCCGCAAGACGCGCCACCGCGGCCGCGATCTCGCGCCGACGTTGGACATGGTCGACCTTCTTGGGCACGGACATCCCCGCTTCGGTTCGGCGGACGGGTCCAGGTACGGCGCCATCCTGGACTCGGAATCCTTATAGTACGAACGTACTATCATCACCTTGGGAGGATGCTGATGGCCGATCGCATCGGCGGATTCCGTACACCCGGCGACGCCGCCCGCTACTACGAGCGCTACGACGAGATGCTGGCCCGAACCTGGCCCGTCGCCCACGACGAGTTCGACGTGCCCTCCCGGTACGGCACCACGCGTGTACGCCGCTCCGGACCCGCCGATGGCATCCCGTTGGTCTTGATCCATCCGACCACCGGTTCGTCGGCCGGCTGGGCACCGCTCATCGCCGCACTGTGCGAACGCCACCCGATCTACACGCCCGACACGATCGGCACCGCCGGGCGGAGCGTCCAGACGGCCCCCATCCGGTTACCCCGCGACCTCGTCGTGTGGCTCGACGAGGTGATCGACGCCGTCCAGGTCGACCGGATCCATCTCGTAGGGTATTCCGAAGGCGGCTGGATCGCCGGACTCCACGCCGCGCTCTCGGACCGGCCCGAGCGCCTGAGGACGCTCACGCTCATCGAGCCCGGAGGCGCCATCGAACGCGTCCCCCGCCGCTTCATCGCCAGCATGGTCCTCCGCGGCGCCCGGACACTGCTCGCCAGGGACAAGCCCAAGGCGATCCGCACCCTCAACCGCTGGATGAACGGCGACGTCGAGCTCACCGACGAGCAGATCGACCTGCTCCTGCTCGCCATGCGCACATTTCGCCAAAGGCTTCCGACTCCGCGGCGACTGTCAGACGAAGAACTCCGACGCATCACCGTGCCGACGCTGTTGCTTCTGGCCGCGGACACCAAGCTCTACGACCCCGCGAAGGTCGCCGATCGAGCCCGCGGCCTGCTCCCCGACGTGACCATCGAGATCGTGCCCGATGTCGGGCACGGCTTGCTCTTCCAGCACCCGGACCGGATCATCGCCCGCATCCTGCAGTTCGTCGACGACCAGGAGCGAGGCCCGACGCCAGCGTCGGCGTGACCGCCCGGGCACTTGCATTTCGCTGCGTGCCCATCGGCGATGGTCCATCATCGGTGGGTGGACCCGGAAGCCGACGGCTGATGCTGCTCTCGATCACGACGACATACCAGCCGGCTACCGATCTCGGGTTCCTCCTCCACAAGAACCCCGAGCGCGTGCAGACGACGGACATGTCCTTCGGCCGGGTCCACGTCGTCTACCCCGAGGCGAGCCATGACCGCTGCACCGCCGCGCTGCTGGTGGAGGTTGACCCCGTCGGCCTCGTCCGCGACCGGAAGGGTCCCAAGGGCAACGACTTCTCCCTGGCCCAGTACGTGAACGACCGGCCCTACGCGGCCTCGTCGTTCCTTTCCGTCGCCATCAACAAGGTCTTCGGCACCGCCCTCACCGGACGCAGCAAGGAGCGCCCGGAACTCGCCGAGGCGGCACTGCCCCTCAGTGTCCACCTCCCGGTCGTCCCGTGCCGGGGCGGTGAGGACATCCTCCGGCGCCTCTTCGAGCCGCTCGGCTACGACGTCCGGGCGACGACGATCCCGCTCGACCCCCAGTTCCCCCAGTGGGGCGACAGCCGCTACCTCGACGTGATCCTCACCGGCACCTGCCGGCTGCGGGACCTGCTCGAGCACCTCTTCGTCCTCCTGCCGGTGCTCGACGACGACAAGCACTACTGGGTCGGCCCCGACGAGGTCGACAAGCTCCTCCGACGGGGCGGCGCCTGGCTGGGTGGTCATCCGGATCGGGAGCTCATCGCCCGGCGCTACCTCCGCCACGACCGCCACCTCACCAGCGACGCGCTCTCCCGGCTGCTGGTCGACGACGCCGACGACCCCGACGAGCAGCAGGCTGTCCATGACCAGGAGGAGGCCGCGGTCGAGAAGCCGATCAGCCTCAACGAGCAGCGGCTGGTGGCCGTCGTCGACCAGATCACGGCCGCCGGCGCCAACCGGGTAGTCGATCTGGGCTGCGGCGGGGGCAAGCTGGTCCAGCGGATCCTCCGCGACACGAAGGTGGAGAAGGTGCTCGGCGTCGACGTGTCCTACCGGGCGCTTTCGATGGCCTCCCGCCGGCTGCACCTCGACACGATGGCGCCCCGCCAGCGCGAGCGCGTCGACCTCGTGCAAGGGGCGCTGACGTACCGCGATCGTCGTCTGCAGGGCTTCGACGCGGCCACCGTCGTCGAGGTCATCGAGCACCTCGACCCTCCCCGCCTGGGCGCCTTCGAGCGAGCCGTCTTCGCCTACGCCCGGCCGGGCCGGGTCATCGTCACGACGCCAAACGTGGAGTACAACACCCTGTTCGAAACCCTTCCCCCGGGCTCGCTCCGCCACCGCGACCACCGCTTCGAGTGGACCCGGGCCGAGTTCGGGGCGTGGGCCGAAGGTGTCGGGTCACGCCACGGCTACACCAGCGAGGTGTCCGGGATCGGACCGGAGGACGCCGAACTCGGGTCGCCCACCCAGATGGCGGTGTTCCGCCGGTGACGATCTCGATCCCCGAGCTGTCGCTGGTCGTCCTGGTGGGTGTGTCCGGGTCGGGCAAGTCGAGCTTCGCGGCCCGGCATTTCCTGCCGACCGAAGTTCTCTCCTCCGACTTCTGCCGGGGCCTCGTCAGCGACGACGAGAACGACCAGGCAGCGACGGCCGCCGCCTTCGACGTGCTGCACTACGTGGCCGGCAAGCGACTCGAAGTCGGCCGGCTCACCGTCGTCGACGCCACCAACGTCCAGCCCGAGGCCCGCCAGCCCCTCGTCGCCCTGGCCAAGAAGCACCACACGCTGGCGGTGGCGATCGTGCTCGATGTCGCCGAGTCGGTCTGCGCCGAGCGCAACGCACGGCGCACCGACCGCAATTTCGGCGCCCACGTGCTGCGCAACCAGCGCAGCCAGCTCCGCCGGTCGATGAACAACCTGCGGCGCGAGGGCTTCCACAGGGTCGTCGTCCTCCACGGCGTCGACGAGATCGACGGGGCCGTCCTGGAGCGCCAGCCCCTGTGGAACGACCGGCGAGGCGACCACGGGCCCTTCGACATCATCGGCGACGTCCACGGCTGTTTCGACGAGCTGACCGAGCTGCTGGGCGACCTCGGCTACGGGGTTCGGCCCGGCGGCGCCGGCGCCCACCACCCCGAGGGCCGACGCGCATTCTTCGTCGGAGACCTGGTCGACCGGGGTCCGGCGACGCCGGCGGTGCTGCGGCTCGTCATGGCCATGGTCGACGACGGCGACGCCCTGTGCATCCCCGGCAATCACGAGGCCAAGCTCCTGCGCGCCCTTCGAGGCCGCAACGTGACGGTCAGCCACGGACTGGCCGAGACGCTGGCCCAGCTCTCCGAGCAGCCGCCGGAGCTCTCCAACCGCGTCGAGAAGTTCATCGACGGCCTGGTCAGCCATCTCGTGCTCGACGACGGGAGGCTGGTCGTCGCCCATGCCGGCCTGCGGGCCGACATGCACGGTCGTGCGTCGGGTGCGGTGCGATCCTTCGCCCTCTACGGCGACACCGCCGGCGAGACCGACGAGTTCGGCTTTCCCGTCCGTTATCCCTGGGCCGAGGACTACCGGGGCGACGCCATGGTGGTCTATGGCCACACACCGGTCCCCGAGGCGACGTGGCTCAACCGGACGATCTGCATCGACACCGGCTGCGTCTTCGGTGGGAAGCTCACCGCCCTGCGCTACCCCGAGCGTGAGCTCGTGTCGGTGCCGGCCGCCCGCGTGTACTGGGAGCCGGCCCGACCCCTGGTTCCTGCGCCCTCGGCCGACACCGCCCGTGAGCCGACCGATCTCGATCTCGACGACGTCATGGGCAAGCGCATCATCACCACCCGCCGGAGCCACACCGTGACCATCCGGGAGGAGAACGGCATCGCCGCCCTGGAGGTGATGAGCCGCTTCGCGGCCGACCCCCGCTGGCTCGTCTACCTGCCGCCCACCATGTCACCCACCGCGACCACCGATCGGGACGGCTTGCTCGAGCACCCGGCCGAGGCTTTCGCCGCCTTCCGCCGGGACGGGGTGGCCCGGGTCGTGTGCCAGGAGAAGCACATGGGATCCCGCGCCGTCGTGGTCGTGTGCCGCGACCCCGAGGTGGCCGCACGCAGGTTCGGCGTGACCGGGAGCCCCGGGGCGGGCACGATCGTCACCCGCACCGGGCGTCCGTTCTTCAACGACGGGTCCGTGGAGGTCGCCCTGCTCGACAAGATCCGCGCGGCGATCGCGCGCGTCGACCTGTGGCAGGAGCTGGCCACCGACTGGCTCGTGCTCGACGCCGAGCTCCTGCCCTGGTCGGCGAAGGCCGAGGAGCTTCTGCGCCGCCAGTACGCGTCGGTCGGTGCGGCGGCGACGGCGACGCTCGGGTCGGAGGTCGACCTGCTCCAGGTCGCCCTCGACCGGGGCGCCGACGTCAAGGACCTCCTGGGCCGCACGGCGGAACGGCGCACCATGGCCGATCGCTTCGTCGAGGCGTACCGGCAGTACTGCTGGCCGGTGACGTCCGTCGACGACCTGCGCCTGGCGCCCTTCCAGGTGCTCGCCGGTGAGGGGAAGGTCCATGCCCTGACGAACCACATCTGGCACGGCGACATCGCCGAGCGTCTAGCCGACGTCGACCCGACCACCTTCCGCGCCACCGCCAGTGTCGTGGTCGACCTCGACCGCGGCGAGAGCGAGGCGGAAGCCACCGCCTGGTGGGAGGACCTCACCGGGCGGGGTGGCGAGGGGATGGTCGTGAAGCCGGTCGACGTCGTCCACCGGGGGCAGAAGGGCCTCACCCAGCCCGGCATCAAGTGCCGGGGGCCGGAGTACCTCCGCATCATCTACGGGCCCGAGTACACCGCCGAGGCGAACCTCACCCGACTCCGTTCCCGGGGGCTCGGCCACAAGCGCTCACTGGCCCTGCGCGAGTTCGCCCTGGGCATCGAAGCCCTCGAACGCTTCGTTGCCGGCGAGCCGCTCTACCGGGTGCACGAGTGCGTCTTCGGCGTCCTCGCCCTCGAGAGCGAACCCGTCGACCCACGGCTTTGACACAGCTGCGGAATCGGCCCCGTGGGCGAGCGACATGGTCGCCGATCCCGGCTGGCCGCGGGAGTGACCACACGGTGCCGATTCCCCTTGGCCGTCGTGGGTGCCGCGGGCCGTGGAAGGTGCCCCCGGTAACACTCCGCTTAAGGCTCGCTACCCCACCCGAACCGATCGTGAGAGCGAACACGAAAAGCTCGCTTGGCTGCTGAGGACCTCCAACCAGGTGGCCGCCGCGCACCAAATTGATGGACTGCTGCGCCGACAACATGGCGAGTACATGGCGAACCCGCGAGCGCCTCGGTGCCTCAGAGACGGCCGAGGGCCGCGGTTGCGAGTTGCTTGGCGGCCGTGAGCGCGTCGCCCTTCCACTCCTCGATGCGGGGCGCGATGTTCTGGGCCGGCGGGAACTGCGTGATGTCGACGATCACCGCGCTGTCGCCTTTGAACGCCGTCAGTGAGACGCTGCGCTCACCACCTGTGGCATAGGCCCGATCCCCGAGGCCGGGCACGTCGACGGCGTCGGCCCGCTTCGGGTTGGCGGCCTCCACCGAGGCCGAAGTGCCGGGGTAGCTCGTCACCTGGAGGGTGCCCTGCTTGAACTTCTCCCAGCGGAAGCCGCAGATGCTCGAGTCCGGGAGCTCGAATCCCAGATCGACCACCTCGGGATTGGTGCCGGCGGGGAGTGCGGCGGCGACCTCTTCGAGGGTAACGAGGCACTCGTCTCCGGCCGCATTGGGGCCATCGGGTCCCGAGCTCGTCGGGGCCGAGTCCTGGGAGCCATTGGTGGCTGTGTCAGTCCCGTCGCCGCCACCGCATGCGACCAGGAGCAGGACCGTCACCGCGGCGACGGCGAGTCGCAGGCAGGTCTCCGATCGACGGATCGTCCACGTCATCGAGCCTCAGTCTAGCGATTCGGCCCTGCGTCAGACAGATGGACCTGGCGATGAGTTCTCGCCTCGCCGGACGTCCTATCCGTCGTTCCTGCCGCCGTGGTAGCGATGGTAAGCGCCGAACCGGAAAGGGGAAACCATGACCACGCCGGCCCCGAACGTCACCGACCACGACGGCTTCGAGCGACAGCTCCTCGAGCTGCGCACGCGCGAGAAGGCGCACACCCGCGAGGGCGACGCGATCGCCGCGGCCCGGCGGCGGCTGCCCATGACCGAGGTGCCGCCCGACACCACGGTCATCGGGCCCGCCGGCCCGGTCCCGTTCGGCGATGTCTTCGAGGGGCGGGACGACCGCCGACGCGGCCTACCTCAACGCCAACGGGATCACCTTCGCCATTCATGGGCTACACCGCGCCGTGGTACTCCATCGCCCACCTCGACGATCATCGGGGTCGGCGTACGGATCGGGTAGCACCGCCATCGCCGACCAGGAGGTCCGCCAGCTGGCGAGGCCGGCTGAGAGCGACGCAATGCCCGGCCTCGATCTCGTCGGGAACGACGCCGAGACGTTCGGCGACCACGCGACGCATGAACGCCTCTGGCAAGAACCGGTCCTGCGTGCACAGCACGAACCTCGTCGGCACCGCCGGCCACTCGTCCAGCGGCCACGGGGTGTTGTAGGCCGCCTCCGACTCACCCCGCTCCTTGCTCATCGCCTCCTCGGCGAGGGCGCGGGGCACGTCGTGGTAGAACGCGACGAACGGGTCGTCGTTGCCGGTGACGCCGCCGTCGCGCTCGGCCTGCTCCCGAACGGCGTCGCCATGGCCGGTGTTGATCCACCAGTCGGCGGGCTTCTCCCCGGGAGAAGGGATCATGGCCGTGACCAGCACGAGCGCATCGACCGGCAGGCGGTCGGCGACCAGCGGTGCCGTGAAGCCGCCGTACGACTGGGCGACGACGACCAGGTCGCGCCGACCGTCGACGGCTCGAACCACGGCGTCGGCTCGAACCACGGCGTCGGCGTAGTCGGACAGCGTGGCCGAGGCGTCGTCGCACGGCAGATCGGGTGCAACGGTCTCGTGCCCCCGGGCCCGCAGCTCCTTCTCGACGAGGTGCCAGTACCAGCCGACGTCTCCGCCGCCGTGGATGAACGCGAACGTCGCCATCGTCCCCGAAGCCTCGCGCGTGCAGGCTCCTCGCAATGTTCCAGCCCTAGGTTCTCTTCTGGCGAGCGGACCTCCATCCCGAAGGAGCACGTCCCATGGGAATCGTGACTGCTGACATCTCCGTCACACTCGACGGGTACGGCGCGGGCCCGGATCAGCGCCTCGAGGCACCCTTCGGCGACTTCGACGACGGCCGCGTCCACGCCTGGCAGTTCGAACACGCCGCCGAGAACAAGGCCGAGGTCGCCGGCATCACGGCAGCGGACGCCTACGTCATGGGCCGCAACATGTTCGCCCCCGGGCGCGGGGCGTGGGACCTGGACTGGAAGGGCTGGTGGGGCGAGGACCCGCCGTACCACGCGCCGGTCTTCGTGCTCACCCACTACGGGCGCGAGCCGTTGCCGATGAGGGGCGGCACCACGTTCCACTTCGTCACCGATGGCATCACGTCCGCGATGGCGCAGGCGCGCGATGCCGCCGGTTCGGGCAACATCTCGATCGCCGGCGGCGCCACGACACTCAACGAGTACCTCGCGGCTGGGCTCGTCGATGAGCTCCGGCTGCACGTCGCCCCGTTCACCGCCGGCGTGGGGAGCGGCTCGCGCATCTTCGACGGCATCCCGCGCGTCGACTTCGAGGTCGTCTCCGCCCGCCACACGCCCTTCGTCACCCACCTCACCTACCGTCGGGCGTGACTCGGCCGGCTACATCTCGCCGTGGCGAACCGGACCGGCTGGTTCGTAGGTGCCGATGACGATGCCGAGATCGGTGATGGTGAGGTCGACGGGGCGCATCGTCGCCGGGAGGCCGCCCTCGTCGAACAGGCGGCGACCGGAGCCGAGCACCAGCGGAAACGTCATCAGGCGGAAGCGGTCGACGAGCTCGTGCTGCAACAGCGTCTGCAGCAGTTTGCCGCTTCCCCAGACCTGCAGCTCGTCGCCGGGTTCGTCCTTGAGCGCCTGCACCGCGGCAACGACGTCGCCGGTCACGAGGCGAGCGGTGTCGGGGTGCTCGCCGCGCCACACGGCATCGGCCTCGCCGAGCGAGTTCGACACGACATACTTGGGTAGCGAGTTGATCGCCGTGGCGATGGGGTTGGTGGGGTCGGTCTGATCGGGCCAGTAGCGACGGAAGATCTCGAACGTCCTGCGACCGAACAGGAACGCGCCGACGTGGCGGTTGAGCTCGGTGACGAACTCGCCGACGGCCGGGTCGTCGAACGGGGCCTGCCAGCCGCCGTGGGTGAAGGCGTCGCTGGGATCTTCCTCAGGTCCCCCGGGGGCCTGCATCACGCCGTCGAGGGTCAGGAACGTCTGAACGGTGAGCTTCATGCCAATGCAGACGGAGCGGCGCACCGATTCTGAGCGGGCGCGCCCAACTGATCATGCCCCCCGTCCTCCTGACGTGCAGCCGGCGGTGATCACTCGACCGTGATCTCCCCGAACATGCCGTTGACGATGTGCGGGGGGCCGCCGGCGACGTCGGGCGGGCCTTCGGTCTCCGTCTGGGACGCGGCGAGGTAGGCCGCCGGGTCGGCGCCGGTCGGGATGAAGCAGACGACCATGTAGCGGCCCGTCTCCGTCAGCGTTCCGTCCCCCACCGCGTTGATCTGCTCCGCGTCTCCGGGCGCCCGCAGCAGCACCATGGCCGGCGGACCGGGTGTCGCGGCCAGTCCGTCGAACTCGGCTTCCGACAGCTTGGCGAGGTCAGCGACCGGGCGCTTCTCGGTGTCCTTGAGGCGGAAGGCGACCATCTCGTGCAGTTCCTTGTCCGAGTCGTTCTCCAGGCTCAGCTGGGTGCCGGACTTCACGGTCTCGGGCAGGTCCTCGAACTTGTAGTCGGCGGCGGTGACCGTCTTCGGCCCGTCGTCGTCGTCGTCACCGCACGCCACGCCCGCCAGCGCGACGGCGAGCACGCCGCCGGCCGCGACGAAACGGCGCAGGGAATTGCTGCTCATGCCTGTCCTCCAGCCTGGCCCGCTCCGACGCCGGCCCTATCGGGAAACCTACGGCGGGAAGGCCTCGGGGTCAATGGTGTCCACCACCTAGCCGGTTCGGCCGGCACCCCCCGGTCGCGCGGCCCGGCCCGAGGCGGCCGGCTCAGCCGCAGCAGGTGTCGGCGAGCGCCTCCGCCCGCCAGGTCCTGACCGCCTCCACGCCCGCGAGTGCGGCGATGACGACGCCTGCGGCCGGGTCCGCCCACCACCAGCCGAGCGCGGCGTTGAGGCCGAGGCCAACGAGGAGCACCCCCGAAAGAACGGCGCACAGGCGGGTCTGGTCGGCTTCGGACGCTGCCGCCCGAGAACCGAGGATCGGCGCCAGGCGGCGCTTGGCCCGGGCCAGAAGGGGCATGACCATCAGGGACAGCGTGGCCAGCGCGATGCCGACCGCGCTCGTCTCCGGCGCGGTGTGGCCCACGAGGGCGCGGACGCTCTCCACGGCCACGTAGGCGGCGAGCGCGGCGAACGACAGGGCGATCAGCCGGGTGGCCCGACGGTCGAAGTCGGCCATGCAACCATCGCCAATCTCCTTCCGCAGTCGCCACGTCAGGATCATCGCCGCCGAGACCTCGATACCGGAGTCCAATCCGAAGCCCACGAGGCTCACCGAGCCGGCGATGGCGCCGGCGGTCACGGCGAGGAGGCCCTCGGCAGCGTTCCAGCCGATGGTCAGTCGGTTGAGCACACGCGACCTCCGCACCGCCGCCTGCCGGGTCTCGGGGTTCTGCAACCGGACCGTCGTCACGGGCTGGGCTCGAGGTGGTCGGAGCACGCGTCGGCAGGAAGGGTGATCCGGGCCAGCGAGCGCAGTGCGCCCGCCAGGCGCGGGTCCGACAGCTCGTATCGGACCTGGCGCCCTTCCCGCAGGGTGGATACCAGGCCGCACCCGCGAAGGCACGCCAGGTGGTTGGAGACGTTGGAGCGGCTCGTGCCCAGCGTGTCGGCCAGCTCGGCCGGGTACGCGGGCCCGTCGAGCAGCCGGACGAGGATGCGCCGCCGGGTGGTGTCGGCGAGGGCGGCTCCGACCCGTCCGAGGGTGTCGAGGTCGGATGCGACGGCGATCGGCACGGCTCCCACAGTACATCGACTGGTGAACTATAACCAGCGTGAGGTGGTCGTGCCAGCTCGTCGCTTCCGCCGATCGAATGGCTGACGCCGCCCCGCCGGCGCCCACCCCTCTGCACGCTGATCACCGCCCAGCCGGGCGTGCAGGTCGTGGGCCGCTAAGGGGCTGCTAAGACAGGGGCCGAAGCCGCTAAGAAGCCCGCAAGGCCCTTGTCGCGGGGGGCGACGGGGCCGAAAGTGGCGGCATGGCAGACGTGATCTTCGTGGCCCTGGTCCTGGGGTTCTTCGCGCTGGCGGTGGGACTCGTGAGCCTCTGCGAGCGCATCGTCGGCCTTCCCGGGCTCACGTCGTTCGTGGCCCCCGAGGCCCCCCGGTCGCCGGACGCCGACGCCGAGGGTGGGGTGGCGGCGTGAGGAGCTACGACAACCTGGCCGCCCTCCTCTTGGCCGTCCTCCTGACCGGGTACCTGGTGTACGCCCTCGTCGCCCCCGAGAAACTCTGATGACCGCGGCCGCCTGGGCCCAGCTGGCCTTCCTCGTCGCCCTGCTGGCCATCTCCACACCACTCCTCGGCCGGTACCTGGCCAAGGTGTTCGGCAAGGGCAAGGCTCCCGGCGACCGCGTGTTCGGGCCCGTCGAGCGGCTGATCTACCGGGCCGGCGGGATCGACCCCGACCGGGAGCAGCCCTGGACGGTCTACGCCCTCTCCCTGCTCGCCTTCGGCCTGGCCTCGCTGCTCGTCCTCTACGCCCAGCTCCGCCTCCAGAACCACCTTCCCCTCAATCCGGACAACCTCGCCGCCGTGTCGCCCGCGCTGGCGTTCAACACCGCCGTAAGCTTCGTCACCAACACCAACTGGCAGGCGTACTCGGGCGAGGTGACGATGTCGCACCTCACCCAGATGGCGGGCCTGGCCTTCCACAACTTCGTGTCCGCCGCCTGCGGCGCGGCCGTCGCCATCGCCCTCATCCGGGGCCTCACCCGGCGCCGGACCGACACGATCGGCAACTTCTGGGTCGACATGGTCCGTTTCTGCATACGCGTCCTCCTCCCGATCGCCTTCGTGGGCGCCCTGGTCCTCGTGAGCCAGGGCGTGATCCAGAACTTCCACGGAGCCCGGACCGTCGTCACCGTCGAAGGCGGCGAGCAGGCGATCACCGGCGGACCCATCGCCAGCCAGGAGGTGATCAAGGAGCTCGGGCAGAACGGGGGCGGCCCCTACAACGCCAACTCGGCCCACCCCTTCGAGAACCCCAATCCCATCACCAACATGCTCCAGCTGTGGCTGATCCTCGCCCTTCCCTTCGCCTTCCCCTGGATGTACGGGATCCTGGCCGCGGACCGGCGCCAGGGCTACGTCGTCCTCGGGGCGATGACGGCCCTGTGGCTGGTGGCCGCCCTCGTGGCCATGCCCATGGAGGCCGCCGGCAATCCCAAGTTGACTGCGATCGGCGCCGACGCCGAGGTCACCGCCACCCAGTCGGGCGGGAACATGGAGGGCAAGGAGACCCGCTTCGGGCCCGCCGCGTCCGGCCTGTTCGCGGCGTCCACCACCGGCACCTCCACCGGCGCGGTCAACTCCATGCACGACAGCTACACGCCGGTCGGAGGTGCCGTCCCCCTCGTGAACATGATGCTGGGCGAGGTCAGCCCCGGCGGCAGCGGCTCGGGGCTGTACGGGATGCTCGTCTTCGCCCTCCTGGCCGTGTTCATCGCCGGGCTCATGGTGGGGCGCACGCCCGAGTACCTGGGCAAGAAGATCCAGGCCTCCGAGATGAAGCTGGTGGTGCTCTACATCCTGTTCGTCCCGGTGGTCGTCCTGGGCCTCGCCGGCGTCTCCGTCGTCCTGCGGACCGCGCTCGGCTCGCTGGCCAACGACGGGCCCCACGGCCTCACCGAGATGACCTACGCCTTCACCTCGGCCGGCAACAACAACGGCTCCGCCTTCGCCGGGCTCAGCGCCAACACCGACTGGTTCAACACCACGCTCGGGATCTGCATGTTGGTCGGCCGTTTCTTCCTCATGATCCCGGTGCTGGCCATCGCCGGCTCGTTGGGTCGCAAGCAGGCGGTCCCGGTGTCGGCCGGCACCTTCCCCACGGGCACACCGCTGTTCGCCGGCCTGCTCACCGTCGTGGTCGTGATCGTGGTCGGCCTGACCTACTTCCCCGTCATCGCCCTCGGCCCCGCGGTCGAGCACCTGGTCGGGAACCTCTCGTGACCGTTCCGTCGGAGCCCCCGGTGACGAACACCCCCGCGGCCACCGCCACCGCCCCACCCCCCACGCCCCCCACGCCCCCCACAGGACCGGTCGGGAAGCGCCGGTCGAGCTCGCTCCTCGACCGGGCCATCCTTCGCCGCGCCGCACGCGACAGCTTCGTCAAGCTCGATCCCCGCCGGATGGCCCGCAACCCGGTCATGTTCGTGGTCGAGGTCGGCAGCGTCGTCACCACCGTGCTGGCCGTGCGCGACACCGACGGCTTCGCCGCCCTGATCAGCGCCTGGTTGTGGTTCACCGTGCTGTTCGCCAACTTCGCCGAGGCCATGGCCGAGGGCCGGGGCAAGGCCCAGGCCGAGACCCTGCGCAAGACCCGGTCGGAGACGACGGCCCGGGTCAGCACCCCCGCCAATGGTGAAGGAGGCGGCATCGTCGAGAAGCCCTCCAGCCTGCTGGTGGTGGGTGACCTGTGCGAGGTCGTGGCCGGCCAGGTCATCCCCGGCGACGGCGAAGTGGTCGAGGGCATCGCCTCGGTGGACGAGTCGGCCATCACCGGCGAGTCGGCCCCGGTGATCCGGGAGTCGGGCGGCGACCGCTCGGCGGTGACGGGCGGCACCCGGGTGCTCTCCGACCGCATCCTCGTGCGGATCACCTCGAAGCCGGGCGAGACGTTCCTCGACCGGATGATCGCGCTCGTCGAAGGCGCCAGCCGGCAGAAGACGCCCAACGAGATCGCCCTCAACATCCTCCTCGCCGGCCTCACGATCATCTTCCTGCTGGCGGTCGTGACCCTCCAGCCGTTCGCCGTCTACTCCGGCGCCGAGCAGTCGATCGTCGTGCTGGTGGCCCTGCTGGTGTGCCTCATCCCGACCACCATCGGCGCCCTCCTGTCCGCCATCGGCATCGCGGGGATGGACCGGCTGGTGCAGCGCAACGTCCTCGCCATGTCGGGCCGAGCGGTGGAGGCGGCCGGCGACTGCAGCACCCTCCTCCTCGACAAGACCGGGACGATCACCCTCGGCAACCGCCAAGCGGCCGAGTTCATCCCCCTGCCGGGCGTCACCGAGCAGGCCCTGGCCGACGCCGCCCAGCTCTCCAGCCTGGCCGACGAGACGCCCGAGGGTCGGTCCATCGTCGTCCTGGCCAAGAAGCGGTTCGACATCCGCCAGCGCGCCCTTGACGGCGCCGAGCTGGTGGCCTTCACCGCCCAGACCCGTATGAGCGGGATCGACGTCGGCGGCCGCTCGATCCGCAAGGGCGCCACCGATTCGGTCACGCGCTGGGTCGTGGCCCAGGGAGGAGCCGTCCCCCCCGAGCTCGAGCCCATCGTCGGCCGGGTCGCCAACGCCGGGGGGACGCCCCTGGCGGTCGCCGAGGGGCCTGACGTCCTGGGCGTCGTCCACCTCAAGGACGTGGTCAAGGAGGGCATCGCGGCCCGCTTCGAAGAGCTTCGTCGGATGGGCATCCGCACGGTGATGATCACCGGCGACAACCCCCTCACCGCCGCCGCCATAGCGGCCGAGGCCGGGGTCGACGACTTCCTGGCCGAGGCCACGCCCGAGGACAAGATGGACCTCATCAAGCGGGAGCAGGCGGGCGGCTTCCTGGTGGCCATGACCGGCGACGGAACGAACGACGCCCCCGCTCTGGCCCAGGCCGACGTCGGTGTGGCCATGAACACCGGCACCCAGGCGGCCAAGGAAGCCGGGAACATGGTCGACCTCGACTCGAACCCCACCAAGCTCATCGAGATCGTCGAGATCGGCAAGCAGCTGCTCATCACCCGGGGCTCGCTCACCACGTTCTCCATCGCCAACGACGTGGCCAAGTACTTCGCCATCATCCCGGCGATGTTCGGGGGCGTGTTCCCGGCCCTCGACAGCCTCAACATCATGGCCCTCGACAACGCCCACTCGGCCATCCTCAGCGCCGTCATCTTCAACGCCCTGGTGATCGTGGCCCTGATCCCCCTCGCCCTGCGGGGCGTGAAGTTCCGGGCCCTGAGCGCGGCGGCCGTCCTGCGCCGCAACCTGCTCGTCTATGGCCTTGGCGGCCTCGTCGCCCCCTTCGTCGGGATCAAGGCCATCGACGTCGCCGTCGCCGCCATGGGGGTCTGAGCGATGTCCAGATCGTTGACTCGTCAGCTGCTCACCGGCCTGCGGGTCACCGCCCTGCTGACCGTGCTCCTGGGGATCCTGTATCCCCTGGCGGTCACGGGGGTCGGCCAGGCGCTCTTCCACGATCGGGCCGAGGGGTCGCTTCTGCGGCGGGACGGGCGGCCGGTGGGGTCGTCGTTGCTGGGCCAGGCCTTCGCCGAGCCGACGTACTTCCATCCCCGGCCGTCGGCTGCCGGGGACGGATACGACCCCTTGGCCAGCGCCGGCTCCAACCTCGGGCCGTCGAACCCCGATCTGCTCGACGCGGTGGCCGCCCGGGTGGCCGCGGTGCGGGAGGAGAACGGCCTGGCGGCCGACGCCGGGGTGCCGGTGGATGCGGTCACCGCCTCGGCCTCGGGCCTCGACCCCCAGATCTCGGTGGCCTACGCCCGGCTCCAGGCGCCCCGGGTGGCCGGAGCCCGGGGAGTCGCGATCGAGACCGTGCTCCGTCTCGTCGACGAGCACACCCAGTCCCGTCCGTGGGGGTTCCTGGGTGAGAATGGGGTGAACGTCCTGACACTCAACCTGGAGCTCGACGAGATCACCTGACTGTGAGCACGCTGCCGTGAGCAGGGGCCAGCTGCGGATCTACATGGGCGCCGCTCCCGGCGTCGGCAAGACCTACGCCATGCTCAACGAGGGCTGGCGGCGGAAGGGCCGCGGTACCGACGTGGTGGTCGCCTTCGTGGAGACGCACGGCCGGGAGGCCACGGCGGCCCAGCTCCACGACCTCGAGGTGATCCCCCGGCGGTCGCTGCCGTACCGGGGCCAGGACTTCGAGGAGATGGACCTCGACGCCGTCCTCCAGCGGGCCCCCCGGGTGGCCCTGGTCGACGAGCTGGCCCACACCAACATCCCCGGAAGCCGCCACGAGAAGCGCTGGCAGGACGTCGAGGAGCTGCTGGCCGCCGGCGTCGACGTGATCTCGACGGTCAACATCCAGCACCTCGAATCCCTCAACGACGTGGTCGAGCGCATCACCGGTGTCACCCAGCGGGAGACGGTCCCCGACGGCGTGGTCCGGGCGGCCGACCAGGTCGAGCTGGTCGACATGACTCCCGAGGCCCTGCGGCGGCGGATGGCCCACGGCCACATCTACGCCGCGGAGAAGGTGGACGCCGCCCTCGGGCACTACTTCCGGGTCGGGAACCTCGGCGCCCTCCGCGAGCTGGCCCTCCTGTGGGTCGCCGACCGGGTGGACGAGGGGCTGCACGACTACCGGCGGCGGCACGGCCTGACGGAGCCGTGGGAGACGCGCGAGCGGGTCGTGGTGGCGCTCACCGGCGCGCCGGGTGGCGATCGCCTGGTGCGGCGGGGGGCCCGCCTGGCCGCCCGCTCCCACGCCGAGCTGGTGGGGGTGCACGTGCTCCGGGCCGACGGGCTGGCCGGGCCCGACCAGGAGCTGCTGGAGCACCGGCGAGAGCTGCTGGAGGAGCTGGGCGGGCGCTTCGTCGAGATCACCGGCGCCGACGTCGCCGACGCCCTGGTGCGCTTCGCCATCGCCGAGAACGCGACCCAGCTGCTGATGGGCTCGTCGCAGCAGTCCCGGTGGGCCGAGCTGACCCGGGGCTCGGTGATCAACCGGGTCATCAAGGCGGCGGCCGCGGGGCCCATCGACGTGCACGTCATATCGTCCGAGGCCCCGGCCGGTACGGCCCCCGAGTCGCGATCGGGGTCGGGGCCGCGGCGCCCGGCGCCCCCGGGGTTGCACCCGCACCGCTCGAGCGTGCTGGCCTGGGTCCTGGCCCTCCTGG
This sequence comes from uncultured Acidimicrobiia bacterium, assembly GCA_963773275.1. Lineage (GTDB taxonomy): Bacteria > Actinomycetota > Acidimicrobiia > Acidimicrobiales > AC-14 > JAXDMK01. Next base: position 245,688 of record CAVZAH010000004.1, on the reverse strand, counting down.
GGGTACCCGCGGTGGCCGTCGGGCTCCTCGCCCTGCGGGACGCGGTCGGCGTCCCGAGCCTCCTGCTGCTCCTCCTGCTGGTCCCCGTCGGCGTGGCCCTGCTCGGGGGGACGCGGCCGGCGCTGGTGGCGGCGGTGGTCGGCGTCCTCTTCGCCAACTGGTTCTACCTGCCGCCGAGGGACAGCTTCCGCGTGGCGCTGGCCAGCGACGCGGTCGCCCTGGTGGTGTTCGTGGCCGTGGCCGCCCTGGTCAGCGCCCTGGTCGACCGGCTGGCCCGCGGCCGCGACGAACTGGTCCGGGGACGGGCCGAGGCGGAGACCCTGGCCTCCCTCGCCTCGGGCACCGCCGTCCTCGACCGGGAGGCCCTCCACCGCCTGGTGCGGGAGTTGACCACCGCGTTGCACATCGAGGCCGCAGCCGTGCTGGCACCGACGGCCGAAGGCTGGCGCACCGAGGCGGCCGCCGGTGAGCCGGTACCGACGACACCCGACGGCGCCACCTACTCGTCCGAGCTGAGCGGGGGGTCGATGCTGGTGATCACCGGCCCGCCGCTGGCCGCCGAGGACCGCCGGCTCCTGGGGGCGTTCGTGTCCCACCTGCGGCTGGCCCAGTCCACCCTCCGCCTCCAGACGGAGGCCGCGGCGGCGGCCGGGCTCACCCAGGCCAACGACGTGCGCGACGCCATCCTGGCCGCCGTGTCCCACGACCTGCGGGGGCCGCTGGCCAACATCAAGGCGGCCGCCACCAGCATGCTCAGCGACGATGTCGAGTGGCCCCGGGAGACCGTGCTGTCGTTCTGCAAGACGATCGACGAGGAGGTCGACCGGCTGGGCGACCTGGTGTCCAACCTGCTCGACATGACCCGCCTGCAGTCGGGGATGCTGGGCGTCCGCCTGGAGGCGGTGGCCATCGACGAGGTCGTCTACGCCGCCCTGGCGTCGCTGGGCACCGACCCGGCGGCGGTCGACGTCCTGATCCCCGACAGCCTGCCGCCGGCCCGGGCCGACCGGGCCCTGTTGGAGCGGGCGCTGGCCAACGTGATCGCCAACGCCGTCGGGTGGACTCCCGAGGGCTCGACCGTGCGGGTGCAGGCGTGTGCCGTGGGCGGGGCGATCGATGTCAACGTGGTCGACCGGGGGGCCGGCATCCCGCCCGACCAGCGGGAGAACGTCTTCCGTCCCTTCCAGCGCCTGGGCGACGGTGGGCGCGCCAGCCACGACGGAATCGGCCTGGGCCTGGCCGTCACCAAGGGCTTCGTCGACGCCATGGGCGCCGAGGTGGCGGTGGAGGACACTCCCGGCGGGGGGACGACCATGGTGATCACCCTGCCGGTGGCCGAGTCGCCCGACCAGTCGCCCGATCAGGGGCCGGACCAGGCGGGGACCGGAGGGGGGGAAGGCACGTGAGCCGCATCCTCGTGGTCGACGACGATCCTCGCATCCGGCGGACCCTCGAGATCAACCTGCGGGCGCGCGGGTACGAGGTCGACCTGGCCGGCTCCGGGGAGCAGGCCCTGCAGCTGGCCGCCCGCCGTCATCCCGACGCCGTCATCCTCGACCTCGGCCTGCCCAACATGGACGGCCTCGACGTCGTCCGCGGCCTGCGGGGATGGAGCGCGGTTCCGATCGTGGTCCTGTCGGGGCGAGGGAGCGAGGCGGTCAAGGTCGAGGCCCTCGACCTCGGGGCCGACGACTTCCTGACGAAGCCCTTCGGCATGGACGAGCTGTTCGCCCGGCTGCGGGCCGCCGTGCGCCGGACGGTGCTGCCCGAGGGCCAGGCGGTGGTCACCACGCCCGACTTCACCATCGACTTCCCGGCCCGCCAGGCCCGGCGCAACGCAACCGTGGTGCGCCTCACGCCCACGCAATGGCACATCGTCGAGGTGCTGGTCCGCAACGCCCGCCGGATGGTGACCTACGAACAGCTGCTCCGGGAGGTCTGGGGCCCGACCTACGGCAAGGAGACGAACTACCTGCGGGTGTTCATGACCCAGATCCGCCACAAGCTGGAGCCCGACCCTCCCCACCCCAGGTACTTCATCACCGAGCCGGGCATCGGCTTCCGGTTCGAGCCCGCCGACCCCCAAACGGCGGACGGACCCGGAACCTGATGCCGGCCACCCTCCTCCTGCGAACCGGTGACACTCAACCGGGCCAGGCCCCGGTGACCGTCACCAGTTCGAGGGAAAGGGGGGCGGGACCGGGCGTCTACCGGTCGGCAGGCGCCGGTGTGGGGCCGCTCGGTCGCGATCCGGCCGGGGCCGGGGCCCCGTCCACCGCGATCACCATGGCCAGGCAGTCCGCCAGGGCGACCGCGACCCGCCGACGCTCGAACGAGACGCCCGTACCGGCCGCGGGCATGCAGACCAGGTGGCCGACGATGTTGCCTCGGCTGCGCATCGGGATCGCGAAGCCGGACTCCGGGAGCAGGGGCCCGTCGTCGGTGGACCGGTGCACCCGGCCCACGTCCACCCAACCGCGCGGCGAGAGTGCAGGGAGCTCCGGCAGGGGGCCCGGCCGGTAGCTGCAGTCGGCGAGCGTCAGGAGATCGCTGATCTCGGCCCGGACGGCCGTGGTGATGTCCTCCGTGGCGCCGCCTTCGGCCGCCTGCTCGGCCACCCGGTACAGGCGCTCCACCTCACCCCTGCCCTCGGTCGCGGCCTCCCTGCGGCGCCAGCCGACGAGGGCCAGCTGGCCCACCAGCAGCCCGATGACCAGCAGCAGCAGCGTGGTCTCGAGGTCGTCGGCCGATTCGATGTGGAGCGAGAGGTACGGCTCGGTGTGGAAGAAGTCGAATGCCATGGTGGCCACGACGGCGGTCACCGCGCCCGCCATGCGCCCGCCGCCGGCCGCGGCCGCCACCACGACCACCACCAGGATGAGGGCGACGTTGGTGTTGTCGATGGTGCCTCGGGCCGACACCAGCACGCCGGCGGTGGCGATCGCCAACAGGGATCCCAGAGCGGACGCCACCAGCCGGCGATCCGACGCCTGACCGGAGGTTCGTCCCATACGACCATTAGAAACCCGGCGGCCCACGACGTGGTCACTTCTTAACGGAATACCAACAGCTCCCGCCGTCCTGGTGACGCCGGCTCTGGTGGCGGCGTTGGCAGGACTCCAACTGGACATGGCGACGACCCCAATAGAGTCTGCGTCCGGACGGAGGAGGCGAGGACCCGATGGGGACCGGCGGTCGGAGACCACCGAGGGGCGCCGTCGTCGCCCTGGCGGCGGCCGTGGTGGTCCTGCTGGTGGTGAACGGGCTGGTGGTGGGGGAGGTCGTGCGCTCGCGACGGGGGCCGGAGTTCTCGACGGGCGGGGAGTTCGTCGCCGACACGTCCGTCGCCCCGGGACCGACCGCGGCTGCGGGACCGACTGGGACGCCGCCCACCACGTCGGAGTCGCGGGCCGCGGCCACGACCACGTCGAGCTCCACCACCCTCCCGCCGACGTCGACGACCGCGGTTGCCGATGAGCCGCCCCCGACCCCGCCGCCGGAGCCGCTGCGACCGCCCGCGCCCGGCCGCTACACGTTCTCGGTCGTCGGCACCGAGAGCGCCTCCATCGTGGGCAGCCGGGCGTTCGAGCCGCAACTGACCCTCGTCGTGCACGGGGCCGCCGGGTTGGGTGCCGACCAGGCGGTGCTCGACTACACCTACTCCTCGCAGCACGAGGAACGAGATGTCGCCACGTACGGGGCGGGCGGCGTCTCCCTGGCGAACGAGGGTGGCTCCATCACTTTCGGCCTCATCACCGAGTCGAGCGAGGTGTCCTTCGACCCGCCCATGGGCCAGGTGCCGGCTCCCCTGGTCCCGGGTACCGCCCGCTCGGGTGCGAGCACCGCCCGGTCGCCGGGCGGGTCGATCGTCCGGGTCGACGACTGGGAGGCCCGGGTGGTCGGGGCCGAGACGCTGGTCGTGGCCGGGGCGCCGGTGGAGACCTCGGTGGTGAGCTTCTCCCGGAGGAGCCGCCCCGGCAACGAGGTGGTCACCCAACGCACGACCCTGTGGTTCGACCCCGTCCGCCGGCTGAGCGTGAAGATCCAGGACGAGATCCACGCCGACCGTGTCAACGGCCTCCTGACCCTCACCTACGACGCCCGGTACACGGCCACTCTCACGTCCTAGACCACGATATGGACACGCTGGCGGGACGCGCCGAAACGCCGGTCGGAGAGACCTCATTGTCTCTCCGACCGGCCCTTCGTGACAGCGCTTAGCCGGGCTGGACCGGTCCCTCGAAGATGTACACCTTGCCCAGTCCACGGAGGATCGTCCCGCCCACCGGGTTGGAGAGCCGCACCCGGAAGTACTCCGTCAACTCGTTGGGGCTGCCGCCGATCAAGGGGATCGACACCGATGCCGAGGTCGCCTTGGCCGGGATGATCACGTCCACCGAGGTGGAGGTGTAGTCGGCGCCGTCCAGCGCGGTGATCGGCATGTCGGGTTCCGTGGCCAGGTGGACCTTCACCGAGGTGCAGGCCGGTCGGGACAGGCGGACGGTGACCTTGACGGAACCGTTGACCTCGTAGTCCGACGCGTCGTCGACCGAGAAGGCGGGCTTGGGGGAGGGACTGCAGAGGACGGGACCGGCATGGGCGGGAAGGACGTCGCTGCCGAGCATGGTGCCGGCGGCCAGAGCAGCAGCCGCGAAGCCGAGACGGGATGCACGCTTGAAGTTGCTGGACTTGTTCATTTCGATTTTTCTCCTTGATCTCATTTGGTGAGGTGTGAACCCCTCGTTTTCGTGAGGTCCTTTACAAGGAGCAGAATCGTGGATTTCGCCTTTTCCCTCAATGGTGCTGACCGCATTCCTTCGTGGCGCTGGCTGCCCTACGGCTACCCTTACCCCGGGGGTCGGGGCGGCCGGGTCAGACGGGCAGTCGGGTGACCGCGGCGTCGGCTCCCGCCGCCGCATCGGGCCCCGTCGCCATCGCACCCGCACCCGCCGTGGTCGGCACCCGGCCGCGCACCACGGTGCCTGCCCCCGGGGCGCTGGTCACCTCCAGCTCCCCGCCCAGCGCCCCCGCCCGGTCCCGCATGCTGACGAAGCCGCCGCCGCCCCGGGCGGTGGCCGGGTCGAAGCCAGGCCCGTCGTCCTGCACCTCGAAACACAGCCACCCCGGCTCCGACACCGAGAGCGTCACCCGGACGGCCGCCTCCGGTCCCGCGTGCTTGGCCGCGTTCTGCAGGGCCTCCGAGCAGCAGAAGTAGACGGCGGCCTCGATGTCGGGCGGGTGGCGCCCCACGTCCTCCGCCACCAGGCGGACGACGTTGGGACCGTAGGACGTGGCCGAGCCGAGGGCCATCACCACCCCGTGCTCGGTGAGGGCCGGGGGGTAGATGCCGTGGACGAGGCCGCGGAGGTCGGCCTGGGCCTCGGTGACCGACGCCCGCAGGCGGGCGAGGGCTTCGGCGGCCTCGTCCGGCGACCGCTTCAACAGCTCCCGCACGACGGACAGGTTGAGGCCGAGGGCAGCGAGCCGCTGCTGGGACCCGTCGTGCAGGTCGCGGGCGATGCGACGCCGCTCGTTGTCGGTGGCCGCCACCACCCGGGCCCGCGACGCACGGAGCTCGTCGACCGCGTGAGCCAGCGCCTCCTCCGAGCGGCGCAGGTCGTCGTTGGCCTGCAGGGCGGCCTCGAGCAGGTTCTGGAGGTGGGCCCGGTTGGCCAGCGCCAGCATGATCAGCATGGCCGCCATGGCCGGGACGAAGGTGATGCTCACCGCGTCGATCACCCACGCCGGGGTCCGGGCCGAGAACCCGGTGACGTCCTGGAGCACGCCGAGGGCGGTCACCGCGCAGGAGACGGCGAGGGAGACACCGAGGTAGCGGTGCAGCGATCGCTTCGACACGTAGGGCACCGCGACGACAGCCGGCACCAGCGCGGCGAACACGAGGATGGGCCAGGCGAAGGGGGCGATGGTGGTGGAGACGAGGGAGATCGACCACTCCGCCACGGCCAGGCAGGCGACGGCCGGCTCCAGCCCGGCCCGGCCGCGACGCAGGGGTACCACTCCGGCCAGCGTCACCGCGCCGGTCGCCATCACCATCAGCGCCAGGAGCAAAAGCCAGCCCGACGGCACCACCGTGGCCCACACCACCAGGACGAACACGACGGCGGACCAGTCGAGGATGGCCACGCCGATGAGGAAGCGGCGCAGGCGCGCCGGGTCGCCCGTGACGTCGGGCCGGCCCGGGTCAGGTCCCACGCCGCTGGTTCTGCAGGTGGACGAGCACGGCCTGCACCCGCCGGTTGGCCGCCCGCCCGTCCGACAGCCCGAGCTTGGAGAAGATCGAGTTGATGTGCTTCTCGACGGCGTGGGCGGAGACTTCGAGCGACTCGGCGATGGTGGCGTTGCTGGCCCCGGTGGCCACCTCGGCCAGCACCTCCCGCTCCCGGTCGGTGAGGGCGTCGACGGGGCCCTCGCCCAGCCGGGCCCGTGACCGGACGAGGGCGTCGACGATCTCCTCGTCGACGAACGAGCCCCCCGCCACCACCGCCCGGATCGCCCGCAGGAGCCGGTCGAGGTCGTGGACCCGGTCCTTGAGGATGTAGGCCCGGCCGTTCGACCCGTCGCCGAGGACGGCCATGGCGTAGCTCGGGTCGGCGAACTGCGAGATCACGACCACACCCAGGCCGGGATGGCTGTCCCGGAGCAGGCGGGCGGCCTGGATGCCCTCGTCCGAGAACCCGGGGGGCATGCGGATGTCGGTGAGCACGACGTCCGGCCGGTGGACCTCCACCGCTTCGAGGAGCTCGGGCAGCGACGAGCAGGCGGCCAGCACGTCGACGGCGCCGGAGAGGGCGAGCAGGCTGCACAGACCCTGGCGCACGAGGAGGTTGTCCTCCGCCAGCACCGCCCGCAACGCTTCGTCCATCACCGGGAATGATGCTCGCGCCGGCCGGGCCGCACCACCTGACGCGCCCGTATGCGGCCTCGGCCGGTGTCGACCGCCGCGGCCGGCCGGGGGATTGGCTTCTCAGCCGTCGTCCTGCTCCAGGGCGGCCAGGATCAGGTGCCACGACGCGAGCCCGTGATCACACCACCCGTCGGGAGCCACCAGGCACTCGTCGGGGCACCGGCACACCCCGTCGGCGACCCACTCGGCCAGGGTCTCCGCGTCGGGTGGCGCCCACCCGCTGTTGACCTCGAACCACTCGTGGGCCCGGCGGACGGCCTCGCCGGGGCTGGCGGTCACCGCCCGATCATGGCCTACGCATCGTCCTCGGGATCATCGTCCTCGGGGTCAGGAGCCGTCGATGACGGTGCGGCCACCGAGGGGTGCGTCGAGGGTGACGGTTGCGAACTTCTCCTGCGCCAGCATGATGCAGGCCACCCCATCGGGCCCGGAGTGCTCGTAGATCGTCACCCGCACCGCATCGGGTCCCTCGTCGGCCACGACCGAGTCGAACACGGAGCAGGGTTCGACGCCCGCGTAGTAGCGGAAGGTGAGGGTGCGCCCGTCGGCGCCCACGGAGTAGTCGTCCCACCCGTGGGGGTTGCGGCGGTCGCCGGGCACCGTCGTCACCGGGGGGAAGGGGTCATGGGCCGGCGGCGGTGAGGTGCCGCCGGCGATGGGGGGCGAAGGGTCGATCGACCCGGGCGCACCCGGCTCGACCCCGTCCGACCCGCTCGACCCGTCCGACCCGCTCGACCCCGAGCCGGGCGATTCGTCCGATCCGGACCCGGGCGAGGTCGACACCGGGGCATCGGCGGCCCCACCGGTCCCACCGGGGCCGCCCGACCCGGCGCCCGGCGTGGCCGGGGCCGGTGTGGACCCTCCGGCCCGGACCTCTTCGATCGGTGTCGCATCGGAGCAGCCGGCCAGCGCAACCGCCGATGCGAGCGCCAGGACGATGCCCGAGGCGGCCAGCCGGCGCCGGGCGGAGCTTCGTGTGGGGGCGTGCATGTCGTCTTGGACGACGCAACGGGCTTCCCGGTTCCCGCCTGGATGCCGGTGGAAAAGGCGCCCCGCCCGCCTGACGGCGGATCAGGCGGAGCGGGGCGCCTGTAGATCCTCCCAGGTGTGGCGGCTCACGGTCAACGCGGCAGTCCAATGCGCCGGTTGCGTTCGGGTTGCACTCCGGTTGCACCCCCTCCCTAGCCTTGGCTGTGCGGGAGCGGCAGGCAGCCCTGTCCCGAGTCAACGGCAGTCACGACGGAGCTGCTGAGTCGGGGCAGGGCATGCGCCGCCACGCGTGCCGCAAGGGTCGTGGCGGCGCGCCCGCATTCCGTCCCGCGGCGGTCGTATGGCAGGATGGAAGCCCCACCTGAACCGGGATGATGGGGCGTACGAAGGGGCTCCGGAGTGCGGATCTCTCTGAACGGACGCATGTCGATCGAGGTCGATGACGTCGTGGTCGACGAGCAACGCCTGGGCGGGGCCCGGGCCCGGCTGGCGTTCGCCGTCCTCGTGCTCGAGCGGCCACGCGCCGTCGATCGCCACCAGCTGGCCGAGGTCCTGTGGCCCGATGCCCTGCCTGCGTCGTGGGAGGCGGCGCTGCGGGTGGTCGTCAGCCGGGTACGGGCCTTTCTGGCCGCCGCCGGCCTGCCCGCCACCGAGCTGCTCACCAACAGCCTCGGTTGCTACCGCCTCACCCTGCCCGAGGGCGTGGTGGTCGACCTGGAGGAGGCGGCGGCGGCGGTCGAAGCGGCCGAGGCGTTCCTCGCCGCCGGGTCCCACGACCGGGCCGTCGCCGAGGCGGCGAAGGTCCGAGCCATAACCGCCGGCTCGTTCATCGCAGGCGCCGAGGGCCAGTGGCTCGACGCCGCCCGGCGTCGCCATGCCGGGCTGCGGGTGCGGGCGCTCGACGCCATGGTCCGATCGTCGATCGAGCTGGGGGAGGCCGCGGTCGCCATCGACGCGGCCCAGGAGCTGCTCGGGCTCGACCCGTATCGCGATGCCAGCCACGTGCTGGTCATGGAGGCGCATCGGGCCGCCGGCAACCGGGCCGAGGCGCTGCGGGCCTATGGGTGGTGCCGCCACGTCCTCGCCGAGGAGCTGGGCGTCGATCCGTCCCCGGAGACCGAGGCGCTCTACCGGTCGCTTCTCCGCGAGGTGCACGGCACCAAGCCGGCGCGAGACGTGGTGTGGTCGACGTCGGCCGCCGACCTCCCGCCCAACAACCTCCCGGCCCAGCTCAGCACCTTCGTCGGGCGGGACCGGGAGCTGCAGGAGATCCGCAAGCTGCTGGAGGGCGACCGGCTGGTCACCCTCACCGGCAGCGGTGGATCGGGCAAGACCCGCCTCGCCCTCGAGGTCGCCGGCCGCTCGCTGGCCACCCACGCCGACGGGAGTTGGTTCGTCGACCTGGCGCCGCTGACCGACGAGGCCCTGGTGGCGCGCTCGGTGGCCGCTGCCGTGGGCGTCGTGGAGCAGCAGCCCCGAGCCCTGATCGACACCCTCGTCGACCATCTCCGCCAGCGGGAGGCGATCCTCGTGGTCGACAACTGCGAGCACGTCCTGGCGGCGGCCGCCACGCTGGTCGACGCCCTGCTGCGGGCGTGTCCGCTGCTGTGGGTGCTCGCCACCAGCCGGGAGCCGCTCGGCGTGCCCGGCGAGGTGCTCTGGCGGGTGCCGTCGCTCTCCACGCCCGAAGCCTCGGCGTTCCAGGGGGGTGGGAGACAGTCGATCGAGGCGTTGCTGGAGTACGAGGCGCCCCGGCTGTTCATCGACCGCAGCCGGGCGCTGGTGGCCGACCAGACCTTCGGCGACGACGACGCTGCCGCCCTGGCCCAGATCTGCGTCCGCCTCGACGGCATCCCGCTGGCCATCGAGCTGGCCGCGGCGTGCACCACCGCCCTCAGCGTCCAGCAGATCGCGGTCCGCCTCGACGACCGCTTCCGCCTCCTCACCCTGGGGAGCCGGACGGCGCAGGCCCGCCACCAGACGCTCCAGCGGGCGGTGGAGTGGAGCCACGACCTGCTCACCCCTCGCCAGCGGGTGCTGCTGCGACGGCTGTCGGTGCTGGCCGGCGGCTTCACCCTGGAGGCGGCGGAACGGATCGGCACCGGCCCCGGCCCGGACGGCGACATCGAACCGGGCGACGTGCTCGACCTGCTCATCGCGCTGGTGAACAAGTCCCTGGTGGTGAGCCACACCACCGGTCAGCGGGGCCGCTACGGCTACCTGGAGACCGTCCGCCATTTCGCCGGTGACCGGCTGGTGGAGTCCGGCGAGGAGTCGGCCGTCCGCGACGCCCACCTGGCCTGGTGCGTGTCCCTGGTGGCGCAGGCCGAGCCGGAGCTGATCGGGGCCGATCAGGAGGCGTGGTTCGGGCGCCTCGACGTCGAGATCGACAACCTCCGGGCCGCGCTCGACTGGGCCTGCCGGCGGGAGGGCCCCGAGGCCGAGGCCGCCCTGCGGATCGCGGGTGGCCTCACCCTCTACTGGCACGTCCGGGGCTACTACCCGGAGGGCAGGCGCTGGGCCGAGGCGGCGCTGGCGGTGGGGCCCGATGCCCCGCCGTTGCTCCGGGCCAAGGTGCTGTGGGGACTCGGGTTCATGGCGTTCTACCTGGGTGACTTCGCGGCCACCATCGCCGCCATCGACCAGTGCCTGGCCCTGGCCCGAGCCGAGGGTGCGGTCCAGGAGACGGCCCGGGCCCTGTCGATGATGGGAGAGCTGGCGTCGCTCCAGGACGCCGAGGCCGCCCACCGGCTGCTGGGCGAGAGCGAGGCGCTGGCCCGGGAGGCGGGCGACTCCTGGTGCCTGTCGTACTCGCTGGCCAGCCGGGCCTGGGCCGAGTTCTACCGCGGCCCGTCGGTGGCCGGGCGGGCGTTCATCGAGGAGGCCATGGAGGTCGCCCGCCGGGCCAACGACACCCGCAACCAGTTGCGGGGCTCGGTGTGCATGGCCTGGGGCGCCCTGCTGGAGGGCGACTACTGCAGCGGCGGCGCGGCCGAACGATCGCTCGACCTCGGCCTGACGCTCGCCCGACGGTTGGGCGACATCGGCTGGACGGGGCTGATGCTCAACGCCCAGGGCGAACTGGCCTGGCGGCGGGGCGACTACGACGCCGCCGGCCGCCTGCTCGACGAGAGCGCCGAGATCGGCCGCCGCCTCGGCTCCCCCTATGCCCTGGCCCCGCCTTACGGGCTCCTCGGCCGCCGGGCCAAGGCCATGGGCGACCTGGAGGAGGCGGCGGCGTGGTTCGAGGCGGCCCTCGACATCTCCCGCCAGGCCGGGCTGCACCTGTTCGTCCCGTGGTGGGTGTGGGGCCTGGCCGACGTCCACCGCCTGGCGGGCGACCACCCGGCGGCGCTGGCCGGGTTGGCCGAGGCCCGCACGCTGGCCGAAGCGGCGGGCAACGAGCCCGTCGTCTCCTTCACCCTGTGGGCCCGGGGCGACATCGCCCGGCGGGAGGGACGGATGGCCGAGGCCGACGGTCTCCACCGCGACGCCCTCCGCCGGCGCCAGTCGGTGGGTGACGGGGCCGGGATCCTCGATTCGCTGGAGGCGATGGCGGGCCTGGCCGCGGCCCGGGGCCAGGCCGCCCGAGCCGCCCGGCTGCTGGCCGCCACCGACGCCCACCGCATGCTCAACCGCTGCGCCCGGGCCGTTCCCGACCAGGCCGCCTACGACGCCGCCCTGGCCGCGGCCCGGGCCGGGTTGCCCGACCAAGCCTTCGCGCGGGCGTGGTCGGAGGGTCAACGCCTGTCCCGCCACGAGGCGGTGGCCCTGGCCCTGGGCGACGACGTGCCGGTCGACACGCGGGGAGCGGGCCTCGGCACCGGCACCTTCGCCGGCCACCCGCCCGACGTGTTCCCGACGTCGACGTGAGGGTCGAGCTGGGGCGGACGAGCCCCGACGCGGCGGTGCGGGCGATGGTGCGGGAACGGCTTCCGGAGGCGGCGTTCCGGCCCAAGCCGGGTCGGGCCCTGCTGCTCGTCCCCCTGCTGGCCGCCATCGGCGCCATCGCCTACCTCCTCGTCGCCGTCGACATGCGCTGGTATGCCGCCCTCGGCCTGGCGGTGGTGCTGGGCAACCTCTACGGCAGCCTCATGTTCCTCACCCACGAGATCGGGCACGGGGCGGTCGTGCATTCCCGCCGGCTGGCGACGGTGCTGATGTACCCGGGCTGCGCCGTGTTCCTGTTCTCGCCCCACCTGTGGGTGGTCTGGCACAACCGGTCGCACCACGGCCACACCAACCGGCCCGACCAGGATCCCGACAGCTTCGGCACCCTCGCCCACTTCGCCGGGTCCCCCCGCTGGCACCGCGTCGGGGCCCGGCTGTACCCCGGCCCCGGATTCCTGCAGTCCGGGTTCTTCATCTTCGTGGCCGCCTTCTTCACCGTGCAGGCCCAGTCGGTGCTGTGGGCCAAGTCACGGTCGCTCCCCGGCTACGAGTCGCTGAACCGCCGCCGGGCGGGGGCCGAGAGCGCCGCCATGCTCGCCTTCTGGGTGGCGGTCGCCGTGACCACCGGATGGTGGGGGACGTTGTTCCTGGTGCTCGTCCCGTGGTTCGTCGGCAACTCCGTCGTGCTCTCCTACGTGGCCACCAACCACATGCTGCGCCCGCTGAGTCCCTCCACCGACTCCCTCAAGACCACGATGGGCGTGAGCACCTTCCGCCTCCTCGACCGGCTGCACCTGCACTTCAGCCACCACGTCGAGCACCACCTGTTCCCGGGAATGCCGACGTCGAGCGCGCCCGCGGTGCGCAAGGTGCTGCTGGCCTGCTGCGCCGGCGACTACCTGTCCCCTCCCCACGGGAGGGCCCTCGCCCTCCTCCTGCGCACCCCCCGCTTCTACGACGGGCCCGACATCCTGGCCGAGCCGTGGCGGGGGCGACGCCACGAGGTGGTGGCGGTGACGGCCCGGCTGCGAGCCGGACGAGACCGTGCGAGGGGCAGGAGGGACGATGGACGGACGGCCGATGGAAGGGGGAACAGTGGCCCAGAGCCTGGAGGACGCCCGCAAGAAGCTCGAGGACGAGTTCGGGCAGGTGCGGCGCCATCTCGACAAGATCCATGACGCCCTGAACCGGGTGGAGGCGGCCGGCCCCGAGGACGACCTTTCGGAACTGCTGGACGATCTCGAGAAGGCGGTCAAGGAGGTGCGCGACGGCGGCGCGGTTGGGTCCGGCGCCCACGGCCACCGGCGGGCCCGCAAGGAGTACCTGGACCTCAAGCAGGGCTGATCCGGGGCGGTTCGTTCGGGGCCGACGGCGGGGGAGCCGGGAGGAGTCCTGCGCAGCGGGTACGCGTAGGGTGCCTTGGGAGTACCGGCCTCCCCACCATCGACCTTCCGTCTGTCGTCACCCGTAGAGCGGAGCTTGAGTGGGAATCTCACTCTGCGCGGTCTCATTGGGCGGTCTCATTGGGCGGTCTCATTGGGCGGTCTTCGTGGGTGGGCCCCCCCGGGCTAGGTTTCGCCACCGTGTTCCTCGGCGAAGACCTCCTCCCCTACCTCCTGCTGGCCCTGGGCGGGGCGCTGGTGACGGGCAACGTCCTGGCCCTCGCCCGTCCCCCCCGTGAGGCCCAGGACGGCGACCTGGAGCGTCCCCCGCTCGGGCGCAGCGTGGTGATGATCGTCGTCGGCCTGGTCACCGCCATCTGGGCCCTCGCCAGCCTCCTCACCGGCTGAGCGTTCCGCGGCGCGACCGGCTCAGGCGCCGGCGTCCTTTTCGAGAGCGGCTGCCTGGCGTTCCGCCTCCTGGGCGGCCTCCCGCAGCTCGCGGGCCGCTCGGCGGGAGTCGTTGGCGGTCAGGCGGGCCTGGACGACCTCGGCCTCCAGGCGTTCGCGCTCACGGTCGGCGTGGTCGGCCGCGTTGGCCGCCTTGTCGGCCAGGTCCCGGGCCCGGGTGGCCGCTGTCCGGGCGGTCTCCGCCCGCCGGCGCTTCTCGTCCGCCCGCCGGGACCGCTCGGCGGCCGCCCGCTCGGCTCGCTCCTCCGCTTCCGGATCCCTCTCCGGCCCCCGGGTTGTTTTCGCCGGGGGCTTCGAGGCCGCCGCGGGTTCCGGTGCCCGATTCGACGGCGCCGGTGGACGGGGTGCGGCGGCCGCTGGCGACCACTCCAGCTCGCCTTCGCCCAGGCCGCCCTCGCCCAGACCGCTCGGGGGATCGAGCCCCGCCGACAGCCGGCCGGCGACAACCTCGGCACCCACTGAAGGGTCGAGGGATGCGGCGTCGAGGGTGGCCTGGACCGCTTCCCGGTGGGCGTCGGCCGCCCGGCCCGACTCGGCCAGGATGCCGGCGGCCCGCTCCACCAGGTCGGATACGGCCTCCCGCCGCCGGCGGCCCGACGCCGCCGTGGTGTCGTCCCGCCCTCCGGCGAGAAGGCGCTCGTGGGCCCGGCGCAGCTCCTCGCCCGCATCCACCAGCTGGGCCAACTCGTCTGCATGACGACGGGCGAGCTGGTTCACGGCCCACGCCGCCGCCGTCGGCCGCCGCAGCTTGGCCACCTCCGCCGCCCGCGCCCGGTCGCCGTCCGCCTTCAGCCGCTTCGCCAGCGCCTGGCGGGCAGCCACGAACTCGTCCGGATCGGCCGCGTACAGCGCGTCGACGTCGTCTTCGACCGCCACCCGGCGAGACTACGCCCTCGATCCCCGGGCCCCTCGATCCCCGGGCCCCTCAATCCCCGCCGGCTCAGGACGGGAGCCGGTCGAGGAGCCAACGCGGCCCGACGACCTCGGCACCGGCCCGGCGGACCCGGTCGGCCAGCCCCCGGTCGGCGGACACGAGGGTCACCGCGCTTCCGCCGGCCACCGCGGCCGCGGCCAGGTCGGCGAGCGTGTCGTCGCCCTCACCCGGGGCGTGGACCACCTCCACCCCGCCGGCCGTCCCCTCCTCCGCCCCCTGGCGGGCGGCACCCTCGAGCACCACGACGACCGGCGCAGCCAACCGGCCGTCCACCACCGCCGTCCGAACCCGGTCGACGAAGGTCCGGGCCGCCCCGGCGCGGTCGCGCCACCATCCGGTCGGACGGGAACCCACCACGTTGGCTGCGTCGACGAGGAGCACCGGCCCAGGCTCTCACGCTCCCGTCGGAGGGGTCCGGGGCCACGGGTAGTGTCCGAAGGTGACCGACGAACCGACGCGCACGCCCGACCGCAACCTGGCCATGGAGTTCGTCCGGGCCACCGAGGCGGGGGCCCTGGCCGCGGCCCGGTGGATGGGCCGGGGCGACAAGGAGGCGGCCGACGGGGCCGCGGTCGAGGCCATGCGGATGTTCCTCAACAGCGTCCAGATGAGCGGGGTGGTCGTCATCGGCGAGGGCGAGAAGGACGAGGCCCCGATGCTGTACAACGGCGAGCAGCTCGGCCTCGGCGGCTCGCCTGCGGTCGACATCGCCGTCGACCCGGTGGAGGGCACCACCCTCACCGCCCTGGGCCGGCCCAACGCCCTGTCGGTCATCGCCGCCAGCGAGCGGGGCACCATGTTCGACCCCGGCCCGTGCTTCTACATGATGAAGGTGGCCGTCGGACCGGAGGCCAAGGGGTCGATCGACATCGACCGTTCCCCCGCCGAGAACCTCCACTCGGTGGCCAAGGCCCTCGGTCTGTCGGTGAGCGACGTCACCGCCGTCGTGCTCGAGCGGCCCCGCCACGCCGATCTCATCGCCGCCATCCGGGCCGCCGGCGCCCGCATCCGCCTCATCCAGGACGGCGACGTGGCCGGTGGCATCTCCACCGGCTGGCCCGACGCCGCCGGCGACATCCTCTTCGGCGTCGGTGGCACCCCCGAGGGGGTCATCACCGCGGCCGCCCTCAAGTGCATGGGCGGCGAGATGCAGGCTCGCCTGGCCCCGAAGGACGACGACGAGCGCCGGCGCGTCATCGACGCCGGTATCGACCCCGACCGGGTCCTCGACATCAACGACCTCGTCGCGGGCGACAACTGCTTCTTCGCCTGTACCGGGATCACCGACGGCGAGCTGGTGCGGGGCGTCCGCTACGACGCCCGCGGCGTCACCTGCGAGTCACTGGTCATGCGCTCGCAGTCGGGCACCGTCCGCAGCGTCACCGCCGTCTACCCCCTCGGGCACGAGTGGGCCCACTGAGCGGTCGATGCGGACGTCGCCGAGGGCTGACCTACAGCGGCGGGAGCTTCTGGGGACGACCGATGAGGGGGGCGAGCGGATCGCCGACGGCCGTCAACCGGTCGAGGACGGTGCGGATCGTCCACCGATCCGGCCGGAGGTCGGGATCCTCCAGCTCGTCCCACCGGATGGGCACCGAGACCGGCGCCCCGGGTGAGGGGCGGGCGCTGAACGGCGCCACCAGCGTCTTGTTGATCGCGTTCTGGGTGTAGTCGAGCCGGGCCAGGCCGTGGCGACGGTTCGTCTCCCACTCCCAACTCACCAGCTCGGGGACGGTGCGGCCCACGAACCGGGACACCTTCTCCACCCACCCCCGGGTGTCGGCGAAGGTGTAGCCGTCGGCGATCGGGACCCAGATCTGGACGCCCCGCTTGCCGGTGACCTTGGGCATCCCCACCACGCCCAGGTGTTCGAGGGCGGTCTGGTAGAGGCGGGCCAGGACGACGACGTCGTCGAAGGTGACGTTGGGCCCGGGGTCGATGTCGATGAGGGCCCAGGTCGGCTGGTGGACGTCCGGGACCCGCGACGTCCAGGCGTGCAGCTCGAGGCCCCCGTAGTTGGCCATCCAGGCCAGGGCCGGCACGCTGTCGACGACGGCGTAGCACTCGGTTTCGCCGGGATCGGCCTCCGGGTTGCGCCATCGGCTGAGCCACTCGGGCGCGTGGCCGGGCACCTCCTTGTGCCAGAACCCGGGGCGGTGGGCGCCGTCCGGGAAGCGGTTCAGGTTGACGGGCCGGTCGTACAGGTAGGGGAGCATGAAGGGCGCGATCACCGCGTGGTAGCGGACGAGCTCGCGCTTGGTGACGGGCTCCTCCCCCTCACGGCCGGGGAAGAGGACCTTGTCGAGGTTGGTGAGCTTCAGCTCCCGCCCCTGCAGGAGCCACTTCCCGGCCGGGCCCAGCGCGGCCAGGGCGGCGAGCTCCTCGTCGGTCGGGGCCTCCCACGACGGCCGCGGTCCGCCGTCGAGGCGGATGGCGGCCTCGGCCGCCGGCAGGTCGCTGCGCCAGAGCACGTCGGGCGCGGCCGCCACCTCGTCGTTGGTGCGACCGCTCTTGACCGACAGGGGATGGTCCTCCGGGTTCCACCCCGGCCGGGCGTGCTCGTCGTTCTTGTGGAGCATCAGCCACTGCTCCTTGCCGCCGGAGGACTTCGGGTCGTCGCGGCCGCGGCGGACGAGGACGAAGCGGCCGGCCAGCTTCTCCCCCTGGACGTCGAAGTGCAGCTCGCCCCGCTCGATGGCGGCCGCCGGGTCGGCGAACCTGGGGCCGGACGGCTGCCACGTCCCCCAGTCCCACACGATCACGTCGCCCGCCGCCGTACTCGCCCTTGGGGATGACGCCCTCGAAGTCGAAGTACTCGATCGGGTGGTCCTCGACGTGGACCGCCAGCTGCCGTGCCTTCGGATCGAGCGTCGGGCCCTTGGGGACGGCCCAGCTGGCGAGCACGCCGGCGACCTCGAGGCGGAAGTCGTAGTGGAGCCGGCTGGCCCGGTGACGCTGGACCACGAACCGTCCCGTTCCCTCGGGCCCGGACCCCCCGGCCGGCTCCGCGGTCACCGAGAAGTCGCGCTTGGCCCGGTAGGTCTTCAGCCGCTCCTGCGGGTCACTCACCGTGGCTTCCTACCCCATGGCTCAGGCGGGTGACCAGGTCGGGTCTCGGCCGGTGAGGCCGATGACGCGGTCGAGCAGGGGCGCGTCGTCGGCCACCGCGACCACCGGCCCGAAGAGCCCGGCCCGCTGATCCTCCTGCCCCGGCCCCGAGAACTGGGCGACGAAGCCGAGCACCGCTTCGAGCGACTCCGGGTCGCAGTCGTAGGCCTGCCCGCTGGCTCGGGCGACCTCCCACCCGTGGATCACCAGCTCGTCCAACGCCACCAGGCCCGCCGCTTCACCCGGCAGGTCGACGCCGCCGGCCCGGGTCATCCCCGTCCACGCCGCGGGGTCGTTCCAGGCCGCGGCCAGGCCGGCCAGGTCGCGCGGGATCCGCGTGCGCCAGTCGTCCCCCAGGCGCGTCCGGTCGCCGGCCGGGGCCTGCGCCGTGATGTCGCCGGTGGCCTTGGTGGCGGCGCCGGTGAAGGCGAGCGCCAGCCCCCCGACGTGCTCCACCAGGTCGCCGAGGGAGTAGTCCGGGCACGGCGTCGGTCCCCCGAGCCGCCGGTCGGGGATGGCGCTGACCAGGTCGGCCAGTCGTCGGGCAGCAGGTCCGAGGTCTACGGGTGGCATGAGCGGTACTCCTCGAGTCGACGTTCTTCCCGGTAGGACGACGAGGCCGGACCAAACTCGTCGCTCCGTGTCAGGCCGTCGCCGCCGGACCGCCGCCAGTCCGCCGTCAGGCCTCGTCGGCCGCCGCATCCGGGGCGGAGGGCCCGACGACCGACCGTTCCTGGCGGTTCAGCAGGGCCAGGGCGAGGGCGGCGCAGGCGATGGCGACGTTGCGGAACAGCACCTCGAAGGCGTCCGGGTTGGCCACCACGATGCCGACGAGCGTGGCCGCGGCCACGAGCGACGCCACGTAGGTGTACCGCGACGTCAGGAGCAGTCCGGCGAGGACGACCTCGAAGACGGCGAAGACCGGGAGCAGCTCGGCGGCCCAGGTCGCGGGCAGGATGGACGGGAAGTACCGGGCGAACGTCGTCGGGTCGAGGAACGAGGCGCTCGCCGCGTACAGGAAGGCGAACGCCAGCCCCGCCCGGAGCAACCAGGTCGGAAGCTGTTCACCCCTGTCGGGTCTTGCCGGCAGCCCGCGCCGGGCGATCCCGGCCTGAGGCCCCCGGTCCAGGCGGTCCAGTCCGACTCGAGCCATGTCGACATGCTCCTTGCGCGTGGTTCGTGTGTCTCGTGGCGGTTGGGGATCGGAAACACCCCACCTCTCCTACGGGCGCGTCGGGTCGACGGATTGGAACGTCGTGGGGGGCCAGTTGATGATCAGGAAGTTCGTGACGGCGGCTTCGACCCGGGCAGTCACGGCGCTGGGGTCAGGTGCGCGCTGCCTGAGCGCTCGGCGGAGGCCGAGGAGGCCGTCAGCCAACCCCCTGAGACTCCACTGCCAGGACGGTGATCCAGCTGAATGTCTCGGGCGTTGTCGGTGGCTACCATGACCGACGGCGGGCGCCAACGGCGGCACCTCCCAGGGAGGCAAGACACAATGGGCTCGTCCGGTCGCCGTTGGGGACGCAGCGCCTCCCTCCTCGTCGTCGGCCTGGCGCTTGGTGCCGGCCTTCTCTCCGGGTGTGGTGACGACACCGGAACGGGCGGAACCGACTCGGCCCCGCCCACCTCGGCGCCCGGCCCGGCGTCGTCCGCCACGACGTCCCTACCGCCCGCGGCAGACCTCGTGTTGAGCGGAGACGGGCTCGGTGCCGTCAGGTTCGGGGAGCCGGCCGCGGTCGTGACGCCCAAGGTGGACGCCGTGTCCGGTCCGGCGAGGATCGTCTCCTACGCCCTGGAGCCGAGCGGCGGCCTGTACAGCGTCCTCCTGGGGTCCCCGGCGGATCGGGCCAACGTCCTCGAGTACAAGTTCCCCGCGGTCGAGATCCGTTGCCACACCAACGGCCTGTGCGTGATCCTCGGCGGACCCTCCGCGTCCGAGCTCGAGTTCACCGGCTGGACCTACAACCAGCCCACCGACGAAAACGGCCAGCCGGTGGCCACCGGGTTGTTGCGCACCGTCGACGGGGTCACCGTCGGCAGTTCGACCCTCGACTTCCCGGGCATCGTCAGCCGCACCGCTTCCCAGTGCGGGTCGTCGTTCGGGGTCGCCAACCAGGCCGGCACCATCGACGCGACGTTCGACGACTACACCGACGGCAAGCCCCAGGAGCCGGCGCCCGGCACACGACTCGCCATCGTCTCGATGACCGCGGGGGTCATCACCTCGCCCAGCGAGGGCTGCGGCTGAGCCTCAGCGATTCGGACCAGGGGTCGGCACGGGCGAGTCGCCCCGCCATCGATAGCGGTCGATCTGCGGGTTGTACTCGACGTCCCACGTCTCCGACACCCCGCCGGGCGGGGCCTGGACCTGCACTCGAACGGTCAGGGGATCGACCACCTCGTACACGGTGCACCACTGGCCGTTGACGGGACCGTTGGGACACTCGACGAGCTGCGAGAGGGCCCGCCGCCGCATCTCCCGGAAGACGAGGTCGTACGGGGAGAAGTGGCGGCCGGTCGGGTACGTGCCGAGGCCGGCCACCCACGCAGGCGGGGTCATCCCGGAGAGCGGACCGTACGAATCGCCGATCGCGAACCGCCCGTCATCCCCCACCGCCAACAGCACGAACACAGGCGGCAGGCCGACCCGCGTCACCGCGTACACCCGGTCGCCGCCGACCTCCCCGGCGAGGGTCGCACAGGTCACGGTGGGGAGGGGCGCGTAGGCGGAGCAGTACCCGACCGGCGCCAACGCCCCGGGACGGGCGGCCAAGGCCTTGATGGGGTCGTCGGTGCCCACGACCGTGGTGGTCGTCACCGCGACGGTGGTCGGCGGCGCGCTCCCCGGGGGCCCGACGTCGAACGCGGGCGGGTCCGGTTCGGCGATCGACGGGATGGGCGACAGCTGCGCCGACCCGGCGGTGACGCCCGACCCGCACGCCGCCAGAAGCCCGCCGACGACGATGCACCGGGCGACCAGGCCGCCGCGCCTCCTCACGACCCTCCCCCGTCGACGAAGGGCGACTCGTCCTCCTCGGCGACCGGCGGCCACACCGCACAGATCTGGTGCGGCGTCGCACCGGGGAGGTAGATGGTCCACTCCGAGTCGGTGAGGTTGCGGCCGGCGATGAGACAGCCAACGCCCATGAGCTCGTCGACGGGGAGGTCGGTGAGCGTGCTGTACGCCCCGAAGCGCAGCATCGTGACCGGCCCGCTCGACCCGCCGACGAGCAGGAGCCCGTCGGCCCGCCCGGCCAGCGACCACACCTGGCCCCCGGGAGCGGCGAACCCGGTCGCCACCTCCGACGCCTCGGTCTCGATGTCGAAGTTCTCGCCTCCCGGCGGGCACCCGGCGCCCGGCACCCCGGCGCTCGAGCCGAGCCCCTGCGCAAACCCGGTGTCCCAGAAGACCGGGGTCGCCGTCCCTCCGACGTAGGCGTTGGCCGACGACAGGAACGTGTCGGTCATGGGAATGCACTGGCGGTGCGACAGCTGCTCGCCGGTCGAGGCGTCGTACTCGTCGGCGCCGGCCCACGCGACCCGAGCCTCGTCGAGGCTGAGCGTCAGCCCGCCGTGCAGCTCGACACGCTCCTCGTCCCCGCCGACCGCGGTCGAGGGTCTCACGGGCGCGGTGGCGACCCGGGTCGCTCCCGCCGGGCCGAGTTGCCACACGTCGATGACGTGCGACCGCAGGATCAGGCGGCCGTCGGATGCCAGCACCGCGTCCACGACCCGGGCGCCGGGCGCGGTCGCAAAGACGTACTTCGGGGATCCGTCGATGCCCAGCACGGCGATCATCCCGTCCGTACGCACGTAGGCGACGAACCCGCTGGCCGCGTTGGCGGTCACGACCGGGCGGGCCACGATCGTCGTCGCATCGATCAGCACCCGGGCATCGCTCGCCATCTTCTGCCGGGAGCCGTCGGCCAGCGCCAGCGTGGACACACCGCCGGACGCATCGCTGACGAGCAGGCTCGAGTCGCCCAGCCAGTCGGCTTTCGCCGCGATGCCGGCGGCGGAGGACGATTCGAGCGCCCGGCGCCCGAGGTCCCACACGCGGACCCTGCCCGCGCCGTCGACGGCCGCCGCCCGCCGCCCGCCGGCGTCGAGGGAGATGTCCACGATCCCGCCGGTCGGGCCGTGGAGCACGCCCGTCACGTCCGTCTGCAGGGCAGTGCGTAGCGCGGCCTCGTTCGCCGCCGAGGGGTCGAGCCGGAAGCTTTGCAGGGCCAACAGGATCTTCAGCGACAGGTCGCTGCGGTCGGCCGCGGCCGACCGATCGGCCAGGTTGGCGGCGGTGGCGACCCGGGCCTGGACACGGGCGGTGTCCCGTTGGCGACCGGCTTCCCGGGCGTTGACGACGGCGCTGGCGCCTCCGGCGGTGGCCAGCACGGTCAGCGATGCCAGGGCCGCGATCGCACCCCGGGCCAGGCGGCGGGTCCGGCGTTGCTGGCGGACGTCCTCGCCCTCGAGGTCGTCCTTCGACCGGCCGTGCAACGGCGCCGCGATGTCGGCCACCAGGTCCCGGAAGCGGGCGTTGTGCAGGGTCAGGTCGGTTTCGGTGCGGGCCCAGCTCAGGTCGACGTGGCGGGGTTCCTCCCCGAACACGCCCCGCAACGCCGGGTGGGCGGCGCTCGACCGGGCGAAGTCGATCTCGCCGGCGGCGTCGTCCCACACCCAGGTGCCGTCGGTGACGACGGGCAGCAGCCGGCTCGCGCCACCCATCTGGACCCAGTGGGCGATCTCCTTGCCCACCCACTCCGAGCGAGCCGAATCAGGGGAGGCGAGCAGCACGAACCACTCGGAATCGTCCAGCGCGGCGACGATCGACCCCCACAGGCCGGGGTTGACCGACAGGCCGGTGTCGTCGCGGAACACCTCGAGCGCCCGTCGCTTCGACCACGGCTTGGCCAGCTGCTGCAACCCGCGTTGCACGGCCGGGGCCAGCGTCCCGTCCGCCGCATGCGAGTACGAGACGAACCCGTGATATCGACGGGTCCTCGCCGCCTCAGCCGCCACAGGTCGCCTCGTAGTCGTCGATCACGACGTACTGGTCCCACTCGGCTGGGGTGAGGTCCCGTCCCGCCAGGGCGCAGGCGTCGGTGACCCACCGCTTCGGGTCGAGGTCGACGGCGAGGGCGCGCCCGTCCTCCGCCTGCACGAAGAGGTCCAGCTCGTCGGAGGTGAAGGAGACGCCGATCGGCTTGTAGTACTGCCGGGCGCTGAGGAGGAGGCTCGGCTGGCGGTCGACCACCGAGCCGGTCCTGACGTCGACGAGGGCATAGTGCTCCCATCCGGCAGCGGCCAGCCAGGTGCCGGTCGGCGAGAGGGTCAGCTCGTCGATGACCCCCACCCCGGCGTCGAGCTCGAACCGGGTCCGGCCCGACGGTGCGTCGACGATCGTCAGCCGACCGCCGACATGGCCCAAGGCCAACGTGTCACCGATCAGGGCCACCTCGTTGACGTCGCCCGAGAGAAGTTCGCGCCGCCGGCCGAGCTCCCCGGACCCGGTGTCGATGGACTGCAGCGCTCCCTCCGTCAGCAACACCGCGCTGCCCGCCTGCTGGCCGAAGTCGACGACGTCGGGGACCGAGGCGACGGTCGCGCCGTCGGCGGTGCTCCACAACCGGAACTCGCCCGACCGGCCCAGGGCGAGGAGACGGGAGTCGTCGGGCGAGAACTCGAACACCCGTGGTCGGGAGTGGAAGCTCGCTCCGAAGATGACCGCCGGCGGCTCGGGCGTAGGGGCCAGCGCATCGACGGACGGCGTGGCCCCCTCCAGCGTGCGGAGGAGCGTGCCGTCGGGCCCGAGCAGCACGTACGAGTCGCTCGCCGAGTCGGTCGCCACGAACAGTGATCCGTCGTTGCTCACCATCTCGACTCGGAGCTCCGGTTGGAGCGACAGCCCGTCGAGCCGGTGGACCTCGCCGCCGGGCGTGACCTGCACCGGCACCTGCCGCGATTCGACCTCCTTCGACAGCTCGACCGGCACGCCCCCACTACCCCCGTACGCCCGCAACGTCTTCAGCACCGCGGCGCCCCTCGACGCCGGGTCCATGGCGTAGGACCGCACCGCCAGCAGCATGGCGAGGTCGACCGGCAACTCCTTGCTCGTGGCCAGGTTGGCCAGGTTGGCGGCGGTGGCGACCCGGGCCTGGACACGGGCGGTGTCCCGTTGGCGACCGGCCTCCCGGGCGTTGACGACGGCGCTGGCGCCTCCGGCGGTGGCCAGCACGGTCAGCGATGCCAGGGCCGCGATCGCACCCCGGGCCAGGCGGCGGGTCCGGCGCTGCTGGCGGACGTCCTCGCCCTCGAGGTCGTCCTTCGACCGGCCGTGCAACGGCGCCGCGATGTCGGCCACCAAGTCCCGGAAGCGGGCGTTGTGCAGGGTCAGGTCGGTTTCGGTGCGGGCCCAGCTCAGGTCGACGTGGCGGGGTTCCTCCCGGAACACGCCCCGCAACGCCGGGTGGGCGGCGCTCGACCGGGCGAAGTCGATCTCGCCGGCGGCGTCGTCCCACACCCAGGTGCCGTCGGTGACGACGGGCAGCAGCCGGCTCGCGCCACCAATCTGGACCCAGTGGGCGATCTCCTTGCCCACCCACTCCGAGCGAGCCGAATCAGGGGAGGCGAGCAGCGGAGGCGAGCAGCACGAACCACTCGGAATCGTCGAGCGCGGTGACGATCGACCCCCACAGGCCGGGGTTGACCGACAAGCCGGTGTCGTCGCGGAACACCTCGAGCGCCCGTCGCTTCGACCACGGCTTGGCCAGCTGCTGCAACCCGCGTTGCACGGCCGGGGCCAGCGTCCCGTCCGCCGCATGCGAGTACGAGACGAACCCGTGATATCGACGGGTCCTCGCCGCCTCAGCCGCCACACCCCTCCGCTCCGTCGCCGTCGCCCGCACTTCTCGGTCGCCACACCCGTTGCCGCCCCGAAGGTGCGCACGCTAGTGGTCCCCCACGTCGGGATCAGGTCACGGACGAATCCGGCGCAGGCCCAATCCGAGCTCGCCCAGGAGCTCCTCGATGTGCCGGACCCGCACCCGGTCCTTCGCCCGTGTCGCCTCGTCCAGCTCGGACCACGGGACCAGGTCGGGGTGGCGGAGGGCCACGTCGTCCCGGACCGCGCCGTACTCGTAACCGGCCCTCGTCACGTGGGACGCCCAGCGTTCGTGCTCGAGCCTCGCCGCCCGTTCCCTCTCCTTCGGGGACAGCGAGGAGCCGTCGCCGTCCGCCAGGGGGACGACGGCGTATCCGAGTCGGTCGAGCAACGTGGGGATCGCCCGGGCGCCGTCGCGCGACTTCTCCCGTTCGTCGTCGTCGAGCTCGGCGTAGGCGGGGGTGACGAGCGGGTCGACCCGGGACCGGTCATGGAGCGCAGCCGCGGCCCGCTCGACCGTCTCGTCGTCGAGAACCACGCCGGGAGTATGACTCGTCCACCGCCGCATCGGGGTCGGGTCGGCGGGTAGGTTCTGCACCCGAGCGGCGGCAGAGGGAGCGTGGAGTGGGGACGACGCGGCACGGCAGGCCGGGGCGCTCGACTCCGATGGCGACTCGTTGAGGCGCCGGCTACGCCGTCACTGGCGGCGGCTGCGGCCCTATGCCATCGGCGCGGCGGCGCTGACCGCAGTGGCACTGGGATGCCTCGGGTTCGCCGAGGCGTACCCCGAGCGGTCGCACTCGTCGGTCCTCCACCTGACGGTCCAGCTCTTCGCCCTGAACTCCGGCACCATCGAAGGCTCCGTGCCCTGGACCCTCGACGTCGCCCGGTTCCTGGCGCCGCTCGCCACCGCCGGTGCGCTCCTCACCGCCCTGGCTGCGGTCTTCCGCAACGAGGTCTCGACGCAGCGGGCCCGGTTCGCACGGAACCACACGATCGTGGCCGGGATGAGCGAGGCGGCCGACCTGCTGGCGCGCGACGTGCGGGGCGCCGGGGGATCGGTGGTGGTCGTCGCCCTCGACGACCGTGACCCCCGGGTCTCGGCCCTGCAGCGCGACGGATTTCCCGTGCTGGTCGCCGATCCCGCCCAACCCGCCGACCTCCTCCGGGCCGGGCTCGGCCGGGCCGACCACCTCGTGGCCCTGGCCGACACGACGACCGCCAACGCCGCCATCGCCGCCGGGGTGCTGGAGGCGCAGCGGCTGACCGGCGACCGCAACAAGCGGTTCCGGAGCTTCATCGCAGTCGACGATCCCGCGCTGCTCGTGGCTCTTCAGAGCTCGGGGGAGACCCGGCAGCTGCATCTGCGGCAGGAGTTCTTCAGCCCCGTGCAGCGAGCGGCGGTAGCAGTGCTCGACACCCTGGACCAGACAGGCTCGTCACTAGCCCGCCTGCTCGTCTTCGGAAGCGGCGACGCCGCCGCCGCGGTGGTGGCCGAGGCGCTGCGGCGGGCCGACGAGGCCAGGATCCTGAGCCTCACGGTCCACGCGGATCAGGCGCGATGCGCCGTCGACTTCCGACGCGTCCTCGCGCGCGACACACCGGCGTTGCGCACTCGGGTCGGCCTGGCCCGCCTTGATCGCGTCACCGTCGTCGACGTCGACGAGCAGCTCGACCGGGCGCAGGTCGAGGCGCTCCTTGCCCAGGGCGGCATGCCGGATGCCGCGATCCTCGCCCTCGCCGACCCCTCCCAGCTCCTGCGCTGGTCGATGATGCTCCGCGAGGTCTGCTCGCCGTCGAGGACGCCGGTGGTGACGATCACGACCACGACCGAGGGACTCACGTCGCTGCTCGGGTCCGATCGACCCGACGCCGTCGTCTCCGTCGTCTCGATCCTGCTCGAGGGTTGCGTCGACGAGCGCATCGTCTCCGGCCGCCTCGAGCGGATGGCGCGGGCCATCCACGAGGACTATCTCGGATACATCCACGCTCATGAGCAGGCCGAGGAGCGTTCGCAGCGCCCGGCCGCCCGCCCGTGGAACGATCTCACCCCCGAACTCCGCCAGAGCAACTTCGACGCCGCCCAGGCCGTGTGGTCCGCCCTCGAGGTGACCGGCCATCGCGTCGTCCCGCTCCACAGCCGCGATGCGGCCGAGCTCGAGTTCGATCCCATGAGCCTCCGGCGCCTGGTCGAGCTCGAGCACGCACGCTGGCTCGGCGACGGCGGCTCTGTCCCGAGCGAGCCCGTCCCCTGGGACCAGATCAGCAAGGCGGACCGAAACAAGACCGAGGCCCAGGTGCGGAACCTCCCCCGCATCCTCGCCGACGCCGGCCTCGAGATCGTCCGTCGGCCGCCCGACGACTCCGGGACCTGATCCGGCCACCGGCGACGACGCGGGACGGGCCGAGGCTGAGTCTGTCGGTCACGGACCAGTGTCCCAGCGGCATCGAGGTCGCCGTCCGGTGTGAAGGAGATCATGCACGCCTCGGGCACTCGTCGGCTCAGGCTGCCCTCCCCTACCACGCCACGCCGGAGCGCGACCGGTCGATCGCCGACGCCATCTCCCGCCTCATCGAGGCGGCCGACATCGCCCAATCGGGACCGTCGTAGTACGGAGTCGTGTTCAGGTAGGCGACCAGACGACAGTGTCACGGTCCTCACCTTGCCGCAGAGTTCGGACGCTCCCGACCGCTCGGCGGCCGTTCGTGCCACCCCGTGGCACTCAACTCGGGTTAGGTAGGTGCTCGATCGAGAGTCCGCTCCAACGGTCACGTAGGTACTCGGCGACGAGTCGGCGGTGGCACTGGTGAGGCGTGTCCTCGCTGCAGAGCAGGCAGCCGTCCTCGATTACGTCCCTGGATACCTCGTCCTCGATCGAGCGGCTCTCCATCAGGTCGAGGAAACGCTTCTCGTAGAGGTTCCAGTCTCCTCCGCCCTTCTTATACTCGTCGAGCATCTCCTGCGTGGGTGCCAGGAGCGGGAGGTGGAGGTAGTCGACACCACAGATCTCGCGGAGGAAGAACTTGAGGTCGTCTCTCTTGGCAAACCCGGCCAACTGGGAGACGTTGTTCAGCCGGACGTCTACCAAGCGCTTCGTGTCTGACCCACGCAGGAGCCCGAAGAACTTCTCGGCGCTCTTCTTCGTGAAGCCGATCGTGTAGACGGTCACGTCGTCGTTCCGTCCGCCGCTGCCGCCAGTTCCTTGTCGACGTACGCGATCCGATTGTCCTGGTCCTTCAGAGCCTTGTCGATCCGCTCGTCGAAGGTGGTGAAGAAGTCGGGTGGTGGCTGACTTGTCTTGTCGAGCAGGCGCAGCATCGAGTGCAAGAAACTCTCCAAAGAGCCGTCGGCGAGGATGTGGTCGACAGCAAGTCCGCGCCCGACCAGCGCTCGAGCGACAAGGAGTGTCCGGTGGCAGTCGAGTGGATCCTTCTCGGTGCAGAGGAGCGCCACGGTCTCGACGTCACTGCCGTTCATCAGCCGATCAATGCCCACGCGGAAGCATTCAGTGCGCGCGAGACGGTCGTACCGCACTCTGCCGTCCTCGTAGCAGGAGGGGTCCGATGTCCTCGCCCCGAGTTCTCGTCCGAGGAACACGTACTTGATGCTTTCGATACGGAGTGCCTCGCGAAGCGGCTCCTGGCTGAACTGGGGAGCGAACCGGCTGTAGGGCGCAGAGCGAACGTCAGCGACCGTGGTCACTCCGTGCTGTTGAAGCAGTTCAAGGAACCTGGTGATCGGATGGTTGGAGTGCCCGACGGTGAAGATCCGTCGCGAGGATTCCACGGCTCGTCTACCTCGTACCTTCGATGATCGCGGCCACCAGCTCGTAAACGTATCCGTCGTAGGGCTCGCCGAGGCTGACGGTGAGGTAGCAGTCCCCGAGGGCGAACTCGCCGTCGTTCTGCGCCAAGTAGCGACGCTCGTAGGTGGGATCGGTGACCCGGAGCCAATACTCATCGCCGCCGAGTTCGAACCTCGCCTGCACTCGCCGCTTCGGATTGCCGAAGGCGGCACCGGGACTGAAGACTGCGATCCGAAGTGCCGGCACGTGGACCAGAGTGAGCGACCCGGTCAACCCGTTCGCGTGATCGACCGGGATCCTGTCGTTGAGCCCGGCTCTCGTTGAGTTGGCGTTCAGCCAAAGTGGCCCGTCGTTGTCGACGTGGTCCGCCAGGTCGACTGGTTCGAGGCGACCAACCTTCGTCCAGTAGTAGTCGGCGTCAAGCAGCCAGTTCTCGCTCTGGAAAGTCTTTGGCCGCGGCTCGAGGAGAGGGACGTCGATCACGTCGAGCACTCGGGGATCCTTGCCGTTCGCGTATTCACGCTTCCGCTCGCTGACCTCCTCATGTTCACGATCGCTCACCGGCCTGACCCAGCCAGCGGGGCGACCATCAACGAGTTCTCGGCCCGCGATGCAGCGGCCGGTCAGTTTCCTCGAGTTCGCAAGGCAGACGATCCGCTTGATGGTGGGCACTATGGCTACGACCTCGTCACGCGTCGGCCGTCGAGAGATCGACGTTGCTGCCGGGGCGGTCGCTGACCCGCAGTACGACGATCCCCGCCGTCGCCTCCGGAGGGAACCGGAACGGGTTGGAGAAGTCGAGGTCGAGTGTGACGAGGGCCCGGTTCGCGTCGGCGGCCGCCGCGAGCACGTCGGCGTCGAACGCGCCGCCCATCCCCTCGTCGGAGACTGTGTCGACATCATGGCCCCGGTCGCGGAGGCCGTTGATCCAGGTGGCGCCGAGGTTCTCGTCGAGCTTCAGCCTCACGCCACGTCGACGAAGCGGGCCGTGGCCAGCATGGCGCCGTAGGCGAGGCAGGCGTGCACATCGTCGGTGACCAGCTGGGGGTACTCCTCGAGGACGCCCTCCGTGGTCGCGCCGTCGGCGAGCAGGCCGAGCACGAGGCCTACCCAGATGCGCGTGCCCCGCACGACCGGCTTGCCGAAGCAGACCTGCGGGTCGATGACGATCCGGTCGAGGAGGGCCTCACATGGCACAACGTCATCGTACGGGAGCCGGGGAGAAGAGGGCACTCAACGTTGCCTGGGAGCGGCCGGCGTTGCCCGGCCCGACCCCTCGTGACCCTCTCGTGCCCGGAATCCTAAGGTCACGCCAAGGTCACGCCGGCTTTTGGAGCCCGTTTCGGAGCCCCTGCCAGAGCCAGGAAATAGCCCCTGACCTGGGGTTTTATCGAGAGCGGGCGACGGGAATCGAACCCGCGTTCTCAGCTTGGGAAGCTGATGTTCTGCCGCTGAACTACGCCCGCGAAGCGGGTTTCACACTACCTGCCCTACCGGCTCAATCGGCGTGGTAGGCGTAGAGGGCGTTCAGGGCGTCGAGGTCGTGCTGGTCGTACCAGTGGATCTGGCCGTTGAAGTTGGCGTTGGCGTGCATCGTGACCCCGACCTCGGGGCGGTGGCCGAGACCCATCACGTGGCCCATCTCGTGGGTGATGGCGGTGAACATCTTGTTGTAGTCGAGGCCGTTGGGGCGGACGATCACGTAGGGGTTGATGAAGTGCGAGCCGACCCAGGTCAGGGACGTGATGCCGGTGGTGCCGGGGTCGCCGGAGCAGAAGGTGATGAACGAGTAGCCCGTCATGTTGTAGTTGCCGCACTTGCCGACGTTGGTGTTGTCCTGGAGGTAGTAGACGCCCGGGGCGCTGCGAACGTTGAGGTTGCGCTGCCCGTTCCACGACTGCACCCACTGCTGGATGGCCTGGCTCATCATCGGGTTCCCGGTGCGGTCGAACAGCCAGAAGAACCGCTCGGTGGACGCCACCGCGTTGTTCCAGCGGTACCGGCCCCAGTGCCTGCCGCCGTTCTTGGTCTGGTGGTCGGCCGAGGCGCTGCTGGGCGTGAGGCACGCGACCAGCGCCACCGCGGTGACCAGGATCGTGGCCCACCGGGCGATCGACCGACCTGCGCTTGTGTCCGTCCGGATCTTCATGGACGTTTAGGTCGGCCGGAGGCCGGGGAGAGTTTAGACTTTTGTGTTGAATGAGGCGGATGCCTCAATTTCAACTTATCTCATCAAGTATTCGGTCAGCGGCCCCGAGGAGAGCCTGGCGGCGTCGATCAGGGGCCCGAGCCTCCCGCCGGGCGGTCCGGCCACGAGAACAGCTGGAACGCAGAGGTTCATCGTCGGGAAACACAGCCGCAATGTGGGGCACCTACCTTCGCCACGGTGGACGTGACTCTCCTTCGGTGGCCCGACGAGGACGCCCGGCGGGCGAGGTTGAGCGTCGCCGGAGACCCCCGCCTCCTCCTCGTGGAGGACGGCCAGGACCCGCCGCCGGTGTGCGACTGCCTGGAGGACTGGATCCGCGTCCCCGCCACCGAGGGCGACGTGCGGGCCCGGGTCGACGCCCTCACCCTGCGCAGCCAGGCCCACCGCCACGACGCACCCGGGCTCGACGTCCACGGCGTGCTGCGCTTCGGCGGCCGCTGGGTGGCCCTGCCGCCCCTCGAGGCCCGCCTCACCGACGCCCTCGTCGCCCGCTTCGGCGCCGTCGCCAGCCGCGACGCCCTCGTCCGGGCGGGGTGGCCCGAGGGGGCCCCGGGCCGCAACGCACTCGACGTCCACGTCCTGCGCCTGCGGCGGCGGCTGTGGCCACTCGGCCTGGCCATCCGCACCGTGCGGTCACGTGGCTACCTCCTGGAGACGGCCCCCCTCGAACCGAGCGGGTGAGCGGCGACGGAGGACGGGGTTGACCGCCGGCCCGCCCTCCCGCCCGCACCCGACCGGGCCCCCCGGCGCCGCCGGCCTTTCGGTAGGTCGCGGCCCAACCGCCAGACTGGGCCGGTGAACGTCGGGCCATGAACGTCGGGGACGTCCTGCTCGACATCCTGGTGGTGCTCGTGGCGGCCCGGGTGGCGGCCGAGGTGGCGGAGCGGATCCGGCTTCCCGCCGTCGTCGGGGAGATCACGGCCGGCGTCCTGATCGGGCCGTCGGTCTTCGACCTGGTCGGCGGGGGCGACGTCCTGCGGGTCCTGGCCGAGATCGGCGTCATCGTCCTTTTGCTGGAGGTCGGGTTGCAGATGGACCTGACCGAGCTGCGGGCCGTGGGACGGGCGTCGTTCCTGGTGGCCGTCATCGGGGTGGTCGCCCCCTTCGCCCTCGGGTGGGCGGCCGCCCTGGCCCTCGGCCAGGACGCCGATGCCGCCCTGTTCATCGGCGCGGCCCTCACCGCCACCAGCATCGGGATCACGGCCCGGGTGTTCGGCGACATGCGGGCGCTCGCCACGAGCGAAGCCCGCACCGTCCTGGGCGCGGCCGTGGTCGACGACGTGATGGGCCTGGTGCTCCTCACCGTGGTCGTACGCATCGCCGTCGACGGTTCGGTGTCGCTGCCGGCCGTGCTGGGCGTGATCGCCCTGGCCGTGGCCTTCCTCGCCGGGAGCGCCTTCGTCGGGGTCCGGCTGGCGCCGCCGCTGGTCCACGCCGTCCACCACCGCTCACGGTCGGCCGGTGCGCTGGTGGCGGTGGCCTTCGCCTTCGCCCTCGCCTACGCCGAGCTGGCCCGGCGGGCCCGGCTGGCGCCCATCGTCGGAGCCATCGTGGCCGGCCTGTCGCTGGCCCGCAGCGACCAGGCCGATCGGATCCGGCGCGAGATCACGCCGGTGGGGCACCTCCTGGTGCCCGTGTTCTTCGTCCAGATCGGCCTCGACGTCGACGTCGGGCAGTTCGCATCGGCCAAGGTGCTGGGCCTGGCCGCCGTCCTGCTGGCGGCCGCCGTCGTCGGCAAGCTGCTCTCGCCGGTGGGCGCCCTGGGCTCGCCCGGCGACAAGCGGTTGATCGGCCTCGGCATGCTGCCCCGGGGTGAGGTGGGGCTGATCTTCGCCGGGCTGGGCCTCACCGAGGGAATCCTGGGCGACGACGGCTACGCCGCCCTCCTGCTGGTCGTGTTGGCCACCACGGTGGCCGCCCCGCCCCTGCTGCGCCGGCGGGTCGAGCAGGTGCGTGCCGGCCGCCGGGTGCAGCCCGCGGGCAAGGCTCCCGAGGGCGGCTGGCTGGTCGTGACCGACGGGGTGGTCGACCTGGCGGCCCTGCCCGGCGACCACCTCGCCCTCGACCTGGCGCTGCAGGCGGCGCTCCTCGTCGCCGACCACCGCCCGGGCACAGGCCTGCTCGACTGGCTGGGATCGCCGGGCGACGCCCCTCTGGAGTGGGACGAGCCCGCCACCTCGTTGCTCTTCCAGGTGCTGCGGGAGGGCGACGTCCGCAGCTGGCGGTTCCTCGAGGTCTCCGGCGTGCTCGACCGGGCCTTGCCCGAACTGGCGGAGACGTTCCGCCGCCGGCGGGCCGACCGGGCCGAGCTCGACCCCGACCACAGCCTGCGCTGGTCGTTGGTCGAGCAGGTGCGGGAGGAGATGGCCGCCCGCCCCTCGGGCCTCGACCAGCCCCAGACCCTCCTCCTGGCGGCGCTGGTGCTGGAGAGCGCGGGCGACGGCGAGTCGCCGGTGGACGCCGCCCGGCGGCTGGCGCAACGCCTCGGCCTGGAGGCCGACGCCGAGCAGGAGCTCGCCCTGCTGGTGGGGGACAGCGGCCTGCTGCGGGCGGCGTCGGCCCGTCCCGATCGTTTGCGGGAGGAGGCGGTGCTGCCCCTCGCCGTCCACCTGGACAGCCCGGAGCGGGCCCGGGCCCTGTACGTGCTGAGCCTGGCCCTGGGCGAGCTCGAGCCGGCTCACCGCCACCGGCTGGCCGACCTCCACGCCATGATCCTCGCCACCCTGGCCCGGGCCGAGCTCACCGGCACCGAGGCCCGCAACCTCCTCCAGCGGCGTCGGGCGGAGGCCGCCGCGATCGTGGGGGAGCGGCACCGGGCCGCCACCCGGATCGCCGCCGCCCCCGTCCGCTTCGTGTTGGCCCAGGAGTCGGACGACATCGCGCGCGCCGTCGCCCTCCTCGACCCGATCCCGCCCCGGGGCCGGGTGCGGGTGCAGGTCACCACCGCCGGCACCCCCCTCCCGCCCGGTTCCGTCGGCACCCCGGCGGCCGGATCCGGCGGGTCGTGGCGGGTGGATGTCGCCAGCCGTGACCAGCAGGGACTGCTGGCGCTCGTCACCGGCGTGCTGGCCATGTCGGGCCTCGACGTGGTCAACGCCGCCCTCGCCACCTGGCCCGACGGCGCCGCCCTGGAGTCGTTCCTGGTGACCGCACCCAGCGCCCCTCGCGTCGACGACCTGGAGCTGTCGCTCGACGCCTGCTTCGGCCGGCCCCAGTCGATGGCCCCCGTACCCGACGCGGTCGTGACGTTCGAGAGCGAGGCGTCCCCCTGGTACACGCTGTGCGAGGTCCGGGCCCCGGACCGCCCCGGGCTCCTCCACTCGCTGGCCGTGGCCCTGGCCGCGGCGGGAGCCGACGTCCACACCGCGGCGGTGACCACCGCCGGCGGTCAGGCCTGGGACCGCTTCGAGCTCACCGACCGGGTCGGCGCCAAGCTCACCCCCGAGGGGGAGGATGCCATCCGCAACGCCCTGGTCGACGGCGTCTCGGGTTCCCGCCGCCGCCTCCGATCCGGCCCAAGAAAGGACAACCCGAGAAAGGACAACCCGAAAGAGGACAACATGGAGTCGAAACACCCGGATCACAACCCGGAAACAGGGGCCCCGTAGCTTTGGGCGGGCCCGTTCCGGTCCGACGTCCCTCTCACCTTCCCTAGGCTGGTCCCGTGACCCTCGACCTCACCACCCTCCTCCAACCCGCTCCCGGCAAGATCGTGCTCGTGGTGCTCGACGGACTGGCCGGATTCGCCGGGGCCGACCGGGGGACGGAGCTGGAGGAGGCGCACACCCCCAACCTCGACGCCCTGGCCGCCGCCGGCAGCGTCGGGTTGCACGACCCGGTGGGGATCGGCATCACCCCCGGGTCGGGCCCGGCCCACATGGCGCTGTTCGGCTACGACCCGCTCGAGTACCAGCTCGGACGGGGGGCACTGTCGGCGGCCGGCCTCGAGGTCGTGGTCAAGCCGGGCGACGTGGCCGCCCGCGGCAACCTGGCCACGCTCGACGCCGAAGGCCGCATCACCGACCGCCGAGCCGGCCGCCTGCCCGACGACGAGGCGGTCGAGGTCGTCCGGCGCCTCCGGGAGGGCATCGCCATCGAAGGGGTCGAGGTGACGCTCGCCCACGAGGCCCAGCACCGGGTGCTGGTCGTGTTCCGGGGCGACGACCTCAGCCCGCTGCTGGCCGACACCGATCCCCAGAAGGTGGGCGTCCCGCCCGCCGCCCCCCTGGCCGACGTGCCCCTGGCCGATCACACCTCCGAGGTGGTGGCCGAGTTCGACCGCCAGGCCCGGGCCATCCTGGCCGACCACCCGAAGGCCAACGTCGTCCTCCTGCGGGGCTTCGACTCGCACCGTGAGCTGCCTTCGATGTACGAGCGCTACGGGGTCCGGTCGGCGGCCATCGCCGTCTACCCGATGTACCGGGGGGTCGGCAGCCTGGTGGGCATGGACGTCCTGCCCCGGCCGGCCAACCTCGACGAGGAGCTGGCGCTGCTGCGGAAGTACTGGGACGACTACGACCTGTTCTTCTTCCACCACAAGTCGCCCGACTCGGCGGGGGAGGACGGCAACTTCGAGGCCAAGGTGGCGGCCATCGAGGCGCTCGACGCGGCCATTCCCGAGATCGCGGCCATGGGCCCCGCCGTGCTCATCGTCACCGGCGACCACTCCACGCCGAGCCAGATGGCGGCCCACTCGTGGCATCCGGTGCCGGTGCTGATGTGGGGCCCGCGGGTGGGCCGCGACGACGTCACCCGCTTCGGCGAGCGCTGGTGCCTGCAGGGCGCCCTCGGCCGCCGGGAGGGCAAGTACCTCATGCCCCTGGCCTTGGGCATCTCCGGGCGGCTGGCCAAGTTCGGCGCCTAGCGGCCGTCGGGCCCGGCGGCCCGAGCGGTCGGCCGGTGAAAGAGAGCGCGTAGGACCGGCGAACGCGGCCATATTGGACGATCGTGGCGGGACTCGGTCGGTCATTCCGCCGCCTGTGGGCGGCCTCGGCGCTGTCGAACCTCGCCGACGGCGTGTTCCAGGTCGCGCTGCCGCTGCTGGCCGTGACGCTCACCCGCAGCCCCGCCCTCGTGGCCGGCGTGGCCCTCGTCCAGCGCCTCCCGTGGCTGCTGATGGCCCTGCCCGCGGGGGCCCTCGCCGACCGGCTCGACCGGCGCCGGATGATGGTGCGGGTCGACGTGCTCCGTGTCGTCGTGCTCGGCGCGCTGGTGGCGGCGGTCGTCCTCGACCTGGCCTCGATGCCCGTGCTCTACGTCGCCGCGTTCGTTCTCGGCGTCGGCGAGGTGCTCTTCGACACCGCGGCCCAGTCGATCCTGCCGTCGCTCGTCGACCGCCCCGAGCTGAGCGTCGCCAACGGCCGGCTCCAGGCGGTGGAGATCACCATGAACCAGTTCGTGGGGCCTCCCCTCGGGGGCCTCCTCGCCGCTGGTGCGATCGCGGCGGCGCTGGCGACGTCGTCGGTTGCGTACCTCGCCGCCGCCCTGTGTCTCGCGTCCATCGGCGGCACGTTCCGTCCCGAGCGGGCCGGCCCGGCGCGGAGCCTGCGCCACGACGTCGCCGAAGGCCTGCGCTTCGTCTGGGGGAGCCCCCTCCTGCGGACGCTGGCCATCCTGCTCGGCCTGACCAACCTCGCCTTCATCGCCCACATGGCGGTGTTCGTGCTGTTCGCGGTCGACCCGGGCCCCATGGGACTGTCGACGACGGGCTACGGCCTGCTCCTCGCGTCGGGCGGGCTGGGCGGCCTGGCCGGGGCGTGGGCCGCACCCCTGCTCGAGCGCAGCGTCGGCCGGGCCCGCTGCCTCGCCGGCTCGGTCGTGCTCTTCGGTGTGTCGCTGGGGACCCCTGCCGTAACGACGAGCATCGCGGCCAACGTCGCCGGCATCGTGGGCGCCAGCTTCGGGGCCATCGTCTGGAACGTCATCACCGTCTCGCTCCGCCAGCGGATCACCCCCGACCGGCTGCTCGGCCGGATGAACGCCGCCTACCGCCTGGTGGGGTGGGGGACGATGCCCATCGGCGCCGCCCTCGGCGGTGCCATCGCGGAGACGGCCGGCCTTCGCCCCACGTTCGTGGTGGCGAGCCTGCTGCACGTCCCCCTTCTGCTCGGCTTCCTCGTGGTGACCGATGGGCGGATCGCCGACGCCGAGGCGAGCGGCCCCGGGAGCCACACGATCAGCTGAAGAAGTCGTCGTAGGCGCGCTGGTCGTTGTAGAGGAACCAGGATTCGCTGAACTTGCCCCGGTCGTCGACCTTGAAGGCCATGATGCCGTTGGCGTCGAGCTTCTTGCTGCTGCCGGCCCGATCGGCCGTGCCATGCCAGAACATCACCGCGTGACCGTCGTCGCCGATCACGTCCTGGACGGTGAGGCTCATCGTGCCGTTCGTGAGCTCCATCAGCTTGAAGAAGAGGTTCCGGATGCCCTCTCGTCCCTCGTGGTTGCCGCTCACCAGGTTGTCGCCGGACACCCGGTACACGCAGTCTTCGGCGTAGTGGTCGAGGGCGGCGTCGACCTGCCCGGAGCCGATGGCGTCGAACAGGCCTCGGACCAGGGTGACATTGGGGTGCTCGTCCGATTGCGCCTGCGCTTGGTCTCCTGTGCGATCGGTCATGACCAGAACTCGTCGACGCGCTGCTGGTCGTCGGGCATGGCCCAGAACTCCGACCAGGTGCCGTCCGGGCGCACCGTGAACGCCTCCGCCATCTCGACGTCGAGCGTCCTGCCGTTCCGCTCCCCGGCCACCTTGAGCATGACGACGATGTGCTCGTCGTTGGCCATGATCGAGGTCGGCTGAAGCGTGATCGTGCCCCCGGAGCGCTCGCGTGCGGCTTCGAAGTAGCCGATCAACTGGTCCTTGCCCGCGTAGTCGCCGCTGAGGGCGTGTTTGCCGGCGACGTGCCACACGATGTCGTCCGAGAAGAACGGGCGCAGACCCTCGAGATCGCCCCGGGCGAAGATGTCGAGGTACTCCCGCGTACGGGTCACGTTGGGGTGCTCAGCCACGGTCCTCCGATCGTCAACGGCTGCGTCGGCGAAGACACGCCGTTTGCCATCCAGCCCGCCCTTCGCCGTCGCCTCGGCGGACAAGGTACTCGTCCGGCCCGCCGGAGTCGAGCACGTCTGACTACTGGAGCGACGTCGTGTCGGCCGGCTGGTTGAGGTTGCCCGAGCGGAAGCCCTCCAGGTCGAGGGCCACCCGCTGGTAGCCGGCGGACTTGACCGCCGCCACCACCTCGGTGCGACGTTCGACGGCGAGCGGAAGGTCGGGCACGTCGACCTCCAGCCGGGCCAGGTCGCCGTAGTGGCGGACCCGCACCTGGCGGAAGCCGAGGTGGTGGAGGGCGGCCTCGGCCCGTCCGACGCGGTCGAGGGTGCCGAGGGTGACCGGCGTGCCGTAGGGGATCCGCGACGCCAGGCAGGCCGCCGCCGGCTTGTCCCACGTGCGCAGGCCCAGGCCGCGGGACGCCTCCCGCACGTCGGCCTTGGTGAATCCGGCGTCGACGAGGGGGAAGGCCGCCCCCCGCTCGGCGGCCGCCGCCTGGCCGGGCCGGTGGTCGTGGAGGTCGTCGAGGTTGGTGCCGAGGACGATGGTGGCGGACTCGGCCGCGGCCAGGGGCGCCAGGGCGTCCATCAGCTCGGACTTGCAGTGCCGGCAGCGGTCGGTGCCGTTGGCCACGTAGGCGGGCCGGTCGAGCTCGTCGGTCTCCACCACCCGCCAGCGCAGGCCCCACTCCTCGGCCAGGGCGGCGCAGTCGGCCGCCTCCTCGCCGGCGAGCGACGCCGACACCGCGGTCACCGCCGACGCGCCGGCGGGACCGAGCGTGTCGTGCGCCATCCAGGCGAGGAAGGCCGAGTCGGCCCCGCCGCTGAAGGCGACGACCACCCGCCCGAGCTCCCGCAGACGCCCGCGCAGAGCGTCCATGATGAGGATCTCGGTCACTGAGAGACGTTACCGCTAGCCTGCACGGGTCGAGTCCGGCAAGGGGAGGCCTAGATGGTGACGAAGCGACGCTCGTGGCGCACATTTACCGTTCTGATGGCGGCGGCCGTCACCCTCGCCGCGTGCGGCAGCGATGCCGAGGAGAGCGGCGGCGACGACCGCAAGGTGGCCAAGATCGGGGTGATCGTCCCCCTGCTGGGAGGGTCGACCGCCGTCGGAATCGGCATCCGCAACTCGGTCGATCTCGCCATCAACCAGGCCAACGAGAAGAACCTCATCCCCGGTTGGAAGCTCGAATTGGCCGCCGAGGACGACGGGGGCAAGCCCGACATCGGCGGCCGGGCCGCCTCCAAGCTGGCCTCCGACGCCGAGGTCGTGGCCGTGATCGGCACCTACAACTCGAGCGTGGCCCTGCAGGTGCAGCCCATACTCAAGACCGCCGGCATCGCCATGGTCTCGCCGGCCAACACCAATGACACGCTCACCCGGGGCGAGAACCCGGCCAGCCCGGTGCGGCCCCACACGAACTACTTCCGCACCGCCACCCTCGACTCGCTGCAGGGTGGGTTCGCGGCCGACTACGCCTACGCCCTGCCCGAGCCCCAGATCAGGGAAGTCGTCATCGTCCACGACGGCAAGGCCTACGGCAAGGGGCTGGCCGAGTCGTTCCAGGCCCGGTTCACCAAGAACGGCGGCACGGTGGTGGGCGAGGTGAAGGTGATCGCGGAGGACGTCACCGACTACTCGAGCGACGTCACCAACATCCTGCCCCTCAACCCCGACCTCATCTTCTACGGGGGCGAGTACACCGCGGCGGCCCGGTTCACCACCGAGCTCAAGAAGCAGGGCGTCACCGCTCCCCTCATGGGGGGCGACGGCATCGTCGACCAGACCTACATCGACAACGCCAAGGACGCAGCCAAGGGCGACCTCGGCACGTCGATCGGCGCCCCCGCCGAGCAGCTCCCGTCGGCCACGGCCTACGTCGACGCCTACAAGGCCGCCGCCTACCGTGACCCGGGCTCGGCCTACGGCGCCCTGGCCTTCGACGCCGGCAACGTCGTGATCGGCGCCCTCACCAAGGTGCTGGCGGGCAAGGACGAGATCGATGCCGACGTGCGCAAGGCGATCATCGACGCCATCCAGGCCACCAGCATCGACGGCGCCACCGGCAAGGTGGCGTTCGACCAGTACGGCGACACGGTCACCAAGCTGCTGACCGTCAACCAGGTGGCCGACAACGCCTGGAAGCCCATCAAGACCGGCGAGTTCGCCGGCTAGCAGAGCCGGCACCTCCTCCGTCGAGCCGGGCCGGCGCCGGCTGGGAGCCGGGAACGCGTGCGCCAATTTCTCCAACAGGTCGTCAACGGAACCGTGCTGGGGGCCACCTACGGCCTCATCGCGCTGGGCTACACGATGGTGTACGGCATCATCCAGCTGATCAACTTCGCCCACGGCGAGATCTTCATGGTGGGGGCGTTCGCCGGGCTGGCGTCCCACCGCTGGCTGCTGCCGGACGCCCTCGCCGGCAACGCCTGGGTGGCGCTGACGGTGATGCTGGTGGTGGCGGTGGTCGTGTCGGTGGCGGCGGCGGTGCTGATGGAGCGGCTCGCCTACCGGCCGCTGCGCAACGCGCCCCGGCTGGCCCCCCTGATCACGGCCATCGGCGTGTCGATCTTCCTG
Organism: uncultured Acidimicrobiia bacterium; assembly: GCA_963773275.1. Lineage (GTDB taxonomy): Bacteria > Actinomycetota > Acidimicrobiia > Acidimicrobiales > AC-14 > JAXDMK01. Next base: position 205,470 of record CAVZAH010000004.1, on the reverse strand, counting down.
CAGGAGGTCGTCCGCATCTTCTACCCGGGCGGGAATCGTCCCCAGCCCTTCCCGTCGGTGATCACCACCGGTTCGTTCCAGGTGGGAGGGGTGCGGGTGGCGTGGGTGTCGGTGTTCGTGGTGGTGACCGCCATCGTCCTCATGCTGGCGCTGCAGGCGTTCATCCGGACGACCAAGACGGGCAAGGCCATGCGGGCCACCGCCCAGGACCCGGACACGGCCCGGCTCATGGGCATCGACACCAACCGGGTGATCGTGATCACCTTCGCCGTGGGCGCGGCCCTGGCCGCGGTGGCGGGCGTGATGTACGGGATGCGCTTCGGCCAGATCGACTACCGGATCGGCTTCGTCACCGGCCTCAAGGCGTTCACCGCAGCCGTGCTGGGGGGGATCGGCAACATCACCGGCGCCATGCTCGGGGGCTTCGTGCTGGGGATGGTGGAGGTCATGGCCGTGCAGTACATCCCCCACGGCTCCGCCTGGCGGGACGCGTGGGCCTTCGCCGTCCTCATCCTCGTCCTGGTGTTCCGTCCCGCCGGCCTCCTCGGCGAACGGGTGGCGACCCGATCGTGACCGGGCAGATCGTGAATGGGCAGATCGTGAATGGGCAGATCGTGAATGGGCAGATCGTGAATGGGCAGATCGTGACCGGGCCGATCGTGACCGGGCCGATCGTGACCGGGCCGATCGTGACCGGGCCGATCGTGACCGGGCCGATCGTGACCGGGCCGATCGTGACTGGCACTTGACCGTCACCCTTCTCGACCGGTTGCGGGGGGCCGTGGGGCCGGCGGGGGGGCGGATGGTGTCCCGGGTGTCGCCGGTGCCGGTGGCCGTCGCCGGCACCGTGATCCTGGTGACGGCCAGCCTGTCGCCATGGGCCACCTTCGGCGGGTTCCCGGGGAAGATGTCGCTGGCCGGGTTCCCGGGCGGCGCCCGCCAGTTCACCCTCGTCCTCGCCGCGGCGGCGGTATTGGCCGTGTTCAAGGTACCCGGCCGCCGACGGGCGGGCATGACCGCAGCGGCCGGCGCGGTGGCGGTGGCCGGCTACAACGTGGTCGCCGTCGCCGGCGAGGGCGGCGGGCTGGGCGGTGTCGCCTACGGGGCGTGGCTGGCGGTGCTCGGCGGGGTCCTCCTCCTGCTGGCCTTCGCCGCCCTCCCGCCCCCTGCCGACCCAACGGCCACCGACGACGCGGCGCCCGGAACGGGGGGCGAACGGGGCCTGCCCGAGGCGTGGCCCCGGCTGCCGGCACCGGTGGAGTGGCTGGCGGTGGCGTTGGCGGTGGGGGCGGTGCTGTTCCTCACCGTCTGGGGACTGGCCATCGAGGAGTCCAGCCGGTTCGTGTCGTGGGTGGTGTTCGTGATCGCGGCCTCGCTCACCGTGTCCCGCCTCGGACTGTTCTCCTGGCTGGAGGACCTGATCGGCCGGCACCGGGCGGTGGCGATCGGGGCGGCGGCGGTCGCGTCCATGGCCTTCCCGTTCACCCAGGACGGCGACGCCTACTGGATCCGGGTGTTCGCCTCGATCGGCGTCTTCGCGGCTGCCGCCCTGGGCCTCAACGTGGTCGTCGGCCTGGCCGGACTGCTCGACCTCGGCTACGTGGCGTTCTTCGGCGTGGGCGCCTACGTGGGGTCGCTCTTCGCCGGGGCCGCCCTCACCACGGTGCACATCCACCTGCCGTTCCTCCTGGTCGTCCTCCTCGGGGCGACGATCGCCGCCGTGTTCGGTGTCCTCCTCGGCGCCCCCACCCTGCGATTGCGGGGCGACTACCTGGCCATCGTCACGCTCGGATTCGGCGAGATCTTCCGCATCGCAGCCAACAACTGGAACGGGCTCACCCGGGGCCCCAACGGCATATCCGGCGTTCCGAACCTGGCCGTCGGCGACTACGACTTCGGCGCCAGCCACGAGCTGCTCGGCGTCACCCTGCCCGGCTTCGCCAACTACTACTTCGTGGAGCTGGTGCTGCTGGCCTTCGCCATCCTGGCCTTCAGCCGCCTCAACGCCAGCCGCATCGGACGGGCGTGGGTGGCCATCCGGGAGGACGAGGTGGCGGCGGCGGCCATGGGTGTCGACACCGTCCGCCTCAAGCTGCTGGCCTTCGCCATCGGCGCCTTCATGGCCGGGGCCGCGGGGACGGTGAACGCCCACGTCACCACCCAGGTCTCGCCCGACTCCTACACGTTCCTCGAGTCGATCCTGCTGGTGGCGGCGGTGGTGCTGGGCGGGATGGGCAGCATCCCGGGGGCGCTGCTGGGCTCGGCCGCCCTCTTCGTCGTCCCCGAGAAGCTGCGTGCGTTCCAGGACAAGCGGCTCCTGCTCTTCGGCGCCGCCCTCATCCTGATGATGCGGTTCCGGCCCGAGGGCATCGTCCCCAGCCGGCGCCGGCAGCGGGAGTTCCGCGACGAGGAGGGCGACGCCGACGCCACCGGGGCCCCTCCGGGCTCGGCCATGGCGGGTGCCCCGTGAGCGAGCCGGTGGCGGCCGTGGCGCCCGTGGCCGACGTCGCCGCACCCCTGCTCCAGGCCAGGAAGGTCACCAAGCGCTTCGGCGGTCTGGTGGCGGTGCACGAGGTCGACCTCGACGTGGGCGAGCGGGAGATCGTCGGCCTCATCGGGCCCAACGGGGCGGGCAAGACCACGTTCTTCAACTGCCTCACCGGGCTGTTGGAGCCGACGTCGGGCCAGGTCCTCTTCCGGGGCCGGGAGCTGCCCGGCAACCCGGCCCGGGTCACCAAGGCGGGCGTGGCCCGCACGTTCCAGAACATCCGCCTGTTCCCCCACATGAGCGCCCTGGAGAACGTCCTGGTCGGGCGTCACTGCCGGACCCGGGCCGGCGTCCTGGCCGCCATCGGCCGGGGACCCGCCTTCCGCCGGGAGGAGCGGGAGTCGGAGGCCCGGGCCACCGAGCTGCTGGCCTTCGTGGGCCTGTCGCGACACCGCGACGTCCTGGCCAAGAACCTCCCTTACGGCGACCAGCGCCGGCTCGAGATCGCCCGGGCGCTGGCCACCGACCCCGGGCTGCTCCTCCTCGACGAGCCCACCGCGGGCATGAACCCGAACGAGACGGGGGCGGCCATGGACCTGGTCCGCCGGGTGCGCGACCAGGACATCGCGGTGGTCGTGATCGAGCACGACATGCGGTTCATCTTCAACCTGTGCGACCGGGTGGCGGTACTGGTGCAGGGGTCGAAGCTGGTGGAGGGCAGCCCGGCCGACGTGCAGTCCGACCCCCGGGTGATCGAGGCCTACCTCGGGGCCCCGGCGGCCCCCGCGACATGATCGGCGGGCCGTGAGTCCCCTCCTCGAGGTCCGAGACGTTCGGGTCTCCTACGGTCGCATCGAGGCGGTGAAGGGGGTCAGCTTCTCGGTCGGGGCGGGCAGCCTGGTGACGCTGATCGGCAGCAACGGGGCGGGCAAGACCACCGTCCTGCGCACCGTGTCGGGCCTGCTGTGCCCCACCGCGGGCGAGATCCACTTCGACGGGGAGCGCATCGACCAACTGCCGGCGCACGAGATCGTCGAACGGGGCATCGCCCACGCGCCCGAGGGCCGGCGCATCTTCCCCCGCATGACCGTGCAGGAGAACCTCGAGCTGGGCGCGTTCACCCGCAAGGACGGCCCGGCGGCGGTGGCGGGCGACATCGACGAGGCCTACGGTCGCTTCCCGGTGCTCGGGGAGCGGCGGACCCAGGCCGCGGGCACGCTGTCGGGTGGGGAGCAGCAGATGCTCGCCATCGGCCGGGCCCTCATGTGTCGGCCCCGCCTGCTCATGCTCGACGAGCCCTCGATGGGACTGTCACCCATCATGATGCGCCGCATCTTCGACGCGCTGGGCGAGCTCAAGGTGGCCGGCACCACCGTGCTGCTGGTGGAGCAGAACGCGTCCGCCGCCCTGGCCCTGGCCGACGAGGCCCACGTGCTGGAGACGGGCCGCATCGTCTTGTCCGGCTCCGCCGCCGACCTGCGCGACAACGCCCAGGTCCGCAAGGCCTACCTCGGCGAGGACTGACCGGCGACCGTCGCCGCTTGGGGATTCGTGCGTCGGCAGGGACGTGGTCCGGGCGCGACGGGCCGCTCTGACGTCCCTCCGGCTGCACCGAACGCGTCGCCCCGGTGGCTGCCGCCGCCTCGGGCTTCGTGCGTCGGCAGGACGTGATCCGGGCGCGACGGGCCGTTCTGACGTCCCTCCGGCTGCACCGAACGCGTCGCCACGTTGGCTGTTGCCGCCTTCGGGCTTTCGTGCGTCGGCAGGGACGTGATCCGGGCCGCAACGGGAAGTCATGCGTCGGGAGCGCCCCTGATTGGGCCCACGTGGCGGTATTTGGGGCGCTCCCAGTGCACGAAACTCGCCACACGCGCGGCCCCGCCGGTTGGAGCGGTGATCGGGGGGAAGGGGCCTCGTCGAACGGGACTACGCCACGCCCACCCGGCTGAGGACCACCTCGACGGGGGCGACCAGGCCGGTGACGAAGGGGCCGAACTCGGCGTAGACGGCCGATGCCTGGTCGAAGCGCATCTCGTGGACGCACTCCTTCAGGGCCAGCGGGTCGGCGGCGAAGAGCGTGACGGCCCACTCCCAGTCGTCGAGGCCGGTGGACCCGGTGATGAGCTGCACCACCCGGCCGGCGTAGGTGCGCCCCACCCGGCCGTGGCCCTCCATCAGGGCCCGCCGCTCCTCGAAGGGCAGCGTGTACCAGTTGCCGGTGAGGTCGCGCCGCTTCGACATGGGATAGAAGCACAGGGCCCGCTTGCCCTCGGGGGGCAGCACCGGGTGGAGCCGGGGCTCGAGCCGCTCGGCGGGCATCCCTTCGGCGTACTCCGACACCTCGGTGAGCGAGACGTAGGAGTCGGCCATGACCAGGCCGGCGGCGGACAGCTCGGCCTGGAGCGCCTGCAGCCGCCACAGGTCGGGTCCGAGCGCCATGAACCCGAGATCGGCCTTGTGGCCGAGGACGGCGAAGGCGACCACCTGATGGTCGTCGGCCTGGCAGGCCTTGACCGCGGTCACCACCGCCTCCCGGTCGACGGCCCCGGCCGGGGCCCGACAGAACAGGTGGAGCACGCCCCACCCGACCGAAGGGACGACGGGTGCGGTGTCGGAAGGGTCGGCCACGCCAACCAGTCTACGGACGCCCGACCCCCGTCGTCCCCGGCAGCCGGTGAAGGTCGCCCGGCCGACCCGTACGCGCCGCGGCGCGAACGAGCACCCGTCCCCGGACGCGCCGGAGGGGTCGGCGGACCGGCCCCTCCGTGCAGTGCTTTGCGTTTGATCTTCCCGCCGGACGCGCCGAGGGGCCGGCGGACCGGCCCCTCCGTTCAGCGCTGCAGTGCATTGCTTTGATCTTCCCCGCCGGCCGCGAGCGCCGCCGCAGGCGGCCCCCCCGGATGGCCCCGAGCCGGCCGAAGGCCGGCACGGTGTCGGGAGGGGGTTCGGGGGAGGGCCTGCCCTCCCCCGAGCTTAAAAGTCGTCCATTCCGCCGGGGACGTCGTTGTGGCCCTCGTGGCCCGGGATGGGCCGGTCGACGATGACTGCCTCGGTGGTGAGGAACAGGCCGGCGATCGAAGCGGCGTTCTGCAGCGCCGACCTCGTCACCTTGGCGGCGTCGATGACGCCGGCCTTGAACAGGTCCTCGTAGTCGCCGGTGGCGGCGTTGAGGCCGTGGGCGCCCTCGAGGTTGCGGACCCGCTCGACGACGACTCCACCCTCCATGCCGGCGTTGATCGCGATCTGCTTCAGCGGCTCCTCCAGCGAGCGGGAGACGATGCGGACACCGGTGGCCTCGTCGCCGACCATGTTGTTGGCCAGCTCGTTGACCCGGGCCTGCGCCCGCAGCAGGGCGACGCCACCGCCGGGCACCACACCCTCCTCGACCGCGGCCTTGGTGGTGCTGACCGCGTCCTCGATGCGGTGCTTCTTCTCCTTGAGCTCCACCTCGGTGGCCGCTCCGACCTTGATGATCGCCACACCGCCGGAGAGCTTGGCCAGGCGCTCCTGGAGCTTCTCGGCGTCGTAGTCGGAGTCGGTGAGCTCGAGCTCGGCCCGCAGCTGGGCGACCCGGCCCTTGATGTCGATCTCGTCGCCGGCCCCTTCGACCAGGGTGGTCTCGTCCTTGGTGACGGTCATGACCCGGGCCCGGCCCAGCATGTCGAGGGTGACGTTGTCGAGCTTGAGGCCGACGTCCTCGGAGATGACCTGGCCACCGGAGAGGATGGCGAGGTCCTGCAGCATGGCCTTGCGGCGCTCGCCGAAGCCGGGAGCCTTGACGGCGACCGACTTGAACGTGCCCCGGATCTTGTTGACGACCAGGGTGGCGAGGGCCTCGCCCTCGACGTCCTCGGCGATGATCACGAGGGGCTTGGCCGTCTGCATGACCTTCTCGAGCACCGGCAGCAGGTCGCGGACGGCCGAGATCTTGCCCGCGTAGAGCAGGATGTAGGGGTCGTCGAGGACGGCCTCCATGCGCTCGGGGTCGGTGACGAAGTAGGGCGAGATGAAGCCCTTGTCGAGGCGCATGCCCTCGACCAGCTCCAGCTCCATGCCGAAGGTCTGCGACTCCTCGACGGTGATGACGCCGTCCTTGCCCACCTTGTCGATGGCGTCGGAGATCGTGTCGCCGATCTCCTGGTCGGCGGCGGAGATGGACGCCACCTGGGCGACCTGCTCCTTGGACTCGACCTCGACGGCGATGTCCTTGATGCCCTCGACGGCCCGGGCCACCGCGGCCTCGATGCCCTTCTTGAGCGACATGGGGTTGGCCCCGGCGGCGACGTTGCGCAGGCCTTCGCGGACCATGGCCCAGGCGAGGACGGTGGCGGTGGTGGTGCCGTCACCGGCGACGTCGTCGGTCTTCTTGGCGACTTCCTTGACCAGCTCGGCACCGATGCGCTCGTAGGGGTCCTCGAGCTCGATCTCCTTGGCGATGGACACGCCGTCGTTGGTGATCGTGGGTGCGCCCCACTTCTTGTCGAGGACGACGTTACGGCCCTTGGGGCCGAGCGTTACCCGTACTGCATCGGCCAGCTGGTTCATTCCGCTCTCGAGGGCCCGGCGGGCCGTCTCGTCGAACGCGATCATCTTGGACATCGGCGTGTGCTCCTCCGTGGAACCGTTAGCACTCTCTCGGTGTGAGTGCTAACAGAATACCCACGGTTCGGAGGGGTTTGGCAACCGAGGGGTGAGAGTGCCAGCCGCGCCGGCCGGCCCGGCCGGCCGGCGGCCGGTCAGCGGCCCGTCAGCCGCCGGCCACGGCGGGCACGATCGACACGGTCTGTCCGGCGGCGACGGCGGTGTCGAGGCCCTGCAGGAAGCGGACGTCCTCGTCGGCCACGAACACGTTGACGAAGCGCCGGAGTTGGCCGTCGTCGCCGAAGAGGCGGGCCCGGAAGCCGGGATGGGCCGTCTCCAGGGACGTGAGGACCTGGCCCACGGTCGTGCCGTCGACCGTGACCTCGCCCACACCCCCGGAGAGGGAGCGCAGCTGGGTGGGGATGCGGACGTTGGCCATTACCGGATTTCCTCCTGATTCCCCATGGCCTCCTCGAAGGCGGCCATCGTGGGGGCGATGGTGATGGTGGGCCCGACGAGGGGGGCGATCGCCTCGAGCGTCTTGAGCCCGTGGCCGGTGATGTAGGCGACGACCCGCTCGTCGCGGCGCACCACGCCCGATGCGGCCAGCTTGGCCAGGGTGGCGACGGTGACGCCGCCGGCCGTCTCGGCGAAGATGCCCTCGGTGCGGGCCAGCAGGAGGATGGCGTCGCGGATCTCGTCGTCGGTGACCGAGGTGAGGGCGCCGCCGCTGGCGCGGACCGTCTCCAGGGCGTAGAAGCCGTCGGCCGGGTTCCCGATGGCGAGGGACTTGGCGATCGTCCTGGGCTTGACCGGGCGGATGAAGTCGTGGCCCTCCATGAAGGCGGTGGCCACCGGCGAGCAGCCCTCGGCCTGGGCGCCCGAGATCCGCACGTGGGGCTCCTCGTCGAGCAGGCCGACCTTCCACAGCTCCTGGAAGCCCTTGGCGATCTTGGTGAGCTGCGAGCCCGAGGCCACCGGCACCACCACGTGGTCGGGCACCTGCCAGCCGAGCTGCTCGGCCGTCTCGAAGGCGAGGGTCTTGGAGCCCTCGGCGTAGTAGGTGCGCAGGTTGACGTTGACGAAGGCCCAGGTGGGACGCTCGGAGGCCAGCTCCGCGCAGAGCCGGTTGACGTCGTCGTAGCTGCCGTCGACGGCCACCAGGTTGGGTCCGTAGACGGCCGTCGTGATCACCTTGCCCGATTCCAGGTCGGCGGGGATGAACACCACGTGGCGCATGCCCGCCCGGGCCGCGTGGGCGGCCACCGAGTTGGCCAGGTTGCCGGTGGACGCACACGCCGCCACCTTGAACCCCATGGCCCGGGCCCGGGCCAGCGCCACCGCCACCACCCGGTCCTTGAACGAGCCGGTGGGATTGAGGGTGTCGTTCTTCAGCCACAGCTCGTCGAGGCCCAGCTGGGCGGCCAGGCGGTCGGCCCGCACCAGGGGGGTGAAGCCGGCGCCGAGGTCGACGGCCCCGTCGTTGACTGCGGGCAGCAGGTTGGCGTAGCGCCAGATCGACGTCGGCCCCGCCGCGATCGACTGGCGGGTGGTGACGGCGGCGATGCCGTCGTAGTCGTAGTCGACCTCCAGCGGTCCGAAGCACCAGTCGCACACGTGCAACGCCTCCGCCGGGAAGGCGCGACCACACTCACGACATCGAAGACCCTCGACGAAGGACATGTTCTCTCCTGATCATCGTTCCGGGCGGTGGCACCTGGCCGTTTCCCGCCGGGTGGCGGGGCGTACTGGTTGTCGCGGTTTCGTCGGGCCCGGTCCCTCGACCGCTCTGGATGAGTTGCCTTCATCATAGGGGAGGCGGGAGCATGCCGTGTGCCCCGGAAACCACCTCGCGACGTGCGGCTGGGGCGCGTGTCGGTGTGCCTGCCCGCCCGCAACGAGGAGGCCACCGTGGGCCCGATCGTGGCCGCCATCGTGCGGGAGCTGGTCGACGGGCGGGGGGTGGTGGACGAGGTGGTCGTGGTCGACGACGGGTCCACCGACGCCACCGCGGCGGAGGCCGCGTCGGCCGGGGCGGTGGTGGCGGCGGCGGACGACGTCCTGCCCGAGCTGGGGCCGGGGACGGGCAAGGGCGAGGCCCTGTGGAAGGCGCTCCACGTGGCCACCGGCGACGTCCTGGTGTTCTGCGACGCCGACCTCCGGGACTTCGACCCCGCCTTCGTGACGGGGCTGCTGGGCCCGATGGCGGCCGACGACCGCATCGGCTTCGTGAAGGGGTTCTACGACCGTCCGGTGGGCGGCGGGCGGGTCACGGAGCTGGTGGCCCGGCCCATGATCGGGCTGTTCTTCCCCGAGCTGGCCGCCATCCGCCAGCCGCTGGGGGGCGAGTTCGCGGGCCGCCGGGAGGTGTTGGAGCGGGTGCCGTTCGTGCAGGGCTACGGCGTCGACCTGGGCCTGCTGGTCGACGTGGCCGCCCGCTTCGGGCTGGAGAGCATCGCCCAGGCCGACCTCGGCGTCCGCACCCACCGCAACCGGTCGCTCGAGGAGCTGGGCGCCCAGGCCACCGACGTGCTGCGGGTGGCCCTGCTCCGGGCCGGCGTGGAGGACCGGGCCGGATGGGACCCGGCCGGTGTGGCCCAGCGTCCCCCGATGGTCGAGGTGGAGGAGTACCTGGCCGCCCGCGCCGGGCGGGTGGCGTAGGGCGGACGGGGCGGCGGGCGGCGTCGGGAAGCGGCCAGGTCGGCGGGCGCCGGCCGCACCGGCCGGGCGGGTGGCCTAGTGGCCGGGACCCGCCGGGCGGGCCAGGCGGGCCAGTTCGGACGAGACGACCGCCTCCACGCAGCCGATGGGGTCCCACATGGCCTCGTCCCGGCCGAATCGCTCCACCAGCGAGACCACGGTCACCGCACCCGGGAGGTCGGCCACGTCGTCGTCCACCCCGCCGGCCACGACCAGGACGGGCACGCCTGCCTCCGTCGCCAGGCGGACCACCCCGCCGACGGCCTTGCCGGCGAACGACTCGGCGTCGAGGTGGCCCTCGCCGGTGACCACCAGGTCGGCGCCGGCGATGCGGTCGGCCAGGTCGAGGGTCTCGGCCACCAGGTCGAAGCCGGGGACGAGGACGGCTCCGGCGGCGGCCAGTCCCCCGGCCAGACCGCCGGCCGCGCCCGAGCCGGGCAGGTCGCGGACGTCGACGCCGTAGTCGCGGACGTAGACCTCGGCCAGGCGCTCGAGGCGGCGGCGCAGGAGCGCCACCTGGGCCGGCGTGGCCCCCTTTTGGGGGGCGAACACTTCGGCCGCGTCCACGAAGCGGGTGGTGACGTCGCACGCCACCAGCAGCTCCAACGGCCCCCGCAGCCGGCGGGCGGGGTTGATGGCGGTGAGGGCGGCCAGGCCGCCGTCGGTGGTGGCCGAGCCGCCCACGCCCACGATCACCCGGGTGGCACCGGCGTCGACGGCGGCCGCGATCAGCTCGCCGGTCCCCCGGGTCGAGGCCCGCAGGGGGTCGTTGCCCTCCGCCCCGCCCACCAGCGCCAGCCCCGACGCCCGGGCCATCTCCACGACCGCGGTGCCCCCGGCCTGCATCCGCCACTCGGCCGTGACGGGGTCGCCCAGCGGGCCCGGGACGGTCGTGCGCCGGATCGATCCGCCCAGCGCCTCCAGCGTCCCCTCGCCCCCGTCGGCCACCGGGACCTGGTCGCACGTCCAGCCGGCCCGCTCCGCGGCGTGGGCGACGGCCGTCGCCACCTGCCCGGCCGTGGCCGTGCCCCGGAACTTGTCGGGCGCCGCCACCACCCGCCGCGCCATCTGGGGGGCCTTTCCCATGGGGATATCGTGGCCCATGGCCGACGCCCACCCGCCGGCCGTGGCGTCGCCGCCCTCGATCGGGCCGGCCCCGGCATCGCAGATTGGGCCGGCCCCGATTGTGATGGTGTCCAACCGGGGACCGCTCGCGTTCACCCGGGACGACGACGGCGACCTGGTGGCGGGCCGGGGTGGCGGGGGCCTGGTGTCCAGCCTCGGGCCGATCATGAAGGAGGTGGGCGCCACCTGGATCGCGGCCGCCATCACCGACGAGGACCGGGAGGCGGCGGCGGGCGGCGTCGTCGACGCCAAGGGCTTCAAGGTGCACACGCTCGCCGTCGACCCGCACGCCTACCGGATGGCCTACGACGTGGTGTCCAACGCCACCCTGTGGTTCCTCTACCACGGGCTGTTCGACCTCTCGCGGCGTCCCCGGCTCGACCGGCGGTGGGCCGAGGCGTGGTCCGCCTACCGCGACGTCAACCACGCCTTCGCCCGGGCCGTGATCGACCAGGCCGAGGAGGGCGCCATCGTCCTGGTGCAGGACTACCACCTGGCCCTGGTGGGCACCTGGCTGGCCCAGGAGCGCCCCGACCTGCGGGCGGTGCACTTCAGCCACACCCCGTTCTGCTCCCCCGACCTGCTGCGGGTGCTGCCGTCGGGCGTGGCCGAGGAGCTGCTCGGAGGGATGGCCAGCCACCTGGCCTGCGGCTTCCACGCCCAGCGCTGGGCCGCCAACTTCGCCGCCTGCTGCGAGGACGTGCTGGGCTGGGCGCCGACGACGTTCGTCTCGCCCATCGCCCCCGACATCGCCGACATGGGGGAGGTGGCGGACTCCAAGGAGTGCGCCGAGGAGCTCGAGCGCCTCGAGGCGCTGCTCGCCGGCCGTCAGATGATCGTGCGGGTCGACCGCATCGAGCTGTCGAAGAACCTCCTGCGGGGTTTCCTGGCCTACGACGACCTCTTGCGCACCCGTCCCGAGTGGCGGGGCCGGGTGGTGTTCGTGGCCCAGGCGTACCCGTCACGGGAGTCGCTGCCCGAGTACCTGGCCTACCGCCAGGAGGTCGAGGTGCTGGCCCGGCTGATCAACGACCGGTGGGCCACCCCCGGCTGGGATCCGATCGTGCTCGATATGTCCGACAACTTCCCCCGGTCGGTGGCCGCCCTGATCCGCTACGACGTGTTGCTGGTCAACCCCGTCCGCGACGGCCTCAACCTGGTGGCCAAGGAGGGCGCCCTCCTCAACCGCAACGACGGGGTGGTGGCCCTCAGCCGGGAGGCGGGGGTGTGGGACGAGCTGGGCGGCACCGCGCTCGAGGTCAACCCCTTCGACGTGGCCGGCACGTCCGACGTCCTGTCGGCGGCGCTCGCCATGGCCCCCGCCGAGCGGGCGGCCCACGCCGCCGCCCTGCGCAAGGCGGCCGAGGTCCGGGTCCCCCGTGACTGGCTCGACGACCAGCTGGCCCTGGTGGCTACAGCTGGTGCGACCCGTCCGGGGCGGCCGTCTGTGGGGTCGCCGTCTGTGGGGTCGGAGGACGGGTCTCGGTGGCCGGGGGGGCCGGGGACGGCCAGGGGGCTTCGACCAGGGCCAGGAGCAGGCTGAGGGCGCCCTCGGGGCCGTCCACCACCAGGTCGGCCCGGGCCAGCAGCTCGCCCGGCGACTCCGGGCTGCGGACCGCCACCCGGGTGGCGCACACGCCTCCGCCGGCCACCAGTTCGTCGAGGGCGTCGAAGGCCTCGAGGTCACCGCGGTCGTCGCCCAGGAACAGCACGTGGGTGAGCCCGGCCGCCGACTGGGACAGCACCAGCCCCTTGTCGTGGGGCAGCGGCGGGCGCAGCTCGTACGACATCCGGGCCGGGTGGACGGCCAGCCCCGAGCGGGCGGCGGCGTCCTCCGCCCAGCGCCGGGCCAGGTCGGCGTATCCGGGCGAGACCCGGAAGTGGACGGCCACCGACAGGTCCTTGCGCTCCACGCCGAGGGCGGGGGGCAGCTCGGCCTCGGCCCGGGCGGCCACGTCCTCCACCACGCTGCGCCACGCCTTGGCCGCCTGGACGGGACGGACCCCGTCGGGGGTCACCACCTCCAGCCCGTAGAGACCGGTGAGGGCCACGCCCCGCCCGCCCAGGTGCTCGGCCAGGAAGGCGCCGGGGCGGCCCGAGATCACGCCCACCCGGGCGTAGCGGCGGGCCAGCGCCTCCAGCGCGTCGGCCGCCCCGGTGAGGGGTCGGGCCGAGGCCGGGTCGTCGACGATGGCGGCCAGGGTGCCGTCGAAGTCGGAGAACACGCCGGCCGACCCGGCGTGGTCTGCGAAGTCCGCGATCACGCCGGGGACCGGGATCACTCCGGGGGCCGGATCACCGGGAAAGGGCGCGGGCGAGGGCCATGCCGGTATCTTGGCCCGCAATGCCCCTGCTCGGTGTGTATCGGCCTTCCCGCGTGCCTCGGCGGCCTCGGCGGCCTCGGCTGCCCGCCCTCCTGCTGGCCGGAGTGGTGGGGCTGTCCCCGGCACTGGCCGCGTGCAGCGAGGAGAAGGTGCAGGTCGGCTTCCGGCCCAAGGTCGGCGACACCTTCCGCTACGAGCTGAAGGTGCGGTCCGTCACCGAGACCCGACTGGGCACCGCCGCTCCCGAGCGGACGGTCGACGAGGCGGTCCTCGAGGCCGTCGACACCGTCCTCGACGCGGGACCGGAGGAGGTGCGGGTGCGGGTGGTGCTGCGCCGGGCGGGATCGCCCGATCGCAGCTTCGTCGTCCGCTTCGACCGGGCCGCCCAGCTCTCGGCGGTCGAGACAGTGGAAGGGCTGCCCCCCGGTGTGCTCGGTCCCCTCGCCTTCCCCGAGTTCCTCCCGGCGGCCGCCGCGGCGCCGCCCAACCGGATGCTGTCCCCCGGCGAGAAGTGGAAGATCGACTCCCGGCCCGTCCTCCCCGGTGGGGTGGAGGCCCACTTCGAGGGCACCGGGAAGCTGGTGAAGGTGGGCTCGTCGGGAGGTCGCAAGGTGGCGTCGCTGCAGTCCGAGACCCGCCTGCCGCTGGTGAGCTCGAGCAAGGTGGGGACGGTCACCGTGGCCCTCGAGGGAGTGGAGACCACCAGCGCGTCCGCCACCCGGGTGCTGTCGGACGGATCGGTGCAGAAGGCCTCGTCGCTGACCAAGGGCGACTTCCTGGTCACCCTCACCGGCCCCGGTGGCGACGACGCCGCCCCGGTGACGGGCACCATGACGGTCGAGGTGCGCTCGGAGACCCGCCGGCTCCCGTAGGGCGCTCTCAGGCGAGGGTGGTGGAGGTGGCGACCGCCACGCCGCCCAGGAGCACGAAGACGTTGGCGCCCTGGGTGTCGGGCACGGGCGGCGAGTTCAGCGGCTGTACCGCCGTGACCGGGAGCCCGAGGGTGAGGGCTATGGCCCGGGCCTCGGCCTCGTAGCCGTCGGCGAACTGGATCGTGGTGGCGTCGAGGGCCTTGGTGGCGTCGACCGCGGTGAGGGTGTTGTAGCTCAGCGCCTTGAGGGTGTCGGCGTTGGTCGACCCGAGCCCCTTGATGCCGGTGCCGTTGGCCACCAGCACGGTGACCTCGGACGGCGTGCGCGTCAGCGGGGTGGTGGGGACGGTGTTGGTGGGGGGGAGGGTGGAGTCGGTGGACGACCCACCCGGCGGGAGGGTGGTGCTTCCCACGTCGACGCCCACGCCGGAGCCGCCGTCGGTGTCGAAGGCCTGGAGCAGGACGATGCCGAGGACGGCGGCCACCGCCAGCAGGATCGCGCCTCGGGCCCCGGCGCTGTTGCCGGCGGACGCGGTTCGGGCCCCGGCCCGGCCGGGGGGCCGGTTCACCATGGGCACCCCCGCCGCCGGGGCCGCCGGGGCGGGGTGAAGTCGCCCGAGGGGAAGTGGCACGGATCGACACCCCCTGGGGGTGTCGAGACGGCGCGGTTCGCCGGCGTGGCGGTCACGGCGGACCTGGAAGGAATGGCGGACACGGCACGTACTCGGCCCGGTGCGGGGGCCAGGCCAGGGCGGTCACCTGATCCGGCGCTCGGCCGGCCGACCCTCGATGCGGGCCCGCCGGCGGTCGACGCGCAGGCGGCGCAGGCGGCGGACGACGAGCGGGTCGTAGGCGAGGGCCTCGGGCGAGGCGAGCAGGACCCCGAGAACCTGGTAGTACCGGGTCGGGGAGACGGCGAAGCGCTGGCGGATGGCCGCCTCCTTCGAGCCCGGCTCTCTCCACCAGGTGCGCTCGAAGTCGAGGATCGCCCGGTCGCGGTCCGTGAGTGCCATGGGTGCAGGCTGCCCGCCGGGAGCCCCAAGATCAAGGACCCCCGGGATGCGGCTCGTCGCCCGTCGTCGAACAGCCGGCGTGGCGACCGGTGTGGCGACCGCTGTGGCGCGGGCGCCCCGGTCCCGTCGCACTGGCGTCGTCGCCCAAGCTCGGTCGGCACGTACGCAGGCTATCCGGCCATCCCCCGGTCGGGCCTTCGGTAGCCTGGGCCCCACGCCGGTGTGGCGCAGTCCGGTAGCGCAGGCGACTTGTAATCGTCAGGCCGTCGGTTCGAATCCGACCACCGGCTCTTGGTTGGAGGTCAGGCGGTGGCGGCGGCGAGGGCACCCAGGCGGGGCGACGCGTCGTCGCCGACCTCGACGGCCGACCGGGCCGCCAGGTGGCCCTCCAGCTTGCGCTTGATTCGCTGGAGGGCGTTGTCGATCGACTTCACGTGCCGGCCCAGCTGCTCGCCGATCTCCTGGTACGAGCGTCCCTCCACGTAGAGCTCCAGCACGTCGACCTCCAGCTCGGAGAGCATCCGGGCCAGCGACGCCTGCATGGCGGCCAGGTCCTCCGACGACACCAGCTCGTCGGCCGGGTCGGGCACCTGGTGGTGGGCCAGCTCGTCGACCAGCCGCTCGCCCGGATCGTCGACGATCCGCAGTCCCCACAGGGAGACGTACTGGTTGAGCGGCCGGTGCTTCTGGCGGGTGGCGGTCTTGATGGCGGTGATGATCTGGCGGGTGATGCACAGCTCGGCGAAGGCGGGGAACGACGCCTCGCGGTCGGGCCGGTAGTCGCGCACCGCCTTGAACAGGCCGATCATGCCTTCCTGCTCGAGGTCGTCGAGGTCGCCGCCGGCGATGAAGTAGCCGCGGGCCTTGGCCCGGGCGAAGCGGCGGTAGCGCTCGAGCAGGAGGTTGAGCGCCTCCTCCTCGCCGTGGTGGGAACGGGTGACCAGGTTGTCGTCGGTGGCTTCGACGCCGGGCGGGGCGGGTGTGCGAAGGAAGGGCAAGCTGCTCCCTGCTGAGTGCGACGCCGACTGCTACGGGTTGCTGCGTGACGATTGTCTTACGCGGAGGTGAACATTTCAATGGTCGGGGCGGAAATTCCCCCCGTCGCCCCGCCGGCGGGCCACCTCGTAGAGGGCAAGGGTGCCCGCCGCGGCCACGTTGAGGGACGGCAGGGCACCGGCCATGGGGATCGACGCCACCACGTCGCACCGCTGCCGCACCAGGCGGGACAGGCCCTCGCCCTCGGAGCCGACGACCAGCAGGAGCGGCTCGGCGGCCAGGTTGAGGTCGAACAGGCTGATGTCGCCGTCGTCGGCCAGGCCGACCACCCAGCAGCCCAGCTCCTTGGCCCGGGCCAATGCCGACGGCAGGCCGGGCACCAGGGCGATGGGGACGTGTTCGACGGCGCCGGCCGCGGCCTTGGTGACGGCGGGGGTGACGTGGGCCGCCCTCCGGCGGGGCAGCACGGCGCCGGTGGCTCCCGCCCCGTCGGCGCTGCGCAGCAGGGCTCCGACGTTGCGGGGGTCGGTGACCCCGTCGAGGGCCAGCACGAACGGCCGGCGGCCCGGATCGTCGTCCTGGCCGCCGCCGGGGGAGGCGGGGCGGCAGAGGTCGTCGAAGTCGGCCTCGGGCAGGCCGGCCGCGTGGGCCAGCACGCCCTGGGGGGCCTCGGTGACCGCCTCCCGCTCCAGGACGGGCCGGGCGGTGTGGCGGACCGGCACGCGCCGCCGCTCGGCCTCGGCGACGATCACGTCGAGGATGGGCGCCCGGTCGACGCCCTCGGCCAGCCAGACGTCGTAGACCTTGCGCCGGCCGGACCGCAGGAGCTCCGCCACCGCCTGGCGACCTTCGACCTGCTCCCCGCCGAGCCCGCCGGCGTCCGCCGCCCGGGCCCGGGTCGGGGTGGTGGGGCGCGGTTCCCGGGCCTGCGCCCGTGCCCTGCGCCGGTCGCCGGTGCCGGTCGCCCCGGGGCCGTCGCCCGCGAGGGGCGGGAGCGGGGCTGGCCCGACGCCGCCCCGCCCGGGACCGCACCGCCCGGGACCGCACCGCCCGGGACCGCGCTGCCGGAGCGGGGCGAAGGCGGCCGGGCCCTGCCCGCGCCGCCGGATGGCGCCCTTTCCGGGGAGTTCCTGCCCTGGCCGCCCGTCCCTCGGGAGGCCTGGTTGCCACGCCCGGGGGAGCCTCTCCCCGGAGCCGGTGGACGAGCTACGGGAGCGCCTCGTCGAGCTTGGCTTCCGCCTCTTCCTCGGTGACGCTGAGGGCGAACGTGAGCTCGGACACGAGGATCTGCCGGGCCTTGGTGAGCATGCGCTTCTCGCCCGCCGACAGGCCCTTGTCCTTCTCCCGGATCGACAGGTTCCGGACCACCTCGGCGACCTGGTAGATGTCGCCCGACTTCAGCTTCTCGACGTGGTTCTTGAACCGCCGCGACCAGTTGGTGGGCATCCGCGCTTCCTTCTTGCGAAGGACGGCGAAGACCTCCTCGACCTCCTCGTCGTTGATGACCTCCCGCAAACCGACCTCTTCGGTGTTGTCGGCCGGAACCATGAGGGTGAGGTCGCCGTACGCCAGGCGCAGAACCAGGTACTCCCGGTCGGCCCCGAAGGCATCTCGACGTTCCCGCCGCTCGATGACCGCCGCCCCGTGGTGGGGGTAGACGACCTTGTCACCTACATCGAAGGGCATACGGCTCCCAGGGAAGGAAAAGCGCTGGTGGGGACGTACTCCAGAGTGCCAGGTAACGGGCCCGTACACCAACTGCCTCGCGCCCAGTGGGCGTGCGGTCACCCATAGCGGTCGAGGACGCTGCTCTCGGCCAGCCGGGACAGGCCTTCCTGGATGGCCCGGGCCCGGCTCTCGCCCACGCCCTCGACCTCGTCGAGGTCGTCGACGGTGGCCCGCAGGATCTTGGTGAGGGTGCCGAAGCGCTCGACGATGCGCTCGACGATGGCCTCCGGCAGGCGGGGGATCTTGTGCAGGAGCCGGTAGCCCTTGGGTTGGAGTCCGGCGTCGAGCTCGGCCTCGTTGCCCGACAGGTGGAGGACGGCGGTGACCGACTTGAGGTCGAGCATGTCCTCGGTGGTGAGGTCGGCCAGGCCCTCCATGGCGTCGGACAGGTGCCAGCTGGCGTCGGCGTGGAAGTAGTCCTTGATCACCAGCCGGCGGTCGTCCTCCACCCCGCCCAGCAGCTCCTCCAGCTGGAGGCGGATGAGGCGGCCGTCGGTGCCCAGCTCGAGGATGTAGCCGTGGATCTCCTCCGCGATGCGCCGCACCATCTCGGTGCGCTGCAGCACGGTGACGACGTCGCGCACCGTGACCAGGTCTTCGACCTCGAGGGCCGACAGGGACCCCGAGACCGCGTCGAGGCGGTTCTTGTAGCGCTCGAGGGTCTGCAGGGCCTGGTTGGCCCGGTTGAGGAGGCGGGTGGTGAGCTCGAGCGGGTGCTTGGTGGTGCCGTGGTACACGGCGATCACCGACATGTCCTCCGACACCGAGATCACCGGGACGTGGATGGAGCGGGCCACCCGCTCGGCGGTGCGGTGGCGGGTGCCGGTCTCCGACGTCGGGACGTTGGGATTGGGGACGAGGTGGACGTTGGCCCGGGCGATGCGGCTGGCGTCGGAGGCCAGGATGATGGCCCCGTCCATCTTGGCCAGCTCGGACAGCCGCTGGGGGCTGAACTCGGCGTCGAGCAGGAAGCCGCCGGAGCAGATGGCGAGCACCTCGGGGCCGTCGCCGACGACGATGAGCGCCCCCCGGCTGCCCTGGAGGATGCGGTCGAGGCCGTCGCGCAGCGGTGTGCCGGGGGAGACCATGGCCAACGCGTCGATCAGGGCGACGTCGCGCCGGACGGGCACCGTCAGCCCCCCGACCGTCCGCTCACGGCGGACATTCTACCGGTCAATCCGTGCCGTCGGTTCCCCCGGTCAGGCGTCCCGGTCATGCCCCACCGGTCGGGGCCCCGGGCCGGCAATTGCGGTGAGGCCCAGGCGACCGATGGCCTCGGTGAGCGTGGCGGCCCGGATGACCTGCACCCCCGGGGGTGGGTCGGGGGCCGAGGCCGGCACGACGGCGGTGGTGAAGCCCAGGCGGGCGGCCTCCGCCAGCCGCCGGGGGGTCTGCCCGACCAGGCGCAGCTCGCCGCCGAGGCCGATCTCGCCGCACGCCACCAGGTGCTCGGGCAGCGACCGGTTGTAGGCCGACGACGCGACCGCCAGCGCCAGGCCCAGGTCGGCCCCCGGCTCCACCACCCGGACGCCGCCCACCGCCAGGGCGAAGACGTCGGTGGTGGAGAGCTTGAGGTGCAGCTCGCGCTCGAGCACCGCCAGGAGGAGGGCGAGGCGGCCGCCGTCGACGCCCTGGGCCGAACGGCGGGGGTTGGGGATGGTGCTGGGGGTGGCCGCCACCAGCGCCTGCAGCTCGACCAGCAACGGCCGCTGGCCGTCGAGGGTGGGGACGACCACCGAGCCGGGGACCCCCGGGCGCCGGTCGGCCAGGAAGAGCGAGCCGGCGTCGGGCACGCCGACCAGGCCGCCGTTGGTCATCTCGAACAGGCCCAGCTCGTTGGTGGAGCCGAAGCGGTGCTTGGTGGCCCGCAGGAGGCGCAGGGCGTGATGGCGCTCGCCCTCGAACGACAGGACCGTGTCGACCACGTGCTCGAGCACCCGGGGCCCGGCCAGGCCCCCGTCCTTGGTGACGTGGCCCACCACCACGACGGCCAGGTCGCGCTCCTTGGCCACCCGCACCAGCCGGTGGGTGCACTCCCGGACCTGGGTGACGGTGCCCGGCGCAGAGGCCAGGTCGGGGTCGAACACGGTCTGGATGGAGTCGATCACCGCCACCGCGGGGGCCACCTCGTCGAGGGCGGTAAGGATGACCGGCAGCTCGGTCTCGGCCAGGAGCCACAGCCGGGGGTGGAGCGCGCCGAGCCGCTCGGCCCGCATGCGGACCTGTTGCGCCGACTCCTCGGCCGACACGAGCAGGCAGCGCCGGGCCGACCCGGCCATGGCGGCCAGGGCCTGGAGGAGCAGGGTGGACTTGCCGATGCCCGGCTCGCCGCCGATGAGCGTGACCGAGCCCGGGACCAGCCCGCCGCCCAGCACCCGGTCGAGCTCGGGGATGCCGGTGGTGCGGGGCGTGCTGGCGGCCCCGTCGACCTCGCCGATGGGCATGGCGCCGGCCGGGGGCGTGAGTCGGGGCGGCCGGGCCCTCGCCCGGGACGGGCCGGCGGCACCGGGCGGGGGCGTGGCCTCCTCGTGCAGCGTGTTCCACTGACCGCACCCGGGGCACCGGCCCGCCCACTTGGCCGCCTCCGCCCCGCACTCGAAGCACCGGTAGTTCGTCCGCACCCGTCCCATGGCCGAGGCAGGCTACGCACGGGGTACGACAACAACGAGGTGGGCGTCGGGTCTTTTGGTTGAGGCCGTCTTTTAGTTCAGGCCGTCGTCGAAGACGGCCACCAGCACCCGCAGGACCAGCACCGTCCCGCAGAACAGCCCGAAGTAGCCGAAGAACGTGTAGAGCGACGTGTCCCCGGTGAACGGCGGTCCGCCCTCGATGCCGATGAGCAGCACCGACACCAGCGACACGGCCGCCCCCAGGAACGCCACCACCGCCCGGTTGAGGAGGCGGGTGAGCACCCGGACGTCGTCGGGGTCGCCCAGCACGCTCACCCGGGCCCGCAGGTCCCCCGCTCGGCGATCGTGGCCAGGCGGTCGGCGTGGCGGGGCAGGCGGCGGAGGATCGGCGCCAGGCTCACCAGCTCGGTGCGGGCCAGCTCCTCCAGGGTGCCGGGGGTGAGGCGCTCGCGGGCCCATTCCCGGGCCACGACCTCGGTCGCGCCGATCACCTGGTACCCCGGACAGAGGGTGGTGAGGGTGCCCTCCAGGGTGACGAGGGCCCGGAAGAAGGTGCTGAACTCGGGCGGGAGGGCGATCCCGAACGAGAACAGGAGCTGGAGCAGGTCGTTGAACATGGCCGCGCTGGGCGCCGCCCCCGGCCCCAGGTGGCGGGCCATGAACCGGGCCAGCGCCCGTTCGAACTGCTCGTCGTCGAACCCCCGGCGGATGGTGCCCACCTCGACCACCGCCTGGCGCAGCAGGCCGGCGTCGCGGAGCCCGACGGCGACGATCATCTCCCGCAACGACGACTGCTGGGCGGGGTCGAGGCGGCCGGCGTTGCCGAAGTCGATGAGGCCCAGGGTGGCCTCCGAGGAGGTGGCGGTGGCACCCTCCAGCACCATGACGTTGCCGGGATGGGGGTCGCCGTGGAAGTGCCCGTCGACCAGCGTCTGGTGGAGGACGCAGCGCAACAGGGCGTCGGCCAGCACCCGGCGGTCGAGCCCGAGCTGGTCGACGCGCTCGCCGTGGCGCACGCTGACCCCGTCCAGCCACTCCATGACGAGCAGGCGGGCGGTGCTCAGCTCGGCGTGGACCTTCGGGATCCGGACCGGCCCCTGCGGGTCGAGACGGTCGGCCATCTCGGTCGCGTGGCGGGCCTCGATCCGGTAGTCGAGCTCTTCCCGCAGCCGGGCGGAGAACTCGCGGGCCAGGGGGACCACCCCGTAGGTGGCGGCCCACGACGTGCGGCTCTCGGCCGTGCGGGCCAGTTCCATCAGGACGTCGAGGTCGCGCTCCACCGACTCCGCGATGCCCGGGCGCTGGACCTTGACGATCACCGCCTCGCCGGTGAGCAGGCGGGCCCGGTGGGCCTGGCCGATGGACGCCGCCGCCACCGGCTCCCAGTCGAACTCGGAGAACACGGCGTCGACCGGCCGACCCAACTCGGACTGCACCAGCGCCTGCACCGCGGTCCGGTCGGCCGGCGCCACCGTGTCCTGCAGCCGGCCCAGCTCGGAGATCACCGAGGCCGGCAGCAGGTCGGACCGGGTGGACGCCACCTGTCCCACCTTGACGAACATCCCCCCGCACTCCTCGAGCGCCCGCCGCAGCCGCACCGCCGTGGGGGCCTTCCGGTGGGCGGGCTCCGCCCCGCCGTCCCCGCCGTCGCCGCCGTCGCCGCCGTCGCCGCCGTCGCCGCCGTCGCCGCCGAGGCCGAGCCAGGGCCCCAACCCGTGCTTCGCCACCACCCGGGTGATCTGCGCGTACCGCCTGATCCGGCGGCTGCGGCGGCGGATGCTGCGCAGGGGCCGCGGCACCGATGCCAGCCCGGTGCGGGCCCGGGCCAGCGCCCCCGGCTTGGCCAGCAGCTCGATCCAGGCCGAGGCCGACATGGCGAAGAACGTGGCGAAGAGGAAGAGGTTGCGGGTGAAGCCGGCCCCGTTCTCCCCCCGGGCGATGGCGAGGGACAGGCCCACCCCCGACACCCAACCGACGGCGCCGGCCACCACGGTCGTGGCGAGCGAGCGGCGGACCCCCAGCAGGCGGCCGGCCAGGAAGGCGATGCCGAGGATCGCCGGCAACGACGTCACCAGGGCCCAGCCGGAGATGTAGTCGCCCAGGTCCTGCACCGCCGCCCCCTCCCTACCCCTGCCCCATGACGACGAACTGGTGACATATCCGGTCGCCAGGACGCCCCGATCCGTCACCGGTTGGCGCCGGGCGAGGCCGGGTCACGTCATCACCCGACACTGGTGACACATCCGGTCGCCAGGACGCCCCGATCCGTCACCGGTTGGCGCCGGGCGAGGCCGGGTCATCCGGGTCATGTCATCGCCTCCAGGCCGGCGGCCTTGGGGACCAGCAGGCCGAGGGCCAGGCAGGCGGGGCAGCACGCCTCGGACGTCGCCTGCAGTCCTTTGCGCCGGCCCCGGCGCCGGACCCACAGCGCGACACCGGCCAGGGCGACGACGACCAGGACGGCGATGGCGGGGCCCTTGGCCGACTCGAGGGCCTCGCGGGCGACGGGTCCGAGGACGTAGCCGAGGACCAGGTGGAGCTGCAGGAACACGCTGCTGCCCAGCACGAGGGCGGGGAGGGCCCGGGCCACGGAGACGCCCGAGCTGCCCGTCGCCAGCACCGTGAGCGTGCGCAGGCCGGGCGTGGCCCGGCCGAGGGCGAGGGCGCCGCGGCCCTTGCGCTCCAGCAGGGCCGACGTCCGGGCCAGGCGCTCGGCGGTGAGGCCCAGCCGGGGACCGACGCGGGCGATCACGGCCCGTCCCGGACCCCGGCAGGCCAGCAGCAGGGCGCCCGTGCCGACCACCGCCACCACCTCCAGGAGGACGATGGCCGCCCAGAGGGGGAACGCCCCCGCCGCCGTGCGCTCCCCGAGGACGAGCACGACCAGGTCGGACGGGATGGGGATGGGCACGCCAGCCTCCATCGCCGCCAGCAGCACACCCAGCCCGGGCAGGCCCAACCCCGCCCCCGCCCCTCCCGCCTCGGCCGCGGCCACGATCGTCCCGTCCCGCCTCGCCGCACGACCGCCCGGCGCCCGCCCGCTTCCTCTCGTCCCGGCCCGCTCGCCCGGCCTGGCCCGGCCTCGCCCGGCCGGATCTACCGGCGCACGGCGGCCAGCAGGCGGTCGCTCGTGGCGGTGATCTCCTCGACGGCCCGTTCGAACGCCTCCTGGTTGGCCTTCGACGGCTGGCGGAAACCGCTGATCTTGCGCACGAACTGGAGGGCGGCGGCCTGGACCTCGTCGGGGGTGACCGTCTCCTGGGTTCGCAGGGTCTTGATGCTCCGGCACATAGCCGGAAATTACCGCCGGGACAGCCTTCTTCGCTGGCGGAGGCGCAAGACCACCGCGGCGAAGCCGATCGACACCACGACCAGGGTGACGAATCCGTACACCAGCGGGGCCAGGCGCCGCAGGTCGCCCTCTGCCAGCAGCTCGACCCGCTCCCCCGGGGCCGGGGTCCAGACCGCCCGCCCGCCGTCGACCGTCGCCCCGTTGGCCTCCACCTCTCCCGGCAGCCGGGCCGACACCTGCACCCGAACCCGGTCGCCGAGGGTGTCCCCGAATCGCCGGCGCAGGCCCTCGAGGTCGAGTCCGAGGTCGAAGTCGCCGAGGGCGGACTGCAGGTCGGCGTCGCTCAGGCCGGCCAGGCCGGCGCTCAGGTCGGTGGTCCCGGCGAAGGAGGTGCGGGTCCGCAGCAGCGAATGTTCCCGAGTGACCCGGAAGTCCTCGAACGGCCCGTCGGGACCGCTCAGCTGGGCCGCCACCACCGCCGCCTCGTCGGGATCGTCGAAGCCCTTCGACGCCCGCACCCACGTCAGGCCGTCGTCCTCCTTCGCCGGGCCGACGACCTCCCAGCCTGCGGCCCGGAGATCGTCCGCCCGCAACCCCGCGCCCAGGTCGCCGACCTCGGCCAGGGCCTCGTCGTCGAAGCCCACGCCCGCCCGCACCGTGCCCGACCCGTCGTCGCGCACGTCGATCCCGGCCGAGAGGGTGACCTGGCAACCGGTGGCGACGAAGGCGAGGCCCACGGCCACCACCACCGCCCTCCACCGCGACCCACCGACCGATGCCAGCCGGTGCCGCATCCCCCGACGCTACCGGTGGTCAGCCGGCCGGGATCGCCAGCCGCACGCTCGTGTCCGCGAAGTTGCCCCGCAGGACGATGGTGACCTCGGTGCCGGGCGCGTACGAAAGGCCCCGCTCGACCTTCTCGCCGGGCGCCAGGTTGGAGTCGATGTCGCTCCCACCCCCCAGGTTGATCCTCTGGTCGCCCCGTCTCACCCCGATGCCGGCGTCGTGGCCAATGGTCTTGTTGAGGTCGAACCCGACGGTCACGCCGGCCGGACCCAGCCCCTCGGCCACCAGGATCTGGCTGGTGGCGAAGCCGACGTTCTTCCAGCGGATCCGCACCGAGCAGTCCTTCAGGCAGGTGGGGCTCTTGCCCGACCTGTCCGAGCTCGCCTCCAGCCTGGTGTCCGCCACCGGCCACACGTCGACCCAGGCCTGCCGCGCCGACTCGGTCTCGGCTTCCAGCGACCAGTCTTCGGCGCCGAGGATGGCGGTGGCGGTCAGGGCCCTGGGGTTGCCCTCCAGTGCCCCCACGATGCCGTCCCACCCGTGGCCCTCGGCCTCGATCCGGGCCGTGCCGGCCACCGCCGCCTCCCCCGGCTGCGTCCCGGCCTCGGCCCGCAGCACCTGTCCCGGCTGGGCCGCCACCGTGATGCGGGGCACCTCGGTGGTCGCCGGGCAGGGCGGCCCGCCGACGCAGTCCTGGCCCACCCGGGTGCCCCGGGGGAGATCAAGCCGGTCGACCTCCCGGCCGTCGGACGCGACGAACACGCCCACCGCGGTGACCTCGTCGCCGGCCTCAGCCAGGGCGGACTCGAGCGAACCGACGGCCACGGTCACCTCTGCGGCCCGGGCCGCGGCCGAGGTAAAGGGCAGGTCGGCGGCCGACTCCACGGTGAAGGGCGCCAGCGGGTACCACCGGGACCCGTCCGGAAACGTCAGGTTGGAGGTGTGCGACGGCGCCGGCGTGGCGGCCGTCGGGCGGGGATCGGCCGACCTCAGGTCGAACGTGGCCCGGGCCAGCCCGCCCTCGACCCGCCCCGGCAGGAGGCTGAGCTTCACGTGCTGCCCCGTTCCCCGCAGCGTCGCCGACCACGGACCGGTGGGGGTCACCCGCTCCGGCCAGGGACGGGCGAGCACGCGGCCGGGCATCAGGGGATCGACGGGCCGACCGTCGGTCGCGAAGGCAGGGGTGCTCTCGGTGCCGATGTTGGTGGTCGAGGTGCACCCGGCCAGCACGGCGAGTACGACGAGCACGGGTGCCGCCCGGGACGTTTGCAGGAGCCTCATGGCCCTGTGACCGACGAAGGCCCCGGGGTGGTTACCCCGGGGCCTTCGATTATCCGAACTTCGGAACGGGCGGTAGGGGAGCTACTCGGCGGGACCGGCCTCGGCCATCTCGATGGGCGGCGGCTCGACGATGTCGTCGGGCACCGGGCTCTCGATGGACCGGAACACGATCTTGCCGTCGTCGGCGTCGACGATGATCGTCTCGCCGGCCCGGAACTCCTTCCACAGGATGCGCTCCGACAGGGCGTCCTCGATGTCGCGCTGGATCGCACGGCGCAGGGGACGGGCCCCCAGCGAGGGGTCGTAGCCCTTCTCGGCCAGGTAGTTCTTGGCCGCGTCGGTGAGCTCGAGGGTGAGGCCCTGGCTGAGCAACTGCGACTTCAGCCGCTTCATCATCAGGTCGACGATGTCGACGACCTCGGGCCGGGTCAGCTCGTGGAAGACGATGGTGTCGTCGATGCGGTTCAGGAACTCGGGCCGGAAGTGCTGCTTGAGCGCTTCCTGCACCTTCTCCTTCATCCGCTCGTACGTCACCGCCTCGCTGGACTTCTGGAAGCCGACCGCGGCCTTGCGGAGGTCGGCCGTGCCCAGGTTGGACGTCATGATGATGACGGTGTTCTTGAAGTCGACCGTGCGGCCCTGGGCGTCGGTGAGGCGCCCGTCCTCCAGGATCTGGAGCAGGGCGTTGAAGACGTCGGGGTGGGCCTTCTCGATCTCGTCGAAGAGCACCACCGAGAACGGCTTGCGGCGGACGGCCTCGGTGAGCTGGCCCCCCTCTTCGTAGCCCACGTAGCCGGGAGGCGAACCCACCAGCCGGCTGACCGTGTGCTTCTCCATGTACTCCGACATGTCGAGCTGGATGAGGTGGCTCTCGTCGCCGAACAGGAACTCGGCCAGCGTCTTGGCCAGCTCGGTCTTGCCCACGCCCGATGGGCCCAGGAAGATGAACGAGCCGCTGGGGCGCTTGGGGTCCTTGAGGCCGGCCCGGGTGCGGCGGATCGCCTGGGAGACGGCCTTGATGGCGTCCTCCTGGCTGATGACCCGCTTGTGCAGCTCCTCCTCCATCCGGAGCAGCTTGGCCGTCTCCTCCTCGGTGAGCTTGTAGACGGGGATGCCCGTCCACATCGCCAGCACCTCGGCGATGGCCTCCTCGTCGACCTCGTCGAAGAGGTCGATGCCATCGGCCTTCCAGTCGGCTTCCTTGGCGATCTTGCGGTCGAGGAGGGTCTTCTCCTGGTCGCGCAGCTTGGCCGCCTGCTCGAACTTCTGGTTCTCGATCGCCGCTTCCTTCTCCTTGCGGACGGTCGCGATCTGGTCCTCGAGCTCCTTGTAGTCGGGCGGGGTCTTCATCCGCTGCATCACCATGCGGCTGCCGGCCTCGTCGATGAGGTCGATGGCCTTGTCGGGGAGGTGACGGTCGGAGATGTAGCGGTCGGACAGGTTGGCCGCGGCCACGATGGCCTGGTCGGTGATGGTGACCCGGTGGTGGGCCTCGTAGCGGTCGCGGATGCCCCGGAGGATCTCGATCGTGTGGGCCACGGTGGGCTCCTCGACCTTGATCGGCTGGAAGCGGCGCTCGAGGGCGGCGTCCTTCTCGAGGTGCTTGCGGTACTCGTCGAGCGTGGTGGCACCGATGGTCTGCAGCTCGCCCCGGGCCAGCATGGGCTTGAGGATGGAGGCGGCGTCGATCGCGCCCTCGGCCGCGCCCGCACCCACCAGGGTGTGCAGCTCGTCGATGAACAGGATGATGTCGCCCCGGGTGCGGATCTCCTTGAGGACCTTCTTCAGCCGCTCCTCGAAGTCGCCGCGGTACCGGCTGCCGGCGACGAGGGCGCCCAGGTCGAGGGTGTAGAGCTGCTTGCCCTTGAGCGTGTCGGGCACGTTGTTGTTGACGATGCGCTGCGACAGGCCCTCGACGATGGCGGTCTTGCCCACGCCCGGCTCGCCGATGAGGACGGGGTTGTTCTTGGTGCGGCGGGACAGCACCTGCATGACCCGCTCGATCTCGCGCTCACGGCCGATGACCGGGTCGAGCTTCTTCTCCCGGGCCAGCTGGGTGAGGTTGCGGCCGAACTGGTCGAGGACCAGCGAGCCGGTGGGGGTGGTCTCGCTGGTGGGCCCGCCGGTGGTGGCGCCCTCCTTGCCGGCGTAGCCGGACAGCAACTGGATGACCTGCTGGCGCACCCGGGACAGGTCGGCGCCCAGCTTGACCAGCACCTGGGCGGCCACGCCCTCGCCCTCGCGGATGAGGCCGAGGAGGATGTGCTCGGTGCCGATGTAGTTGTGCCCGAGCTGGAGGGCCTCGCGGAGCGAGAGCTCGAGGACCTTCTTGGCGCGGGGGGTGAAGGGGATGTGCCCGCTGGGGGACGAGCCGCCCTGGCCGATGATCTCCTCGACCTGGGTGCGCACCGCCTCCAGCGAGATCCCGAGCTGCTCGAGGGCCTTGGCGGCCACCCCTTCGCCCTCGTGGATGAGGCCGAGCAGGATGTGCTCGGTGCCGATGTAGTTGTGGTTCAGCAGGCGCGCTTCCTCCTGCGCCAGCACCACAACCCTCCGGGCTCGGTCTGTGAAACGTTCGAACAAGGTGAACCCCCTCCCGGGGACGGCGGGCTCTTGTATGAGAAGTCTATAGCTGGGCGTCCGACTAGCGGTACCGGAACGTCGGCCCGTCCACCTGGAGTTCCTTCCCCAACGCCGGCGATTCCCCGCAGATTCCTTCGGGACCGGAGCTGCCGGCGGATCACCCGGCCGGCGATCGGGCCCGCAGTTCCCCGAAGGGCTCCCGGTGGCGTACCGTCGCGCCGTGGTGAGCCCCGCGCCGCTGCTGCTCGTGCCCGGCCTGGACGACGACCTGACCCGGGTCGAGAAGGCCATGGTCGACAGCGTCCAGGCGGGGGATCCGTTCCTGACCGAGGTCGCCAGCCACCTCATCACCGCCGGCGGGAAGCGGCTGCGCCCCGCCCTGGCCGTCGCCGTGGGCCGGCTGGCCCCCGGCTGCGACGGGTCGGTGAGCGACGACGTGATCATGGGCGGCGTGGCGGTGGAGCTGGTCCACCTCGGGTCGCTCTACCACGACGACGTCATGGACGAGGCCCGCACCCGCCGCAACGTGGAGAGCGTCAACGCCCGGTGGGGCAACCTGGTGGCCATCCTGGCGGGGGACTTCCTGCTGGCCCGGGCCTCCGAGATCGCCGCCTCGCTGGGCACCGAGGTGGCCGGCCTGCTGGCCGCCACCATCGGCCGCCTCTGCGAGGGCCAGGTGCGGGAGCTGGCCCAGACGTTCGACGTCAGCCGGAGCGAGGAGTCGTACCTGCTGTCGATCGAGGGCAAGACGGCGTCGCTCATGTCGACCGCCTGCCGCATCGGGGCGCTCACCGCCGGCTTCCCCCGGCCGGGCGTGGAGGCCTTCACCGACTTCGGCCAGCAGGTGGGGATGGTGTTCCAGATCGTCGACGACATCCTCGACGTGGTGGCCACCGAGGAGGAGCTGGGCAAGCCGGCGGGCAACGACATGATGGAGGGCGTCTACACCCTGCCGGTGATCCGGGCCCTGGCCTCGGGGTCCGGGTCGGGCGACGACCTGCGCAAGCTGCTGGGCAACCCGCTGAGCTCCGGCGAGGTCGATGAGGCCCGGGCCCTGATCAAGGCCAACGGGGCGGTGACCGCGGCCAAGGCGGTGGCCCGGGGTTACGCGGCCCAGGCGTCGCAGGCGTTCGACTCGGTGGCGGCCGGGGTCGGCCGCGACGGCATGGTCGACGGTCCCGTGGCCGCCGCCCTGCGGTCGCTGGGCGACGACCTCATCGAGAACCTGCCGGCGTAGGCCCTCGGGGCCGCTGTCGTAGGCCGTCGGTAACCTGGGCGGATGGCCATGCGGACACGGCTGAGCATCGAGGAGTTCCTTGGCGGCGACTGGCCGCCTGGCGCGCAGCTCGTCGACGGCGAGGTCATCGTGAACGACCCGACGCTCATGCATCAACGGACCTGCAAGAGAATCCTGTTCGCGTCTCGAACTGTGGATTCGGGCCGGGTTCGGGACGGGGCGAGGTCGGCTTCGGCGGCAACTGGACGGTGGCGCCGGGCCAGGTCTACAAGCCCGACGTCTGGTGGGTGCCACACGACCGGAGCCTCGACTTCGGCGCGGCCCGCACGGACGAGCCGCCCGCCTTGGTCGTCGAGGTGCGCTCGCCGGGCACCTGGCGGTTCGACGTGGGCCGGAAGCGCGACGTCTACGAGCAGGTGGGTGTCCGGGAGTTGTGGCTGGTCGACACGCCGGCGTCCACCGTCATCGTCTGCCGGCGCACCACCCCCGCCAGCGCCGTTCGACGCCGACGCCGAGGCCGAGGTCGGGCGGGGCGGGACGCTCACCTCGCCCCTGCTCGAAGGGTTCGAGCTGTCCGTCGACGAGCTGTTCGGGGACTGACCTCAGGCCGGGTCCAGACGGCGCCGCTGGGGGCCGACGGTGAAGATCGGGTCGACCGCCGACTCCACCCCGGCCTCGAACACGGCGAAGCGCTCGGCCGCGGCGCCGGTCAGCACCAGGAGGGCCCCGGCGGTCTGCGGCACCCGGTGGCGCCCGCCGGCGACGAGGAGCAACGCACCGCCCGCAGTGGCGACCACCGAGGCCCGCTTCGCCCACCTCGCCCGGCCCCGTCGGTAGGCCTCGCCCACGTCGCCCAACCGGCGTTCGAGGGCCGACGCCGCCACCAGCTCGACGACCGCCCCACCCACGGCCAGGCGGCGGGCGACGGCCGCGTCGGGGACGAGCAGGACGGCGAGGGCGCCCGAACTGGCGGCGGCCCCGGCGGCGAACACGAAGGGGAGCTCGTGGCGGGCGTCGTGCCAGGCGGGGACTGCGGTGTCGGCGATCAGCACGGCGGTGTAGGTGGCCATGGCCGGGGCCAGGGTGGCGGCCACCGCCTCCGCCACTCGTCCCGCCCGGCGGCCGCGGCCGGTGACCTCGCTGAACGTGGCGGCTGCGATCGCCGTCCCGAAGGCCGACAGGAGCCACGTGCCGACGCTCATGGGCGACGTCACCTTGGCCACCCGCAGCATGTTGAGGAAGCGGGCGGGCCGTCCGAGGTCGGCGACCAGGAGGGCACCACTCACCGCCACCGCGCCCGAGGACGCCAGCAGGCAGCGGCGGGCCAGGCGACCGTCCCCCGTCAGGCGGCCGCCCGCGGCGAGGAGGGCCGATCCGGAGGCCAGCCCGCCGGTGAAGAAGTAGGCGGGGACGAACCACTTCCACACCGGCCGTTTGAGCACCGGCCGTCCGTAATAGGTGCGCACCTCGGCCGGGACGGTCATCTGCCGACTCGAGTGTGCAGAAAAGTGGCTATATCCCACTTTTCTGCACACTCGACGTTCCGCGGCGGTGGCCCGGTCACGGGGCCCGGCGGGGGCGGGGGAAGGCGGCGGCCACGCCGACGGCCAGGGCGCCGGCTGCGGCGGCCGCCCATCGCCACATCGAGGGCAGGTGGCGGGTGGTGACGACCGGGTCGGGGGGCAGCCCGTAGACCTCGGGATCGTCGAGGAGCAGGAAGAAGGCGCCCATGCCGTCGACGCCGTCGTCGGGGTCGGCCCCGTACAGGCGGGCCTCGGTGACGCCGGCCGCGTGGAGGGTGTCGACCCGCTCGGACGCCCGGGTTCGCAGCTCGTCCAGCGGGCCGAACTGGATCGACTGGGTGGGGCAGGCGGTGGCGCACGCCGGCTCGAGCCCGCCCCGGAGCCGGTCGTAGCACATGGTGCACTTCCAGGCCCGGCCGTCGCCCCGGCGCTGGTCGATGACCCCGAAGGGGCAGGCGGGGATGCAATATCCGCACCCGTTGCAGATGTCGGACTGCACGACGACGGTGCCGAACTCGGTGCGCACGAGGGAGCCCGTGGGGCAGACGTCGAGGCAGGCGGCCGACGTGCAGTGCTTGCACACGTCCGAGCTCATCAGCCAGCGGAAGCCTCCAGGGCCCTCGGACTCGGCCCGCTCGGCGGGCCCCTTCTGCTCGATGAAGGCCACGTGGCGCCAGGAGTCCGCCCCCAGCTCGCCGGTGTTGTCATAGGACTGGCCGAGGAAGTCGAACCGCCCGCCGTTCCCGTCGGCGGGGGGGACCTCGTTCCACTCCTTGCACGCCACCTCGCACGCCTTGCACCCGATGCAGATCGAGGTGTCGGTGAAGAACCCGACCCGCCGCTCAGGCATCGTCGGCCTCGAGGCCCGCCCGGCGCCGGTAGCCGGCCACGAACGCGGGCAGGGCCGAACCCCGGGGACGGCGGCCGGGGCGGACGTCGCACGTTCCCGCCTTGGACTCCTGGATGGCGACGTTGGGGTCGAGCGCCAGGCCGAGCAGGTCGTTGGCCGAGTCCCCCGTCACCAGCCCCTTCGTACCCCAGTGGTAGGGGAGGCCGACCTGGTGGACGCGCCGTCCGCCGAGCTGCAGGGCCGGCATGCGGTCGGTCACCAGCACCCGGGCCTCGATGGCGCTGCGGGCGGTGACGACGGTCGCCCAGTCGCCGTGGACCAGGCCCCGCTCGGCGGCCAGCTCGGGTCCGACCTCGCAGACGGGAGCGGGCTGCAGCTCGGCGAGGTAGGCGAGGAACCGGCTCATGCCTCCCGCGGTGTGGTGCTCGGTGAGCCGGTAGGTGGTGATGACGTAGGGGAAGACGTCGGCGCCCGGGCGGCCGGCGGTGGGGTTGTAGCGGTTGCCCCGGCGGGCGAACTGCTTGCGCACGGGGTTCGACTGCTGGGCGTAGAGCGGATTGGCGACGGGCGACTCGTGGGGCTCGTAGTGGGCGGGCAGCGGGCCGTCGACCACGCCGGTGGGCGCGAACAGCCAGCCCCGTCCGTCGCCCTGCATGGTGAAGGCGTCGGTGCCGGAGACGGCGGCGTCGCCCGACGCGCCCGGCGGCGGCCGGTAGGCGGGCGGAGTGCCCACCGGGAAGTCCGGCACGTCGGGGCCCGCCCACCGGCCGGCGTCGACGTCCCACCACAGGTACCGCTTGCGCTCCGACCACGGCCTGCCCGCCGGGTCAGCCGACGCCCGGTTGTAGAGCAGGCGGCGGTTGGCGGGCCACGCCCACCCCCACTCCGCCGCCACCCAGTCCTGCTCGCCACCCGGCTTGCGGCGGGCCGTCTGGTTGACGCCGCCGGCGTAGCAGCCGCAGTAGATCCAGCACCCGCAGCGGGTCGAGCCGTCGGCGGCCAGCTCGGTGAACGTCGACAGGGGGGACCCGTCGGCTCCGAACCCGTTGATCTCCTGCAGCACCGCCGCCGCGCTCGGCTCGTCCAGCACGCCTTCGGTCGGATAGTCCCAGGTCAGCTCCAGCAGCGGGCGGTCACGGGCGTCGTCGCGAACCGGCCAGCTTCGAGCGGACGATGCGGCCCAGGTGGTAGGTGAACCACAGGTCCGAGCGGCAGTCGCCGGCCGGCTCCACCGCCTTGTAGTGCCACTGGAGGAGGCGCTGGGTGTTGGTGAAGGTGCCGTCCTTCTCGGTGTGGGCGGCCGCCGGGAGGAGGAACACCTCCGTGCCGATGTCGGCCGGGGCCAGCTCGCCCGTCTCGATCTCCGGCCCGTCGAGCCAGAAGGTGGCGCTCTCGATCTCGACCAGGTCGCGCACGACGAGCCAGTCGAGCCGGGCCAGGCCGAGGCGGTGCAGGCGGCTGTTGGGCGAGCCCACCGCCGGGTTCTGGCCGAAGAGGAAGTACCCCTTCACCGTGCCGTCGAGCATCCCGAGCATGGTCTGGAAGGCGGAGTGGTCGCCCGTGATGCGGGGGACGTGGCCGAAGCAGAAGTCGTTCTCGGCGGTGGCGTGGTCGCCCCACCAGGCCTTCAGCAGGCTGACGACGTAGGCGTCGACGTGGGCCCACGCGCCGGCCGTCCTCCGCCGGGCCGCCACGTAGGAGGCCAGGTCGGGGTGGAGGTCGACGTGGGGCATGGCCAGGTAGCCGGGGAGGAGGTCGTAGAGGGTGGGGATGTCGGTGGACCCCTGGATGCTGGCGTGGCCCCGCAGGGCCAGGATCCCGCCGCCGGGGCGGCCGACGTTTCCCAGCAGCAGCTGGATGATCGCCGCGGTGCGGATGTACTGCACCCCCACCGTGTGCTGGGTCCAGCCGACGGCGTAGCACAGGGCGGTGGTCCGTTCACGGCCGGAGTTGCGGCACAGGGCCTCGGCCACCTCGAGGAACTGCCGGCGGGGGACGCCGCACACCTCCTCCACCAGCTCCGGCGTGTAGCGGCGGAAGTGGCGCTTGAGCACCTGGAACACGCAACGGGGATGCTCGAGGGTCGGATCGGTGTGGGGTGCCGGGCCTCCCTGGGGGGCGCCGGCGGCGCCGTGTTGCTGGCCCTGGGACGCCTCGGCCTCGAGGTCGAGGTCGAGGTCGCCCGGCCCGCCGCCGGCGGCCGGCGCCGTCCCCGCGTACTGCCACGACGAGTTGTCGTACGACCGTGTCTCCGGGTCCCAGCCGGAGAAGAGGCCGTCGAGGTCCTCGGTGTCCTCGAAGTCCTCGGAGAGGATGGCGGAGGCGTTGGTGTAGGCGACCACGTAGTCCCGGAACTCCCGGCCGTTCACGAGGATGTGGTTGACGACGGCGCCGAGGAAGGCGATGTCGCTGCCCGCCCGGATGGGGACGAACACGTCGGCCAGCGCGCTCGTGCGGCTGAACCGGGGGTCGACGTGGATCACCGTCGCGCCCCGAAGCTTGGCCTCCATCACCCATTGGAACCCGACCGGGTGGCACTCGGCCATGTTCGAGCCCATGATCAGGATGCAGTCGGAGTTCTGCAGGTCCTGCTGGAAGGTGGTGGCGCCTCCCCTACCGAACGATGTCCCCAGACCGGGGACGGTGGAGGAGTGTCATATGCGGGCCTGGTTCTCGACCTGGACCGCCCCCAGGGCGGTGGCCAGCTTCTTGATGAGGTAGTTCTCCTCGTTGTCGAGTGTGGCCCCGCCCAGGCTGCCGATGCCCATGGTGCGCTTGAGGGGAGGGCCCGGGTCGCCGTTCCCGGTTGGCGACGTGTCCTGCCAGGTGGCGGCCCGGGTGGCGATGACCCGGTCGGCGATCATGTCCATGGCCCGGTCGAGGGGGAGGTCCTCCCAGGCGGTGGCGTGGGGCGGCCGGTATTTGACCGTCGTGATCCGCTCCGGGCCGGTGACCAGGCTCCTGGTGGCTGCGCCTTTCGGGCACAGGCGGCCCCGCGAGATGGGGCTGTCGGGGTCGCCCTCGATCTGGGTGATCCTCCCGTCCTGCACGAACACCCGCTGGCCGCAGCCCACCGCGCAGTAGGGGCAGATGGAGGCGACGACCCGGTCGGCGTCCTCGGTGCGGGGGTGGATGGCGGCGGTGCGGTCGGACACGACCGACGGCCCGAGTCCGAGCCGATCGGCGCCGGGGCCGGACAGCTGGCGCACCACCGGCCACTTCCCGAGCAGGCGCCGGACGTCGGTCACTGGTCGCCTAGTCTGCCCCGCCGCCACTCGCCGAGCACTTCGCGCGCTCACCCCCTCCCACGTGTAATTGCGCGGTTTGGTCGGAGGCGGGAGACCGGGCGGGCTGCCGCCCGCCGACCACTTCGCGCGCTAACCCCCTCCTACGTGTAATTACGCGGTTTGCTCGGCGTCGGCGGGTCGCCACCGCCGAGCACTTCGCGCGCTGACCCCCTCCCAGGGGCAATTGCGCGGTTTGGTTGGAGGCGGGCGGGCCTCAGGCTTCCGGGCGGAGGGTCGGGAAGAGGATGACGTCGCGGATGTTGGAGGCGTCGGCGAGGAGCATCACCAGGCGGTCGATGCCGATGCCGAGCCCGGCGGTGGGGGGCAGCCCGTACTCGAGGGCGCGGAGGTAGTCCTCGTCGACGGCCATGGCCTCGTCGTCGCCGCCGACCCGGGCCGCGGCCTGGGCCTCGAAGCGCGACCGCTGGTCGTCGGGGTCGACCAGCTCGGTGAACGCGTTGGCCAGCTCCCGTCCCGCGACGATGGCCTCGAAGCGCTCGGTGAGCTCGGGGTCGTCACGGTGGCGGCGGGCGAGGGGCGACACCTCGGCCGGGTAGTCAAGGACGAACACCGGGCCCCACAGCCCGGCCTCGGTGGTCTTCTCGTAGACCTCGAGGACGATCTTGCCCGGTCCCCAGCCCTCGTCGGGCTCCACGCCGACGCTCCGGGCGACCGAGCGCAGTTCGTCGAGGGGCATGTGGACGTCGACGTGCACGCCCGCCTGCTCCTCCACCAGGTCGGTGAGGGTGGCCCGTCGCCAGGGGGTGGTGAGGTCGAGGTCGCGGCCGCCGTACGTGAGCCGGGTGGTCCCCAACAGGACGATGGCCAGCTCGGCCACCAGCTCCTCGGTGAGGGTCATGAGGTCGGTGTAGTCGGCGTAGGCCTGGTAGAGCTCGAGCATGGTGAACTCGGGGTTGTGCCGGGGGGATATGCCCTCGTTGCGGAAGACCCGTCCGATCTCGAAGACCTTCTCGAAGCCGCCCACCACCAGCCGCTTCAGGTACAGCTCGGGGGCGATGCGCAGGTAGAGGTCGAGGTCGAGGGCGTTGTGGTGGGTGACGAAGGGCTTGGCCAGGGCCCCGCCGGGGATGGCGTGCAGCATCGGCGTCTCGACCTCCACGAAGCCCCGGTCCTCCAGCCGCCGCCGGAGCAGGCTCACCGCCCGGCTGCGCAGCAGGAACGTGTCCCGGGCCTCGGGGGTGACGAAGAGGTCGAGATAGCGCTGGCGGTAGCGGGTGTCGGGGTCGGCCAGGCCGTGCCACTTGTCGGGGAAGGGCCGGCGGGCCTCGGCCAGCAGCGACCAGTCGTCGACCCGCACCGAAAGCTCGCCCCGCCGGGTGGTCATGACCTCGCCCGTGACCCCCACCCAGTCGCCGAGGGACAGGGCGGAGAACGCCTCGAACCGGGGGGTGACACCTGACCGCGCGAAGAGCTGGATGCGGCCGCTGGAGTCGGCCAGGGTGCCGAAGGCGACCTTGCCCTGGTCGCGACGCAGCATCAGTCGTCCCGCCACCGACTCCACCTCGCCCGTCTCCACACCCGGCGCCAAGTCGGCCCACCGTTCCTGGAGGCCGGCCGCGGTGGTGGTCCGCTCGACCCGGTAGGGGACGTCGGCCGATCCCGAACTGGTCACGTTTTTCGGCGCCAGAGCGCCCGGTTCCGTCACCGGTTCGTCGGCCGGTCCCGAACCGGTGACGTTTTCGGGCGCCAGGGCGACCGGTTCTGTCACCGGTTCGTCCGCCGGTCCCGAACTGGTGACGTTTCTCGGCGCCAGGGCGACGGTTTCCGTCACCGGTTCGTCGGCCGGTCCCGAACTGGTGACGTTTTCGGGCGCCAGGGCGCCCGGTTCTGTCACCGGTTCGTCGATGGTCACGTGTTCAACTCGTAGATGAGGCGCAGGCCGTGCAAGGTCAACCAGGGGTCGTGGCGTTGGATGCACTCCGACAGCGGCGCCATCAGCTCGCCGAGCCCGCCGGTGGACACGATCATGCACGTGCCGAGCTCGTCCTCGAAGC
This sequence comes from uncultured Acidimicrobiia bacterium, assembly GCA_963773275.1. Taxonomy (GTDB): domain Bacteria; phylum Actinomycetota; class Acidimicrobiia; order Acidimicrobiales; family AC-14; genus JAXDMK01. Next base: position 168,160 of record CAVZAH010000004.1, on the reverse strand, counting down.
GCCGGCACAGCCCGTCGACGGCGGCCGCGAACCCGAACAGGACGCCCGACTGGATCGACTCGGGCGTGCTCTTGCCGATGACCCGGCGAGGGGGGACGAGCTCCACCCACGAAAGGGCGGCGGCCCGCTCGAAGAGGGCGTCCAGGCTGATCTCGATGCCGGGAAGGATTGCACCCCCGAGATACTCGCCCGTCCCCGACGTGGCGTCGATGGTGGTGGCGGTGCCGAAGTCGACCACCACCGTGGGCCCGCCGTAGAGGTTGAAGGCGCCGACCGCGTTGGCGATGCGGTCGGGGCCGACCTGGCGGGGGTTGTCGTAGAGGATCGGCATCCCGCTGCGGGTGCCGGGCTCGAGCACCACGGCCGGCAGGTCGAGGTAGCGCAGCGCCATCTCCCGGAGGACGGCCGTGAGGCGGGGCACCGTCGACGAGACCACCAGGCCGGTGAGATCGCCCAGGGTCGATCCCCGCTGCGTCAAGAACTGGATGATGAGCACCACGTGCTCGTCGGACGTCCGCTCGGCGTTGGTGGCGATCCGCCAGGTGTCGACCAGCTCGTCGCCGTCGTAGAGGCCGAGGACGGTCTGGGTGTTGCCGGCGTCGATCGCGAGCAGCATCAGCGCAGGTCGAGGCCGATGTCGAGCGCCGGCGCGGAGTGGGTGAGGGCGCCCACCGAGATGAGCTGGGCCCCAGCCGACGCGTAGGTGGGCACGTTCTCCAGCGTCACCCCCCCGGACACCTCCACGACCCCCGGGTAGCCGGTGGCCCGCAGCACCGACACGCAGTCCGACACCTGGCCCGGCGTCATGTTGTCGAGCAGCACGAGGTCGGCGCCGACGAGAGCCGCCACCTCCGCCTGGCGCAGGGAATCGCACTCCACCTGGATCGGCCGTCCCGGGTAGAGATCGCGCGCCTTGGCCACCGCCTCCGGGATGGAGATGCCGAACAGGTGGTTGTCCTTGAGGAGGATCCCGTCGGACAGGTTGCCCCGGTGGTTGATGCCGCCGCCCGCCCGCACCGCCGCCTTCTCCAGGGCCCGCAGCCCGGGGGTGGTCTTGCGGGTGTCGCGGACGTGGGCGCCGGGGGCGGCGGCGTCGGCGTAGCGCCGGGTTAGGGTGGCGATCCCCGAGAGGTGGCACAGGAAGTTCAGGGCGGTGCGCTCGGCGGTGAGGATGCTGGTGAGGGTGCCGGTGACGGTGGCCACCGGCTGCCCGGCGCCGACCCGGTGGCCGTCGTCGGCCCACCAGTCGACGTGGACGAGGGGGTCGATCTGGGCGAAGGCCTCGGTGGCAGGCAGGCGTCCGGCGAGCACGCCGCCCTTGCGGGGGATGAGGTCGGCGGTGGCCTGGGCATCGGCCGGCAGGAGGGACGTGGTGAGATCGCCCAGGGGGCCGATGTCCTCGGCCAGGGCCCGGGCCACGGCCTCCCGCACCGCTCCGATCGGAGGGTAGGCGAAGCTCATCGGCCTACCACGAGGATCCGCCGTCTGAACTCGGGCGAGGTGGTGGGGTGGTCGGTGCGGGTGTGGGCGCCCCGGGTCTCGAGGCGGGCGGTCGCCGCGGCCACGACCGCGGCGCCGACGGTCAGCAGGTTCTGGAGCTCCCAGTCGTCGGTCGTGACCGGGTCGGCGCCGGGGGTCGCCCGTTCGATCACGGCCCCCGCCCGGCGGAGGGACCCTTCGTCGCGCACCACCCCGGCCTCGACCGTCATGCCCCGCTGCAGGCCGCCGCGGAGCTTGGCCACGTCGGTCTGGGCCCCGGGACTGCGATCCGGGCGGGTGGCTGCCACCAGGATCGGGGCGTGCGAGGGGTCGCCGGGAGGTCGGAGCACGACCGTCATGATGCCGGTGGGTTCCGGACCGTCGCGGCCCCGCTCGATGGCCTCCACCACCCGGGCCGCGAACACCATCCCCTCCAGCAGGGAGTTCGACGCCAGGCGGTTGGCCCCGTGGACGCCCGTGCAGGCCACCTCCCCGGCCGCCCACAGGCCGGCCAGCTCGGTCGCGCCGTCGAGGTCGGTGACGATCCCCCCGATCGTGTAGTGGGCCGCGGGGGCGATCGGCAGCCAGTCGGTGGCGGGGTCGAGGCCCGCCTCCTCCAGGGCCGAGGCGATGGTGGGGAAGCGCTCGGCGAAGCGCTCCAGGCCGGTGGCGTCGAGCCACAGGTGGTCGACGCCCTGGTCGAGCATGCGGGCGGCCATGGCCCGGGCCACCACGTCGCGGGGCGCCAGCTCGTCGACGAAACGCTCCCCCCGGGCGTCGCGCACCAGGGCGCCGTGGCCCCGCAGCGCCTCCGAGAGAAGGGGCCGGGGGACCTGGGGGTGGTGGAGGGCGGTGGGGTGGAACTGGACGAACTCCATGTCGGCCACGGTGACGCCAGCCCGCAGGGCCATGGCCACGCCGTCGCCGGTGGCCTGGGGCGGGTTGGTGGTGACGGCGTACAGCTGGCCGAACCCGCCGGTGGCGAGCAGGGTGTGGCGGGCCCGCACCTCGTGGCGGGTGCCCTCGGGGTCGAGGGCGACGACGCCGCGGCAGCGTCCGTCCTCCACGATCAGCTCGACGGCGAACCACCCCTCCATCACCGACGCCGCGGTGGCCCGCACCGCCTCCACCAGGGCCCGCTCGATCTCCACGCCGGTGGCGGCTCCACCCGCGTGCACCACCCGGGGCACCGAATGGCCTCCCTCCCGGGCGAGGGCGAGCTGGCCGTGGACGTCGCGGTCGAACACCGCGCCCAGGGCGATCAGGTTCTGCACCCGGGCCGGGCCCTCGTCGACGAGGAGCCGCACCGCGGCCGGGTCGCACAGACCGGCGCCGGCGGCGAGGGTGTCGGCCAGGTGGAGGTCGGTGGAGTCCGGGTCGCCGCCGAGGACGGCCGCCACCCCGCCCTGGGCCCACCGGGTGGCGGCCTGGTCGAGGTCGCCCTTGGTGAGCACGCCGACCCGCATGCCCCGGTCGGTGCCGACCTCGATCCCGGCCGCCTGCACCGCAGCCGACAGCCCGGCCACCCCGCTGCCCAACACGAGCAGTTCGAGCCCCACCAGGTCCGGCCCCGCCGGGTCGAGCGTCCGGCTCAAAGGGGGCGGTTCCGGGTGTCGACCTTCACGGTGACGGGAGCGAAGGCGGCCAGCTCGGCGTCGTCGTAGTCGGCGTAGGTGACGAGGATCACCCGGTGGCCGACCTCCACCAACCGGGCCGCGGCCCCGTTGAGCTGCACCTGGCCCGGTTCGCCGGCGATGGCGTAGGTCTCGAAGCGGTTCCCGTTGTCGACGTCGAGCACCGCCACCTGCTCCCACTCCAGGATGTCGGCCCGCTTCATGAGGTCGGTGTCGATCGAGATGGAGCCGGCGTAGTCGATGTCGGCGCCGGTGACCGTGGCCCGGTGGATCTTCGACTTCATCATCCGCCGGTTCACGGTGCCGTCACCCCGAGGTTGTCGATGAGCCGGGTACCGCCCAGCCACGCCGCCAGCACCAGCCGCACGTCGGCCCCCCGGCCCATCACGTCGAGGGGGACGAGGGTGTCGGGGTCGACCACCTCGGCGAAATCGAGGAGGGCGAGGGGCTCGGCCGCGATGGTGTCGGTCATCAGCCGGCGGACGTCGCGGGCGTCGCGCCCGCCGCCCCGCAGGATCGCCTCGGCCCCGGCCTCGAGGGCCCGGAACAGCACCGGAGCGGCCCGCCGCTCGTCGGCCGACAGGTAGGCGTTGCGGCTCGACCACGCCACGCCGTCGGCGTCGCGCACGGTGCGGCACCCGATCACCTCGACCGGGACGGCCAGGTCGTCGACCATGCGCCGGACGACGGCGAGCTGCTGGTAGTCCTTTTCGCCGAAGTAGGCCCGGCAGGGTCCGGCCAGGTTGAACAGCCGGGCCACCACGGTTGCCACCCCGTCGAAGTGGCCGGGGCGGCTGGCGCCGTCGAGCCCGTCCGACAGGCTGGCGACGGTGATTGTCGTGCCCGACCGTCCGCCGGGGAACATCTCCTCGACCGGCGGGGCGAACATCAGGACCGCCCCTGCCTCCCCGGCGACGGCCAGGTCGGCGTCGAGGTCTCTCGGGTAGCGGGCCAGGTCCTCGCCCACCCCGAACTGCAGGGGGTTGACGAAGACGGTGACCGCGGTGACGTCGCACTCCGACGCCGACCGCCGGATCAGGGAGGCGTGGCCCGGATGCAGGGCCCCCATGGTCGGCACCAGCCCGACCGTGCGGCCCGCGGCCCGCTCCCGGTCGAGCTCCTTGCGCAACGCCTCGGCCCGGTCGATCACCCGGATCGGGGGCACCTCGGTACGGGGTTGCGGCGGCACCTGGTCGCTCACATCGGGCTCCTCACGTTCCGGCCCCGACGGGTGCGGGTGCCGTTCGTCGACCTCAGCTTACCGGCTCAACCACCGCGTCCGACCGGCTCAGGGGCGACGCCGACGTCGAGTCGAGGCGGGGTCCCCCACGCCGGGGACGGGCCGGCCGTGCGCCCGCCGGACCCGCATGCGCTTGGCCAGCCGCCGGCCGAAGTCGTTGGAAGGCCGGTCGACCAGGCGGTGGACGAGGGCAGCCAACGCCAGGGCGCCGGTGACGGCGACGGCGACGCTGACGTAGTAGTTGCCGGTGGCGAGCCACACGACCCGGAGGAGCAGGTAGCCGTTGAGGGCGTGGACCATGTACAGCGGGTAGGTGATGTTGCCCAGCCAGTCGAGCAGCCGGGACTGGGGCAGCCGGTCGCGCGCCAGGTACAAAGCGGCGAACAGGCCCAGGCCCACCACCCCGCTCACGTCGTAGAAGTGGGCGATCACGCCCGTCGCGCCCCAGTGGAGGCTGATCTCGAAGGCGGCGAGCACGGCGACGAGGAGTCCGGCCCCCTCCCAGGCCGCCCATCGACCCCGGTAGACCTGGTGGAACACCACGCCCAGCAGGACGTAGATGACGAAGGTGGCGTTGAACGAGAGCCAGAAGAGGGGGCTGCCGGCGGTCGCCGAGCCGCCGGCCAGGCTGGCGGCGGTCAGGCCGGCCGCCGCCACCACCACGAAGCCCCGCCGGGCCAGGACCTTCCTCCAGGCGGCCAGGGCGGCGAGCAGGTAGAAGAGCTCCTCGACCGCGATCGACCAGAGGACGGGCTCGATCCATCCCACCCGCATGTAGGGACCGAGGAGGACGGCGTTGCCGGCCACCTCCTTGGCGTCGTACGGGAACGCACTGCCAAGGAGGCGGGACTGGAGGGCGACGACCGCCAGGTTGACGAGCAGGCAGACCCACAGCGTCGGGTAGAGCCGGAAGAAGCGGCGGACGAAGAAGCTCCCGAGGGTGCCCCGTTCGAGGGCGTAGGGCACCACGAACCCGCTGACCAGGAAGAACAGGCACACGGCGATCGTCCCGTACAAGTGCCACTGGGCGGGCCACTCGTAGAGGCGGGCCCAGAAGTTGGGCTCGCCGAGGTCGAGGGCCGGGAAGTGGCCGATGGCCGACACGTGGGGCTGGTCGGCCCAGAAGACGTACCCGAGGTGGACCGCCACCACCACCAGGCAGGCCGGCCCCCGGATGGCATGGGCGAACCACACCCGCTCCTGGCCGGGGTTCGCCCGGCCCGGCTGGCCCGGCTGCCCCGGCTGCCCCGGCTGGCCCGGCTGGCCCGCGTCGGCCCCGGCCGGTCCGGGCGTGGCTCGGCCGCCAGGGCGCGGGAGGAGGTGCGGGCGTCGGGGGAGCGTGGCGCGGATTCTCCCCGTCCGGCCCCTAGGCGTCAAGGTTGCGGCGCGTCAGGGTGGCGGGGCGTGGAGGTGGGGGCGTCGAGGTGGCGGGGCGTCGAGTGGCGGGGCGTCGAGGTGGCGGGGCGTCGAGGTGGCGGGGCGTCGAGGTGGCGGGGCGTCGAGGTTGCGGGGCGTCAGGTTTGCGGGGCGTCAGGTTTGCGGGGCGTCGAGGTGGCGGGGCGTCGAGATCGGGGCGTCAAGCTGCGGGGCGTCAGGGTTGCAGGGCGTCGAGGTGCGGGGCGTCGAGGTGGCGGGGCGTCGAGGTGGCGGGGCGTCGAGGTCGCGGGTCGAGGTGGCGGGGCGTCGAGGTTGCGGGGCGTCGAGGTGGCGGGTGTCAGGGTTGCGGGGGCGTCGAGCGGCGGGGCGTCGAGGTGTTGGGGTCAGCCGGCGAGCGGACCGCAGTTGCGCACGTACCCCCGGGACCCGGCCAGCGCGTCGGCCGTCACCAGCTCGGGGGCCAGGTCGGCGAGGGGGGCGAGGACGAAGCGGCGCCCGCCCATCCGGGGATGGGGGACGACCAGGTCGGGGTCGTCGACGGCCAGCTCGCCGACGAGGAGGATGTCGACGTCGAGGGTCCGGGGCCCGAAGCGCTCGGCCCGCACCCGGCCGGCCGCCGCCTCCAGTCGCCTGGGCCACCTCCAGCAGCCGGCGGGGGTCGAGGTCGGTGGAGAGCTCGACCACCAGGTTGAGGTACGGGGGTTGGTCCTCCGGGCCGCCGACCGGCTCCGACTCGTAGAGGGGTGACACCGCCACCACGTCGGGCAGCCCGGCCACCGCCGCCCGGAGGGTGCCGATGCGGTCGCCGAGGTTCGAGCCGAGGCCCAGGAAGGCCCGCCGCCGGGTCGGCCCGCCGCTCCCCCGCAGGCCGCCGCCGGGTGATCCGGACGCCGGCCGACGTGAGGTCGGCGGGCAGCGGCGGGCGGAGCTTGCGGACGGTGACCGTCACCGCCCGGATGCGGGCGTCGACCCCGGCCACCTCCGACGCCACCCGCTCCGCCAGGCGTTCCAGCAGGCGGAAGCGCTCGCCGCCCACGACGGCGGTCGCCACCGCGGCCACCGCCCCGTAGTCGACGGTGTCCGCCAGGCGGTCGCTGGCGCCGGCGACGGACAGGTCGGCCTCCACGTCGATGTCGATCTCGAAGGGCTGCGCCCGCTCCTGCTCCTCGGGAAGGGCGCCGTGGACGCCCAGCACCCGCAACCCCCGCAGCTCTATCCGGTCCGGAAGCGGGGCGGGGACCGGGGACTCGAACGGCATGGGGGACCGGGCTAGGCCCGGCCGGCCAGCTCCGAGGCGAGGGCGACCAGTTCCCGGCCCGGCGGACCCATCTGGCGCTGGCTGATCTGCTCCACGATGGAGATGGCCTGCGGGTGCTCGGGCACCAGGTTGACGTACACGAGGTAGGCGGCGGCGACGCCCAGCACCCGGTCGCTCAGCTCCTCCTGGTGGAGCAGGACCTTGCCGCCCCCCGACAGCCACGTCCGCAGCTTCGGGAACAGTTCGGCCAGCACCGCCTTCGGGTCGTCGTGGAGGGCGAGGGGGATGTGCTCCCAGGCCACGCCCAGGTCGTCGTAGGCCCGCAGGTTGTGGGGCGATCCGAGCATCGAGACCACCCGGGTGAAGCCCTGCTCCCGGAGCCAGATGATCTCCTCCTGGCGGCGGATGGGACGGTGGGCCCGGGCGTAGCCCCCGGGGCGCTCGCTGACCGCCAGCTGGTCCTTGATGATCCAGGAGAAGTTCCGGGGCGAGATCCCGGTGGCCCACTTGCCCTTCACGCGTGCACCAGGCGCAACGCCTGCACCGTCGGGCGCACGTCGTGGACCCGCACCATGGCCGCGCCCTGGTCGACGGCCCACACCGCGGCGGCCAGCGACGCCTCCAGCCGGTCGTCGGCCGCCGCGCCGGCGCCGCCCGGCTCGGCCGTCACCAGTCCCAGGAACGACTTGCGGCTGGCCCCCACCAGCACCGGCCACCCGGCGGCGACCAGCGAGCGCGTCGCCCGCAGGAGGGCGAGGTTGTGGGCGGCCGTCTTCCCGAACCCGATGCCGGGGTCGATCCAGACCTCGTCCACGCCCGCGGCCCGGGCCCGGGACGCCCGCTCGACGAGGAACGCCCGCACCTCGGCCACCACGTCGCCGTAGTGGGGCGCCTGTTGCATCGTCCGGGGCTCTCCCCGCATGTGCATCGCCACCCAACCGACCCCGGCCTCGGCCGCCACCCGCTCGAGCGACGCCGACACGTCGTTCACCAGGGTGGCGCCGGCTGCCACCGCCTTCTCGGCCACTCCCGCCCGGCGGGTGTCGATCGAGACCCGCACGACCGGGGCCAGGGCCTCCACCACCGGGATCACCCGGCGGGCCTCCTCGTCCTCGGGCACCGGCTCGGCCCCCGGGCGGGTGCTCTCACCGCCGACGTCGACCACGTCGGCGCCCTCCGCCACCATCGCCAGTCCGTGGGCCACCGCGGCGTCGGGATCGAGCCACCGGCCCCCGTCGGAGAACGAGTCGGGAGTCACGTTCAGGACTCCCATCACCAACGGACGCACGGCGCAGAGCGTACCGGGAGCGGGGTTCAGCGTGAACCGTGGATGAATTGCAGTGCCTCGGCCCGGGTGGCCTGATTCTCCCGGAAAAGACCCCGCACGGCCGACGTCACGGTGGTGGTGCCCGGCTTCTGCACCCCCCGCATCGACATGCACAGGTGCTCGGCCTCCACCACCACCAGCACGCCCCGGGGCTGGAGGCTCTCGACCAGCTCGTCGGCGACCTGGCTGGTGAGCTGCTCCTGCACCTGGGGCCGGCGGGCGTAGGCCTCCACCAGCCGCACCAGCTTCGAGAGCCCGGTGATGCGTCCCGCCTCGTTCGGGATGTAGGCCACGTGGGCCTTGCCGATGAACGGCACCAGGTGGTGCTCGCACATGCTGTAGAGCGGGATGTCCTTCACCATGATCATCTCGTCGTGGTCGGCGGCGAAGGTGACGGCCAGGTGCTCGCGGGGCGACTGGAGGAGGCCGCCGAAGATCTCCTCGTACATGCTCGCCACCCGCTCCGGGGTGCGCCGCAGGCCCTCCCGGTCGGGATCCTCGCCGATGGCCTCCAGGATCTCCCGGACCGCCTTCTCGATCCGACCCCGGTCCACCCCCGCCCTGTCGGGTCCGGGGGCGCCGCCGTGCGTCAATTCCGGCTGCCTAGTTCCGGCTGATGGGGCGGACGTTGGTCGGCTGGCCGGTGCCGTTGGTCGGCCGCCGGGCGCGCTCGGGCAGGTCGCCCAGGATCTCCATGACCTCCGGCGTGTCGAGGGTCTCCTTCTCCATCAGGGCGTCGGCCAGCCGGTCGAGCACCTTGCGGTGCATGACCAGGACCTCCATCGCCTCCCCGTGGGCCTCGTCGATGAGCCGGCGGACCTCGGAGTCGATGTGGCCGGCCACCTCCTGCGAGTAGTTGATCTGGTTGCCGTACTCCCGGCCCAGGAAGACCTCGCCCGCCTTGGCCCCCAGCTGCTGGGGCCCGATCTCGTCGCTCATCCCGTACTCGGTGACCATGGCCCGGGCGATGGCGGTGGCCCGCTCGATGTCGTTCTGGGCCCCGGTGGTGGGGTCCTGGAAGATCAGCTCCTCGGCCGTGCGGCCGCCCAGGAGCATGGCCAGCTGGTCGAGCAGGGCCGAGCGGGTGGTGAGGTACTTGTCCTCCGTGGGCAGGGCCAGCGTCCAGCCCAGGGCCCGGCCCCGGGCGATGATCGAGATCTTGTGGATGGGGTCCGCGTCGGGGAGGACGTGGCCCACCAGGGCGTGGCCCCCCTCGTGGTAGGCGATGACCCGCTTCTCCTTCTCGGAGATGATCCGGGACCTGCGCTCGGGACCGGCGATGACCCGGTCGATCGCCTCCTCCAGCTGGGGCATGCCGATCTCCTTGAACCCCCGGCGGGCGGTGAGGAGGGCGGCCTCGTTCATGAGGTTGGCCAGGTCGGCCCCGGTGAAGCCGGGCGTGCGCCGGGCCAGGACCTCGACGTCGACCCCCTTGGCCAGGGGCTTGCCCTTGCCGTGGACGCTGAGGATGGCCCGCCGGCCCTCGAGGTCGGGCCGGTCGACCACGATCTGGCGGTCGAAGCGCCCGGGGCGGAGGAGGGCGGGGTCGAGGATGTCGGGCCGGTTGGTGGCGGCGATGAGGATGACGCCCGCCTTGGTGTCGAAGCCGTCCATCTCCACCAGCAGCTGGTTGAGCGTCTGCTCCCGCTCGTCGTGGCCGCCACCCATGCCGGCGCCCCGGTGGCGGCCGACGGCGTCGATCTCGTCGACGAACACGATCGCGGGGGCCGAGGCCTTGGCCTGCTCGAACAGGTCGCGCACCCGGCTGGCGCCGACCCCGACGAACATCTCCACGAAGTCGGACCCGGAGATGGAGAAGAAGGGGACCCCCGCCTCCCCGGCCACGGCCCGGGCCAGGAGCGTCTTGCCGGTGCCGGGCGGCCCGAACAGCAGCACGCCCTTGGGGATCTTGGCCCCGATGGCGATGAACTTGGCCGGCGCCTCCAGGAACTCCTTGATCTCCTGCAGCTCCTCGACCGCCTCGTTGCAGCCCGCCACGTCGGCGAAGGTGACCTTGGGCTGGTCCTTCGACACCTGCTTGGCCTTGACCTTGCCGAACTGCATGACCCGGCTGCCGCCGCCCTGCATGCTGTTCATGACGAACACGAAGGCGCCGATGAGGAGGATGACGGGCAGGAAGGTCTGCAGGATCGCCCACCAGACGGGATCCTTCTGGTGGTCGACCCGCACCTGCAGGGCCTCCGACTGGCGCAGGATGTCGCCCAGCTTCTCGGAGTCGTCGCGGACGTAGTTGACCGTGTACTTGTCGCCGTTGGTGAGCTCCCCCGACACCTTGCCGTCGCGGTCGGCGATGGTGGCGGTGCGCACCTCGCCGGCGGCCACCTGGCGCTCGAACTCGTCGAGGCGCAGCTTGGTGGGCTTGTCGCCGGAGCGGGCCAGGCCCCCGATGACGATGACGGCGAGCAGGCCCAGCAGGACGTAGGCCGCGGGGGAGCGGAGGAGCTTCTTCACTCCCTTCAGGGTACCGACGGCTCAGGTCCCGCGTACGCGCACACGTCGGGGAGGTTCCGGTAGCGCTCGTCGACGTCGAGGCCGTAGCCGATCACGAAGTCGGACGGGATCTCGAAGCCCACGTAGCGCAGGTCGGGGTCGTGTTTCTGGAGCCCCTTGCGCACCAGGAGGGCGCAGACCTCCAGGGAGGCCGGGTTCCGGGACCGGAGGTTCTTGCGGACGTACGACAGGGTCAGCCCGCTGTCGACGATGTCCTCCACCAGCAGGACGTGGCGGCCGGTGAGGTCGAGGTCGAGGTCCTTGACGATGCGCACCACGCCGCTGGTCTTGGTGGCGCTGCCGTAGGACGACACGGCCATGAAGTCGAACTCCACCGGCAGGGCGATGGCCCGGGCCAGGTCGCTCATGAAGACGAAGGCGCCCTTCAGCACCCCCACCAGCAGGAGCGGCGACCGGTCCTGGTAGTCGTCGGCGATCTGCCGGCCGAGCTCCGCGATCCGGGTGCGGAGCTGCCCTTCGGACACCACCACCGGGCCGATGTTCGGGTCGGGACGGGGGTCGGGGACGGGCGCCACGTGCCCCGAAGCTAGTGCGCTCCGACGGCGCAGGAACACGCCGCCCGAGACCCCGGCCCGGCGAGTGTGCAAGAACCAAGCCCCAGGCCGGGTTCTTGCACACTCGACACGTCGCCCCCGACCAGATGGCCCACGGAGGGACCACGAGGGGCGATCGCCCGCCCGGGGTGCGCCCGGTCAACCCGCGGGGGTTTCGAGGCGCAGCCGTTGGCCGGTGCGGGCGACCCGGCGTCCGCCCTCGACCTCGGCCGCCCGGACGTCGCCCCGGGCCACGGCCAGCACCCGTTCCACCGATGCCGCGTCGGGCGGGTGCTCGCAACCGGCGGTCAGCCAACGGCGCACGGCCCGCCGGGCCAGGGCGACGGGGGCGGCGGCCAGGGCCCGGGCGTCGGTGGGATCGAGGGCGGCGGCCAGGGCGTCGAGCAGCTCGGCCTCGTCCCGGAGGAGCGGGGCCTGGCGGGCCAGCACGGCCGCCACGTCGCGCCCGGCGATCGCGTCCAGGAGGGGCAGCAGCTCGTGGCGGACCCGGTTCCGGCGGTGGACGGGGTCGGCATTGGACGGGTCGTCGACCGGTGTCAGGCCCATGGCCAGGCACAACGCCCGGGTCTCGTGGCGGCGGAGGCCGAGGATCGGGCGCCGGGGCCCGGCGGCGATGCCCGCCAGGCCGTCGAGCCCCGCGCCCCGCAGCAGGTTGAGCAGGACGGTCTCGGCCTGGTCGTCGGCGGTGTGGCCGGTGAGGACGCCGGCCGGCAGCACCCCGTAGCGGGCGGCCCGGGCCCGGGCCTCGAGGTTCGGGCCGGGCGCCAGCACCACTCGCTCCGACCGGAACTCCGCCCCGACCGATTCGGCCACCGCCCGCACCACGTCGGCCTCGGCCGCCGAGCCCGGCCGCAGTCCGTGGTCGACGTGCACCGCGGTGGCGGCGCAGCCGGCGGCCACGGCCAACACCAGAAGGGCGAGCGAGTCGGGCCCGCCGGATACGGCACAGGTGACCTCGGTCCCCGCCCCGGCGAACGTGCACCGGGGGAGAAGCTCCGCCCGGAGGCGCTCGGCGTCGGGCGGCAGGGTCTGGTCCGGGAGCGTGGTGGCCCCCGTCCCCGGGATCAGCTGGCGGCGGCCCGCACGTCGGCCACCCGCGACACCCAGGCGTCGGGATTGCGGATCTCGGGCAGCGTCGGCAGGTATTCGGACCCCTCCCACAGCAGGGAGATGTGGTCGGGATCGGACAGCTCGATGGCCTCCAGGAAGTCCTCCCCCTCCTGGTACTGGCGCATCTTGGCCTCCAGGCCCACCAGCCGCTGCACGAAGCGGACGGTTCCGTTCGACTGGCGGCGCTCGTGGAGCACGTCGCGGAAGCGGCCCGCACTGGGGATGCGGTCGGCCGCGGCCCGGTCCATGGTGATGTCGCCGTGGCCCTCGAGCACGCTCATCAGGCCCTGCATCTGCTGGAGGACGGCGGCCTGCTCCGGCCCCGCCAGCAGGGTGACCAGCCCTCCCTCGTCGAGGGGACGCCGCCCGGCCCGATACTCCTCGACGGCCCGGCGCAGGGCCACCAGGAACAGCTTGGGATCCGGGTCGAACGCCTGCAGGCTGGAGTCGACCAGCGACAGGAAGTAGGGCCGCAGCCAGGGCACGCCGGTGAACTGGGCCCGGTGGGTGACCTCGTGGAGGGCCAGCCACAGGCGGAACTCCCGGGGCGGGAAGGCGAAGCGCTTTTCGAGCGACAGGACGTTGGGCCCGACGTAGTAGACGATGTCCTGGTCGTCGGGGTTCTCGTTCTCGATGACGAGCATGTCGTACTGGCCCAGCACCCGGGTGGACATCCATCCGAGGAGGGCGCCGATCTCGGCGCCGGCGATGTGGCGGCCGATGGGGGGAACCGCGGAGGTGTTGATGCGTTCGCCGAGGCGGTCGGTGAACGGTCGCAGCAGGCGCTGGAAGGAAGCCAGGTTGGCCCGGATCCACCCCGCCCGGTCGGTGACCCGCACCCGGGCCGGACCGTGGAGGGAGTGCAGGCCGGTCTGGCGGGCCACCAGCTCCTCCGCCTCGGCGGTGAACGCCTGGAAGTCGGGTTCGAGCGACGCGTAGTGGTACGACTCGGCGAGGGGCTCTCGGCCGGCGACGCGGATCGCCACCTTCTCGGCCGTGTCCCAGGCGATGAAATCGACCTTGGGGGTATCGACCTTGGGGGTATCGACATTCGGGTAACCGGCCTTGGGGTTGCCGACGAACGTGGCGACGGGCACCGGGCCTACGACTGGGGTCACTGGGCTCCCTACGTCTTGGGGTACTTGGCTGCCACAACTTTCACGAGGTAACCCAGGATGGCCCCGATCAATCCCAGCACTGACGCAAGCGTCAGCACGGGGGCCAGCCAGTAGGTCCAGGGTTTGGCGGCGAGCAGCAGATCCGTGAGCATCAGAACCATTGGGGGAGCACTGTATCGGTGCGGGGCGTCCCACTCCGTGCGCCGCAGGGATGCGACCCGGCCGGAGTGGAGCCGGACGACATCGCCCGCCGGCTCGACGGCGGTGGGGGCCCTACCCAGGTTGTGGGTCAGGCGATCTTGCGACCGCGCACCCGGGGAACCGACATGGGCTCGTGCTGGTAGCAGAACTTGCCGTCGTTGTAGATCGACAGCTTCGTCGCGCACTCTGCCTGCTGGCACACGCGCCCGGCCTTGAACCGCTTGGAAGGCCGATCGTTCCCTGAGATCGGCTTGGCCCCGACGGAGGTCTCGGACATGCATCTCATAACCGGCGCGAGCAGGCGGCTATTCCTTGTCCGGGGAAGTCGGTTCGTCGTTTCCGGGCGGCGGGCGTCACCGCCCGATACCGCCACCTGCCGGCTTCCCGCAGCTTCCAGCCGGTGTCGTCCCCCGGGCGCCGGGGGTGCGCCTACTGCGGTTCTGCGGGGGGCTGTTCGAGGCGGCGCAGGGCGTCGTAGACCCGGGCCCGCAGGCCTTCGGGAACGCGCTCACGGCACCGCTGGGCGATCACCACGCGGAGCTCGGACTCGAACTCAAAGGCGTCGCCACACGGCGGGCAGTCGGCCAGATGCATGGCGATGACGACCCGTCGCTCGTAGGTGAGCTCGCCGTCGAGGTACAGGTACAGCTGCTCGACCGCCTCGTAGCATTGCTCTTTTTCATGCATGCGGAGACCCCTCCGGCACCAACCCTCGTTGCCGTCCGAACTCGTACAACCGCTTCTGCAACGCCTTTCTTCCGCGGTGGAGACGGCTCATGACGGTGCCGATGGGGATGTCGAGGATCTCGGCGATCTCCTTGTAGGAAAAACCTTCGACGTCGCCGAGGAGGACCGCCATGCGGAACTGCTCGGGAAGGGCCTCGATGGCCTCCTTCACCTCGGACTCGGTGATGTGGTCGAGCACCTCGTCCTCCGCACTGCGGCCGGCCGTGGCCCCTTCGGACCCGGCCAGTCGCTTGTACATGTAGAGGTTCTCGAGGTCGTCGAGCTCGGTCTCCTCCGGGCGGCGCTTCTTCGACCGGTAGGTGTTGATGAAGGTGTTGGTGAGGATCCGGTAGAGCCAGGCCTTGAGGTTGGTGCCCTCCTGGAAGCCGCCGAAGCCGCGGTAGGCCTTGAGGTAGGTCTCCTGCACCAGGTCCTCGGCATCGGACGGGTTGCGGGTCATCCGCAGGGCGGCGGTGTAGAGGGAGCCCATGTGCTCCATAGCCTGGTCCGCGAACGTCGCCTGATCGGCCACGTGGTCACGGTACTCCCAGCGAGAGACAGCCTCCGACCAGGGCCGGCGCCCGCCGTCACCAGCTCGGCCCGCCGTGCCGGCCGTCGTCAGGGGGCGGCGAGGAGCCGGAGCACGGCTGCGGCCAGGTCGGCGAGCCCCTCGCAAGCCTCCTCGTAACCGTCATCGGGGATGGCGGCGCTGAGCAGGTAGCGGTCGCCGCTGGCGGTGGTCACCACGGCCGTGTCCACGCAGTCCAGCCCGAACGCCACTCCCGGCTTGCTCTGCACCGTCGCCCCCGCGCCGAGGGCCCACTCCACGCCCGGGCCGAAGAAGCTGCCGCTGCCGGCGAGGTCGTCGGCGAGGGCCTCCACGTCGTCCGGGTCGATGGCGAAGCGCTCCTCTTCGGGGATGGATCCGTCGAGCACGAGGCGCCGGATGGCCTCGGTGAGCTCGAACAGGTTGGCGCAGTTCCCCTCGTCGGGGCAGTCGTACTCACCCCTGCTCTCCCTCGCCGGGACCACGACGGTGATTCCCCCCTCCTCGAGGGTCATCTCCGGCGACCACCGCACGTCGATGCCGGCGTACGACCGCTGGATCACCGTGGTGGGAAAGCCGTTGGCCGGGCTCAGGAACTCGGTGTTGAGCCAGTCGAAGCCCGCGACGCGGATGAGGACGTCGTAGTCGAGGTTGTCGCTGTCGAGGACGGCGGATCGGTAGATCTCCCGGAGGGTGGCGCTGTAGCCGGTGTCGAAGGTGACGGTGGCGGCGCCGGTGAAGCCGAGGGACCCCACGAAGTCGAGCGCGCCGAGGGCGGCGAGCACCTTGATCGACGACGCCGGCCAGAAGTTCTCGGCGAGCGCCCCCCCGCCCGCCACGTAGTCGACGTAGTGGGGCCGGTCGCCGCCCTCGACGATCCGGGCCGCGTACACGCTTCCGCCCGGCGGCAGCACGTAGCCGGCCTTGGCCAGGTTGAGGGGAGTGGGGTCGGAGAGGGGGAGCTGGTCTTCCGGTGCCCGCCCCAGATGCGCCGGCGGCTCCTCGGACCGCTCCTCGACAGCAATCGCGGCGGGCGACCGACTGTCGGTCAAGCGGATCACTGCGACAATAGAGGCAAGGCCGAACAGGACCGCGATGACGCAGGCCAGTGGTCGGGCGGGGTCTCCAGTCATTTCCCCCACAGGGTGCCCCAACTCGGGGCCCACCCACACCGCGGGGCGTCAGCGCAGGGTGAACCGCTTGGCGATGATGCGGGCCACGATCGTGAGGACCAGGACGATCAGGATGAGGGTGAGCGCAGCCCCCCACGCCCGTTCCTGGGCCGCCGGGAAGGGCTGGCCGGCATTGGCGAAGATCTGCGTCGACAGCGCGGTGTTGACGCCGTCGAACACGTTGAGGTTGAGGATGCGGGCCCCGCCGATGGTGAAGAGCAGGGGTGCGGTCTCCCCTGCGGCACGGGCCACGGCCAGCAGGCTGCCGCTGGTGATGCCGGGCAGGGCCGCCGGCAGCACCACGGTGAGGATCATCCTCGACTTGCTCGCCCCCAGGGCGGCGCTGCCCTCGCGCAGGTCGTCGGGCACCAGCCGCAGCATCGATTCGGTCGAACGGATCACGATCGGCAGCATGAGGGCGGCCAGGGCCAGGGCCCCGGCGAAGCCCGACTGCCCGTAGCGCAGCACCCAGATGGTGTAGACGAACAGCCCCATGACGATGGAGGGCACGCCTGCCATCACGTCGCTCATGAAGCGGATGGCGCCGGCCAGTTTCTTTCCCTGCCCGTACTCGTTGATGTACACCGCGGCCAGGATCCCGAGGGGGATGGCAATCACCGATGCGGTGAGGGTGATCAGCAGGGTGCCGGCGACCGCCGGGCCCATCCCGGGTCCCGCCCGCCGGGCGGTGATCGGGATGTCGGTGGTGATGAAGTCGAGATCGAGGATGCCGATCCCCTTCTGGATCACATAGAAGAGCACGAATCCCAGGGGGATGAAGGCGACCAGCACCGAGCCGTAGACGAAGGCGCTGGCGAGGCCGTTGCGCACCCGCCGGCTGCGCTGCACGTTGGCGGTGGAGAGCTGGCCGAGTTCGAGGTTGCCGGGAGCGCGGCCGCCGCCGGCGGGGGGAGCGGGAAGGACGGGGGTGGTGGCCATCTACGCCCGCCGGGCCTGGTTCGGGTTTCGGGTCACGATCGAACGGGCGATGAGGTTGACGATGATCGTCATGCCGAACAGGACCACGCCCAGGCCGATGAGCGACGCCCGGTGCAGGCCGCCGGCCTCGCCGAACTGGTTGGCGATGACCGCCGCCATGGCGTCGCCCGGTCCGAAGAGCCGGGCCGTAAGGGTGGCGCTGGAGCCGATGACCAGGGCGGCGGCGATGGTCTCGCCCATGGCCCGACCCAGTCCGAGCATCACCGCGCCGGTCATCCCCGCCCGGCTGTGGGGGAAGATGGCGCCCCGGATCATCTCCCAGCGGGTGGAACCGAGGGCGAAGGCGGCCTCCTTCTGCCCGGCCGGCACGGTGTCGAACACCTCCCGGGTCAGCGACGTGATGATGGGGGTGATCATGAGGGCCAGGATCAGGCCGGCGGTGAAGAAGCTACGGCCGCTCACCGGCTGTCCGAACAGGATGTTCAGGACGGGGACCGGTTCGACGAGGTCGGCAACTGCGTCGTACAGGCCCCGGATCTTGGGCGCCAGCACCAGAATCCCCCACAGGCCGAACACGACCGACGGGACCGAGGCCAGCAGGTCGACGAGGTAGATCACCCATCGCCGCAGGCGCCGGGGGGCCAACTCCGACAGGAACAGGGCGATGCCGATGCTGACCGGCACGGCGAAGACAAGGGCGATCAGCGAGACGATCAGCGTCCCGGTGATGAACGACAGGGCGCCGAACAGCTCCTCGTTCGGCGTCCACCGGGACGAGGTGACGAAGTTGATGCCCTCCTCCTGGAACGCCGGCCACGCTTCCTGGATGGTCGAGACCGCGATGAGGGCGAGGACGAACAGGACCGAGCAGCCACTGACCAGGGCTGCGACCCGGAAGCCGGTGTCGGACCGGGTCCTGCGGTTTCCGACGAGGCCGGAGCCGGTCGCAGGCGCGACCGGCTCCGGCTCGAGGACGGTGGGTTCTGACGGGTCGGGCAACGGGTTGGTCTTCCCGAACTGTTAGGCGGGGACGACGATCTTGTCGACCTGGGCCAGGGCCTTGTCGGCCAGGGTCTTGGGCAGCGGGGCGTAGTCGATCTCCTCGGCCAGCTCCTGCCCGTCCTCCAGGAGGAACGTAAGGAAGGCCTTCAGCGCCTCACCCTTGGCCTTGTCGGTCTGGTTGACGTAGGTGATGATCCACGTCGGGGCGGTGATGGGGTACGAGTCGTCACCGCCCGCGTTGAGCGGGTTGTAGGTGAGGTCGTCCTTGACCTCGGCGCCGGCGGCCGCGGCCGAGGCAGCCTTGGTGGTGGGCTCGACCGCCTTGCCGGCCTTGTTCTTGACGGCTGCGAACTTGAGACCGGTGGCCTTGGCGTCGGACAGGTCGACGTAGCCGATGGCTCCGTTGGTGTCCTTGACGATCTGGGCCACGCCGGCGTTGCCCTGGCCGGCCTGGGTGCCTTCGGGCCACGCCGGCTGGGAACCGGCGGCGATGGTGAAGGTGCCCGGTGCGGCCGCGGCCAGGTACTTGGTGAAGTTCTCCGAGGTGCCCGAGCTGTCGGCCCGGCGGGCGACGGTGATGTCGCCGCTCAGGTTGGCGTCGGGGTTGAGGGCCTTGATGGCGGCATCGTCCCAGGTGGTGATCTGACGCTGGAAGATCTTGGCGATCGTCTCCGCGTCGAGGGTGAGCTTGTCGACCCCCGACAGGTTGTAGGAGACGGTGATGGGGGCGACCACGGTCGGGATGTAGAGGAACTCGCCGCCCTTGTACTTGGGCTTGTCCTCGTCCTTCACCAGGCCGTCGGTGCCGGCGAAGTCGACGATGCGGTTGGCCGCGGCGCTGTCCTGCAGGTCCTGGCGACCCTTGCCCGAGCCGCCGCCGGGGTAGTTCACGGTGACGCTGGGGTTGGCGGCCTGGAACTCCGCGATGACCTCGTCGTAGAAGCCCTTGGGGAAGGTGGCGCCCGATCCGTTGAGGGTGGCCGCGGCCAGGGTCCTGGAGGCGGCGGTGGTCTGCGTCGTGTCGCCCGAACCGGTGTCGGGCGTCTCGTCGTCGGAGCCGCAGGCGGTTGCGCCCAGGGCCAGGACGACGGACAGGCTCAGCAGCTTCACGATCCCAGGCTTGTATCGCTGCATCGGCAATCTCTCTCCCTCGAGTCCAGTCATTTGGTGGGGGACGCTACGGAGCCGGGTTGTCCGCCGGCTGGCCGCCAGGTGAACGAGCAGTGAACGGTGGAGGAAGTCGCCGCGCGCCCTGCTTGTCAGGCGAGGTCGCCGGCGAGCACGTCCTGGATGGGGCCCCCCAGTCGGGCGCCGGTGACCATGTAGTCGACCCGTTCGGCCACGTTGACCGCGTGATCGGCGATGCGCTCGAAGTACCGACCGATCAGGGCCACCTGCACCGCCAGCTGCACCGCCGCCTCGTCGAGGGCGGGGAAGCTGAAGATGGTACGGAAGAGCTCCTTCTGCAGGTCGTCCATCACGTCGTCCATGTCGGACAGCGCCTTGGCCCGGACCGGGTCGCGGTCGGCGAAGGCGCCGGTGGCCACCTGGAGCTGGGCGGTGGCCTGCTCCCGCATGCGGTCGATGAGACCCCGCAGCCGGGGGTCGAGCTCGCGGGGGTAGATGCGGCGGGCGCCCTTGGCCACGTTGGCCATGAGGTCGCCGATGCGCTCGATCTCGTGGGCCACCCGGACGACCGTGACGAGCGTGCGCAGGTCGACGGCCATCGGCTGCTGGCGGGCCAGGAGGAGGTAGACCCGCTCCTCCATGTCGTGGGCGAGGGCATCGAGAAAGGCGTCGTCGGTGATGACGGCCTCGGCCGCCGACAGGTCGAACCCGAGGAGGGCGGCGGTGCCGGCCTGGATCGCCTCCGAGGCCATGGCCGAGAGCCTGACCACGTCGGCTGCCACCTCGGCCAGTTCCTCGTGGAAGACCTTCCGGGTCTCGGGCATCAGCCGAACCGTCCGGTGATGTAGGCCTCCGTGCGCTCATGGCTGGGGGTGGTGAAGATGGTCTGGGTGTGGTCGAACTCGACCAGGACGCCGGTGCGGGTGTCGGACTCGGGGTTGACCTCGGCCGTGAAGAAGGCCGTCATGTCGCTCACCCGGGCCGCCTGCTGCATGTTGTGGGTGACGATGACGATGGTGTAGTCGGACTTGAGGTCCTGCATCAGGTCCTCGATGCGGGTGGTGGCGATCGGGTCGAGGGCGGAGCAGGGCTCGTCCATCAGGATGACCTCGGGCTGCGTGGCGATGGCCCGGGCGATGCACAGCCGTTGCTGCTGGCCGCCCGACATCTCGGTCGCCGGCGACCTGAGGCGGTTCTTGACCTCGTCCCACAGGGCGGCCTTGCGCAGCGACTGCTCCACGATGTCGTCGAGGTCGCCCTTCATGTGGGCGATCCGGGGACCGAAGGCGATGTTGTCGTAGATCGACTTGGGGAACGGGTTCGGCTTCTGGAACACCATGCCGATGCGACGGCGGACCTCGACGGGATCGACGGCCGGGTCGTAGAGGTCGAGCCCGTGGTAGCGGATGGTCCCTTCGATGTGGGCGCTCGGGATCAGGTCGTTCATCCGGTTCAGGCACCGGAGCACCGTCGTCTTGCCGCACCCGGAAGGGCCGATGAAGGCGGTGATCTGGTTGGCCCGGACCTTGAGGTTCACGTCGCGCACGGCCTTGAACTTGCCGTAGAAGACGTTCAGGCTCTGCAGGTCGAAGACGGGCGCCGACGCCTCCTCGGGCTTGGGATCCTCCGGCCCCTTGGCCTCGACCGCCTCACCGTCGCGGTCGGGCGCCTGCCAGACCTGGACGGGGATTCGAGTGTCGGGGCTCACATCGGTGGACATCGAGCCTCACCGCCTTCCGTGACGTTTCGCGGGGTGGCGGCGACAGGGCACACGCCTTCCATCAGAAGTCTGCCGAGGAGCGACTGTAGAAGTCCGGGGTGACAGCGGCGGGTACATGAGATGAACAACAGGTGAACGGCACCACTTGCGCCGGGCGTGCGGAACGTTCGCCCACTGTTCACCGGTGACTCCCGTCTCCGTCACCCGACGGAAACGGAGTTCTCCCAAGCTGTGGACATGCCGCTTTCGCGCTGTCGCTGGCCGGAGCGGACGCCCTGATGGGCGGGGAGACGGGGACGCCCCCCAGCCCGTCTCCCGCTCCCCGCCTCTCAGGTCCGTTTGTCAGGTTCCCCGGTCCGGCCGGCTCGAGCGGCTCCCCGTTCTTCGGCTCTCGCTCCCGGCGGATGACCGCCCTCCTCGGGGTGCCTCTCGTCATGCTCACCGGGGCGTCGATCGCGGGCAACCTGCTCGCCCCCGGCCTGCTCACCGCCCATCCCCTGCTGCTGGTGGCGCTCGCCCCCCGCATGGTCTACCTGGCCGCAGCGGCCGGGGACGTGCCCTTCGTCGCCTTCGTCGCGGTCGCCGTCCTCCGCCTGTGCGCAGCCGACCCCTCGCACTTCCTGCTCGGGCGGCTGCACGGGGGACGGGCCGCGGCCGCCGTGGCCCGCCGCCGCGGGCCTCGGCGAACCGACCCCGGGCGACTTGACCCCGGGCGACGCCGACGGCCTGGGCGACCTGACCCCGGGCGACTTGACCCTGGGCGACCTGCCCCCGGGCGACCTGCCCCCGGGCGACCTACCTCGGGCCGGCTCTGGGCCCGGCTCTGGGATCGCCTCGGCCTGGTTCTGGTGGCGATCTCACCCACGGGCAAGGTCCTGCTGCTGGCGGGGGCCAGCCGACTGCCCCACCGGCGGGTGGCGGCGGCGGCGGTCGTGGGCACGGTGGCGCAGGTCGTGATGCTGTACGGAGCGGGGCGGGCGGTGGCCGAGCCGGGCCAGGCCGTGGCCGGGACGATGGCGGCGTTCGCCCCGGTGGCGGCCCTGGTCACCGTCGCGGTCCTGCTCACCACCGCAGTGGCGTCCCGCCTGGCCCGCCGGTCCGACTCCCCGAGGATTCGGTCAGCCGGCCTTGCGACCGGCTTCGGTCGCGACGAATTCCAGGCGCAGGCCGTAGACCTTCTCGAACAGCTGCCGCTTGCGGCGGGCACCCCAAAGCTCCATCTGCAGGTCGCCGGTGCCGGCTACATCCACTCGCACCCGTGACGAATCGACCTCGACCTCGATCGAGGTGATCGTGCCGGTATGGCTGAAGTCGAGCCCATCGGCGACCCGCAGGAGGGCCGCCAGCCGGATCACGACCTCCTGGCGCTCGGGGCCGAGGGAGGCGAAGGGCTCGTGCGCGGCCTTGGGCTCGCCCCGCCGGTGGTACCGGGCCAGGCAGGCCAGGGCGTCGACCTCCTCGGGGTCGTAGCCCCGCAGGCGACCGTGCTGGATCAGGTAGGCGGTGTGCTTGTGATGCGACTCGGCGGCCACGTGGTGCCCGATGTCGTGCAGCAGGGCGGCGTGCTCGAGCAGCTCCCGCTCGTCGGGTCCGTAGTGGTGGAGCGACCGGGTGGCGTCGAACAGCTCGGTGGCCAGCCGGGCCACGTGACGGCTGTGGGCCTCGTCCCAGCTGCAGCGCCGGGCCAGGCCGAGGACCGACGAGCGGCGGATGGCGTGGGCGTCGCTGGTCCACAGGGCGGGATCGGCCCGGCCGATCACCTCCAGCACGATTCCCTCCCGCAGGGCCCACGCGCTCATGGTCATCTCGCGGATGCCGAACAGCTCCATGGCGACCACCGCCACCATGGAACCGGCGGGGATCTGGTCGGCCCGGCGGGCGTCGAGGCCGGGCATCCGGGTGCGCTGGGCGAGCGTCGACGCCATGATGTCGGCGTGGAGCGAGTTGAGCTCCTCCCGGGTGACGGTGACGTGGTTCATCGCCATCGGGACCACCCCGGTGCGCCGGGCCGTCGCCATCCGGGCCAGGTCGGAGAGCGTGCCGCTGGTGGCGACCGTCATCGTGGGCCGCAGGGCCTCCATTTCCTCGGCCACCGGGGAGAGGGCGGCGGTGAGGCGCTCGCGGAGGCGGCGGGCGTCGTCGGGCGACGGGGGGTCGCTCCGCACCAGCTCGGTGGTGAGGCGACCGACGCCGAGCGGCAGGCTCACCGCCCGCAGCATGCCCTCGGGCCCGCCCACCATCACCTCCAGGCTTCCGCCCCCGAGGTCGAGGCAGAGGGCCGGCCCGGGGTCGATCACCACGCTGGCCCTGACGGCCTGGAACACCAGCCGGGCCTCCTCGTGCCCGCTGATCACCCCGACGCGCACACCCGTGGCGGAGTAGATGGCGTCGACGACCTCGCCGCCGTTGTCGGCGTCGCGGATGGCGCTGGTGGCGCAGGCCATCAGCTCGGTGACGCCGAGGCCGTCGGCCTGGGTCTTGAACCGCTGGATGGTGGCCATGGCCCGGGCCAGGCCGGTCTCGGAGACCCGGCCGTCCCGGCTGACCATGTCGCCCAGCCGGAGGACCTCCTTGTCGCGCGCCAAAGGTACGAAATGGCCGTCGGCGGAGGCATCGACGACGAGCAGGTGGAACGAGTTGGAGCCGAGGTCGACCGCTGCGACGCGCATGGTGGTCCCCCCGATGGTACGGCCGGAAGGTGGCGCGACCGGGAAGAACGGGAAAACGGCGGGTGAACGGTCAGGTCGTGCGGGTGGGTGGGGGTAGATAGCGGACGGCCGACAGCCGGCCCGCCCGCTCCTCGACCACCCACGTCGAGCCCTTGGCCATCGCCAGCTCCTCGCCGCCGGGTTGCCCGCGGTGGTGGGCCACGCCGACCACCAGGTTCCAGATCACGTCGCCGTGGGTGCAGAGGACGGTGGTGGTGCCGGCCAGCCCCGCCACCAGGGCGCCGGCGTCGGCCGCCGACGAGCCCTCGGCCAGGGCGGGGTCGACCTCGATCGACCGGCGGGTCCGGCAGGCCAGGGGGACGACCGTCTCCAGGCACCGCACGTACCGGCTCGACAGGATGTGGCCGACGTCGAACTCCGCCAGCAGGTCGACCAGCCCGACCGCCTGGCGCCGACCCTTCCTGCTGAGCGGCCGTACGTCGTCCGGACCCTCCCACGCCTCCCGGTCGCCGGCGTGGCCGTGGCGGACGACGAGCAGGGTGGTCGTGGGGGAGCGGGGCGTCACGACCCGAACGACGCCAGGACCTCGCGATCGCGGTCGTAGGAGAGGAGCGCCCCCGCCTCCTCCGGCGTGAGCCAGCGCAGCTCGTCGACCTCGCGGTTGGCGACGAACGACGCCGAGCTCCCCGGTTCAGGGGTCATGGCCCAGTAGCGGACGGTCTTGTCCCGACCGAAGCGGTCCTGGTAGCGGCTGCCGGGCAGCTCCTGGCCCAGCGCGCAGCGCAGGCCGGTCTCCTCCTCCACCTCCCGCAGGGCGGCCTCGGGCTCCGTCTCACCGGCGTGGAGCTTGCCCTTGGGCAGGCTCCAGTCGTCGTACTTCGGACGATGGACGACGACCACCTCGGGCCGGCCGTGGGGGCCGGGACGCCACACCACCCCACCCGCGGCCCGCACCGTCTCGGCCGTCTCGGCCGTCTCGGCCGTCTCGGCCGTGTCGGCCGACCGGGGCGGCCGCCCGATGCGCACGATCGGCCGCAGGCGGCCGAAGCGGCCCAGGCTCAGGGGAGCCACTTGCGCAGCTTGGGATCCCTGGCCTCGCGCCAGGCGGCCCACCACGCCTGGCGGCACTCCTCGGCCTCCACCCGCTGAAGGGCGATGAGCTCGCCGGCCACCAGCTTCGAGACGCCTGCGGCCCGCGCCGCCTCCCGCAGCCAGTCCTCGGCCACCACCGCGTCCTGGTGGTCGCCCAGCACGCCCTGCAGCCCGGCGACCGCCGAGGCCAGCCGCTTGGCGTCCTTGCCGACCACCGGGGCGACCGCCTCCACTGCGTAGCGGCAGCGCTTGGCCCGGATGCGCACCGCGTGGAGCTGCTCGTCGGGCGGCGGGTCGTCGAGCTCCTTCACCGCTTTGGACAGCTTCTTCCAGGGCCGCAGGACGAGGGCGGGCAGGACCTCGTCCGCCTTGCCGTCGGCGTCCGGCAGGAGCACCGGGTTCTGGGCTGCGGCCACCAGGCGGTCGAGCAGCTCGATGTAGCGGGGGCCGGCCATGGCCTCGAGCAGGCCGGCCCGGGCCACCTCCCGCTGCTGCACGAGGCGGCGGACGATGCTGGCCGCCCCCGACGCGTCGGCCTGGGGCAGCGACGCCGCCTGCCGGCGGAGCCGCTCGAGGAGGACGTCGGCGTCGCGGACCGAACCGAGCGCCCCTCCCAGCCACTTCAGCTCGCTCACGATCTCGGCCAGCCACTCCGGGTCGAGGAGGGACTCGAAGGTCTGCAGGTCGGAACGCAGCCGGCGGGTGCCGACCCGGGCCTGGTGGACGTCCTCCGGGTCGTCGCCGATGCGCACGCCGGCGTCGTGGCGGAGGATGCGTATGACGGACGCGGCGATGGCGCCCCGCACCACGTCGCCGGCGGTGGCGTCCTCCCCCGGACGCTCCTCGACCAGCTCGGCCCGCTCGCTGGCCCGCGCCCCCAGGGCCCGCACCACCTTGGGGATGGGCTCCACCGCTCCGGCCCCGGCCTGGTGCAGGGCGGCGATGACGGCCCGCAGGAGCGACACGCTGGCATCCGCCTCCAGCTCCACCTCGAGCTCCCGGAAGCGGCTGGCCAGCCGCCGTCCCTCGTAGACCGAGACCTCGTCGTCGACCACCTCGGCCAGGCGCAGGCCCTCGGCGTCGACCAGCTCCACCCCCCGACGGCGGGTGCGCAGGCGGGCGGCGGGCACGAGGGGTGCGCTGCGGGCGTAGGCCCGGACCAGGTTGGCCACGTCGGCCGGCACGGTGGACGACTGCTTGCCCTGGAAGGTGAGCTCGCGCCGGACCAGGGCGGGCCCATCGTCGCCGTCGGCCAGCTTGACCGTCCAGCCGGTGCCGTCGCCGGCGCGGTAGCGCAGGCTGGCTCCCCACCGGGCGAGGCGCAGGTCGGCCGTGTCGAAGTACACCGCGTCGAGCCGGCGCTCGGGGAGGGGCCGGACGGTGACCCCCTCGAGCACCCCGGTGAGGTCGGGCAGGGTGAACCCGGCCCACGCCCCCAGCTTGGCCTCCCGCTCGCGCGTCGCCTTCATCTGGCTGCCTTCATCGGGCCGCCTTCAGCCGGCTCAGGCGCAACTGGTGACGCTTTGCCCGCCCCTGACCGGGCGAAGTGTCACCAGTTCCGGGGAGCGCCCTCATTGGCGGAAGCCGGTGCCGGGACCGCTGGACACGGGCGACTTGCGGTCGGGGTCGCGCCGGGCGCGGGCGATGGCCAGCTCCTGGAGCCGGTCGTGGGTGTTGTGCCGGCCCCGGGGACGCACCCGGGTCCATTGCCCGTCGCCGTCGAGCTGCCAGGCGAGGACGTCGTCGGCCAGGTTGACGTCGAGGATCTCCTGCAGGCGGGTGGTGAGCCGGGGATCGACGACAGGGGTGACCGCCTCCACCCGCCGGTCGAGGTTCCGGGGCATGAGGTCGGCCGACCCGATGTAATAGTGGCGCTCGGCCCGGCCGCCGAAGGCGAAGATCCGGGAGTGCTCGAGGTAGCGGCCGATGATCGACCGCACCCGGATGTTCTCCGACATCCCGGGCACCCCCGGACGCAGACAGCAGATGCCCCGCACGATCAGGTCGATGCTCACGCCGGCCGACGACGCCTCGTACAGGGCGGTGATCAGGTCCCAGTCGACCAGGCTGTTCATCTTCATCACGATGCGGCCCGAGCCGTCGGGGTCGTTCCTCTCGTTCCTGATGAGCTCGGTGAGGCGGACCCGCAACGACGTGTTGGCCACCAGCAGGCGCTTGTACTGCACGTGGCGGCTGTAGCCGGTGAGGAAGTTGAACAGGCGGCTGAGGTCGGCGGTGAGGTCCTCGTCGGCGGTGAGCAGGCCGATGTCCTCGTAGAGGCGGGCGGTGCTGGCGTTGTAGTTGCCCGTCCCCACGTGGCAGTAGCGGCGCAGCCCGTCAACCTCGTTGCGCACCACCAGCGCCGTCTTGGTGTGGGTCTTGAGCCCGACCAGCCCGTAGACGACGTGCACGCCGGACTGCTCCAGGGCCCGGGCCCACGCGATGTTGTTCTTCTCGTCGAAGCGCGCCTTCAGCTCGACCAGGACGACGACCTGCTTGCCGGCCTCGGCCGCGTCGATGAGGGCCTTGACGATGGCGCTGTCGCCTCCCGTGCGGTACAGGGTCTGCTTGATGGCGAGGACGTGGGGATCGGCCGCCGCCTGGCGGATGAACGCCTCCACCGAAGCGGTGAACGACTCGTACGGGTGGTGCACGAGGACGTCGGTGTCGCGCAGCACGGAGAAGATGTCGCCCCCCCCGTCGTCGATGCCGGCGAGGGGCACCGGAACCACCGGCATCCACGGCTCGTCCTTGAGGTCGGGCCGGTCGAGACGGTGCAGCGCCCACAGCCCCCCGAGGTCGAGGGGACCGTCGACCTCGAAGACGTCGTCCTCCTCGAGGTCGAGCTCGTGGACGAGGAGGTTGCGGACCTCCGCCGGCATCGTCCGGTCGACCTCGAGCCGGACGGCCTCGCCGAAGCGGCGCCGGCGCAGGTTGAGGTCGATGGCGGCCAGCAGGTCGTCGGCCTCGCCCTCCTCCAGATCGAGGTCGGCGTCCCGGGTGACCCGGAAGCAGCAGTGCGACTCCACCTCCATGCCCGGGAACAACTCGCCCAGGCGGGCGGCGATGATCTGCTCGAGGGGGACGAAGCGCTGGCCGTCGGGCAGGGGGACGAAGCGCGGCAGGGGGTCGGGGACCTTGACCCGGGCGAAGCGCCGCTCGCCGCTACGGGGGTTGCGCACGAGCACGGCCAGGTTGAGCGACAGGCTCGAGATGTGGGGGAAGGGGTGCCCGGGGTCGACGGCCAGGGGGGTGAGCACCGGGAAGATGCGGGTGTCGAACACCCCGCCCAGGTAGTCCCGGTCGTCGTCGTCGATCGCCTCCCACGCGCTGATCAGGATCCCGGCCGACGTCAGCACCGGTACCACCCGTTCCAGCAGGATCTTCGACTGCTGGTCGATCAGGTCGACCACCGCCAGGCGGATGGCGCGGAGCTGTTCCGACGGGGTGAGGCCGTCGGGCGACGCGCCCCCCAGCCGGGCCGCCTGCTGCTCCTTGAGGATCGCCACCCGAACCTGGAAGAACTCGTCGAGGTTGCTGGCGAAGATGGCGAGGAACTTGGCCCGTTCGAGCACGGGGATGACGTCGTCGTCGGCCAGGGCCAGCACCCGGTGGTTGAACTCCAGCCAGCTCAGCTCGCGGTTGAGGTAGGGCGAGTCCGGCGTCGGTCGGGGAAACTCCCGCACCACTCCCGTCGTGGGCTCGGCCGTTCCGGCGCTCGGGTCCGGAGTGGCGGATGTTGCGGTGTCCGGCATTGTGTCCTTGGTTCCTCCGTCTCGGGAAAAGGACGCGACAGTCAGCTCGCCCGGCGAGCGTCAATCACCGTAGTCGTCCGGTGGACAAACGGGAAAGGAACCGGAGGTGAACAATTCCTGACATGGCGGGGTCGAACCCGCTCGACTTCACCCGCTGTTCGTGCCTCGTGCTGCTCGCGGAAACCCGCTCGACACGCGACCCGCGCACAATGGGCCGGTGGCCGTCACGCTCGTTCCGCCCTCCCCCCCGGAGACGCACCGGCGCGACGGCCGAGGAGTCGACCAGCACCCGTCGGCCATCCCGACGGTGCTGGTCACCAACGACGACGGAGTGACCGCGCCAGGGCTGGCGGCCCTGGCTGCGGCCGCGGCCGGTATCGGCCACGTCGTCGTCGTCGCCCCCGCCGACGACCGCAGCGGGGCGGGCGCGGCGGTGGCCCCGGACTGGTTGGACGAGGGCCCTGACGGGGGCATCGTGCTGACCAGGGTCGAGGTCGACGGGCTGGGGCCGGCCTACGCGGTGGGGGGCCCGCCGGCTCTGTGCGTCATGGCCGGCTCGTCCGGGGGACTCGGCGTGCGGCCCCGGATGGTCGTGTCGGGGGTCAACCGGGGAGCCAACACCGGGCTCGGCATCATCCACTCGGGAACCGTGGGTGCCGCCCTCACTGCCGGCAACCTCGGGCTACCGGCCCTCGCCGTCAGCATCGCCTCGGTCGCGCCCCGCCATTACGACACCGCGGCCATCGTCGCCGCGTCGGTCATGGGCTGGCTGCTGAGCGCCCCCGCCGGCACCGTCCTCAACGTCAACGTCCCCGACCTGCCGATCCATCAGGTGCGGGGCGTGCGCGAGGCCCCGCTCGCCCGCTTCGGGTCGGTGGAGGCCACCACGTGGGCCGGTGGCGCCGGGGAGGGAACCCTCAGGCTGCGCATGGGCCCGTCCGGCGAACAAGGTGCCTTCGACTCCGGGACCGATTCGGCCCTGCTGGCGGCCGGCTTCGTCACCGTCACCTCCATCCACGGGGTGCGCTTCGGTGGCTGGACGGGGGTCGCCCTCCCGATCAGCGAGGCCCTTCGGTCTCGTAGCGGTAGCCCAGCTTTCGGAAGGTCGTGATCCGGCTCTCGGCCGCCCCGCCGCCTTCGAGCTTGGCCCGCAGCCGTTTCATGTGGGCGTCGAGGGTGGCCGAACGGCTGGTCGTACCCGATCCGGGCCCGCCCGGTCCCTGGCCGCCCGATCCCTGGCCACTGCGTCCCTGCGGGTCCGGTCCCCACACCTCCTGGAGAAGGGTTCGCCGGGGGACGATCCGCCCCGCCCGCTCCAGGAGGATGCGCAGGACGGCGAACTCCTTGAGGGTCAGCGGCACCGGGCGGTCGCCGACCCGGACGGCATGGGCGGCCCGGTCGAGGCGGACGTCGCCCACCACCAGCAGCGTGGCCGGCCGTTGGCGCCGCTCCTGCTCCTCGGCCCGGCGCAACAGGCCCCGGGTCCGGGCCAGCATCTCGCGGGCCTCGACCGGTTTGACGACGTAGTCGTCCGCCCCCACCTCGAGGGCCACGGCGACGTCGAGCTCGGAGTCGAGGCTGGTGACGACCACGATCGGCACGGCCGACCGTTCCCGCAGCCGGCGGCAGACCTCCAGCCCCGGCCCGTCGGGGAGTTCCAGCTCGAGGAGGACCAGGTCGGGCGGCTGGTGGTCGAAATAGGCGAGCGCCGACTGCCCGTCACTGACACGGGCGGTGCGGAACCCGGCCGCCTCCAGGCCTCCGGCGACGGACTCGACGCTGGCGTCGTCGGCATCGACGATCAGCACGATGTGAGAGGTCGACCCCATGCGGCCCCCGGACGGTACGGACCGCCGGTTGCCGGAAACGGACAGCGACGTGAACCCCCGGGGTGCGCAAGACGAACACTCGGTGCCGGACCCGGGCGACGCCCCGCCCAGAGTTCACCGAACGTCCATCGAGCGATCGCTGTGCGGAAAGAACGCGTTGGTTCCGGACACTTAGACCATGGACTACGAGGCCCTGCCCGCCGGCCACGACGATGCGCCGTTCCACGACCCCGGCGCCTCGCTCGTGGCCGGTTGCCGTTTGGTGAAGGAGCGGTGCCCCGCTCGACTCAGACCCGGACCGGCTTCTCGTAGCGGTAGCCGAGGCCCCGGATGGTGGTGATGCGGCTGGGCTTGGCCGGGTCGTCCTCGATCTTGGAGCGCAGCCGCTTCACGTGGACGTCGAGCGTCTTGGTGTCGCCGACGTAGTTGGGTCCCCAGATGCGGTCGATGAGGGTGTCCCGGGTGAGGACCCGGCCGGCGTTGTCGAGCAGCAGCTCCAACAGCTCGAACTCCCGCAGGGGCAGGGCGATCTCCGAGCCCCGCACCGTCACCCGGTGGCGCTCGGCGTCGAGGGCGACGTCGCCCACCTCGAGCACCTCCACCGAGACACCCTCCTCCTCCGGCTCCGGACCCGCCCGGCGCAGCACGGCCCGGACCCGGGCGACCAGCTCCCGCAGCCGGTAGGGCTTGGTGACGTAGTCGTCCGCCCCCACCTCCAGGCCGACGACGGCGTCGACCTCCGAGTCCTTGGCCGTGACCATGATGATGGGGATCGACGACCGGGCCCGTATGTGGCGGCACACGTCGATGCCCGAGACCCGGGGCAGCATGAGGTCGAGGAGGACCACGTCGGGCCGGTCGGCGTCGAAGCTCTCGAGCGCCTCGGCGCCGTCGCGGGCCACCCGCACCGCGAAGCCCTCCCGGGTCAGACCCAGGGTGAGGGCCTCCACGAACGACTCCTCGTCCTCCACCACCAGCACGGTGGGCCGCGTGTCGGCCATCATCGACCGTCCGCCGGCAGGCCCGCTCGCGGCAGGCGCAAGGTGAACGAGGAGCCTTCGCCCTCGCGGGAGGCAACGGCGACCGTTCCCCCGTGGTTGGTGGCCACGTGGCGCACGATCGACAGGCCCAGCCCGGTACCGCCCGTCTCCCGGCTGCGGGCCCGATCGACTCTGTAGAACCGCTCGAAGATCCGCTCGAGGTCCCTGGCCGGGATACCGATCCCCTGGTCGCGCACGATGACCTCCACCGACCTTCCGTCCGTCGCGGCCTCGAGCTCGACGACCGAGCCCGGTTCCGAGTACTTGATGGCGTTGTCGAGCAGGTTGACGACGGCCGACACGAGCTGGCGCTCGTCGCCCAGCACGATCGTCCCCGCCTCCGGAGGAGCCACGAGAACTTCGACGTCACGCTGTGCGGCGAGGGCGGCCACCCGCTCGTCGGCGGTGGCCACCACGCTGGCCATGTCGACCGCGGTCTCGACCAGAACGCCGCCGGCCTCGATGCGGGACAGGTCGAGAAGATCCTCGATCAGCCGGCCGGCCCGTTCGGCCTCCGACATGATGTGGCGGGCCAGGCGGTGGACGACCTCGGGGTCGTACTCGTCGACGAGGGTCTCGGCCAGCACTCCGAGGGCACCGATCGGGGTGCGCAGCTCGTGGCTGACGTTGGCCGCGAAGTCCCGCCGCACGGCCTCCAGCCGGCGCCGCTCGGAGATGTCCTCGACGAAGGCGATGGTGCCGAGCGGCGTCTTGTCACTGCCGAGGGGCACCGCCGTGATGTCGAGGGTGCGGGGCGGGGGGCCGTGCAGCTCGAGGGTCTGGGTGGCGGCCCGTCCCTCCTGGGCGATGGCCACCAGCTCCTCGACGCACGCCGCCACCAGGGCCGAGACGTGGCGATTGCCGTCGAGCTCGGCGTGCTGGCGATTGCGCAGGACGAGCTGGCCGCGGGCGTCGTGGATCACGATGGCCGACGTGAGGGCGTCGAGGGCCCGCCGGAGCCGCACCGTCTCGGCCATGGAGTCGGCTGCCGTCTGCTGGGCGTCGCGCAGCGCCCGATCGGTCTCGTCGCTTCGGTGCCTGCGCAGCGGGGTGCTCATGGGTACAGCTCCTCAGCTCGCGGTCTGGGGCTCGCGGTCGTGACCACGACGTTAGGGACGGATCGCATCCCCCCGCTAGCGGTGCGGTGAACGCGCGGCGAACGAGAGGAGAAATCGAAGCGGCCGACCCGACCGACGCGGATCAGGATACCCAGCCCCGATGCGATCTCTGATTCGACGTCAGCGCTGGGCTTGGCCGGCGGGCACGTCGAGGCTGGCCAGCAACTCCCGGACCCGGCGCCCGATCTCGTCCCGAACCGGGCGCACGTCGTCGACGCTCTTTCCGGCGGGATCGTCGAGGGTCCAGTCCTCGTAGCGCTTGCCGGGAAAGATCGGGCAGGCGTCGCCGCAGCCCATGGTGACGACGACGTCGGCCGCCTGGACGATCTCGTCCGTCCATGGCTTGGGGAACTCCTGGGCGATGTCGATGCCCACCTCGGCCATGGCCGCCACTGCGGAAGGATTGATCTCCGCCCCGGGCTCGGACCCCCCCGACCAGGCGACGGCCCGGTCACCGGCCAGTCGGTTGAACCAACCGAGCGCCATCTGGGAGCGACCGGCGTTGTGGACGCAGAGAAACAGGACGATGGGAGTCCCCTCGCCGGCCTTGCCCTCGACCCGGGCGAGGGCCTTGAGCCGTTGGCGGGCGAAGCGCTCGCCCATGAGGGGAAGGAAGTTCGGGAACTTGGCCTTCCCGGCGAACTGGTCGTAGCTGGTGCTGAGGAACAGCTCGATGGTCTCGGCGCCGAAGACGCCCTCGAACTCCTCCGCCAGGCGCACCGACGCTCCCTTGAGCAGGGGCCGGTGCTCGAGGGGAACCGAGCTCACGTCTGACATGGGTGCCTCCTTGGGTTCAGTGTCGGTTGCATCTCAGGTCGTGCCCGCGCCGTCGGCCCGATGGGGCACCACCACCTCGTGGGCGACGGAGGCGACGTCGGGATAGAGGAACCGCACGGTCCCGATGGCCAGCGCCGCCCCCACCAACTGGGCGACGACGAACGCGCCCACCGATCCTGGGGCGATGCCGGCGAACGTGTCCGACAGCGTGCGGGCCACGGTGACCGCCGGGTTGGCGAAGCTCGTCGAGGACGTGAAGAAGTAGGCGCCGCCGATGTAGGCCCCCACCGCGAACGGCGCCGCCGCCGCCCGCCCTGAACGCACCACCCCGAAGATGACGAGGAGGAGTCCGAAGGTGGCGACCACCTCGCTCGACCACAGGGCGCCGGAGCTGCGGGCGTGGGTGGAGAGCTCGACCAGCGGTTTCGAGAACATCACGTTGGCCACCACCGCCCCGATCGCTCCGCCCACGAACTGCGCCCCGATGTAGGCGGCCGCCTCGGTGCTGGTCAACCCGCCGAAGATCCGGTCGGCGATGGTGACGACAGGGTTGAAGTGCGCCCCCGAGACCGGCCCGAGGGCCAGGATGAGCGCCACCAGCCCGGCCGCGGTGGCCGCTGCGTTCTCGAACAGCTGCAGCCCCACGTCGGTGGAGAGCTCGGACGCGGCGATACCCGAACCGATGACGACCGCCACCAGGAGGGCGGTGCCGAGCGCCTCGGCGAGGAGGCGACGGGCGAGGGCGGGCGTCATCGGGGCGGTGGCCGTCTCTAGCAGCAGACAGAAGAGGCGGAGACGGCTCCGTCCTCCCCGACCACCGCACAGCAGACGGCACCGGTGTCGGGGTCGACGGTGCGGAGTTGCCCGAGGGGCATCTCGACGTCCTCCAGGACGGTGTAGATCTCCCACGGCTCCCCCGAGGGGCCGTCGACCCAGACCTTGTCCTGGCGGGCGAAGCAGCAGGCCACACCGTCCTCGGTGGCGGTGGCCAGGCCCTCCCCGGCCAGCCGGACCTGGGCCGCGCCGACCAACTCGGCGCTCTCCACCTCGACGCCGAGGTGGTTGATCGTCCCGCCGTGGCCGGGCTGCTCGAAGAGGACGAGCTTGAGGGGCGGGTCGGCGATGGCGAAGTTGGCGTAGCCGTCCCTTCGCTTGACGGGGGCGGTGCCGAAAAGCTTGGTGTAGAAATCGACCGCCGCCCCCAGGTCGTCCACGTTCAACGCAAGCTGGACCCGGGACATCGCTGCCTCCCTCGAAAGAGTCTGATTGATAGACTGACGTCGATCATTAGACCCGATCCATCGAACGCTGTCAATTCATCGAACAAGGTCAATTCAATTGGACGCAAGGTCATCAGGAGGCACCCCGTGACGACCAGGAGTGAGCCGACCCTCGTGGTGCTGGACGAGGAGTGCTGTCCCTCGGTCCTCTCGTCGCCGCTCTCCGAAGATCGGGCTGCCGCTCTCGCCCACGACTTCGCGGCGCTGGCCGATCCCGTCCGCCTGCGCCTGCTGAGCATGATCGCATCGGCGCCGGCCGGCGAGGCGTGCGTCTGTGAGCTGGTCGAGCCGCTCGACCGCTCGCAACCGACCGTGTCGCATCACCTGAAGGTGCTGGCGGAGGCCGGGCTGATCGCGGGCGAGAAGCGGGGGCGCTGGGTCTGGTACCGGGCGGTCCCGGAGCGGATGACCCATCTGCGAGGGTTGTTGGCCTGACGCCTGTGGGTAGCCTGTTGGCAGGCTGTGCGCCCGGCAGAATGGCAGCAACGTCATCTGACAATTCGATGCCGCCAGCACGACCACTGCTGTCGAGGACCCCCCCTGGCGGGGCCAGGAGCAGGTCAGCAGTTGTTGGCTTCGGCCACCTGCTGCAGCCCGGGGTCGTCGATCAACCCCATCAGCTGGCGGAGCAGGGCACAGCCCTCGGGGTCGGTGGGGCCGGACGACGTCGAGCCCCCGCCCCCGCCGGTGGAACCGCCGGACGGGTCCGTGGCGCCCGAAGGGTCCGTCGAGCCGGATGGGTCGGTAGCGGAGCCGGCTGGGTCCGACGAACCGGAACCGGCCTCGCCGGCAGCGCCTCCGTCGGGCGACTCGCCGGTGCCTGAGGGGGCGCCGGTGGCGGTGCCGGTGCCTCCTGCCGACGGCGTGCCGCCGGCCGCTCCCGTCCCCCCGGCGGGTGCACCCGGCGAGCCGGGCGTACCCGGAGAGCCGGGTGTGGCCGAGAGCCCCGGCGTGCCGGACGCCGTGCCCGACGACGACGGGTTGGTGGTCGCCGACGCCCCACTCGCAGCGTTGTCCCCGGAGGCGGAGGTCGAGGTCGTATCGCGCTTGTCGTCCGACCGCAGGGCGGCCCATGTCGCGAACAGGGCGAGGCAGAGCACGACTGCCGCCGCCACCACGACGGGCGTCCGGCGCCGGGCGGGGGTTGCCGCGGCCGGGTTCTCGGGGGCCGGTTGCTCGGTTGCGGGGTGCTGGGTCTCTGGGGTCTCGGTGTCCATGGGCCCTTCCACCCTAGAGGCCCGGAGCGGGCGCGGCGGCGCGCCCCCCGGTCGGGAAGCCAAGGCCCGGTGTGATAGGCGAACGGACTGCGGGGTGGGTCGAACGGCCCCAATCGGAGGTTCTCGCACATTGGCCCTCAAGGGGGGGCGGGCGTCTGCCGATAACCCCGACGGGGGTGACGTACATGCTCAAGAAGCGTATGGATTTTTGGTTGGCACTCTGCGTGCTCTTCGCAGTCGTCCTGGTTCTCCTGGCCGGCTTCCACCGGCTCGGGATCCAACTGGAGTTGCCTGCCTTCGGCGGCAGCTGATCCGCGGTTCCGACGGGGCAGGCCCATCCGTGGCGGGCCCGTGGCCGCGCCGGCCCAGCCGATTTCGTCTCCGCCGGCAGGCCGGGATCCTGTCCGCGCCGGCCGCCGGGGGTAGGACGCCGGGCTCGCTCAGCCGGCGGGCCGTGCGGGTAGGCGGCCCTGAGAACCTGGGCGTGACGGTTACGGGACCGCCCGACGGCCCGCCTCTCTAGAACTTCCCGGAGTTGACGAGATCGTCGTCCGAGGGCACCGGCTCCATCGCGTCCCAGTGCTCGACGACGAGTCCGCCTTCCAGGCGGAAGAGATCGAAGGCGGCGTAGCCGACGCCGGCCAAGACCACGTGCGACAGAGCGGCGACGAAGTTCCCCTGGCCGACGACGCGGTGCACGCGTTCGTAATGCATGGCCTGGCCCGACGCTCGACCGGCATCGAGGTACCCGAGCAGCGCCTCGAGGCCATCAGGGGCGTTGGTGTTGTGCTGAAGGTACTGCTCGGCGGAGATGAAGTCGCCCGGCTCGGCCGTCGGCGTCTCGGAGAACGCCTCGGTGAGCAGGCGGCGGACCACGTCCTTGTTGTCCTCAGTGAGCTGCGGGTCGATCATCTCCGTCGCCCCGTCGATCTGGGTCCGGCCTGATGGATTCGAACCCTGCATGGCTGCGATGACGTCCCAGTGCTCGACGATCCGTTCGTTCCCGTCAACCTCGAACAGGTCGGTGGTGACCCAGCGGGAGGCGCCGCCGTCGAGCTCCTGGGCCGCATGCACGAATACGTACCGGCCGTCGACGATCGTCCGCACCAGGGTGATCTCGCGTTGGGGGTGAGCAGCGATGAACGGCTCGAAGAACTCGATGAAGCCGGCCTTCCCGTCCCTTACGCCCGTGCTGTGCTGGGTGTAGTGATCTCCGGTGTGGGCATCGAAGGCCTCATGAATTCGACCGCCGCCAATGCCGTCGAGGTAGATGCGGTGGACGTGGCCCGCGGCCGGAGAGTCCGCGGGAGCGACCTCCACGGCGTGCTCGATCTTCATCGAGGACGGCTCGACCGCATCGAGGAACCTGGCTGTCGCAGGCGACGCCATGAACGCCTCCATCGACGCGGCTGCCTCGGCCGCGGAGTCCCATCTCAGACTGATCGTCCAACGGCCCTCGCCATCGACGGTCATCCTCCGGGTGCCCGGATTGAAACCGGGGCGGTGCGAGAGATAGTCACGTTCCACCTCCCCGCTGGCATCGACGAACTCGGTCGCGGCTACGCCGGGACGCAGCCGGAGCTGCGCCGTTTCGATAACTGCCATGCCCCGCATCCAACTACATGGCGCAGCGGGCGGTCCAACTTTGACTGCCGTGCGCCCGACGAGGCGAACGCGCACCCAGAAACGATCCCCAGAACCGATCCGGTGTGCCTTCGTGAACACCCACAGGGGCTGGCCGGAACGCCGGGTGTTGGATCACACTCTGAACTCGGGGCCACCCGATTCGCCGGCCCGAGGTCCCGGCTCACTGTGATTCTCGGGGTGATAGCGTGGTTCGTAGAACGTTCCCTGCGACCTGGAGATGAATGCCGAATGGTCGGCCCAGTGATTGTGTCGTACCTGGCGGGACTCATAACCCGCCAAGTGGTTGGCGCCGTCGCCAAGCGATCGGTCAAGGGAACGATAAGGCTTGGCTTGGATTTGCAGAGGCGCACCCGTGAGTTTGCCGCGGAGATTCAAGGCCCGGCGCCCAAAGCAAGCGTGGACGTGCCCCCGACTGGGACGCCTGGGACGCCTGGGCCGTAAAGGCGCCGTCGTTTCCGCCGACATTCCCGCGGGAGGGTCGTCGGCAGCCTTGAGCACCTCCCCGCCGGCACGGCGAGCCGCCTGCCCTGTTCACGTTTGGGGATCGCCCGGCTTTCCTCCGCCGCCTACCACCAACGGCATCAAGGCCGACTCGTTATCGGGGAATACCTGCCGACGCCCGTCCCCGGCCCGGTTGCGGCCTCGTCAGTAAGGCGCGATTCGACGCCCCGCGTGGCGGGACGCGATCACTTCCTCGCGATAGCGGCGCCTGCGGCGGCCGGCGCAGGCTTGGCGTCGGCGCTCGCCTCGGCGGCGATCCCATGCACTTCCGCAGCCGCCTCGCCGGCAAGCCTCCTCACATGCAAACCGATCTTGACGGTGCCTTTCACCGAGCCTCTGACTACCGGCTTGATCAGTGGGCCCGTGACAACACCAGCCGCGTACACAACCAGCGGCCTCACGAGGAGGGGGACTGCGATCATATTTGTATCCTCCATGTCTCGGGGGAGGGCCCCTAGAGAGCCGTACCCTACATCAGATACATCGGGGCAGGAGATGCTCGAACTCATAGTCCGGATCATCCCGTGACCTGGCCCCAATATCGGGCTGGCCCCAATATCGGGATCGTCAGGACCGTCCTCGCACATTTCTGCGAGGACCCGAACGACACTCCTGTCCCGTCTTGGTGGACCGCCTTCTGCGTCCGGCTGCGCACCGCCCGACGAGAGAAATGGCAAAGCTCTAGTGGACGATTTACAGGACTGATACGCAGGTATGGCCGCCACGCAGTGCATCCGCGAAATCCGAACCTGCGCTACAAGGCGTGACGACCGTTCGTCGGCATGCCTCGCGCCGCGAAGTCGTCCGGGCCCACCCTGGCACACCAGTCGGAGCCGAGGACCGCCTGTGACACCTACCTTTCTGCGACCGGAATGCGTAACATGATCCCAGCCGACGGTTGCAGCGCTCAGTTCATCGCCTCGGACGCCGGCTGTCAAGCCGTCTCGGGATCGAGAGGCCACCGAGACACGGCCCTCAGGCGTGGCCGCAACCGTCCGCGGCGTCATCGCGGTTGATATTGGGTCGGTGTTCGGATCCGTTGGCCGTCGGCGCCTGTGCCGCAGTCGGGAAGGCGCTCGGGTCGGTACCGGCCCAGTCTGAATAGATTCGACCGACTTCATACTGATCCACGGGATGCCGATCGATGACTGTGGAGAAGTCGCCGTAACAATAGAGCTCGAATCGCTCGAACCTTGGCCCCTCCGTCAGCCCGGCTTTCTGGCGGACGAAGTACGCCACCGTGCTACCGGCTGTGCCCGCGTTCGGGTTGTGGCCACCGCCCTCGAAGACCAGGCCGGCGTCGTGCTGGAGGATGGTCATGAGACGCTCGAGCGTCCGCTCGTCCGGGGTGTGAACCTCGAAGGCGAGGTGGTCCTCGAAGCCGAAGGCCCGTTCTGTGTCGATGATGCCCTGGTCGAGCGCGGGCGCGATCTTCGGGAACAGGAACATCTCGAGCTCCACCCCTGTCGGCGGCATTCGAACCCGTGTGACCGAGACGTCGCACGCCTCGTGGCTCAGCCCGTAGCGGGCGCAAAGCCGACGGCGGACAAGGACGCTCGGAATCGGTGCGGTCAGGGAGAGGCCGCGGTCGGAGAAGTCTCCGAGGGCATGATCCAGATCCGTCGGAAAGAGCAGGATCGCCCGGTGAGCGAACGCGCAGCCACGGCGCAGTGAGCTTCGAGCCGATGGGCCGATCCCTGAAAACAGGCACGTGATGTCGGCGGCGGCGGCCGTCTCGGCCCGCCCCACGGCCCGCAGCAACCGTCGACTGTCCTGGAAATCGAGAGCAGTGAACAAAGGCGCGAAAGTCCCAGACGAAGCCTGACTGGATTCCATGATGCACCTCCCACCAGGTGTCGCTGCGAGGCGACTTGAGTGTGAACGTTGTAGGGCGTCGCGTAGAGAATCGTAACCTCGCACGATGCAGGGCTACGCACTGCCTGCCTGCCGGCAGCGGGGCAGGCACGCCGCCGTTGCGCGCGCCGTGCTCGATGTCTGGCTCCCGGTTGGAAGGCGGGACTCGGTCGAGCGGGGCGGTGGACCGCAACCGGGAGCACGGGCCGGATCATCCCGCTCCACCCGGCGGCACCGGCGTGATGCGCGCAAACGACGTCATGACCGGCGACGCCCCCGGTCCCCCACGAGGGCATGCCCGACACAAGGCGAACGCCGGCCGAGGAGACTCGACCCATGATAGATTACGATGCTCCAATGGCCCACGAGAGACATGGAGAACGACCCACCACGGCGGCACCTTTGGTTCCCTACAAAGCAGGGCTACTGCTATTAATCGGCATCCTGTCTGCGCCGGTTGTGAAGCCACTGCTCGAGAAATCCTTGAAGCTCGCGGTCAAGGCTGGCATACAGGTGAAGAAGGCAGCCGCCGACGCAAATGCGGAATTCAAGGTCCTCGCCGCCGAGGCAATTCAGGAGAAGTACTCGGCCGAGGACGATCGGGCGCCTGCTAGCCCTGCTCCTTCTCCCCCGGTGTAGCGCCGAGTGTGCTGTGTCGCAAATCGTCCCGGACCTGCGAGCAGCGCTTGCGTCATGAAGTCGTCTGCGCCTGCCTCTGATCGCCGAGCTGGTGCATGCGGGCGCGGCAAGCGGCCACATCGTCGGGGCGTCTCGCTTGGATAAGGCGTTCCCTAGTGAAGGAGAGGTGGGCCGATGCCAACGAACGATTTGGATCGTCGGATCATTCCTGGCCTGGAGGTTGTAGGGCGAGGCGTATACCTGAGACCGAACCAACCTTACCAGTTGAAGACCGTGCTCTTCGATCGGACGGAGTACGTGCCGTACTTCTCCAAGGAGACGGCAATAACCTACGCAGTTCCCGTTGGCTATGAGGTGAACGACAGCCCACCGATGCCTGCGACCCAGGCGTTGAATCAGTCCCTCGTAGAGGAATCATGGGACCGATTCGAAAAGCGGACAAGCCTGGATGCCAACGTCGCAGTCGGAAGCGCGCCCTTCAGCGTCGATGTGAACGCAAGCCAGACCGGCCAGTTGCGTCAGGAGGAAGAATCCTACTACGCAATGAGGACTTCCTTCATCCCATTGTGGACGGTATATCTCCCCTCTATCGGCTCGATATCCGACGAGGACTTCGACCTCGAGGTCCCCGTGCCATTCGACTCGACTCGCCGCCGGGCATACACCAAGTTCTTTGACAAGTTCGGCACGCATTACATATCGAGGGCCTGGGTGGGCGGGAAGGCCGCGCTCGCGTTGACCATCAGCAAGCAGACGCAGATGACGAAGTCGGAGATCCAAGCCGGCATCAAGGCGAGCATGGCCGGGATGGGGAGCGCCAGCGTCAGTACCAGCGACCAGGAGAGCAAGGACAAGCTCCAAAGCAACTCCCAGTGCACCGTGTTCGGCAAGGGCGGGGACGAGCTCAAGCTGGCAGCGCTAAGTACGCTTGACAACGTCGCCTACAACGAATGGCTTGCGACGGTCAAGGAGAATCCGCAGGTAATCGAGTTCGAAGCGAGGGGCATCTGGACACTGCTTCGGGATGAAGCTCGCGCCCAGGCCCTTATGGAGGCCTACAAGGAGGAGACGGTCTCTTCTCCGCTACGGGTCGTCTTCAATCTGGACGGCAACGTCCATTTCTTCGAGGACTCGTGCTACTACACCTATGATCTGGAACGGAAAGCGACCAGCCCACCTCGCAAGATTCAGGAGCGCTGGCCGGATCTCTTCAAGGTCGGGTTCGAGCGCGTGGATGCCGCCTTCCTCGGGAAGTACCTCGTCTCACCCGAAGGCGAGGACCTCAGTCGGAAGCTCTTTCTGTTCAACCGAGACAAGTACGTGCGGTGGGATGTCGACACGAACAGCATTGATCCGGGATATCCCCGCGCCATCTCGGCGGGATGGCCCGGCGTCGACTTCGAACGGATCGATGCCGCGGTGAACGTCACGCCGGATTCGGTTTACTTCTTCTGTGGCAATCGATACATTCGATTCAATTCGTTGAACCACTGCGCTGACAGTGGGTACTCGGATTTGATCGGTAGACGCTGGACCGGAGTCACTTTCGACCGGATCGACGCGGCCACATATTGGGGAAACGGCAAGGTCTACTTCTTCAGCGGCAATCAATTTATCCGCTACGATACCGTCATGTGCCGAGCTGATCCTGGATTTCCCAAGGCCATTCTCGGCCACTACGTCGAGGACTGGAGGTTCTTCGAATGAGCGCCTCACCGAGCATCGGTACTGGTAGTACGGATCAGCTTCTCAAGAAGTACATGGTTCTGTCACTGGCAGTCGGCCTGGTACCGCTGCCGTTGGTCGATGTGGCTGCACTGACGGGAATCCAGCTTCAGATGCTGTCGAAGCTGTCAAAATCGTTCGACGTCGACTTTTCCAAGGAACGAGGCAAGGCCGTGCTCGGGTCTCTTCTGGGCGCGAGCGGGTCGGTCGTCGCTGCCTCGACGTCGCGTCACCTCCTCCTGCGCCTGGTGCCCCTCGGAGGTGCGGTCGTGAGTGGCGTGAGCGTTGCAGTGGTCGCCGGTGCATCTACGTACGCAGTCGGAAAGGTGTTCGTGCAGCACTTCGAGTCGGGAGGCACGTTTCTCACCTTCGATCCCGAGAAGGTCCGTCAGTACTATGCGCAGCAATACCAACAGGGAACTGTAGAGGTGGCCAAGAGCTTCGCCGGAGTCCGGCCGTAGCACTCGCCGCACCGGGGGCTCGCATGAATCGATGGCTTCCTACCAACTTCTCCACGGTCGGGATCTCACTCCTGTTTGTGGCGGGCGCCGCCTCCCTCGCGATCGGAGGATTCCTGCTTGCCGAGACGGTGTACCCCGTGCCTGCGGGAAAGCAACCTCCGCGACGTCTCAGGTGAAATAGGGGCTGCCTTCAGCCTGTTGTTCGGTCTTATCCTGGCGCTGACCATTGCCGACATCTCGGCCAACAGCACTACCGCGGCGACAACCGTTTCGGATGAGGCCACTATTCTCGCGCAGTTGACGCGCTCAGCCCAGGACTCTTCCCCAGTATCTCGTGGGGTCCTCAAGGCGGCGGTTGGTCGGTACGTCCATGCGGTCGCTGAGGACTAGTTCGCGACGATGGCCAAAGGGTGAAGCGAGCCCGGTGGCGGCTGGCGCGTTGGTCCAGGCGTCTTTCCGGAAGATGTCGATGCGGCAGTGCTGTGGCCAGGGGGCAAGGCCTGAGCTCACGACCGGCAGTCGCCCCGGTGGGCCGGCGGCGCGCTCACCGGGGCGGCATGCAGGATCAGCGCAACTCTCTCTAATCCGCCAGGACGATCTTGCCACCATAGGTGGCTTGGGTATCGGTCTCGCCGGCGGGTATGTCCCCGAAGGCCAAGATGTAGCCGGTGGCCCCGGCGAAATCACCGTTACCGCCGGTTACGGCACAGAGGAAGGCGAACTCGCCCGAGCTGCCTTCGGTGGCGCCGAATACCGATTGGGCCCGGCACTTCAGGTCGCCGCGGGTGTCGTGAATCACGAGGTCGGTGTCGGCCCCTCCGACACCAGGGTCGGGCGTGGTCGAAAGGCTGGAGGTCACCGCGTTCGCGGTGCCGTTCAGGGTGCCCGTGAACTCATCGAGGAGGCAGAACCCGACAGGGGAGGTACAGCCCTCCGTCATGTCACGGCCCGTAAGGGTCCCCTGCAGGGACAAGACCTGCGGCTCTGCCTGCGCGAAGGTGGCAGTCAACACGCCAGCCGTGACCGCGACCGCCAATATGCCGCCGCCCAGCCAA
The DNA here is from genome assembly GCA_963773275.1 of uncultured Acidimicrobiia bacterium. Taxonomy (GTDB): domain Bacteria; phylum Actinomycetota; class Acidimicrobiia; order Acidimicrobiales; family AC-14; genus JAXDMK01. Next base: position 124,437 of record CAVZAH010000004.1, on the reverse strand, counting down.
ACCCAGCCTCTGCTCGACTTCTTCATGGAGTTCGACACGTCGCTTGTTCCCCTCATTGCTAGGACCGCGACCACGCGGCCAGGACCGTGGACAAATGCTGTTCGTCTTTGTGGGTCACCCGCCGGCGTGGGCGGGATCACTCTAACCCGTCGTCCGGGAGGCCTCGGCGCCTGACCCGCGCCCGCCAGCCCGCAGACACCGCACGGGCCGCCCGCGCCGTCGAGCCCGAGGTCGTTGCGGCCGTCCCGCCGACAGCGTGCGCCGCCCCCGAAGGCTGAATGCTCGCCCCGTGTTCCGAGGTACGCCGAGCCTCACGCGCCGTCCGTCTATGGTCGAGCGCCCGATGGGTGAGCGCGAAGGTTTCGTTTATCTGAGTCACGACAACTACGCCCTCACGCTGCTGGGAGTCGCAGTCGTCGTCGTCGTCGCCCGCCTGGCTGGTGCCCTGTTCCGGCGGATAGGCCAGCCGCCCGTCATCGGCGAGGTCATCGCAGGGATCGCCCTCGGACCCAGTCTGTTCGGGCAACACTCGACGGTGCTGTTCCCGCTCGACGCCCGACCGCTGCTCAAGATCCTGGCCACGCTCGGGCTCGTCACGTTCATGTTCTTCGCCGGCCTCGAGATGGACCTTCGCCACCTGGGCGGCCGGTACAAGACCTCGACGGTCGTGGCGGTGGCGGGGACAGCGGTCCCGTTCGCTCTCGGGACACTCCTCGGCCTGGCGCTCTACCCGACTCACGGCGTCGCCGACAAGGTGCCCTTCTGCCTGTTCATGGGGGCGGCGATGTCGATCACCGCATTCCCGGTGCTGGCCCGCATCCTGGTCGAGCGCGGGCTGTACGACACGCCGCTCGGCGTCGTGACGATGGCCGCCGCCGCCGGCGGCGACGTCCTCGCGTGGGCCACCGTCGCGCTGGTCGTCGTCACCGTTACCTCGGCCAGTGTGTGGCACCTGCCCTATGTGTGCATCCTGGCCGTCGGATTTGCGTTCCTCATGATCAGCGTGGTCCGCCCGCGGCTCGCCCGGTTCGGCGACCGCCCCCTCGACGTCACCGGCCTGTCCGCCATCGTGGCCGGTGTCCTCTTCTGCTCGTTCGTGACGTCGGCGATAGGCATCCACGAGATATTCGGCGCCTTCCTGTTCGGAGCCGTGTTCCCTCGTGGCCGCTTGGCCGAGGAGGTCCGTGACCGCCTCGACGCTGTCGCGGTGCTGCTCCTGCCCGTCTTCTTCGTCTTCAGCGGCCTCAGCGTCGACATTCGGGCCGTGGGGTGGCTGGGTGGCTGGCAGCTGCTCCTCATCATCGGGGTGGCGAGCGCCGGGAAGCTGCTTGGCGCCGGCCTCGGCGCCCGCAGTCAGGGAGTTCCGGCGCGGGAGTCCCTCGCCCTCGCCGTGCTCATGAACACACGAGGTCTGACCGAGCTCGTCGTCCTGGGAATCGGCCGGGAGCTCGGCGTGCTCGACGCCGAGCTGTACACCCTGCTGGTCCTGATGGCCGTGGTGACGACCGTGGCGACCGGTCCCTTGCTCGGCCTCGTCCGCCCGGATCCGAACCTCGGCGCGCGACCCCTGCACGAGGCGGACGATTAGTTTAGGTTGGGTCGTACGCTCTGAAACGGGGTAGGGAGCCCTAGTCGAGCAAGAGCAGCCTGATAACGAGAGACGGAGGAACGAGAAGACGATGATCTTTCCCGTGGCCCCGTGGGCCGTAACGAAGTTCTTGGCTCTTTCCAAAGGCTACTTCGGGGCATCGAAGGTGGCGGGCGCCGCAGCACATCGCGCTACAGCCGGCGCGGTCCATGCGGCAGCCACGACGACACCTCACGCGATAGGTATAGCCAAGGTCACAACCCACGCGGCACGCAAAGCGGCACGCAAAGCGGCACGCGACGCAACACGCCAAGCGGCCGTTCAAGCGCACGCGGCCCGCCAGGCGCGGTCGCAGTTGAAGGCCGCAGTCAAGGCGGCGCCCACCGCCGCATCCCAGGGGGCCGTGCCGTGGAAAGACGTGGTGAAGTAGTCCGGGGGGCGATTCAGAGTCTTGCTGAGGTCCAGGGTGGGGACAGTAGTCCACGTGCCGCTGATGCCAAATGGCTGAAGCCGCCGGCCCGCCGCGGCGATAAAGGGATGGCGGCAGGAGCACCCCTTCAGTAATCGGCGACCACGATCACGCTGTCGCCGGGCTTGAAGACCACCATTTTCCGCTTGTCGGGGTTGAGGACAACTCCAACCACGGAGTCGGTGCCCCGCCGGTGGACTGGAAGCTGGTCGGACCGATTGCTCACTCTGTAACCGATCGCCACCTCCTCGCGAAGTCGGGCCGCCTCGACCACGGTGTAGAAGTCCATCTCCTGCCCGAGGCGCACATAGTCCTCGGCGGGCTTGAGGTAGATCTCGGCACCCTCGGGCCCGAAGAGGTCGGTGAAGATTCCCGCCAGGTGGCGGTTCTCCGACAGCTGGGTCATCAGCATGCTGATCAGCTTCGGGCTCACGACGAAGTCGTCCGCCTGGGTCAGCTCTCCCAGCTTGCGGTTGCGGTCGTCGAGCATCTCGCTGACGATGGAGTAGCGCCGACCGTGCTCACCGGGCCGGTCGTGCATGTCGCGCAGGTGCAGCAGCGTCACGAGCGTGTGCGCGTCGGCCTCCTGGACATCCATGTCGTCGGAGGCGAGCACGATGACGTGGTCGCAGTCGCCTATCCTGAGGCTCTCGAGCGTCTCCCTTTCGGCGGTGTCACCCGCCTTGGAGGAAACCGCGATGTTGGTCCAGCGATTGTCGTTGATCAGGCTGCTGATGGAGTCGCTGTGCCCGCCACCGGCCACGACCAGAACCTTCGATTGGCGCCCGGAGTAGAAGTCGAGGTTCTGGAGGATCCGCTTCGCTCGGCGGTTCCAGCCGAGTATGAGCGTCCTCTCGGTGGCGGGCGGGCGCGGCTGCGCGGCAACGATGGCTCGGTTGACGATGGCGGGGGTGTGGCCCGCCAACCGGACGGTGTTCTCGTCGGCGGAGATGGCGATTATCCTGTCGGACCGGCCGATCATCGTGTTCATGGGCGGTTTGAGCTGCACAGTGCCGTCTGACGCCAGGAGGCCGATGACGGAGGACGTGTCGTACGCGAGGAGAGCCTCGCCGAACGGCCACCCCTGCAGCTCGGGCTCCTCGACGATATAGATCTCGTCGCCGGCAAAATCGAGGAGCTCCATGTAGACCGCAGAAAGGCCCGATTGGAGGGCGGTCAGCACCACGAGCCTCGCGGCTACGTCATCGGCGTCGATCACGATGGTTTCCGCTCCACCGGCAAGTTGCGCAGCGGCATGATTCGGGCTGTCGGTCACGCTGGCGACCACGTGATACCGAGATTTTGACCGGTCCGGGCTGTTCGTCACTGCGAGCAATGTCTTGATCACCTGCTTATCCGCACTCGGACCTTCCGGGGACAGTGCGATGATCGATCGGGCAGTATCGAGATTCACGAGCTTGATGTCATTGGCCTCGATCGGGCTGCCGGTGCGGCAGACGATGCGAGTCGAGCCCGTGTCGCCCACCTTCATTTCTATGAGGTCGTGCATCTCGAACTGGGCCTTGTCAGCAAGGACGGCGATAGTCGTCTTTCCCCGACTCCTGTTCGCCTCCACGAGCCCGGTGATCACGGGGTAGATTTGGTCTGACCAACCGAGAATCACCGTGTGGCCCTGCTCGAGCACCGCCGAGCGTCCGCTCACCAACTGGGAGATTCTCTTCATCGCCGCAATGATGACAAGGCCGGCCACCACCGGACTGACGAGGGCCGTAACCACGCCCAACGTGACCGTGAGGATCTCGATCCCGATGTTGCCATTGCCATCCTGGATGAACAGCATGCCAAGCCCCCGGTGCCACATCTGGCTCACCGTGCTCTTGAAGGTCGACGGCTGTTGGTCGACGAACGAGAGAAGAAGGGCGAAGAATGCGCCTAGTAAGAAGGCGGTCAAGAACCACAGGGGAATCAGCACGATAGGTTGCCGGGACATCAGGTTGTCGAACCGGTACTTCAGGTGCTTACGCACCGTCCGTCGAGTCATCTCGGCCTCCTCCGCCCCGGACCTGGGCGATCCGGACAAAAGTAGTTCGTCGGGACGAACCTGTGATCGGACACGTCTGACTGGTCGTCTCGGCGATCAAGATGAATCGCTTATGATGTCTGCCCGCCCAGATGGATGCCCGAAGGAGAACCGTAGCTCGCGGCTCGACGCCGCTGCGTAGGCCACGGGTGGGGCGGGGGCCTGGGGGCCGTGCTGCGGGGCCCGGAGAAAGGATCGGCCGAGATGGCGAACCGTGTCCAGCTTTCGAGCGTCCGGACCTGGTATGACGAATGCGGCGACGGAATCCCCCTCGTGCTTCTGCACGGAGGGGTGGTCGACTCCCGGTTCTTCGACCAGAACATCGGGTCGCTGGCATCACGGTTCCACGTCTTCGCGCCGGACCAGCGTGGTCACGGCCACACGCCGGATGTCGACGGCCCCCTCACCTACGAGCTCCTGGCGGGCGATGTTATCGAGCTGCTGGAGACGGTCGTCGGCGGGCCGGCGCATCTGCTCGGGCACAGCATGGGCGCGGTGGTTGCGCTGACAGTCGCCCTACTGCGCCCGGACCTGGTCCGCCAACTGGTGTTGGTCAGCGGGCTCTTCCACAACGAGGGCCTCCTGGGCGCCGGCAGGATCGACGTGGACAAGGTCGTCGCTGAGTTCGGTGCGTCCTACGGCGAGGTGTCACCCGATGGCGAGGAGCACTACCCGGTGCTCGTGAGGAAGGTCGTGGCGATGGGCGCCAGGGAGCCGGCGATGAGCGTGGCCGACGTGGACCGCGTCCTCAGCCGAACCCTCGTGATGGTCGCCGACGACGACGTGCTCTCCTTCGAGCACACCCTCGTGCTCTATCGGGCGATCGGCGACTCCGAGCTCGCCGTCGTACCGGGAACGTCCCACCCCCTGCTGCGGGAGAAGCCGGACCTGTGCAACTCGATCATCATGCAGTTCCTGACCGATGACCCCGTGACGACGGAGGCGCCCGTCCGCCGATTCGGTCAGGTCGGGCCACCAGAAGGCTGACCTGACATGGTGGTCCGATGGATCAGCCCGCCGATCGCCGGGTGTTCGTGGCGATCATCACGACCTGGTCGTCGTGGCCCAACGTGACGAGGTCGGACTTCGGGGGGTTGATGGTGACGACTCCCGTCGCGCCGAGGCGATACCCGATGACAGACGCCTGGATGCCGGCCCCCGCCGCGACCACGGCCGCATAGGGCATCGGTTCGGCGCCGACAAGCTCAGGGGCCGGCCGTGTCTCCAGGATCGCCCCCTGCGAATCGAAGAGGTCCTTGAACACGGCGTCGAGGTCCGCTCGCTCCGATAGCTGCGCCATCAACAAGCTGGACAGCGCGCTGCTGACGATGAGGTCGTCGACGCCGCCCGGGTCAGCCAGAGCCAGGTTGCGCTGGTCGAGGAGCTCACCGACGATCCGCACGTGTTCGGTTGCGACGACCGGCCATACCGAGCGCAGCGCCAGCAGCGTGAGGAGGGTGCGGGCGTCGGCGTTGTCGACGGACAATGCGTCGCGGTAGCCGAGCACGATGACCTGGTTGGGCCGTTGCCCCTCGTAGAGTGCCCGGAAAGCATCGGGACCGCCGTCGCCGAGGTGCAGCTCCAGGGTGGCATGGTCCAACGCAATGCTCTGCAAAGCCTCGCCGTCGACGAGATTGCGGTCGACCACGATCTCGACACTCGAACCTGCGGGCAGGAACTCGTCGAGCTCCTTGAGCACCATGGCCCCGAAGGCGCTCCAGCCGAGGATCACGATGCGCAAGGGCTGGTGGCGAGCATGCTCGGAAACTGCGGGCGGCGGCGGATCGAGCACGGCGAACCCGGTGAACGCCACCTTGGAGTCGTCCTCGGCGACGACGATCACCTGGTCCTGGGGTTCGAAGACGCTTTCGGACGGCGGGTTGAGCTCGACCCTCCCGTCGGTGGTCCTCCGACCGATCAAGGAGCTCTTCTCGAAGGCCAGCAGTGCCTCGCGGTAGGTGTGACCCGCGAGCTCGGGGGCGGCGGCGAAGTAGATCTCGTCGCCGTCGAAGTTCAGCAGCTCGGTGAAGACGGCGGCCATGCCCTGCTGAAAGCAGGCCTGGGCGGTGACCTCGGCGACGACGTGGTCGCTCGACACCGTGAGTACGCGCTGGCTGGTGAGGGCGCGGATCATCCGCGCGGTCACGGGATCGGTGAGCTCGGCCACGATGTGCGTCCGCTCCAGGGAGCGGTCGAGAGAGCGGACGGCGAGGACGGACGTGACGACGCCGGCGTCACCATTGGCGTCGCCCACGATGATGACGGACCGGGCACCGGAGATCGCAGCACGCTCGAGGTCCTCCGGATCGGAGGGATTGCCGCTGCGGCACACGACACGGGTCGTGCGCAGGTCCGGCACCGCGATCCTGATCGTTTCCTCCATATCGGACTTGTCCGCCCCGGCGAGGATCACGATCGAGGCCCGCTTCTCGCTCTCGTTGGCGACCACCAGCTCACTGACAATGGGCGGGACCCGGGACGACCAGCCGAGGATCATGGTGTGACCCGACTCGAGCACTCGACTACGACCGAGTCGCAGCTCGTCGACCTTCTGGTCGACGCCGTTGGCCAGGAGGCCGATCAGCGAGCCGCCGAGGAGGATCCCCGTCACGGTGACGGCGAGGCCGAACAGCCGGGTCGGCCACCCCTTGTCGTCCGCCGCACCCGGATCGACGGTGCGCAGCACCGACTGCCAGAACGCCTCGACGAAGTTCGAGCCGGCCCACAGCTCGGCGACGGTGGCTATGACCGCGACCACGACGATGATCGCCAGGAAGAGGAGGCCGAGGTACCCGATCACGACGACCGGACCCCGCGCCAGGGCGTTGTCGAACTTGTACCTGAGCTTCGCACGGAGCGACGGGCGAGCCGCCTGACCGGACTTCGTCGGCTTCACGATCATCGTCATGGGAGGTAGTTTGCCCCCCGATCGGGGTGCGGATGAGGAACGCACTCGGAGGGCCCGCCCGGGAGGGCCCGCCCCGGTGCCGACACGGGGCACAATGTGGCGACATGCAATCCTGGACAATCGGGTCGGGTAGCGAGGAAGGCGGGGACGGATGCTGGTGATCCTGGCCGCGGGCGGAGCAATCGCAGCCGCGGCCAGGCATTGGGTGCGCCGGTATCCCGGTCGGATCGAGGACGAGCTCAAAGCGATCTGCCGGGAGGCCTATGCCGAGGTGCACGGGCTGCCGACTCGGAAGGCCGAGACGAGCAACCAGCCGAGCCCGTCATCACTGGCGGCGTTGGAGGATCGGTACCAGCGGTTCATGGTGGAGAAGGTCGACCCACGGCTGAGCCGGACTCGCCGGGACCAGCTGGCCGAGATCACCACCGACGAACTCGCGTTGATCAGCGATACCGAGCGCGAGCTCAACCGCAACATCGGTGCCGCCCTGGTGGGCCTGGGTACAGCCGCGGTCGGCATCGTCTTTCCCGCGGCGCTGGTCGTCACGCTCGGGGCCGCGCTGTTCTGCTGCCTCAAGCTGTTCCGGGGCGCCTACCACTCAGTCGTCGACGAGCACAAGATCGGCATCCACGTGATGGGGTCGCTCTATATCCTCGGAGCGTTCGCCGGCGGCTTCTTCCTCGCCGGTACGTTCGGGATGGTTGTGTGGTTCCTGAGCGAGAAGCTCGTCCTGATCACCCAGGGTCGCTCAGAGAGCACCCTCGCCACGATCTTCGGTGAGCAGCCGCGGACTGTGTGGCTCGTCGCGGGCGACGTCGAGGTCGAGGTCCCCATCGAGAACGTCCAGGCCGGCGATACCGTCGTCATCCAGGCCGGGCAGGTGATACCGGTCGACGGCGTCATCGTCTCTGGGATCGCGACGGTTGACCAACACGCCCTTACTGGCGAATCCCAGCCGGTGGAGAAGGGTGAAGGGGACCAGGTGCTCACCTCCACCCTGATGGTCGGCGGCAAGGTGCACGTGCGGGTCGAGAAGACCGGTGAGGAGACGATCGTCGCTCAGATCGGAGCAATGCTGAAACAAACGGCCTCCTACCAGGCCAGTATTGTCTCCAAGGGCCAGCAGGTCGCCGACAAGTCGGTTCCTCCCACGATGGTCTTGGCTCTGGTCGCCCTTCCCTTCGCCGGGTATCGCTACGCGGTCACTATTCTCGGGTCGTCGATCGGGCTGAACATCAAGGTCACCGCGCCGATTTCGATGCTCAATTTCCTCAATGTCGCGGCGAATCACGGCATCCTGGTCAAGGATGGCCGGTCGTTGGAGCTTCTGGCAGACGTCGACCTGGTCGTGTTCGACAAGACGGGGACGTTGACGATGGACCAGCCGCAAATCGCCCGGATCCATACCTGCGCCGACTTCGACGCCGATACGGTGTTGGCATACGCGGCGGCGGCGGAGCATCGTCAGACGCACCCCATCGCCCGGGCCATCCTGGATTCGGCCAGCGATCGAGGGCTGACGGTGCCCTCGGTCGACAGCGCGCGCTACGAGGTCGGCTTTGGGCTTCGTGTACGCCTCGAGGATCGATTGATCCGGGTCGGCAGCAGCCGTTATATGGACTTGGAGGACATTCAGGTCCCTGGTGCAATTCAGGAAGTCGTCGAGTCTGTCCAGGGCGGCGGCAATGCCCTGGTAATGGTAGCGGTTGACGAGGAGTTAATTGGTGCCATCGAGCTGGAGCCGAGCTTGCGTCCTGAGGTCTTCGATGTCGTGCGCGCACTCAAGAAACGGAACCTCGATCTTTGCATCATCTCGGGTGATCAGGAGGATCCCACCCGAAGGATGGCGGAGACACTCGGGATCACGCGGTACTTCGCCAACACGCTGCCCGAGGAGAAGGCCACGCTCGTCGCTGAGCTCCAGTTGGAGGGACACTCCGTGTGCTTCGTCGGCGATGGCATCAACGACTCGATCTCGCTCAAGAAGGCGAATGTGTCGGTCTCGCTCCGAGGCGCGTCGACGGCGGCAACGGACTCGGCGCAGATCGTGTTGATGGGCCAAGGCTTGCGCCTGCTGCCCTTCATGTTCGAGTTGGCGGACGAGTTCCGGACCAACATGCGAGCCGGCTTCGGTGTCGCCGTAGGTCAGGGAGTTGTCGTTATCGGCGGCGCCCTTCTCGGGATCGTCGGGATCGTGAACGGCGCGTTGATCTGGACGGTTGGCCTCGCAGCCGGATTGGGAATCGCCCATCTTCCGCTGTGGCGGCACCGCGCCGTGGGCCAGCGGCCGGCGATCGGGCCTCCGCCGACGGCCCGAGAGATCGGGCCGGGCGACGGTGCCAGCGTCGACACGCCGGTCGCTTACTCCGGAAACGGGTTCGCGGCCGCTCCGGACGACATGTCGGGGGACAACGGAACGGTCCGCACCCGGTGAACAGCCGCCCTGGGTGAAGGGTGTGTCAGTGCTTCGTACCGAGCGTCAGCGACCTCGAGTCGCCTCCACCGGCACCTGTTGTGACCGGCCACCGGCCATCGGTCACCGGGGCCGGCCGGGCGTCGTCGTGGTCGGGCTCGTGGTGGTCGTCGTGGCCACCACGCCGGCAGTAGTTGCCCCGTCCACCGTCCGCGGATTGCCCTCCTCGTCGCATGGCAGCTCGACCTTGAAGGCGTCCTGGTAGTCCTCGCTTGCGTCCTCCTCCGCAGCCCGCATCGCCGAGGGCTCGAGGGCGAGTACGCCGCTGAACGGCCGATCGAGGTTGTAGATGAGGGCCATGGCGCCGAGAAAGGTCACGACGACGACGCCCATCGCCACCAGCTGGCCCGTGTTCGCGGCTCGCGGGATCGAGTACGCGAGGCCGCCCAGTGACAACGAGAGCAGTACCACCACGAACCAGATGACGGCGATCGGAATTGACGGGTTGGCCTGGGTCTCCCGCTCCGCCCGCAGCTCCCCGCGTAGGCTGTCAGCCCCTTGAACCAGGTCGAATGCAGTCGCCTCGGGAGTCATCGCCAAAAGTGTGGCCCGGAGGGCACCGGGTTTCGTGCCGGTCCAGTTGCTGGGCACGGGCGACCTCTTGCCTTTCGCCAGCGTGCTCCATTCCGGGCCGATCACGGCGCGGGCGTAACAGACGGCATCGGCCTGGAGCTGCTGGCGGAACGGCATCTCGACGTACTCGGCCGCCTCGTAGAGGTTGTCGACCGCGTCCGCCTCCTGCTTTGCCGCAGTCGTGGCTGCCGAGTATGACGCGCCGGCATCCGTGACGACGATGGCAAGGAGAAGGCCGGCAAGGAGCTCGGTGGCGACGAGGATGTTCTGGACCGACGCGCCCTTCTTCGGATCCGACTGGCTGATGGTGCCGAGGAACCAGTTGAGCCCAAGGCCGATGGCCACGACCGACACAATCAGCAGGACAATGACCAGCAACAACATCCGGCGCCTCCCGGTGTGTCGGAGGGAGCCAGAAGTCCCCCCGTCTGGTGGCGAAGCGTACCGATGGGAAGAGCGAGAGTCCATCCGGCACGCTGCGCCTACGCAGAGGTTTCGGTCGTCGCCTCGACGCCGGACAGATACGGGTAAACTTCTCGCCTAGGTCGCCTGCGCTCGACATGACCGAATTGATCATCTTGGACCCCACCGACAACACTTGTGAGAAGGAGAACGATTCCGTGGCGGAAGAGAGGAGTATCGATGGAAAAGGAGGGTTCTTCGACAAGTACCCGCGCTTTTTTCAAACAAGCGACAGCTGGGCGAGTCCGAATCGCTTGAACGAACGGTACAAGGCGCTCATCGAACGGCATTCGAGTGTTCTCGGGGGGGCGACCGTTCTGGACTTGGGTTCTCACGATGGCCGTTGGTCGTTCGCCGCCCTCCACGTTGGGGCGCAACGAGCCGTCGGGCTCGAAGGACACGCCGATTTGGTCGCAGACGCCGATCAGACCTTCAAGGAGTACGGCATCGACGACGACCGATACAGGTTTGTCTGCGGTGATCTTTTCGAGACCATAAAGGACCTGGAGGCCGGAGGCTTTGACGTCGTGCTCTGCCTTGGCTTCCTCTATGTTCACAACCGACATTTCGAGATGATGAAGCAGGTGGCGAGGTTGGCGCCGAAGTACCTGGTCCTGGACGTGTGGATATTGCCCTTCACCAACGATCCCATTACCTACCTGATTCCCCACGTCATCGACGAGCATGGTAGCGCGCGATACACCGAAGACTTCAACTATCCAATCGGGTTACGTGACTGGTCCCGGCCCATAACACCTCGAGATGGATCGGGGATAAAGTTCGAGGAAATGGGGCCCAGTGAATTGCCGGAAATCATGCTGATTGCGTACCCGAGCCTTCCCGCCCTCGAGTGGCTGCTGGCTGAGGCTGGCTTTGGCGAACTCGACTACTTCGACTGGGTCGACGCTCCGATCACGGACTGGAACGATCTTTTCGACTATCAGTCAGGGCGACGGGTGTCACTGATTGCAAGAAATCTGCGGCGCAAATAAGCGACAGACCTCTCGAGTGGCACCTCGGACCTTGCCTCAAGGGCAAACACCGATCAGACCGAGGCTTCCTCGTAAAGGCGGCGGCGTGCCGCTTCTGGCTCCTTGAACACGCCTAGTCGATGAAGGACGTGCAGCTTGCTGAGGTTTGTGAGCTCTTTCAGGGTGTGGGCGATCGGCAGGCTCAACAAGACACGCTCGGCCATCTCCGGCATCGCGTGCGGACCGCGCAGCCGATAGGCCGTGGGGATGTTGGCTCCGCACAGGAGGTGATACGCCATTCGCGGATTGAGCAGGTAGTCGCGCACCAGGGGGCGACAGCCCACGAGGTCGGCGACAGCATCCATGTACGGCGTGTAGCTGACGATCGTTCCTTGGTACTTGCGGGCGTAGAAGGCACGCTCCTCCCCGTCGCGATCCTCCGCGATCAACCGCCGTAGCTCGCTCTTCTCGGGCAGTACCCGCTTCTCGCTCAACAGCAGGGCGAAATAGCGGCTCTGCATCTCAGAGCATGCCGGGATGCCGCCTTGCGCGGGCCGGGCCCACCCGACGAAGGCCACGCGCTCCCCGAGATCGGGATCAAAGGCGTGCTTGTAGAGATCTCTGACACTCGAGACCTCGAAACCCGCGATCAAACTCGGCGGTCTTCCCTCGTCGTAGCCCGTACAGCACATCAGCACGTCGGCCTGGACCCGGCTGCCGTCCGTGAACACGACACTGTCGCCCTCGAGACGCTCGATGCCGTGGGGCTTGATCTGCAACTTGCCCGTGAAGACACTGGCGAGGAAGTCGTCGTTCTTCTCCAACGGTTGATGGCACGGGGTGCCGCCCTTCAGCGTCCATTCCGCGAGGAGGCGATCGCCCGGGTCGGTCTCGTCCTCGGGAGCGTCGAGGGTCCGCTGTGCATCGTCGAGGAGCAGTTGATTGATCACGTATCGCGGCAACGTGCCCTGGATACGCGTGCTATAGGAATCGTGCGTAAATGGCCCGTAGTAGCGCTTGATCACCGCGGGATAGCGGCGGAAGGTGGTCCAACAGGAGGCGGCAACCTCGGCGATCTGGCATGTCACATCCGCGGCCGTCTCTCCAAAGCCGACGCATACGACATGCTTGTCTCGGAACGGCTCGGGGCTGCGGTATCGGACCGAGTGCTCGATCGTTCCGGTGAACGTCTCGGACCCCTCGAATTTCGGAATCTGGGGGATGTGGATCGCGTGGGCACCGGAGCAGATGGCGACCGCGTCGAAAACGGTCTCCGTGACCGTACCCGTCAGCTTGTCGCGGGAGGCGACATGAAAATGCTCGTTGCTCGCATCGGGATCAATGCTTAGGACCTCGGTGTTGAACTGGATGTGCTTGAACAGCCGGAAGTGCGTACCGAAGTCGTTCAAGTACTTGGCGTATTCTTCCCGGCTCCAGAAGCGGCGCTCATCCCCCAGCTGGGGGGGGAACGAGGAGAATGCCATGTGGTACTGCGACACCGTCAAGTGCATCGAGTCGTAGGCGGCCCCGATCGGATAGTTGAAGTTGCCGCCCTCCGATGGCGCCCGTTCGAAGCACGTGACGCGATGGCCTTCGTCGAGGAGTTCCTTGATGGCGACCAATCCGGACATGCCGGCCCCAACGACACCTACATTGAGGGATCTTGCCATAGCCTTATGCCTCCGGTGTTGTAGTACGACGGCGATCATCGTGCGAGTTAATTCTCGTTGGTTTCGTGGGAGTCAACGCCAGTCAGTCGTGGGCGCCCCGCAGACGCCTGGCCGACGGCCACCCCCCCGCACCGACTCCCGTCAAGGTGATGCTGTCCTCAAATTGTAATCGTCACTCTCCGGGGGACGCCAACCCCGGGGCGCTGCGCGATGGTTCGAAGGTCCGCCTCGTCGTACGGGAGATGGCGATGCGTCCTGCAGGCGTCGGGAGGAGTCGTCGAGAGCTCCTTCGAGGACGAGGCGCGGACTCGATGGGAGGCTCGTAGTTCGACCTACAGCTCATTTCCGACTCCAACCCGAGCGTCGTGACCCTGGGTGGAATTCGACGCAGCAACTGCTCGGCGCGTCATGACCGCCGGCCGCGGCGAGCGTAGCGGGAACCGGGGTTTCGAGGCCCCCGTCCTGGTGGCGCACCTCGTCCCACCACCCCTGTGGTCTCGGGCAGAGACCTCCACGGCATCTGGTAGGTTGCGAATCCGCGTGGTGATACGACCCTTGGCGGGGAGAGCAACGGGCTGCTCACTCAATCCCCGCACCACAGACCAGGCAGGTGAAGCATGCCGCCAAGCGAAGTCGTCCGGTCGCCGATCGGAGTGGCTCACCTGGGGGGGCGGACCAAGCGGAGCCGCAGCCCACCGATCTCAGACCCTTTCCGGCGCAGCTGCCCTCGCCTCCAATGCCAACTCGGGGCACCGGCCATTCGTATCAACCAACTGCATTGCCTTCGCTGGGGTCAAGGCATGGGACGAACACCTACATAACCGTGAGCCCTGAGGAGCCCCAATCTCATGAGAGCGGACACTGCGACCCTCGCCCGCACGCTTCCCGACCTTCGAGCTACACCGCGGTGCCTGCCCGCGGGTAGCGCCCGCATTTGAGAGTGGGAGAACCGCACCCGGTCGAGCCGATCATCGACCAACTGAAAGGTCTCGTCCTCCAGCTCAATCCGAGTCTGACGTGGGAGCAGCTCCACGATGACGCGTCGATCGTTGATGATCTCGGCCTGGACTCGATCGTGGTGGTGATGCTCATCAACCTGATCGAGGACCGCTTCGACTTCATCTTTGCCGAGGACGACCTCAACATGAACACGTTCTCGACTCTCCGCTTTCTCGCAGATTTCATCTCCGGGCATCATCTGAACGGGCAGGGGTGAGTCCGAATGACTTCGCCTGCCACCCAGGCGACGCGAGTGATTGATCTCGAGGCAGAAGCGCTTCTGGATCCGAGCATCACCTTTCACCTGGCGCCATCCTCTGGCTGCCTCACGACGGACCCCCGACGAGCCTTCTTGACCGGGGCCACGGGGTTCGTCGGTGCATTCTTGCTGGCCGAACTTCTGTGTACGACACAGGCAGATGTCTTCTGTCTGATCCGAGCGAATAATCCCGATGCGGCTCGAAGGCGGCTTGCCGATCACCTGCAGGATTACGGTCTCTGGCAGGAGCGATTCTCGCAGCGCGTTCACGTTGTGGTTGGCGACCTTACTCAGTTGCGATTCGGTTTGAGTGAAGCGGCGTTCTGCAGCCTTGCCGGCGACCTGGATGTGATCTATCACATAGCCGGGTCGACCAATGCGATCTACCCCTACGCTCGGCTAAAGGCGACAAACGTCATCGGCACGCAGGAGATCCTTCGTCTGGCCGGAACCAGCACAACGACACCTGTTCACTACTTCTCCACGCTGGCTGTACTTTTTACCGACGCTCATGTGGGTATCGACCGGCTGTACGAGAGCACCATCCCAGACTATGACGCCAGCCTTCGCGGCGGATATGCCCAAAGCAAGTGGGTCGCCGAACGGTTGGTGATGTCCGCGCAGGAACGGGGACTCCCAGCGTCGATCTACCGGTGTGTGCGGGTCATGGGCGACAGCCAAACGGGCACGATGAGTGAGATGCACGACATCCTGCCGCTCTTGCTGAAGGCCTGCGTTCGGATGGGAACGTGTCCTGCGCTCGACGTTGACGTCACGATGGTGCCCGTCGACTATGTCAGCCGGTCCGTCATCCACCTGTCCCGCCAAACGCGCTCGCTTGGGCGGGCATTCCACCTGCTCACACCGCAGCCGATACCCTGGCGCGAGCTCATGGCGACGATCCGTTCCGTCGGCTATCCTTTAGACGAACTTCCCTATGACGAATGGCGGCACGAAATCAGGTTGCGGGCCTCTCATTCCGCTGACCGTGCCTTCTACATGGGTTTGCTCATGGTGTTGCGAGCGCCGCATTTCCTATTCTATCCGCGGCCACCAATGGACACGAGTCACTCATTGGCGGGGCTGGCTGGGACTGACATCGTGTGTCCCCCAGCCGCGCCATGGTTGATTCGACGTTACATCTCACATTGGATAGAAGCGGGATACTTCCCGCAACCGACGGCGCAGGACTTCGCCGCTGAGAATTCTGCCTCATGAGGTTTATTGCGCAATCTCTGACCACAAATAGCGTCGAGACTAATGTACTTACTGACGGCAAGGGCACCTGCAATTATGCAGCGTTGGCGAAAGTGTTCGATGGCATGCGGACGCAATTGCAGTCGCGCGACATCGATCGGGATGTCTGCCTCGCATTCGAATGCGGCAACTCACTGCTGAGCGCGATCATCCTCCTCTTTCTCCTGGAGGAAGGCCACGACTTCTTCCTCATGCCGGCGGGCAATCAGGGCTGCAAGTCCGTCCCCGTCGCTGTCCCGCCGTTTTGTGCGTACCGACTAGCGCCAAGTCAGGAGCAATTCACCGAGGTCGAGGACTCCGACCATCTGAATCTCACAGCGAACGCAGCCTACCGCAAGGGTGATCAAGGCTCCGAGCCAAGGCTCTACGTCCGGACATCGGGCAGCACCGGCACTCCGAAGCTCGCGGTGCATACGCACCGATCGCTCCGGCAGAACGCCCGAAACTGTCTGGAGCGCCTTCAGATGGAGAGCACAGATCGCGTCGCGATCCCCGTGCCCTTGTCGCACATGTATGGGCTGGGAGCCGCTTTCCTCCCCGCGGTCGCGGTGGGGGCATCCATCGACCTGCAACACGGCGCCAACCTGATGACCTACATAGCTCGAGAGCGCGACTTCCAGCCGAATCGCGCCTTTGTCACGCCGACGTTCTGTGAGTCCCTGGTGAGGGGGCGTAAGGTCACTCGACCGTACAAGCTGACCGTCACGGCGGGGGACCGGCTGCGTGGTGACACATTTGATAACTACGAGTCTCGTTATGGGCCGCTGGTCCAGCTCTACGGCAGCACCGAGTTGGGAGCGATCGCGGCGGCAAGTCCCGACGACCCGGCCGAGGTTCGGGCGCTGACTGTCGGCCGGCCGCTGGCGGATGTCGAGGTACGCCTGCAAGAGATATCGGACGGAGTGGACGCTCCGGGAGAGGATCCGTCGGAGAACGGGCAAACCGGTGAGCTCTGGTGCCGTCACGCCCACGGATTTCTGGGCTACGCCGACGAAGGTGGCGAACTGCGACCGGGCACCCAGCTCCTCGCCGGCGGGTGGTTCCCCATGCACGACCTTGGTCGAATAGGGCCCGACGGTCGTATCCAGGTGCGCGGTCGGAGCGACCACGCCGTCAACCGCAGCGGCTTGCTGGTGCTGTTTGCCGACATCGAAGCGACGATGATGACTGTTCCCGGTATTGACAAAGCCGTGGTCGTTGCCAGCGGGGAAAGTGACTACGGGGCGGGACTAGCCGCGTTCTGTATCGCCACGAACGGAGCCGCGATGGCAGCGAGCGACGTCCACGCCGCCTGCCTCCAGCGCATGCCCAGACGCGAGGTCCCCGACATCATCGTGATGACGAGCGAACTGCCGCTGCTTCCCAGCGGGAAGATCGACCGGCAGGCGCTCATCCAGATGGCGACCGTTGCCAACCAGAGCCCGGTGCGTGGATCGTCAGCCGAGCGGACTGGGCGGTGAGCGATGCTGATCTCTCATACCCATGAATTCATCTTCTTTCACGTGGCGAAGACAGCGGGTATCAGCATGCGGGACGTCCTGGAGCGGCACGCCCAGGAGCCAGAGAAGTTCAAGATTCGCCGACCCCCCCGGACGATTGATGGGGTACATAACCGAATGTATGAGGTATGGGAGGGCCTCCTTCTTCATGCGAGAGCGCGCGACGCTCAGAAGGAGCTGTCGCCCGAGGTGTTTGCTAGGTTTTTCAAGTTTGGATTCGTGCGCAATCCATGGGATTGGCAGGTTTCCATGTACCACTATCTTCTCCATAAGGAGACGTACTCAAAGCATCACATCGTGAGCCACATGGCGGGTTTCGAAGAGTATTTGGAGTGGGTCATCGCCACGCCGGATCCGTTCCCGAGGGGCACGCCGAAACAGCAGTGCGAGATCCTGGTCGATTCACGGAATCAGCTTGCCGTCGATTTCGTTGGCCGCTACGAGGCGCTCGGGACAGATTTTCAGCACGTCTGCGACAGGCTCAAGATCGAGGGATCACTCCCTCATCTCAACGCGACCCCGCACCGCGACTATCGCACGTACTACAACGATCGCTCGAAGAAGCTCGTTGCCGACCACTTCCCAGCTGACGTGGAGCTCTTCGGATACCGGTTCGATGGCTGCGTGCGGGTTGGCCGGAACTGAGCACCCTGAACCCGGAGGGGCGGAGATGACGAGCAAGGTCGCGGCCGTTTTCGAGGCGCAGACGCCTGAGGTCCTTGCCCAGCGCTACGACGACCTGGCCCTCTCCTATGACCACGCACTCTCCACCGACGTCAGTCCCCAGCGTGCCGTCGACGTGTTGGCTCGCCATTGCGCACGGGATGACAGGATTCTGGATGCGGGCTGCGGCACGGGCAAGGTCGGTGAGATATTGCACGCATCCGGATACCAGAACCTGGAGGGACTCGATATCTCATCGGGAATGCTGGACGAGGCGCGCAAAAAGGATTGCTACGTAGCTTTGCATCAACAGGACTTGGGCGGGGCCCTGGGCTTCTCCGAAGGCACATTCGACGCGGTCGTAAGCGTCGGGGTCTTTGTGCGCAGCCATGCGCCCAGCAGCTCGCTGGATGAGCTTACCCGTATCACGAGGCCGGGTGGTCACGTCATCTTCACCCTACGACCCGAGTTCTACGTCGCCTCAGATTTTCGGGACAAGATGGCGGCTCTGACGAGTGTGGGCCGCTGGCGTCGGGTCGAAACCGGTGAGCCTTTCAGTGCGGGTTTCAAGGAGTACCCGGATGTGAGCCTACAGGTATGGGTGTATCAGGTCCTGCCTGTCTCGTGAAGCATGCGCCCCAGGCATCGGCTCGACCCGGCAGCAAACATCTCAGGATGGAAGGAGCATTCACCCCATGAGCGCCGACCGGGATTCGCGGTCATCAACCGGCGAGGAGAATGCGGTCGCCCGGGATTCGCACGACGGTGGTCCGGTGATGGAGGAGGCGGAGCGGAAGCGGGTGCTGTATGAGTGGAATGACACCGCGGCCCCGTATCCAACCGATTGTTGTCTCCATCATCTGGTCGAGCGACAGGCTGCTCTGACTCCTGACGCCGTTGCCGTGGTCTTCGGGCACCAGCGCATGACGTTTGGGGAGTTGGAGCGCGGCGCCGACCGCATTGCCCAGCGGCTACTCGCTCTCGGCGTCGGCCCGGAGACAATGGTCGGTCTCTGCACCAACCGTACCCCTGACATGATCGTCGGCCTACTGGGCATTTTGAAGGCTGGAGGAGCGTACGTTGCGCTCGATCCCACCTATCCAAGGGTGCGGCTGGCGTTCATGATCGAGGACGCGGCCATGGCGGTGCTGCTCACCCAGCGGGAACTGGTGGAGGACCTGCCCGTCTCCGACGCGAAGATTGTCTGTCTCGAGGATGAATCGGGCCCAGCTGGCCAGCCGGAAGAGAGACTGGCGACGGGTCCAAGCAGCCCGCGCGATCTTGCCTACGTTCTCTACACGTCCGGTTCGACGGGGCGTCCCAAAGGCGTCGCCATCGAACATCGAAGTGTCGTCGCGTTTCTCAGTTGGGCCCAGTCGGTGTTCCCGCCGGCCGAGCTAGCCGGCGTGCTGGCCGCCACCTCGATCTGTTTCGATCTTTCGGTCTTCGAGATTTTTCTTCCGCTGAGCCGTGGTGGCACGGTGATACTGGCGGAGAACGCACTTGCCCTGCCGACCCTCGAGGCGCGCGACGAGATCACCCTCATCAACACCGTGCCGTCGGCCCTGACCGCCCTGATGAACGTAGGCGCACTGCCGCGCAGCGTGCGGGTGGTCAACCTTGCCGGGGAGCCATTGCCGAACAGGCTCGTGCAGGAGGTGTATCAACTCGGGTTCGTCCAGAAGGTCTACAACTTGTATGGCCCGTCAGAGGACACGACGTATTCGACGTTTGTGCTGACCGAGAACGGCGCGACCACACAGCCCACCATCGGTCGCCCGATCAGCAATACCCAGGCGTACGTTCTCGACGAGCATCTGCAGCCGCTGCCCATCGGCGCGCCCGGCGAACTGTGCCTGGGAGGAGATGGCTTGGCGCGCGGGTATCTAAATCGGCCGGAGATGACTGCCGAGAAGTTTCCTCCGAATCCCTTCGGTGAGGGCCGGATCTATCGCACGGGGGACCTGGCGCGATTCTTGCCGGATGGCGCCATCGAATTTCTGGGACGCTTCGACGACCAAGTGAAGATTCGCGGCCATCGTATCGAGTTGGGGGAGATCGAAGCTTCGCTTGAATTGCACCCGTCGGTTGAGAGGGCGGTGGTGCTGGCGGTGCCTGACAAGCACGGTGAGAAGCAGTTGATTGCCTATTTAGTAGTTGCCAGCGCGCCCTCCCCGCAAACGCCGGTCGACGACATTGTGCCGGCGGACGATGCACCCGAACATGTCGCGCTGTGGCGAAGTGTCTACGAGGAAACCTACCGAAAAGGGTCGGGGGCGGCCGATCCGACCCTGAACACCACGGGCTGGGTCAGTAGCTTCACCGGGAGGCCAATTCCTGCGGTCGAAATGCTGTCCTGGGTCGAGCACACCGTTGCCTGTATTCTGGCCCTGGAGCCGGAGGATGTCCTAGAGATCGGCTGCGGCACAGGGATGCTGCTGGCCAGAGTGGCTCCGCGCTGCACCAGCTACGTCGGCATCGATTTCTCACCGGCTGCGCTCGACCATGTTCGCTCCATGCAACAGTCGGTGGACGGATTGGGTCACATCCAGCTCCTGGAGCGGAACGCTGATGATCTCGGCGATTTTGCGCCGGGAAGCTTCGATACCGTCGTCATCAATTCGGTCGTGCAGCACTTTCCCGATGTCGAGTATCTGGTGCGAGTCCTGAACCGCGCTCTCCAGCTGGTGAGACCGGGCGGACATGTCCTGGTCGGCGATGTGATCAACCTCGCCCTGATCGAGGCCTTCCACACGTCTGTGCAGCTCCATCGCGCCGCCGCCGGCGATACCTGCGAGCGGGTGCGACAGCGCATCCGCCGGCGGGTCGCTCACGAGCGAGATCTCCTACTCGATCCCGCCTTCTTCGTGGCACTGGCGCGGGCGCACCCCGAAATTACCCATGTTCAGATCAGACCCAAGCTGGGTCGCCACGAGAATCAGCTGACCCGCTTCCGCTATGAGGCAATCCTTCACGTCGGCGTTCCGGTTGCTCGAGCAGAGGGTCTGAGTTGGGTCGACTGGGGTCACGAACATCTGACACTTGACGAGCTGCGGAGCCGGCTCGCCACGACAGGACCTGCCACCTTGGCGATCCGCGGCATCCCGAACGCCCGTCTGCAAGAGGACGAAGTAGCGCTCGCCTGGTTGGAGGTCGCAGGTGATGATGAGACCATCAGCCAGCTCCGCGCGCAACTGGCGCACCAGCCGCCTACGGGCATCGAACCCGACGACCTCGTGGCCCTGGCGGAGACATGTGGCTATCACGTCGAGCTCAGCTGGCTCAACGCGGGTGCCAAGGGTCTTCTGGACGCAGTCTTCACCAGTGTTGACCAAGCGCACCTTGTTGCCGACTTCGGGGCAGTTCGACCGCAGGGGCGGCCCTGGCAGGACTACGCCAATCGGCCGCAGCGCACCAGGCTCACTCGCCAGCTGACCCAGGAGTTGCGAGAGTCCCTGGCGGGCTCTCTGCCGGGATACATGGTTCCGGCGATGATCACGGTGCTGGAACGTTTGCCACTCTCCCCGAACGGCAAGATCGACCGCCGGACACTGGAACAATTGCCGCTCGAGGCCGAACGGCCAGTGGACGACGAGTTCCGAGCCGCAAACACCCCCTTGGAGGAGCTGTTGGTCGACCTCTGGGCCGATCTGATGAACCTGAAGCAGGTAGGCGTAGAAGATGACTTCTTCGCCCTTGGCGGGAATTCGCTCCAGGCACTTGTTTTCGTCGCCGGGTTACAGAAGCGGCTGAACCGCGACATCCAAGCCCTGGCCTTGTTCGACAAACCCACGATCTCCGGGTTTGCCTCCTATCTGGAAGAAATCTATCCAGGGGTCCGCACCGATCTCGCCGTAGCGACCGCGATGGGGAGCGACCGCGAGGAAGGGGCGATCTGACGACACACATGGAAACCGTCACGACACCCGCCTCGCTGTTCGCCCACCTCGACCGCCTCGACATCCGGCTCTGGGTGGACGGGGAACGCCTGCGTTACAGTGCGCCGCCAGGCGCGTTAACGCCAGACTTGCGGGCTCTGATGCAGGCTCATAAAGGCGAACTCATGGTCCTCGCGCACGAGCGGGACGTCGCCAGCAAGCCTCAGATGGGCGTCGTAATGGCTCCGCCATCCTTCGCTCAGCGACACTTCTGGACACTGCAGGAGATGAATCCATCGTCCTGCTTCTTCAACGTGCCGTATGCTTTCCAATTGCAGGGCAAACTCGACGTCACAGCGTTGCGTCGAAGCTTCGATGAGATTGTCCATCGGCACGATGTCCTGCGGACCACGCTACAGACAATCGACGGCACCCTGATGCAGGTGGTGGCCACGACCGGAGACGCCGACATGGTCGTGGCCGACCTGCGAGCTTTTCCCTCTGCAGAGCAAAGCGACGAGGTCCGCCGGCTGATCGACGCGGAACTCGCCTCGCCGTTCGATCTCGCCAGCCAATCGTGCCTGCGAATCCGGCTACTGCAGCTCGGTGACGAAGCGCATATCCTGCTTCTTTGCCTCCACAGCGTCATGAGTGAGGATGGCTCGTTGGTCGCACTGCTCAAGGAGCTGGGCGTGCACTACGAGGCCTTTCTGGCTGCGCTGCCGGGGACGACCCCCGCGCCCCTGCCGCCCCTGCCGATGCAATACGCCGATTATGCGCAGTGGCAGCGCTCGCTCCTCACCACGGGCATGGAGGACCGGCTTGCTTACTGGCAGGAGTGGTTCGCCAAGGGCGAACCACCACCCCTGACGCTCGCCCTCGCCGAGCCCACGCCCACACCAGAACCGAGCTTCCGCGCCGGCATGGTCTGGCACCAGTTCTCCTCTGAGCTGACTCGTCGACTGAAGGGGCTCAGCCGGCGGGCCGGCGTCACCCTCTTCGTTACGACCGTCGCCGGCTACGCCGCACTGCTGTACCGGTCCAGCGGATGTACCGATGTGGTGGTGGGCGGGCCTGTCGCCAACCGCAGCCACTGGAAGCTCGAACCACTCATTGGCTCGACTCTCACCGTTGTCGCCTACCGATTCGACCTGGCAGGCGATCCCGACGTCCTCACCCTGTTGGCCAGGGTGCGCGGCACCGTCGTGGCCGCGCTCACCTATCAGGACGTCCCGTTCGCATCGATCGCTCCCTTCATGGAGCCGCCCAGTCAACGCACCAACCCCTTATTTCGCACCGCGCTCACGTTCAGCGAAGACACGCCTCACCACCGGCTACGGCTGCCGGGCGTCTCCGCCATGTTCCTGGAAAAGATCACAAACCGGGAGATCCGGCCCGAGCTCTTCCCGGTGATGTGGGAGGACCCGGCGGCGGGCGGTGCCCTGACCTCCTATTGGCTGTATCGGGAGGACTTGTTCAGCGCCGACACCGTGAGGCAGATAGTGGCTGATTATGAGTCGCTCCTCATCGCCATGGCCGACGAGCCAACGCAGAAGCTTGATGCTTTACCATCGAGCCGCCCTTGAGACGCTCACGACGAGGTAGGCCGCATCCCAACCAAGGTTCGTTCGTTCCGTTCTTGAAGGAGAAACGTATGACAGACTCTACGCGAAAGTTACCGAGGCTTGTTGCCGCCCTGTCGTTGGTGGGAGTCCTCCTGGCCGGTTGTAGCGACGGCGACGACAAATCTGCGAGTGGCGGGCAGCCGAACATCATGCTCCTCGTGATGGATGACGTCGGATTCGCCGATATGGCCCCCTTCGGCGGCGAGATCGCTGTTCCCGCAATCGAAGCGCTGGCGAACCGCGGCGTGACGATCACCGACTTTCACGCCAGCCCTTCGTGCTCACCAACCCGGTCGATGTACCTGACGGGGGTCGACAACCATCAGGCAGGCCTCGGAAATATGGGCGAGACCCTCCTGCCTCAGCAACAGGGACAACCGGGCTATGAGGGCGTCCTGAACAATCGGGTCGCGACTGTGGCCGAGGTACTGCGCGAGAACGATTACCACACCTACATGGCCGGAAAGTGGCACCTGGGCAAGGGCGAAAACGACCCGTTCAATCGCGGGTTCGAGGAGACGTTCACCCTGCTCCAGGGGTCGGGTGGGCACTATGAGACGCAGGTGGCCTACGAGGGCGCCGCCAGCACATATACGCAGAATGGCCAAGACGTGGCGCCACCGGACGGAATGTTCGATGCCGAGCACGACACGAACAAGCTCATCAGCTTCATCGACCAGGACCAGGCGGATGGAAAGCCCTTCTTCGCCCACTGGGCGGTCCGGATGGCTCACGACCCCCTGCAGGCTCCCGACGACCTCATCGAGAAGTACAAGGGCAGGTATTTCACCGGTTATGACGCCCTTCGCCAGCAACGCGTCGACCGTATGAAGCGTCTGGGTCTGATCCCGCAGGACGCAGCGATCGCACGTCGCGAAGGCGGCGTCCAGCCTTGGGACGAGCTCTCTGCGGAACAGAAGGCGCGTCAGAGTCGAGAGATGGAAGTTTACGCGGCCATGATCACCGCCGCGGACATCCAGATCGGGCGTCTCGTCCAACACCTACGCGACATCGGCGAGTACGACAACACGCAGATCATCTTCATGGCGGACAACGGGCCGAACGCAGAAACCATCGAGTTCTACGGCGCGGAGCAGATCAATGCGCGGTACGACAACAGCCTGGAAAACATCGGGCACCATGATTCGTTTGCCATGTATGGGCCGGGTTGGGCGCAGGCGAGCGCAGGACCATTCAGGCTGTACAAGGGCTTTGAATCAGAAGGTGGCACCCGCACGTCGATGATCATCGGCGGGCCTGGTGTCACCCGCATCAACGAGACGGCCGACGTGTACGCGAATGCGATGGACGTCACTCCTACGATTCTGGACATGGCGGGCGTGAAGCATCCCGATACGTTCAAGGGGCAACCGATACTGCCCATGCAAGGGAAATCGATGCTGCCGTTCCTCGAGGGAGATGAGTCGCGAGTCCATGCCGAGGACGAGGCGATCGGTGCAGAGATGTGGGGACGGGCCGCGTTGCGCAAGGGAGACTTCAAGCTCCTTTGGTTGGAGCCACCGTTCGGGTCTGGGCAGTGGGAGCTCTACAACCTGAAGACCGACGTGGCGGAGTCGCGTGATCTCTCAAAGGAGCAACCGGACAGGTTCAACGAAATGCTGGAGGATTGGGACAAGTATGTCAAGGACAACAAACTTGTCCTTGCGCTAGGAAATGGAATCGGCGGCTAACTTGGTAGTAGCCCAGTCGTCGTGGCCCGTCAGCGTATGCCGACGGGCCACGACGCCCGGAGGGAACGATGTATACGCAACCTCAACCGTCGTATTTTTGCCCAAGGCGGACCATGGTCACCCTCTGGCCTCCTCACGGAAGGTCCGTGTACACGGGATCGTTTTCGACGAACTCGAAGGGTCGCTCGAACGTGTCGAGGTCACGATGACTACGCAACCACAATGCGTCGGGGTTGCACCAGAAGTCACCTGAAAGCATCTGGCCGAAATATGGGGCCCAGTACCGGGGCAGCCCGGGGGCGGCGGGTAGCCAATCCCAAAGTCTCGCGATACTGAGGTCCGACCGTTCGTAGAAGGAGTACATCACCCGGAAGTAGGTGTCGTACCCCGTCTTCACGACGTTCTCGAAGGCGGTGATCTCCACATCTTCGGCAGCACCGGAAAGTATCCGGTCGATAGCCGCGGCCGCTTTGACCCCGCTGATCGAGGAAAGGAAGACGCCGGCCGAGAATAATGGGTCGACGAAGCATCCGGCATCGCCGACCATAAACCATCCCGGCCCGGCAAGGTGGTCGGAATGGTAACAAAAGTCGGATTGCACCTTGATCTCGTCGTATATGCTGGACGCCCCGTCCAGTGAATCGGCGATGATCGGTGCCCGCCGAAGGTGTTCCTCGAACACTGCGTCGCGATCCCTGCCCTTGAGCTTCGATGCGTTCATAACGACGCCGACGCTGAAGACCCGACGTTCGATCGGGATGCACCAGACCCACCCCTCGTTGTGCGAACTCACTACCTGGTAGCCATCGTCGGCTCGGTTGATGCCCTCAACCACCCCGTCGAAGTGGCGGAACAAAGCGATGTTGTTGAGGCGGTGATTTAGCCTTCGAAGCCCGAACTTGCGGGCCAGCAAACCCGCTCGTCCACTTGCGTCGACCACCCAGCGCGCAGTGGCGGAGTAGGCATGACCGTCGCAGGTGTAGAACAGGCCGACAATCCGGTCTTCGTCCATCTGGAAGTCGGTTACTTCGGCGTTCTGAACTACATGGACTCCCACACCCGCCGCAAGGTCGGTGAGAAGTCCGTCGAGCTCGGCCCGTTCCACGTTGTAGGCGTAGTTTCGCCGATTGGGCTGCGGTTGAGTGAAGTCGAAAACGAAGCTCCGATCGACTTGTCGGTCGTCGATCTGGACACCGGGCTTGTGTACGAAAGGGCCGGCGGCCACGGCGTCGGCGATCCCCTCCTGGGCCCAGAGCTCAATCAGGTACGGGATCAGCGACTCGCCGATGTGGAACCGACCCCGGTCCTCCCTGTCGACAAGCAGGACTGAGTGACCGCGGGCGCCAAGGTGGTGCGCGCATATGGCACCCGCCGGGCCAGCACCGACGACGATCACGTCGAAGTGTTCGCCAGCGGCTCCGGGCGTCGTTCGGGCTCGACCGGGAATCGCGGGCTCCGACGTCGACACGACAGAGAATGTACCTCGCCTGCCGACAGCCCGAGCCGCTCGAGGTGGAGGAGTGTGGTCAATGCGGTGTCGTGTCGTCGGTCGTGTGCCGCGGGATCGGGAGGTGGAGCGCGACTGGGCTCCGGGCTGAAGCCCGGGCTGGATCGTCAGACCGGGCCGGCAACGAACGCCGAGATCCTGGCCCACCACAACACCGGGGCATCGAACGGTCCCACCGAGGCTTTGAACCTGGGCGTCGAGCGCGTCAATCGCTGCGGCCACGGCTTCAAGAAGTTCGAGCACTACCGTCTCCGGGTGCTGCTCCACGCCGGCGGTGTCACCTGGCCGTCAAAGCCCCGGCCGCCAAAAAATCCGGACCCGCTCTCCCCCACTCAGACGCGGACGGCATGTCGCATGACGCGTCCCTACCCTTCGCCGCAGCGATGAGTTGGGTAGAATCGGGGTCGCGTCATTCCATATCTAGCCCACGATCGAACTACCGCCTGGCCTAGCAGGACCGAGACGGGAGGATGTAAGTGGCAGGAGTCGCGGACGGGTCGAGGACCACCATGATCGCTCTTGTTCTCCTTGCATTCTTCTCTGCTGTAAGTCTGGCCCTTCCGCGGACCGCTGGCGGTAAAGCCGACAGCGATGGCGCGTGTCGCCGGAGATGCCACTGAGGAATACAAGGCAGCCCACACGCAGCCTCTGCCGTGCGACGACCGGGGGGTCCTCTTCTGGAAACCGCCTGAGCTCGCTGCACTGCCACGCCGGTCGTGAACATAGACTTCCTCCGCCCTGCTGCGGGCCGGCGAGGGTCGCGACGTCGCTGCCGGCGAATGACGGGCTACATGCGAACGGCCAGCGCCCGTGATCGTTGATCCACCGGCTGACAAGGGAGGAGATTGATGTCGCAGCCACCTCTCGGCCCCGGTGGCGTCGGCAACGCCGCTGGTCGATTGGCGACCAGCAGTCGCAGGCGCATGGAAGGGTGCTTCAAGGCACTGTGCAAGGAGTTCTACTCGGTGGTGCATGTCGCATTGCGAGAATGGGACGAGGAGATGACCGACCTACCCCGGCGAGCGCTCACTCCGCCGGAGCGCCCCCACCAACGGTTGATGGTGGAGCAGTCTGATCCGACGTCCGGTCGGGCTCGGCCAGAGCGGCTCGCGCTGCAGGGGACCAGTGACCGGTCCTTGGTGAGGACTGAGGCTGAACGTCAGCTCGACCGCTGTATCGGGGCCTCAGCGCTGAGCATTGGAGCGGCTCTCGCAAGCGTCGTCTTCCCCCCGCTGTCACTCCTTGCGTTGGGAGCCGGCCTCTATGGCGGCGTCCGGATCTTTCGGCATGGCTACAACGCCCTGGTGAACCAGGGTAGGTTGACCATGAGCGTGATGCTGTCGCTCCATTTCCTGGGTGTCTTTGCCGGCGGCTTCCTTATCGCAGGTTCCCTGGCCCTGCTCGCCTATTACCTGAGCGAGAAGCTGGTCTCGAGAACGCAGCGTCGCTCGCAACAGAGCCTCGTGGAGATCTTCGGCGAGCAGCCGCGAACTGCATGGCAGCTGGTGGATACTGTCGAGGTTGAAGTGCCGGTGGAGTCCCTCCATGCCGGGGATACCGTGGTCGTTCAAGCGGGACAGGTAATCCCGGTCGATGGCGCCATCGTCCGCGGTATTGCCACCGTTGACCAGCACAGGTTGACCGGCGAATCGCAGCCGGCCGAGAAGGGCGTGGGCGACCCGGTGCTGGCCGGCACATTGATGATGGCGGGTAAGGTGCACGTCCAAGTCGAGAAGACGGGCGTGGAGACGGCTGCCGCCCAAATCGGAGTCATATTGAGTAATACTGCTCTGTATCAGGCCAGCATAGTATCCAGAGGCGAGCAGGTAGCGGACAAGTCGGTTGGGCCGACGTTGATCCTGGCACTCATCGCGCTGCCCCTCGCTGGTTATCGCTACCTCGTGGCAATCCTGGGCGCCGGTATAGGCCTGAACATCCGGCTCACCGCCCCAATCTCAATGCTGAACTTCTTGAACGTAGCGGCCGATCAAGGAATCCTGGTAAAAGACGGGCGCTCGTTGGAGCTGTTGAAGGATGTCGACACCGTCGTTTTCGACAAGACCGGTACATTGACTCTGGACCAGCCAGAGATCGGCCTCATCCATACCTGTGCCGACGAGGATGCTGAGACGGTTCTGGGGTATGCGGCAGCGGCGGAGCATCGCCAGACGCACCCGATCGCCCGGGCAGTTCTCATGGAGGCTGCGAAGCGGGGGCTTTCCTTGCCGGACGTCGATCAGGCGCAGTACCAGGTGGGGTATGGGTTGCGGGTTCAGCTGGCCGATCGGCTCATCCGGGTCGGGAGCGACCGCTATATGGGCTTGGAGCAAATAGTAATTCCGGACAGCATCCAAGGGGTTTTGGGTGCGGCCCATGACCAAGGCCATTCGCTGATCATGGTTGCCGTGAACGATCAGTTGGTTGGCGCGATCGAGTTGCAAACGACGTTACGTCCCGAGGTCGACGCTGTCGTAAACGAGTTGCGCCGGCGTCAGTTGCGCATTGTGATCATGTCGGGCGATCAGGAGCAGCCGACAAGCAAGCTGGCGCATGAGCTGGGCATTTCCAGCTACTACTCCAATACCTTCCCCGAGGAGAAGGCGAGCCTGGTCGCCCAGCTGCAGTCGGAGGGCCGGAGCGTTTGTTTCGTGGGTGATGGGATCAACGATTCCATCTCGCTGAAAAAGGCGAATGTCTCGATCTCTCTACGCGGTGCTTCCACGGTGGCTACCGATTCAGC
The DNA here is from genome assembly GCA_963773275.1 of uncultured Acidimicrobiia bacterium. Classification (GTDB taxonomy): domain Bacteria; phylum Actinomycetota; class Acidimicrobiia; order Acidimicrobiales; family AC-14; genus JAXDMK01. The sequence goes on along the minus strand of CAVZAH010000004.1, from coordinate 95,164 downwards.
CCAAATCGTGTTGACTGGCCAGGGCCTGGTGCAGCTGCCGTTTGTACTGCAACTGGCGAGCGAGTTCGATTCCAATATGAGAGCTGGATACATTGTCTCGGTCGGCCAGGGTGTCATCGTTATCGGTGGCGCTCTGCTGGCGGTCGTCGGAATTGTTCCGGCGACGCTGATCTGGGTGTCCTCGCTGTTGGTCAGTTTGGGTATCGCCCAACTCCCGCTGCGGAAGCACCAGATCGGGCGCGGTACTCGACCGGCGGCGGGGGGAATGGCTCCCGGTGTAGTCGGTGTGGGACGGCCCGTCCCTTCTGCCGGAAACGTCGATCAGCCACGATGAGGCGGTCGGATCCACCACACGCAGAAGGAGCCGGCCGTGCCGTCCAGTCCTCGTCCTACCTTCCCGACCGCCGCTGACACACGTGGCCGACCGATTGAGGTGAGCGACCGGCAGCCTCCAGCGGCGCAAGGACCAGCCTGCGAGCCCGAGAGGAGATTCGAACTCCTGACCTGCTCATTACGAGTGAGCTGCTCTACCGACTGAGCTACCCGGGCGTGACGGACAAGCGTAGTGGCCCCACCGGCCGTGTCCTTGCCGAATCAGTGAGGAACGCGGGCCATCCCGCGCTTTCGCGGCGGGTACCGTCGTAGGCAGATGATCGAGGACGTTCCGGTGGACCCGTCGCTCCCGACGACCGATGACGCCCCGCCCCGGCGGCCCGACCGGGCGACGGTGGACGAGGCGTGGTCGGTGTCCGTCGACGTCCTGGTCGACGGGCGCGCGTCGGAATCCGTGGTGGCGGCGGAGGAGGAACAACCGGCGCCCGCCCCGCCGGCGGCCACTCGGGAGCCGACGTGGCGCCCGCCGTGGCTCGCCTTGGGAACGCCCGCACCGGCGGCCGCGGCGGACACGGTCCGCCCCGACGCCCCTGTCGAGGACGGTCACGCGGGTACCGGGCGCAACGGGGCGGACGGAGCGGAGGAGCTCGCGGAGACGAGCGAGCCGGCGCTCGCGGCCGACACGCCCCCCGGGCCCGAGGCCGCCGGCGCGTCGTTCGACGAGGACGAGGAGCCGCCCGCCGGACCGGTGCAACGGGGCCACGGTGAGGTCCTGTTGCGGGCGCCGTCCGAGGAGCCGGCGGTCACCGCCGCCCCGCTCTCGGAGGAGGCCCTCGAGTTGACCCTGGCCGCCTTCGCCCTGGCGCTGGCCGCCGAGCCGCCGACACCCTCTGGCCTGTCGTGGAAAGTGACCGATGCGGAGGTTCCCGTCGGCGACGTGGGCCTCGGGGCCGTCCCGCCATCGGCCGGCGAGCCGAGCCCGGAGCTCACCCCTGGCTCCGATGAGGAAATGCCAGGGCCCGAAGGGCCTAGCCGTTGGGCCTCCGCCGAGGACGCGCCGGCGCCCCCCGGCGAGGAGGAGGCCCTGGTCGTCGCCGACCCGCCTCTTTCGACCCCGCCGATCCAGGACGAGGTCGAGGCAGAAGGGCCGAAGGTCGCCGACCCGGAGTCCGGCGACCCGTCCGGCGACACTGGCATGGGTCACGACGTACCGGCCGGAGGCACGGTGCCGGTTGCGGCAGGGTCGGGGGCGGACGACGACTGGGACCCGTTGCCCGGGGGTTCGCCGGCGCCGGAGGAGGAGGGTCCCGCGACCGGGATCTGGGACGCGTCGGAGCTCTGGGCCGGGGACGACGACCCCGCACCCGTGTCCGCTCCGGCCGCGGAGCCTGCCCCCGGGGACCGACGGCCGGACGCAGCCGAGGGTGACCGGGCCGGTGAGGACGCACGCTTCGACCTGTGGGAACTGGCGGGTTACGGCGACGAGGCCGTGTTGTTGGACCGGGCCGGCTACGAGAAGGGGGAGGACGACGACGACCGGCCGCGGCGGTCGCCGCGGGGGGTGGTGGGCCGCCGTTTCGTCGCGCCCCTTGCCGCGCGCTGGGCCACGTTGCGCCGGGCGGAGAGGGTGAACGTCGTGCTCTACGCCCTCACCGGGGTGTCGATCCTGGCCATGAGCCTCGAGTTGCTCGCCGGCCCGGACGCCCTGCCGACCGACGTGACGACCACCCCGACGGAGTCGGTGGTCCGGACGGTGCCCGTGCCCAATTCCACCACCACCGTCACCTTCACCTTGCCGCCCGTGACCGAGCCCCCGGCCACGGACTCGCCGGTGGTGACGGAGGCACCCCGGCGACCCACGGCGCCGGCGCCCGTGGCGGTGGACCCGGAGCCGGTAGCGCCTGCGCCTGACCCGGACCCCGATCCCACGCCTGCGCCCACGACCCCGAGCACGGCGCCTCCCACCACCTCCCCGCCGCGAACCACCCCGACCTCGTTCCCCAACACGTTCCCGACGCCCGTGCCCCCGGTCCCCCCGTCGTTCCCCAACGCAGGGAGCTCGGCCGCGGTGCCCGAGATCAATCCCTCGACGCCCGACCCCCAGCTCGGGCAGTAGTCCGCACCGGCGCCAGCCGCAGCAGGAGGGACTGCAGCAGCAGCCCTTCGCCCGGGTTGTGGATGAGGTTCTCGGCCGTCTTCTGCAGGGCGTCGAGCGCGGCCAGGCCGCCGACGGCGTCGACCCGCCGCTCGACCAGGGCGTCCCGGTAGGCGGCGGCCAGGATGGCCAGCCCGTAGCGCAACTCGTCGGTGCGCAGTCGGCGCAGCTCGCGCCGGTGGCGGTCGGCCAGCACCTTGCGGCCCGCTCCCCGCTCGCCCGAGAGCTTCACCCGCTCCTCCAGCTCGGCCACCTCGGCTGCGTGGCGGGACACCAGCGGCGCCACCGCAGCCGATCCCAGCAGCTCGACCAGCTCGGCCGCCATGACCGCCACCGTCGCCCCCGAGCCGTCGAGGCGGGCAGGTATCGACTGCCACGCCGCCCGGCGGGCGGCGAATCCGGGATCGGACGCCAGCAGGCGAGCCCGGTCGAGCCGGCCGCCCGACGCCTCGGCCACGTCGGCCGCCACCGCCGGGTCGACCCCCCCGGCGACCAGGGTCTCCACCAGCCGGTGCGTCGGCACCGGGCCGAAGTCGACCCGGACACAGCGGGAGGCGATGGTGACCAGCTCGGGGGAGACGTGGTCGGCCAGGATCACGAACACCGTGCTCGGAGGCGGTTCCTCCACCACCTTGAGCAGCGCCGGCACCGCATCCTGGGCCAGGTGGAACTCGGGGACGATGAGGACCTTGCGGGCGGCCTCGTTCGGCGTCCGCATCGCCAGCCGGCGGATCTCGCGGGCCTGCTCGACCCCCAGGAAGGCGCCCTCCCGCTCGATCACGGCCACGTCGGGATGCACGCCGGCCGTCACCCGGACGCACACGTCGCATTCGCCGCAGCCGCCGCCCACCTCCTCGAACCGGGGGCACAGCAGGGCCGCGGCCAGGGCCAGGGCCGCGGTGCGCCGGCCGGTACCGGGCGGCCCGACGAGGAGGTAGGCGTGCACCGGAGCGCGGGCGGCGGCCCGAAGATGGGCGACGGCCGCCTCCTGGCCCACGACCCGGTCGAACACATCCGCCCTGGGCACATCCGCCCTGGGGACATCCGCCCTGGGGACATCTGGCATGGGCACGTCCGTCATGGGGATGCCTCGGCGACCCAGGACCGGTAGGCGGACCAGACCCGCTCCGACACCTCGTCGGCCGTCCCCGACCCGTCGACGACCACCCAACGGTCGGGATCGGCGGCGGCCAGCTCGCGATAGCCGGCCACGACCCGCCGGTGGAAGGAGTCGCCGGCCGCCTCCATCCGGTCGCGGGGGCGGCAGCGGCGGGCGGCCGCCACCTCCTGGTCGACGTCGAGCAGCAGCACCAGGTCGGGCAGGAGCCCGTCGGCCGCCCACGACGACAGTCCCGTCAGGTCGTCCAGGTCGAGACCCCGCCCGTAGCCCTGGTAGGCCAGGGTGGACCCCGAGAACCGGTCGCTGACCACGTCCCTCCCGGCCTCCAGAGCGGGCCGCACCACCTCGGCCACGTGCTGGGCCCGATCGGCCGCCATGAGAAGGGCCTCCGCCCGGGGGGCCAGCGGGGCCCCGTCCGCGGGCACGCCGTCGCCCAGCACGGCGTCGCCCAGCACGACGTCGCCCAGCACGACGTCGCGCAGGCGGGCCCCCAGCTCGGTCCCCCCCGGCTCCCGGGTGAGGACGGCGTGCAAGCGCCGTGCCAGGATCGCCGCCTGGGTGGACTTGCCGCTGCCCTCGCCGCCCTCGAAGACCACGAACCGGCCCCTCACCGGTCGATCCTCATCGGGAGTCGTCGCCGGTGCGGACGTCGCCGGCCCGTTGCTGGGCCCGCAGGGCCAGGGTGCCCGCCACCAGGATGATCGCGGCCCCGATCCAGAGGGTCAGGCGCACGCCGGGCAGCTGCACGGTGAAGCCGACGAGGTCGAGCCGGCGGTCGATGAGACGGCTCGACAGGTTGTCGAGGAGGCCGGCCAGCAGCGGCGCCAGCGACAGGGAGATAAGCAGGCACAGGCGCGACAGGGTGTAGAGGGCGGCGAAGATCCGTCCCCGGAGCTCATCCTCCACGTTCTCCTGGAGGATCGTGAAGCCGAGCACGTACACCGCCCCCGCGCACACGCCCATCCCGGCGGTGAAGGCGAGGCACAGCCCGAGGCTCGACATCGAGGACGCGGCCATCATGCAGGCCCCTGCGCCCAGCACGGCCAGGGGGAATATCCGCTGGTGGGGCAGCCGGTTCTGCACCAGCGACAACCCGACCACGCCGACCGCCAGCCCCATGCCCAGGGCGGTCAGCATGAGGGCGAATCCGGCCGAGCCGGCGTCGAGCACGGCGGACGAGAAGACCGGTCCGAGGGGAGCCACCATGCCGCCGCCGATGAGAGCGACGCCGAGGCCCACCATCACCGACCGCACCACCGGGCTGGTGCCGATGAACCTCCATCCCTCCTTGACCTCGTCGAAGGCGTCGGTGAGGGGGGCGACCGACCGTCGCCGGGGTGCCTTGGGACGGGCCAGGGTGAGGCTGGAGATGATCAGTGCCGAGGTGAGGAAGGTGAGGACGTCGACGTAGATGGCCAGCGTCTCCTGGTTGAGCTCCAGGAAATGAAGAGGCCCGGTGTCGCGGCCGAGCCACTCCGAGACCTTGGTGAGGGAGGCGAACAGGGCCGAGCCGACGGGGAAGGTCCCGTAGGCCGCAGCCAGGGAGAACGAGTTGGCGGCGGGGAGCTTGTCGACCGCCACCAGGTTGGGCACGGACGCCTCCTTGGCCGGCGACCACAGGAGGGTGAACAGCTCCAGCACCAGGGACACGAGGAACAGCCCCCACACCGACTTCACGAAGGGGAGGGTGGCCAGGGTGAGGCCCCGCCCGATGTCGCACGTGACCATCACCTTCTTGCGATCCCAGCGGTCGACCAGCACCCCGCCCAGCGACGCCAGGAAGAACCCCGGGATCATGCGGGCGCTCATGACCAGGGCGATGGCCGCCTCCGGCGAGCTGCCCCCCACCCGGGCCGTGATCGAGAGCACCGCCACCAGCCCGATCCAGTCGCCGAGGGACGACACCACCTGGGCCAGCCACAGCCGGAAGAACGACTTCGAGCCCAGCAGGCTGGGTCCCCGGCGGTCGGCCTGGTCGGCGCCGTCCCCCGCTTCGCCGGGTTCCCCGGATTCCCCGGATTCCCCGGATTCCATGACGCCGGCGACCGGCATCTCCTCCGTGGCCGGCTCGTCGCCCGCCGGGGGCTCTTCCGCTCGGCCGGGCACGGGCAGAGGTTAGGACTTGGGGCGCGCCGACCGGGGTTTGCCCGGGCTCTTCTTGGCTGGGATCTTCTTGGATGCGGTCTTCTTGGCCGGTGCCGTGCGGGCGGTGGAGCGGCGGGGGGCCGTAGGGCCGCGGTCGCGGCGGATCTGGAGCAGCTCGGCGGCCCGCTCGAGGGTGACCGACTCCACCGCGTCACCCACCCGGAGGGACGCGTTGGTGGTGCCGTCGGTGACGTAGGGACCGAACCGACCCTCCCGCACGGTCACCGCCCCTCCCGACACCGGGTCGGGACCCAGCTCCCGCAAGGGCTCGGCCGCCGCCCGCCCACCGCGCTGCTTGGGCACGGCCAGCAGGGCGAGGGCCTCCTCGAGGGTGACAGTGAGCAGGCGGTCCTCGTCCTCCAGGCTCCGGCTCTCGGTGCCCTTCTTCACGTACGGGCCGTAGCGGCCGTTCTGGGCGCTGATCTCCTGGGCGTCAGTGGGGTCGTGGCCCAGCACCCGGGGGATGGTGAGCAGGCGCAGGGCGTCGTCGAGCGTCAGCGTCTCGGTGGACATCCGCTTGAACAGCGACGCGGTCCGGGGCTTCGCCTTGGCCGATGCATCGGCGTCGCCCAACTGGACGTAGGGCCCGTAGCGGCCCTCCCGCACCGTCACCGGCTGGCCGCTGGCGGGATCGGTGCCGAGCACCCTGTCGCCGCTGGGCTTGGACAGCAGCTCTTCGGCCTTCTCGACGTCGAGCTCGTCGGGGGCGATCCCGTCGGGCACAGGGGCGGTCTCGCCGTCGCGCGACAGGTAGGGGCCGTACTTGCCCACCCGGACGGTGATCTCCCGGCCGTCGGCGTCCTTGCCGATGGGGATGGCGTTGACCTCGCGGGGGTCGATCTCGTCGAGGTGGTCGTTCACCATGGCCTTGAGCCCGGTCGCGGGTCGGACCGCGTCGGCCCTCCCCCCGCCGTCGGTGCCCCCGCCGTCGGTGCCCCCGCCGTCGGTGCCCCCGCCGTCGGTGCCGAAGTAGAACCGAGACAGCCACGGGACCCGCTTCTCGCCGCCGTTGGCGATGCTGTCGAGGTCGTCCTCCATGCGGGCGGTGAAGGCGTAGTCGACCAGGTTGGTGAAGTGGCGCTCGAGCAGCGTGACCACGGCGAAGGCGGTCCACGACGGCACCAGGGCGGTGCCCTTCTTCCACGCGTAGCCCCGGTCCTGGATGGTGCCCAGGATCGACGCGTAGGTCGACGGGCGGCCGACCCCCAGCTCCTCCATGGCCTTCACCAGCGACGCCTCGGTGAAGCGGGCCGGAGGCGAGGTGGTGTGGTCCTTCTGTTCGAGGGCGACCGTGTCGACGCTGTCGCCGGGAGCCAGGGCGGGCAGCCGCACCTCACGGTCCTCGAGGTCGGCCTCGGGGTCGTCGGAGCCCTCCACGTAGGCCCGCAGGAACCCGGGGAACTCGATGGTCTTGCCGGCGGCGGAGAAGACGGCGTCCTCACCGGCGGACGACACCGCACCCAGGCGCACCTGCATGCTGCGGCCGCGGGCGTCGGCCATCTGCGACGCCACCGTCCGCTTCCAGATGAGCTCGTACAGCGCCCGCTCGTCGGCCCCCAGCTCGCCCGCGACCTGGTCGGGCGTCCGGAAGCTGTCGCCTGCGGGGCGGATGGCCTCGTGCGCCTCCTGGGCGTTCTTCACCTTCTTGTCGTAGCGCCGGGGCTGGGCGGGCACGTAGTCGGGGCCATAGAGCTGGGCCGCCTGGCGGCGGGCGGCGGCGACCGCCGTCTCCGACAGGTTGGTGCTGTCGGTGCGCATGTAGGTGATGTAGCCGTTCTCGTACAGGCGCTGGGCGGTGGACATGGCCCGCTGGGCGGTGAAGCGCAGCTTGCGGCCCGCCTCCTGCTGCATGGTGGAGGTCATGAACGGCGGGTACGGGCTGCGGCGGTACGGCTTCTCGTCGACCGACCGGACGCTGAAGTCGGCGCCGCGGAGCCGGCCGGCCAGTCCCGCGGCCCCGTCGTGGTCGAGGACGAGGACCTCGCCCCTGGCCGTCAGTCCTCCGGTCTCGTCGAAGTCCTTGCCGGTGGCCAGGCGGGTGCCGCCGACGCTGACCAGCGTGGCCCCGAAGCGGCCGGCGGCGCCGTTCGAGGGTTTGGCGAAGGTGCCTTCGATGCCGGAGTAGGACGCCGTCCGGAACCGCATGCGGGCCCGCTCCCGCTCCACCAGGATGCGGCAGGCCACGCTCTGCACCCGTCCCGCGGAGAGCTTGGGCAGCACCTTGCGCCACAGGACGGGCGACACCTCGTAGCCGTAGAGGCGGTCGAGGATGCGGCGGGCCTCCTGGGCGTCGACCAGTTGCAGGTCGAGGTCGCGGGGGTTGGCGAGGGCGGCCTGGATGGCAGCCGAGGTGATCTCGTGGAACACCATGCGCCGGACGGACACCCGCTTGGGCGGCGAGAGCACCTCGAGCAGGTGCCAGGCGATGGACTCCCCCTCGCGATCCTCGTCGGTGGCGAGATAGAGCTCGTCGGCGTCCTTCAGCAGCTTCTTCAGCTTGGTGACGATCTGCTTCTTGTCCTTGGCCACCACGTAGAGGGGCTCGAACTCACGGTCGGTATCGACGCCCAGGCGGGCCCAGGGTTCGCCCTTGAGGGCGGCGGGCACCTCGTCGGCACCCCGGGGAAGGTCGCGGATGTGCCCCACGGACGACTCCACGACGTAGCCGCTCCCGAGAAACCGGGCGATGGTTCTGGCCTTGGCGGGCGACTCGACGATGACGAGGGGTTTGGACATGTGGTGGGAGACTCGACGGCCGGACGGGCTGCTGTCAAGACTACGGTCTGGCAGTGGACCTTTTGTCATGGCTTCCGGAGTGGCTTCGGAACCCCACGTCGCTGATCGAAGCATTCGGGACGATCGGACTGTTCGCCATCGTGTTCGCCGAATCGGGGCTGCTGGCGGGGTTCTTCCTCCCCGGCGACTCCCTCTTGTTCACCGCCGGACTACTGGCCTCCCAGGGCGTGCTGAACTTCCCGGTCATCGTCACCGGCTGCTTCGTGGCGGCGGTGGCCGGCGACCAGGTTGGTTACGTGATCGGGCGCCGCTACGGCCCGGCCGTTTTCAAGCGGCCCGACTCCCGGTTCTTCCACCAGAAGAACGTCGACCGGGCCCGCCTCTACTTCGAGCAGCACGGTTCGAAGACCATCGTCCTGGCCCGCTTCGTGCCGATCGTGCGGACCTTCACGCCGGTGGTCGCCGGCGTCGGGCACATGGACTACCGGAAGTTCGTCACATTCAACGTCATCGGCGGGTTCCTGTGGGCCGTCGGTGTCACCACCCTCGGCTACCTGCTCGGCGAATCGGTGCCCGACATCGAGAAGTACCTCCTCCCGATCGTCCTGGTGATCGGCGCCGTCTCGTTCGTCCCCGTCATCCTCGAGCTGTTCAAGATGCGCAAGGCGGGCCGATCCGACGAGGACAGCGTGGTGGAGGCCGAGCAGCCGCTTCCCTGACCTGACGCGGTCACCTGGCCGGACGGGTGAGGATCCGAGCGGCGGGCACGGCCCGGGCGAGCCTCTCGATGTCGCTGCCGTCCGCGGTTATGACGAGCCCGCCGCCGTGGAGTGCGCAGACTCCCACCACGTGGGCATCGACCATGTCGCGACTGTCCGAGCCGACGCCGTGGAGCACCGCACCCACCTGCCGGGCGAGCACGAAGTCGGTGACCACGAGCGAGATCGGCGGACGCCTCCCAGCGGACCCGTCATGTCGTGCGACGGCCGCCTCGACGCGGCGGGTCCGGGGAAGACCCCGGCACGCCTCCGCGCACACGACGGCGGGGACGAGGACGTCTCGCCCCCGCACCCAGGCTTCCTGGAGCAGCGCCCGCACCGGCTCTGGTGGCTGGTGGTCGCAGACAGCGTCGAGCCCCTCCGAGTCGAGGACGATCGGGAGCATCACGCCGCGCCTTCGTCGACGCCGGAGCCGTCGAGCATGTCGAACGCGGCCCGGGCCTCCTCCGCCGCCGCCTCCGAAACGGGACCGTGCTCTCCGTCCCAGCCATCGAGCAGCCGGCGGAGGGCCGCCCTCCTCTCCAGGCGGTCGACGTGGGCCGCCAGCGCCTCGTTCACGGCCGCTGAGATGTTGGCGACGCCGAGGAGCTGCGCCTGTTCCACCAGTCTCTCGTCGACCGTGACGGTGATCTTGCGCTTTGCCATACTTTCATCCTACTTTGCCCGCCGAAGAGCCGCCGCCGGTGAGCGGGGCGCAGCGTCAGGAGGCGGCGGCCGCGGCGGCGGTGGTCTCGGGGGCCTCGTCCATCGGGGTGGCCTTGCGCTTGGAGAAGGCGAGGGCCCCGGCCAGGATGAGGATGGCGACGGCGGCGATGGCGTAGCGGGCGCCGTCGTTGTCCTGGAGGCTGATGACCGCCGGCAGCATGAGCAGCGACACCAGGTTCATCACCTTGATGAGCGGGTTGAGGGCGGGGCCGGCGGTGTCCTTGAACGGGTCACCGACGGTGTCGCCGATGACGGCCGCCTTGTGGGCCTCGGAGCCCTTGCCCCCCTCGTGGCCGTCCTCGATGTACTTCTTGGCGTTGTCCCAGGCGCCGCCGGCGTTGGAGAGGAACACGGCCATGAGCTGGCCGGTGAGGATGACGGCGGCCAGGAAGGCGCCCAGGGCCAGGTAGGAGATGCCGAAGCCGATGATGACGGGCGTGAGCACCGCCAGCAGGGCCGGCGTGGCCAGCTCCCGCAGGGAGGCGGCGGTGCAGATGTCGATGACCCGGCCGTACTCGGGACGCTCGGTGTAGTCCATGATCCCGGGGTGCTCCCGGAACTGGCGGCGCACCTCCTGGACGACGGTGCCGGCGGTTCGTCCCACCGCCCGGATGGCCAGGGAGGAGAACATGAAGGCCACCGATCCGCCGATGAGCAGCCCGATGAACGTCTTGGGGTCGGCCACGTTGATCTGGGTCAGGGGGTTGCTGAACAGGCCCTCCTTGGGCAGGCCCAGCTCGTCGCCCACCACCTCGATGAACGAGGCGAACAGGGCCACCGCGGCGATCACGGCCGAGCTGATGGCGAAGCCCTTGGTGATGGCCTTGGTGGTGTTGCCCACCGCGTCCAGGCTGACCATGATGCGCTCGGCCTCGCCGTCGAACTCGCCCGACATCTCGGCGATGCCGGCCGCGTTGTCGGAGACGGGCCCGAACGTGTCCTCCGACACGACCACGCCGGTGGTGGCGAGCATGCCCAGGCCGGTCAGGGCCACCAGGTAGAAGGTGAACTGGATGTTGCCGTCGCCCAGGCCGATGGCGACGCCCAGGGCGAGGGCGATGGCGATCACCGCGTAGACGGTGGACTCCAGGCCCGAGGCGATGCCGGAGAGCACGGTGGTGGCAGGGCCGGTGCGGGCGGCCTCCGCGATGTCCTGCACGGGCGAGGTCTCGGTCGACGTGTAGTACTCGGTGAGGCGGCTGACCACCTGGGCCAGGACCAGGCCGGTGACGATGGCCCAGAAGACCTTCAGGTTGTGGACGTAGTACTGGGCCACGAAGAACGTGCCGATGATGGTGAGGATGCCGGCCGTGAGGAAGCCCCGGTTGATGGGGGCCATGGCCGACTTGTCGTTGTCGGTGGCCCGCACCGCGTAGACGCCGACGATGGAGGCGAGCACGCCCAGCGCCCGGGCCACGATCGGGAAGATGACGCCCAGGGCCGGGTTGAGGCCGATCGACTCGAAGGCGGCGAAGCCGAGGATGATGGAGGCGACCAGGGTGACCTCGTAGGACTCGAACAGGTCGGCGGCCATGCCTGCGCAGTCGCCCACGTTGTCACCCACGTTGTCGGCGATGGTGGCCGCGTTGCGGGGGTCGTCCTCGGGGATGCCGACCTCGACCTTGCCCACCAGGTCGGCGCCGACGTCGGCCGCCTTGGTGAAGATGCCGCCGCCCACCCGCATGAACAGGGCGATGAGCGAGCCGCCGAAGCCGAAGCCGATCAGGATGGCGGAGGCCGTGTTCTGGAAGATCATGATGATGACGGTGGCGCCCAGCAGGCCCAGGCCGACGGTGAACATCCCGGCCACGCCGCCGGTGCGGAAGGCGACCTTGAGGGCGGCGGGCAGCGAGCCCTCCTTGGCCGCGGCCGCGGTGCGCACGTTGCCCCGCACGGCCAGGCCCATGCCGATGAAGCCGGTGAGGCCCGACATGAAGCAGCCGGCGATGAAGGCGAAGGTGCGGAACAGGCCCGACTCCCCGAAGGACAGGGCCGTCGAGCCGTCCGGCTTGAGGATCTCGGTGGAGGTCAGGAAGACCAGGATCGCCAGGGGCACGATGATCATGGCGATCGTCCGGAACTGGCGCCGGAGGTAGGCCATGGCCCCCTCCTGGATGGCGAGGGCGATCTCCTGCATCTTCTCCGTGCCCTGGTCGGCGGCCAGGACGCCCCGCATGAGGCTCCAGCCGACGAGGAGGGCGAGGATGGCGGTGGCGGCCGAGAAGTACAGCCAGAACCACTCGGTGCCGCCCAGTTCGAAGGCCTGGTAGCCCCCCTCGGATGCGAGCACGTTGAGATTCATGCCGACAGCTCCTTCCTGACAAAGATCTGATGGGCGACTTTCTCGCCCAGGAGTCGGTCCTTCCCGTCGACCCGGACCACGATGGGACCGTCGAAGGGATGGCGTTCACGTACTTCGAGGCGGACCCCGGGCCGCAGCCCGAGCGTCTCGAGGAACTCGATGACATCGGGATTGGTGGAGCCGGGGACCGCGACCACCGCGAAATCGCCCGGTTCCAGGTCGTACAGCGGCGGCAGCGACGGGATGTCGACCGTCTCCGGCGCCGGGATGGGAAAGCCGTGGGGGCACGACTGCGGGCGGTCGAGCGCCACGAACAGCCGGTCCTCCACCTCCTGCGGTAGGTCGTGCTCGAAGGAGGTGGCCAGGCGGTCGGCCTCGTTCCAGGCGTAACCGAGCATGTCGGACAGGAAGCGCTCGACGATTCGGTGGCGACGGATGGCCGCCGCCGCCGCCGACCGTCCGAGGGGGGTCAGCTCGACCCCCTTGTAGAGCTTGTGGACCAGCAGTCCCCGCTCGGCCAGCCGCTTCACGGTGGCGGTGGCGGTGCCGGGAGCCACGCCCATGGCGTCGGCCAGGGCGCCGGTGGACGCGTCGTGGTCCTCGTTCGACATCCGGTACAGCGCCTTGAGCGCCTCGCGGTCGGGTTTGGAGTGGACGGGATCCATGTTTCGGCGGCCGAAAACTAGATCTCAGTACTACAAAACGTCAACTTTCGGCGGTCGCGCCCTGCTCATCACACGAGGAGCTCGACACCCCGCCTGGTCACGGAGCCGGGGGTGGGCTATCGCCTGGTGGAGCCGGCGGGGTCGGCGGGGTCGGCGGGGTCGGCGGACTCACCTGGGTCGCCGAGCGCCTAGGCACCCGGCGGGGCTCGGGAGGCGCCGGTGGGTTGTCGGCGTCGAGGTGGTAGGGCACCGACGTGACCACCGTCCCCGTCCGGAACAGGAGCTTGCCCTTGAGGAACAGTGCGCTCTGGTTGTGGAGGATGTTCTCCCACCACCTCCCCACCACGAACTCGGGGATGACGATGGTGACGGTGTCGTCGCCCCACCGGGCGTCGACCTCGTCGATGTACTCCACCACCGGCGCCACCAGCTCCCGGTACCGGGAGTACTTGATCTCCAGGGGGATGTCGATGTTGAACTCCCGCCACTGCCGCTCCATCGCCTCCCTGTCCTCCTCCTCATAGGTGACGTAGAGGGCGACCAGGTGCTGGGGGTTGAGCGAGCGGGCGTAGGCCAGGGCCTTCAGCACGCCCAGGTGGATGCGTCCCACGAGGACGATCACGGTGTGGTTGATGGGTTGGGGCCGGGCGGTGCCGGGCTGGATGACGAGGGCGGTCGACACCCGGTCGTAGTGGCGCTTGATGGCGGTGAACAGGGCGATGATGAGAGGGATCACCACGATCGGCAGCCACGCCCCGCTGGTGAACTTGGTGATGGACACGATCAGCAGCACCACGCCGGTGGCGGTGGCCCCCAGGGCGTTGATGACGATGCCCTTGCGCCAGCCGGGTGCCCGCAGGTTGAGGTGGCGCTTCACCATCCCCGACTGGCTGATGGTGAAGGAGGTGAACACGCCGACGGCGTAGAGGGGGATCAGGGCGGTGGTGATGCCCCCGAAGGCGATCAGCAGGGCGCCGGCGACGATGGCCAGGAAGACCACGCCGTTGGAGAACACCAGGCGGTCGCCCTGGTTCATGAACTGGCGGGGCAGGAACCCGTCGCGGGCGATGATCGACGACAGCCGGGGGAAGTCGGCGTAGGCGGTGTTGGCGGCCAGGACGAGGACGGCGGCGGTGGCGAACTGCAGGATCACGTACAGGGGACCGCCGCCGTAGACGGCATGTCCGATCTGGGAGATGACGGTCTCGTCGTGGCTGGGGTAGGGCTCCACGTGGTGGGCCAGCACCGAGATCCCCACGAACAGGGTGGCCAGGATGCAGCCCATGATCGTCAGGGTGGTGGCCGCGTTCTTGGCCTCGGGCTTGCGGAAGGCGGGCACGCTGTCGGCGATGGCCTCGATACCGGTCAGCGCCACGGCGCCCGAGGAGAAGCCCCGGAGCAGGAGGAACAGGCCGATCCCGCCCCCGGCCAGCATCCCGTCGAACTCCTCCGGCGAGGGCGGGGGGACCTTCGAGATGTCGCCGGTGATGAGCTCACGGCCCAGCCCGTAGGCGATGAGCAGGGTGAGGCTGAGGATGTAGGTGTACACGGGGAAGGCGAAGACGAGGCCCGACTCCTTGAGTCCCCGCAGGTTGGCGATGGTGATGAGCAGGATGAGGCCCAGGCCCACCGCCACCCGGTGCTCGGCCAGGTCGCGGAAGGCCGGCAGGGACACGATGGCGGCCACGCCGGCCGAGATCGACACCGCCACCGTGAGGATGTAGTCGACCAGCAGCGACGCCCCCGCCACCAGCGACGGGGTCCGGCCCAGGTTGTCGCGGCTGACCAGATACGACCCGCCGCCGCTGGGATAGGCGTGGATGGTCTGGCGGTACGACGCCACCACGATGGCGATGAGCATCGCCACCACGATCGAGATCGGCACCAGCTTGCCCAGCCCGACGGCCAGGCTGGTGGTCGAGCCCACGGCGATGACGAAGAGGATCTCCTCGGTGGCGTAGGCGGTGGACGAGATGGCGTCGGCCGAGAAGGTGGCGAGGGCGACGGGTTTGGAGAGCCGCTGGTGCTCGCTCTCGGACGTGGCGATGGGCCGTCCCACCAGGAGCCGCTTCAGTGCCGCGTACACGGGGCGTCACGGTACCCGCCCGCGGGGCACCACGGCTTCGACCCCCACCTCGGGCCCACAACTGGCCACATCCTCCCGGCGACCTTCCCGTACGAGTTGTGCTGGGCGGCGCCGGGCGTGTTGCATGGCGCGCGTGCACGTCATCGTCGTGGGCTGCGGGCGGGTCGGTTCCGAGCTGGCCGTGGAGCTGGAGAAGGCCGGGCACACCGTGGCCGTGATCGACAAGGACCGCAACAGCTTCCGCAACCTGCCGCCGTCGTTCGCGGGCAAGGTCGTCCTGGGATTCGGCTTCGACCGGGAGCACCTCGAGCAGGCCGGGATCGAGGGGGCGGGGGCCCTGGCCGCCGTCACCAGCGGCGACAACTCCAACATCGTCACCGCCCGTATCGCCCGGGAGACCTACGAGATCCCCAACGTGGTGGCCCGCATCTACGATCCCCGGCGGGCGGTGATCTACCAGCGCCTGGGCATCCAGACGGTGGCCACCGTGGCCTGGACCACCGACCAGGTCCTGCGCAAGATGTTCCCCGAACAGTCGGTGAGCGAGTGGACCGACGCCACCGGTGGCGTCACCCTGGTGGAGCGGTCCCTGCCGGCCCCGTGGGCCGGCCGGAAGCTCTCGGAGCTGGAGGACCGTGACCGGATGCGGCTGGTGGCGCTGACCAGGGCCGGCCAGGCCCGGCTGGGTGGTCCCGACCTGCTGGGCCAGGAGGGCGACCTGCTGCACGTGGCGGTGCGCTCCGACGCCCTCGACGAGCTGGAGGCCAAGCTGACGGGTCAGGCGGGCCACTGAGATGATGCGCGCGTGAAGGTCGCCATCGCCGGGGCGGGCAACGTGGGCACCTACATCGCCGCCGACCTCAAGGAGGCCGGCCACGATGTGCTCGTGATCGAGCAGAACCCCGACCTCGTCGCCCGCCTGCGCCAGGGCCTCGACGTGGAGTGGTTCATCGCCGACGCTTGCGAGGTGTCGTCGCTCCACGCCGCCGGGCTGGCCGACGTCGACGTGGTGGTGGCCGCCACCGGCGACGACGAGGACAACCTGGTGATCTCGCTCCTGGCCAAGCAGGAGTTCGCCGTCCCCCGGGTGGTGGCACGGGTCAACCACCCGGCCAACCAGTGGCTGTTCAACGAGACCTGGGGGGTCGACGTCTCGGTCTCCACGCCCCACCTCCTGACCGCCCTGGTGGAGGAGGCGGTGTCGGTGGGCTCCCTCGTCCGCCTGCTGCAGTTCAAGGACGCCCGGCTGGTCGAGGTCACCCTGGCCGACGTGTCGCCCGCCGTCGCCACGCCCATCGCCGAGATGGGCGTCCCCCGTGACGCCACCATCGTGGCGATCGTGCGCGACCGCCACGTGATCGTCCCCCGAGGGGAGACGATGATGCAGGCGGGCGACGAGGTGCTCGTCCTGGTGACGCCCGAGTCGGAGGAGGCGGTGAAGACCCTGCTGGTCGGCGCCCCGTCGAGAGCGCCCGGACCCGCCGGGACGCAGCGCGCCTAGGCCTGGGCCTAGGCGAGGAGCTCGTAGCGGGGGTTCATCAGCAGAATCCGCCCCCGTCCCCCCTGGTCGGTGCCCCGCCCGCTGAGCAGGAGCCGGCGGCCGGGGGTGATGCCGGCGATGCGGCGGCGCCCGGTCCAGACCACGACCAGCATGCCGCTGCCGTCGCCGACCGTCGCCTCCAGCGACGGCGATCCGGCCCGGGGGACGATCCGCAGCGAGGAGATCTCCCCGGCCACCGTTATCTCCTGGCGGGCCACGCACTCGCCGATGGGCGTGACACCCACCAGCTTGGTGCAGAAGGTGCGCAGCTGCTCCTTGTCGAGCTCCGCCACGGGGACGGTGAGCTCACGAAGGAGTTTGCGGAACGGCACCGGCAGGGGTTCTAGGGGTTCTCGGTGTCGCCGTTGGCGGCGTGACGCATGACGAGGCGCACCTCGGTGCCCTTGCCCGAAGAGCTGAACTCGACCACGTCGACGAGGGCCCGGATCAGGGGGATGCCCAGGCCTCGCTCGAACTTGAGGCGCGCCGGGTCGGTGACGGGGGGGTGGTCGGGCAGGCGGGAGGGGTCGAAGCCGGGGCCCCGGTCGGAGATGCGCACCTCGAGGCCGGCGTCGTCGACCCAGCAGCGGACTGTCACCCGCTCGTCGGTGTCGATGGCTCCGTGGGCCTCGATGGCGTTGGTGCAGGCCTCGGACACCGCCAGCTTGAGGTCGTCGACCCGCTCGTCGGCCAGCTCCCCGTCGGCTGCAGCCATGGCCGACACCGCCAGGCGGGCCAGCGCCACGAACTCGGCGCGTGCCGGAATCTCGAGCTCGACGGCCTCCCCGAGCATGGTCGTCGGTCTGCGCTCCCCTACGAACCGCCGGCCACGGCCGCATCCACCGAATCGTGGATGGAGAAGACCTTGGTGAGGCCGGTGATCTCGAACACCTTCAGGATGCGGCTCTGGGTGCAGACGAGCACGAGGTCGCCGTCGTGGCTGCGCAGCCGCTTGAGTCCCCCCACCAGCACGCCGAGCCCGGTGGAGTCGAGGAAGTCGACCCCTTCGAGGTCGACGACGATCTGGTACTTCCCATCGCTGACCAGCTCGATGAGGCGCTCGCGGAACTTCGGGGCGGTGTAGACGTCGACCTCGCCCGTTACGCTCAACACGGCCCAGCCGTCCCGTTCGGTGACGTCGAGACCCAGATCCATGTGTGCTTTTCCTCCCCGTTGCTCGAACTCACGCTACCCCGTTGGTCACCCTCCGCTAAACACCGTCACCCGACGTGACCGCGCCGGCACCTGAAGCAGTGGACCTGGCGGCGACGGTGGCGGGCCTGGCCGACGCCGGGCAGGTCGTGCACGTCGAGCGCATCCCGGCCCGCGCCGCCCGGGTGCAGTCGCCGGCCCGGCCCTTTCCCGACGCGATGGCGGGCTGCGTGCCCGCCGGCGGCCTGTGGACGCACCAGGCGGCGGCGGTCGACCTGGCCCGGTCCGGTACCTCCGTAGCAGTCAGCACGGGCACGGCCTCGGGGAAGTCGCTGTGCTACCAGCTCCCGGTGGCCGAGGCGACGCTGGCGGGAGGCACCGCCCTGCTGCTCTTCCCGACCAAGGCCCTGGCCCAGGATCAGCTGCGGTCGCTCGCCGGCCTCGGGGTGCCGGGCCTGGTGGCGGTCACCTACGACGGGGACACCGATCCCTCGGCCCGGACCTGGGCCCGCCGCTCCGCCACCGTCGTGCTCACCAACCCCGACATGCTCCACGTCGGCATCCTCCCCCACCACGAGCGTTGGGCCCGGTTCCTGTCCCGCCTGCGCTACGTCGTGGTCGACGAGCTGCACACGCTCCGGGGGATCTTCGGCACCCATGTGGCCCACGTCCTGCGCCGGCTGCGTCGGGTGTGCGCCCACTACCGGTCCGATCCCACGTTCGTGTTCTGCTCGGCCACCATCGGCCGCCCGGCCGCGCTGGCGTCGGCCCTGTGCGGCCGTCCGGTGGCCGAGGTGATCGACGACGGGTCGCCCCGGGGTGAGCGGGTGTTCGTGCTCTGGAACCCGCCGGTGGTCGACGAGGCGGCGGGCACCCGGGCCTCCGGCCACGGCCAGTCGGCCCGGCTGCTGGCGGGGCTGGTGGCGGGGGGGTCGCGGGCCATCGCCTTCACCCGCAGCCGGCGGGGGGCCGAGCTGGTGGCGGCCGAGGCCCGGCGCCGGGTGGGGTCGTCCCAGATCGACGGGATGGGGCTGGCCGGGCTCATCCGGCCCTACCGGGGCGGGTACCTGGCGGCGGAGCGGCGGGAGATCGAGGCCGAGCTGTTCGGGGGGCGTCTGCGGGGGGTGGCCGCCACCAGCGCCCTGGAGCTGGGCATCGACGTCGGCGGGCTCGACGCCTGCATCCTCGACGGCTTCCCCGGCACCATCGCCTCCATGTGGCAGCAGGCGGGCCGGGCCGGGCGCCAGCGCCAGCAGTCGGCGGCCGTGCTGGTGGCGGGGGAGGACCAGCTGGACCAGTGGCTGATGGCGCACCCGTCCGAGGTCTTCACCCGTTCGCCGGAGCCGGTCGTGGTGAACCCGTCCAACCCGTTCGTCCTCGACCCGCACCTGGCCTGCGCCGCCTACGAACTGCCGCTGACGCCGGCCGACGAGTCGTGGTGGGGGGACGACCTCGACGAGGGCGTGAGCCGGCTGGTGATGGACGACCGGCTCGCGCTGCGAGACGGCCGGGCGGTCTACGCGGGCGGGGGCGCGCCGGCGGCGTCGGTGGGCCTGCGCACCGGGTCGTCGTCGTCGGAGTACCGCATCGTCGACGCCGACGGGCGCCTGATCGGCACGGTCGACGAGGGCCGGGCCTTCTCGACCGTCCACCAGGGGGCCCTGTACCTGCACCAGGGCCGCCAGTACCGGGTGGTCCGGCTCGACCTCGACGACCGGGCGGCCTGGGTCGAGCCGTGCGAGGCGGACGAGGTGACCCAGGCCCGCACCGATCTCGACGTGGCCCTCCTCGGGGTCGACGATCAGGCGCGGGTCGGCCGGGCCGAGCTGTTCGTGGGCGCGGTGGAGGTCACGGAGCGGGTGACGGGCTACCAGCGCCGCCGCCGGTCGACGCGGGAGGTGCTCGAGACGGTGCCCCTCGACCTTCCTCCCACCCGCCTGCGGACCCGGGCCTTCTGGTACGTGGTCGACGACCGGCTCCTGGCCGACGCCGGCATCCATCCCGCCCGGGTGCCGGGCACCGTGCACGCGCTGGAGCACGCCGCCATCGGCATGCTCCCCCTCTTCACCATCTGCGACCGATGGGACGTCGGCGGCCTCTCGACCAACCGTCAATCGCAGACCGGGCGGGCGACGATCGTGATCTACGACGGCTACCCGGGCGGGGCCGGGATCGCCGAGCTGGGCTTCGCCGCCGGCCGGGGGCACCTGGAGGCCACCCTCGAGGTGGTGTCGCGCTGCATGTGCGCGACCGGCTGTCCGTCGTGCGTGCAGTCCCCCAAGTGCGGCAACCTCAACGAGTTCCTCGACAAGGCCGGCGCCGCCGCCCTGCTGACGGCGCTGCTGGCCTGAAGCGCCCTACCGACGGGGGGAGACGAAGACCTCGATCTCGGCCTCGGCCTCGGTTGACCACCGGGACTCGCTGTCGAAGTCGTAGAGAAGCTCGGGGTCGAGCTCCGCCTCCGGCTCCTTCGCGGCTCTTCCCGGCTCCTTGTCGGCCGCCGTCGCGGCCTTCGTCCCGGCGTTCGTCTCGGCCTGTGCCGGCGCCTCGCGTTCTGTGCGGGCTCGCCTCTGGGCCGCGGCCTCCACGTCCGCCCTCGCCCCCGCCTGGGCTGCAGTCTCCGCTTCGGCCCGCGCCAGGACGTCGGCGGCGGCTTCCGCGGCCAGCAACGCCCTGAACTCGCCGGCGACCTCGGCTCCTGCTTCCGCCCCCGCTGTCGCCGCGGCCCGAACCCTGGCCCCGGCTTTGCGCTCGGCGCGCCCCGCCCTGCGTCCTGCCCGGGCTGGGGCTCGGGCCGGAGCGCTCGCCTCCGCCCGGGACTCCGCGCCCGCGCCGGCCTTGCCGACCGCCTCGGCCGTCTCCTCGACGTCGGCCCGGGGGTCCGCGTCGCCCCTCGCCTCTTCGGCCCTCGCCTGGTCCGCCCTCGCCTGGTCCGCCCTCGCCTGGTCCGCCCTCGCCTGGTCCGCCCTCGCCTGGTCCGCCCTCGCCTGGTCCGCCCTCGCCTGCTCCGCCCTCGCCTGCTCCGCCCTCGCCTGGTCCGTCCTCGCCTGGTCCGCCCTCGCCTGGTCCGCCCTCGCCTGGTCCGCCCTCGCCTGCACGACCCTGCCCGCGTCGGCCCTCGCCTGCTCGGCCCTCGTCGCCTCGGCCCTTGCCTGGTCCGTCCTCGCCTGGTCCGTCCTCGCCTGGTCCGCGCTCGCTGCCTCGGACCTTGCTTCCGCGGCTCGTGCGGCCGCTTCGACCCTGGCGCGGTCGGCTCTGACTTCCTCGAGCCTGGAGGCCACTTCGGCCTTGGCTGCTGCCTCGGCCCTGGCCTTGTCGGCCCTGGCCCTTGCGGCACTTGCTTTCGCACCGGCCCTCGCGGCTGCCTCGACCCTCGCCCTGTCGGCCTTGGCCTCCTGTGCCCTGGTTTTCGCCTCGGCCCTGGTCGCCGCCTCGGCCCTGGCCTTGTCGGCTCTGGCCCGAGCCTCGTCGTCGGCCCTGGCCCGGTCCTCGGCCTTGGCCGCCGCCCGCGCCAGGGCCAGCGCCAAGGCCTCCGCCTCCGCCAAGGCCTCCGCCTCCGCCAAGGCCTCCGCCTCCGCCAAGGCCTCCGCCTCCGCCAAGGCCTCCGCCCGGGCCTCCGCCTCCGCCAAGGCCTCCGCCCGGGCCTCCGCCTCCGCCTCGGCATCCGCCTCCGCCCGGGCATCCGCCTCGGTCCTGGCCTGCGCCGCCTCCACCTCCGCCTCGGCGGCGGCGAGGGCGTCGGCCTTCTTGGACTCCGCTGCAGCTCGGGCGATCGCCGCTTTGGCCTCGGCCCTCGTTTCGCCCTTTGACCTGGGTCCGGGCTCAACGATCGATTCGGCTACGTTCGCGGCGGCGAGCGAGGACATGGCCCATCCCGCGTCGGCACCGTCATTGTCGTCGGCCGGGTCGGGCCGGTGGGGGGCGTAGAGAGCGAAGTCGGCGTCCTCCGGCGCGTCGTCATAGGGGGCGGACGCATCGAGCAGACCCAAGGCCGACACCGGTTCGAACTCGGCCCACACCGGCAGGCCGGCCAGGTCGTCGTCCGGCGGTGCACGGTGTCGGCTGCCGTTGGCCACGGCGGCCGCCACGTCGACGGGGATCGGCGTGGACCGGGCCGCCTCGAGGGCCCGGGCCACGTAGGTCCCCGGCGGAAGCTTCTCGGGGACGGCCCTGGTGCGCACGTTCAGCAGCCGTATGTGGCCGGCCAGGACGAGGAGGATCGCACCCGCCGCCACCGGGATCAGCGGCCGGCCGCGCTTGAACTCGGCGATCTCCCGCTGCCGGGGGGACTCGGGGAGCACCGCGTCCTCCTCGCCCGGCTCGGCCTCGTCTTCGCCGGGAAGGCTGCCGAAGGGGAGGGACTCGCCGAATCCGGTATCGGGCAGGTCGAGGAAGATGGGTGGAGGGGTGGGCAGAGTCGGCGCCTGGCCGGCGAGGAATGTCGAGATGTCGGTCCCTTGGCCGGGGAGCGTCGACGGCGGGGCGGCGGGGTCGCCCGGCGGCGTGGTGGTGGTGGGCGGGGCGGCGACCGTGATGCTGCGGTTGGCCGAGGCCTTGGAGAGCTTGGTGGACTTGTCGTCGCCCGTGAGGCCGTTGCGGACGGCGACCACCGTGTAGACGAACTCCCCGCCGTTGGTTCCGGCCACGCTCGTGTCGGTGAACGCCGGCCGGCCCGACGCCGGCTGCTTGATGTCGTTGCCGATCCGCCGGGGCTGGCCGCCCGGATCCTGGCGGAACAGGGCGTAGTACAGCATGTCGGGCTCGCCGTTCCGGGCCCAGGACACCTCCACGCTGCGGTCGTCCCCCGGCACCGCCCGCAGGTCGGTGGGGGCTTTGGGTTCGGCGCCCAGGCGGAACTCGACCGGAGTCACCGAGGTCGTCGCGCGGCCGAGGCACAGCAGCGCGTCGCAGTGGGTGCCGGTCGCCTCCACCACGTAGGGGCCGTTGTACGCCAGGGCGGGGAGCTCCCAGGAGAAGGTGATGCTGCCGGTGTCGCATTCGCCGGCGGACGCCACCGCGCAGCCGTCCTCGGTGACCGGGCTGCCGCCGGTGGGACCCTTGGGCGACAGCTTCAGGCTCACGGCCACGATCTTTTCCAGCAGCGACGAGGACTTGAAGGTGCCGGTGGCGGTGGGAGGAGCGGAGACGTCGCCGGTGGGGTCGATCGACATCGTCCTGGTGGGCTCGGCAGCGGCCGGCGCGGCCCCTCCGACGATCAGCACCACGACCACGGCCGCCCCGCTCGCCACCCGGCCCATGCGGTCCAGCCCGCGGCGGCGCGGCGGAGCAGGGCTCTCGGTCACGCCGCCTTGATGTCCGAGACCCAGGAGCCCTGGACGACGAGGCGCTGGGCGGCCGAACCCTTGGGGTGACAGGTGGTGAGGGTGAGCACCCTGTCGGGGGTCTCGGCGATGACACCCAGTTCGGTGGGAGGCACGACGAACGGGTCCTTGGAGAGCTTGTACTGGCAGGCCCCGACGGGCGTGATGAGGTCGATGGTGTCACCTGCCCGGAGCTGGTCGAGGTTGCCGAACGGTCGTCCGTAGGTGGTGCGGTGGCCGGCGATGGCCACGTTGCCCCCCTCGCACGGCAGTGCTGTCTGCGGGTAGTGGCCGGCCCCCGCCCGCAGCGCGCTCGGAGTGATCCCTTCGACGACGACCACGTCGACGTCGATGGCGGGAATGCGGATCCGGGTGAGGCTGTCGCCCGTCTCCACCTTGCCCTCCTTGTAGGCCTGCTGGAGCTCGGGGCTGACGAGCTGGTCATCGAGCCGGGCCTGGATCCGGCCCTGCCAGGCGTTGGTGAAGAAGGGGTAACCGACCAGAGCGACACCACCGAGGAGCAGCACCACCGACAGTCCGGAAAGGCTGACCCGGACCCAGCGGTGGGAGCGGAGAAGGTTTATGAGCACGCGCCACTACCTCGGATCAATGCGTTCGATTTCGGATGCTCCTCGACGGTACCGGAGCCACCGGCACCGTCGCAGGCAGTGCGGGCGATTTAGCGGTCGGCGGGGTGCTGGCGGTCACCGGGCCGGGCCACGACGAGCCGGCGAGTGGTGAAGGCGGCCAGCAGGAGGACGAAGCCGGCCATCGGCAGCCACGGGTCGTTGCCGGTCTTGGCCAGCACGGCGTCGGGCTCGACGACGGCCTGTTGGGTGAGGATCTGCGACTGCCCGGCGAGGGCGCTCTCGGCGTGCGCCAGCTCGAGCACGATGCCGCCGCTGATGCCCTTGAGCAGCTCGATCTTCACGCCGTCGGCGACCGACGACACGCTGCCGTCGGCGTTGGTGGTGGTCTTGCCGGCCCCGAGCGTGATGGTGGACTCGAGGGGGGTTCCGGCGAGCAGGGTGAGCGGAGCGCCCAGCTTGACCGGGATCTCGGTGAGGGTTCCCAGGAGAGGCAGGCCGAGCTTGACGGTGAGGATGGCGGCGTCGAAGCCGGGGGTGCTGGTGCCGCCCGAGCGGTCGAAGACCGAGGTGGCCTTGGCCGAGCCGACCACGATGGACAGTAGCGGGGCGCCGCCGAGGGCGAGGCCGGGCAGCACGTCGATCTGGCCGCCCTGGGCGGTGGCGATGGCGCTGACCTTGCCCGGCTCGCTGATGCCCTGCGACGTGGAGTTGCCCAGGCGGACGGTCGCCAGCTGGGTGGCCTTCTTCAGGCCGTCGACCAGGCTCTGCACGAGGGACGTGTTGGGGTCGAGGCCGAGCGTGCTGACGAGCCCGGGGAGGAGACCTCCGAGGAGCGGGTTCAGTAGGCCCGTAACGGTACCGATGACCTGGTCGAGCAGCGGCGTCAGCGCGTCGAGGACGGGGGCGAGTAGGGCGAGGATCTGCTGGCCACCGATGTCGATGGCGGCGACGGAGCCGGTGGCCGAGGCCTGGGGGGCACCGACCGTGCTGTCGACCTTTGCCTCACCGCAGGCCAGGTTGACGTTGAGCAGCCCGAGGAGGGGAAGGGCGAGGAGGCACGCCTTGGGCGGGGCGAGGACCTGGCCGGGGCCGGTGGTCTCGATCGTGCTGACGGTGCCGGGGGCCAGCAGGAGGCCGCCACCGGAGGCCTTGGCCGACGGACCGGCGCTGGAGATCTCCATGCCCGACGCGCCGATGGTGATGGCGTTGCCCAAGAGGATGAGATTGAGGGCCCGGGCGTTCGCCGCGCCCTTGAAGCTCTCAGCCCGCGTCTGAACGGTTTCTGCCGATGCAGGGGACGGGAGAACGAGGAACGCGCTGACAACGAGAGCCGAAAGGGCGATCGCCCCGATTCGGCGGAACATGCTCATGCTGTTCTGTCTCCTCCCGATGTGGCCGAGCCGAATGCCCGACATACCGCGCCCCGAGTGGCAACTACGTGCCATCAGCATGTAGGTACCAGAATTCTCACCCCGGGTCCAGCCTTGATGGTCCATTTCCTGCTCAGAAAGGTGGTTTGAGCACTCTGTGTGGTCAAACCACCGGTAGAACCCGGTTTCCCCCCAACCTGGCCGCCGCCAGTGGTCGGACGGTCACCGTTCGACCCTCATTGTGGCAGATGCCTCCAAGGTGACGTCGGGTAGGGCACCACCGACCAGTGGGACGTCGGTGGGAGCCCGGTAGCTCACGTGGATCCTGACCCTGCTGCCCGGGGCGCCGCGGCCGCTGGACTCCACCGTGAGACGGCTGGCATCGAGCGTGGAGCTGGCTGCCGCCGCCCGCGCCGGGACGTCGGCTCCGGCATCGACGGCCGCTTCCCGGGCCGCCTCCCGGGCGGCATGGATGACGAGGATCTGGTCGCGCACGATGAGTCCCACCTGGAGCAGGGCGAGCAGCAGGATGGCGACCAGGGGAAGGACGAGGGCCAGCTCGACCGCAGCCTGGCCCTCGTCGCGCGTTCCCCTCGTGGCGTGGCCGCCCCTCACTTGACCTTTCCGGTGATGGCCTTCACGACGGCGTCGAGGAGCTTCTCGACCAGGTCGGTCTTGGTGGCCCAGGCCACGATGAGCAGGGCGATGGCGGCCGCCCCCAGCAGTACGAGGGCGTACTCGGCCGAGGCCTGGCCCCGCTCGTCGGTACGGGCGCGGCCGTGTCCGCCGAGCAGGGTGATGGCGTAGATGTAGATGGCGAGCATGGGTGCTCCTTGCAGTTGAACGACGTGGACGTCAGAGGCGCAGCGACCGGACGGCGCTGGCGATGAGTGGCGCCACGGTGAGCAGCGCGAAGGCGGGGAGCGTGCAGCTCACCAACGGGAAGAGGAGCTTGACGGGGATCTTGCGGGCCGCCTCCTCGGCCCGCCGACGCCGGTCGGCCCTGACCTCGAAGGCCAGGCGCTCGAGTCCCGGCCCCAGGGGTGCGCCGTAGCGCTCGGAGGCGAGGAGGGCGGCGACCAGCGGGCGGCAGGCCTCCCCCGCCCGTGTCGGCAGGTCGTCGAGCGCGTCGGCGAGGCGCCGGCCGAGGGACGCCTCGTCACAGGCCCGGGCCAGCTCGGCGCCGAGGGGCCCCGGCGCCCGTCGGGCCACGCTGCGCACGGCCAGCTGCACGGTGAGACCGGCGCCCACCGCCAGCACCAGGAGATCGACCACGTCGGGGAGGTCGCTGGCCAGGGCCGCCAGGCGCCGGCGCTCGCTGCGCTTGGCCTTCATCCCCGGAGCGGCCCACGCCATCAAGGCCAGCGGCAGGGCGGCGGGCGGGAGCACGGGCAGGGCCGCCGCCCCGGCCAGGATGGCGTTGCCGAGGCGACGGGCATCGCCGGGGTCAGCCGGCCGGCCCAGCCGGCGCAGCACTGCTGCGCCGACCGCGACCGCGAGCCGCCCGACGCCACCGTTCAGGACCGGGAGCCGACCGGCGCCGCGGTGCCTCCCGGGCTTCCGGTCGCCCCGGTGCCCGGCCCGCAGGCGGCGCCCGGCCCGTAGCCGGCCCGTGTCGGACGATCTGTCATCGACGAGGGTGCGGATCCGGTTCGGACCGGGTCGCCACCGCCATCCGATGGCGACGACGACCGCCATCCAGGCCAGGCTGAGGAGGGTGACCGGGCTCACGTCGTGACCCGGCAGAGGCGCTGCATCCAGAGCCACCCGACACCGTCGAGGAGGAGGCCGACGCACACCAGGCCCAGGCCCCCGGCGGTGTGCAGGAGGAACTGGGACGTACGGGGATCGGTGGCGGCGGCGAAGGCCCCGAAGCCGAGCGGCGCCAGCCCGATGACCAGGGCGGACATGCGGGCCTGCGACGACAGGGCCCGGACCTCGGCCTCCAGCGCCAGGCGTTCGCGCATGGTGGCGGCCACGCCGTCGACCGCCCGGGCCTGCGCCCCTCCGGTGTCGACTCCGAGGCACAGGGCCGCCACCGCCAGCCGCATCCCCGGGCTGGGCCGGCGGACGGCCAGGGCCTCCAGGGCCTGCACCAGCCCGACCCCGTGGCCGGCCTGCTCGGCGACGACGGCTAGCTCGGATTGGAGTCGCCCTCGACCGCGCTCCCGGCCCCGCCCCGGGCCCGCCGCCCGCCGCGGCCCGCCGGTGGCCGACGCCTCGGCGATCGCCTGGCGGACGGATGCGCCCGACCGCAGCGACCGGGCGATCGTCTCGAGGGCCAGGGGCAGATCGCGCTCGGTGCGACTGTCGCCCCGGCCCCGACGGGAGCGGAGGGCGAGGGGGGGGATGAAGCCGACGGCCAGGAGCGCGAGCACGGCGACGGCCGGGCCGGCCACGAGAGCAGCCACGGCCGTGGCCGACGCCAAGGTGGCCAACCAGCCGATCCAGGCGGTAGCGGCCGGAATGTCGACGGCGGCATCGGCCAGGGCCGGCTCCAACCAGGGCGGAGGCACCGGCCTCGGGAGACGCCTGGCGGCGCGTACCCCCATCGGCGGTCGGGGCAACCGCCCGGCCACCGTCTGCCTCCGACTTGGACCTCCAGGCCGCCCTGAGGGCCGCCCCCAGGCAGACCACCGACATGGCCGTGACGAAGAAGACGCCGGTCATGGCCGTCGATCCGGCCCGGGCGGGGCCGCCCCGCGCCGAGTCATGGTTTGTATCCACGCCGGATCGGGCGGGGGGCAGGCAGGGGCCCTGGGCGGCCGCTCGGGGAGGGCGATGACACCGTCGCCGACGACCACGGGCCGGGTGCGGGGCGGCTCGGGCCCGTCGTCGAGGCTCCATGTGGACCGCTCCACGACCTCGGCCACGCCGACGACGCGCCGCGAGCCGTCCGGCCGGCGGGCGACCTGGACCACGAGGTCGAGGGCGGCCTCCACCTGCGTGCGCACCGCGGCCAGGGGAAGGCCGACGTCGGCCATGAGCACCATCGTCTCCAGCCGGCGCAGGGCGTCGTCGGGGCTGTTGGCGTGGGAGGTCGACAGCGACCCCTCGTGGCCGGGGACACTTATGGGTCCAAGCTTGCGAAAGATAGGAGCCGGAGTGTGCCCGCCAGCGGAACCCGCTGGTGTGGCCCCCGACGGACGCCATCTTTCCAAGACCCCGGGGACGGACACCATCCGTCCAAGTCCCGGGCCAGGCATGAGGCGAGGCCGATCGCACGACTGAATCTGTGCGCCGCTGACTCGCACGTTAGATAACAGTGTGGCCGTGCTGGAAGCGCGAACCGATGTCGAAGCCTCGAAGCACTATCGAGCTGAGCTTGATGCGCGGCTACGCGGCCAGGTGCTCGACGAGGTGAACCAATTCTGTTGCACGAGCGGCCCCTCTTGCAGTTCGTCCGTGGGGCGGGACGGGTTCGCCGCCGGGCAGTCGTCCTATGTCGGTGACCATTACGCAACGGAGTCGGCAGGCCGCCCGTTGCGGATCCTCGTCGTGTCGATTCAGGTCGGCGACGACGGAGCGCCAGTCACTCTGGGCCAGAGGCGCGAGCAAATTCGAGCGCGCATTCCCGAAACTTTCGGCCAACGCAACCAGCACATGGCGGGGGTCACCACTGCGCTCCGCCTCCTTTTCGGCGGCGAGCCGGGTGCTGATCCGCAGGGCGAGATGCTCTCGACGCCGGCGGGCATGGTCCATGTGCTTGACGCCTACGCCATGGCGAACTCTGTCCTGTGTTCCCGCCGTCCAGGCGCGGGGAGGGAAGGCACCCCATCGCCGACCATGATCCGCAACTGCAGCCGCCACCTCCGGGCGACGATCGAGGCGCTGCAGCCCACGGTGATCCAGTCTCAAGGTCGTGGCCAGAAATGGTCCACACACCAGGCCGTGGAAATGGTGCTCGACAACGTTGTCCAGGTGGACGACCACCTAGCTCTCGTGAGCGTTGGTGACTGCGACGCGGTCTGGTGTTCGCTGAGGCATCCGGCGCGCAACTGGGGCCAGCTCGGTCGGGCGTACCTGCGCGACGTTGCCGGCCCGGCGCTTCGTCGGGCCCGGCGATTGGCGATCAGCCCGTAGGAAGCTGCCGCGTCGGGTCCGCCATTCTTCAGTGGCCGGAATGGTTCTGATTCGTCTCTCGCCGCGAGACGGCGAGTGGACGACGCCCCTGGCCGGTGTTGGGCCAGAGCCGACGCGCAGCTCCGCCGGCCGAACGGGTCGGCCTGGTCGCCAGCGTCCGACTCCCGGCTACAACGGTGGTGCAAGGAGGGCCCTGCCCACCCGGCCGACCTCAGACGCGGCGAGACCAGCGCGGCGAAGCTGCTGGGCAGCTCCCACCGAGGGGTACTTCTTCCTGGCGCGTCCTATTAGATCGTGGGCTGCCATCTCAGCCTCGGCGGGTCCGAGTTCGAGAATCACACCGGTACGCTCGATGAGCGGCTGGACGACGGTGATGGAGAGATCCCCCGCCTTCCCCCTGTCTGGTGGCTTCATAGCAGGCGCCCAGGCGTTCCCATGAAGGTCGGTTCCGGACAGCCGCACGCACCGTGCGAGCAACTTGAACACCGTGAAGAACGCATGCGGTTGAAGCAGGTCGCCGGCCATTCGAATGGGGCTACCGGCCATACCTCGGTCGAAACAGCCCTGCAGCGCCACGAGCGTTGGAGAGGCCAGTTCCCCCGGAGCCTGGCGGAGGTCATACCCGCAATGGCACTGGGCTGTCCCCGGGACCATGTCGGCCCTGTCCTGGACAGCCATCAGCCGCCCGGCGCAGGAAGGGCAACGGTCGAACAGCTTCGTCCCGTGGCTGCCGCAGACCGCTGACCAATGAACCCGCCATCTCGTTGGCCACAACACGTTCTCAAGCAGGCAATCCGGACAGGCGCTGGAACCTCTCCTGTCCGCCCAGTCCCCAGCAGCCGCGGTGGCAGCCCCTTGTGGATCGTTCAGAGACCCGACTGGGAAATTCAGCCCACGGTGATGAAACGCGGTGAGGACAGACTCTTCGAGGAAGGATTTGCTGACACGCAGAATCGTATGGAGGCGCTCTCGGTCGCGCTCAGCGAGGGCGACCCCAAAGGCTGACCGTTGAGGTCGGCCCGCCCGCCACACTCCGGGGCCGAGATGTTCGAGCACGAGTCCTGTGGGGGCCCCGTAGTCTCGGGCGACCCGTTCCAGGTATCCCAGGAGGCTCTCTCCGGACTCCGGAGGAGGCGAATGGCTGAGCTGGTCGTCGAAGATGCGACGAGTTTGTCAAGCCAGGGCTTGGCAGGCCCGAGTTCGTCCCGGCGTGATCCACGCGACGCACGCCCCTCGTCATGGCGGCTCTTTGACCGTGGCTCAGGGCGCGCGTTCGGATGGGGGGCTGGGCTTGAAGAGCTGGGCGGTACCGCTCGTCGTTGTCTGTTCAAGCAGCGCCTTCGTGATCTTCTCGGTGCCGTCGTTCATCGCAGTCCTGGACGCATACCCAAGCAGCTCGGCGAGCCGACCGATCCGGCCCTCGGCCCTCTTATATAGATACTTGGCCATGGTCGCGCTGGCCAGGGTCCCCGGGGTGTGGTCGAGTAGGAGCAGACGTTCTTCAAGCTCCAGGATGAGACCCTTCCAGAGAGAAGCGTCCATCTCGTCCGTGCCGAAGTTGCGGTGAACGTCGATGACCGCCACCCGCTCCCACCACTGGGTGTCGTTCCGGGATTCCTGGAACCAGCCCTTCGAACGGAGGTCGACGGCCGTCATGAGGTAGCCGACGCGGCCAGCGTCCGAGAACCACTTGAGGAAGTTGATCGTCGGCTCCTTGCTGCGTCGCTGCTCGTGGAGGCGGTGCCCGTCGTCCAGCACCACTAGCTCGGTGCCGCACCTGACGAGGAAGTCGGCGAGCAACCCAGCCTTTCGGCCAACGGTTCCCCGACCGAACACCCAACCGACGTAACGGGAAATCGCGTCGATCAACGGCTCGATGCCCTGCGTAGCGGGGACCTGTACCCACACCACTGGGACCGTGGGCCCGCCCTCCCCGGCAGAGGACAAGTCATGGAAGGCCTTACGTGCGTAGTCACGCGCCGCGGTGGACTTGCCGAGACCGCCCTCCCCGTCAAGGATCAGGTGCTTGCGACCGTCCTCGACGCCTGCGTTGTAGGCGAGTCGCTGATCCATCTCCGCTCGGACCCTCGTGATGAGCGGCGTGTCGACCTGTCGCAGGTGGAGGTTGTGCCACAAGCGGCACTCGTCGTAGCGGGCCTGTAGATCTCCCGGGAGGTCGGCACGTTCAGCCCGCGTCAGCAGCGGCAACTCGGGATACGTCGCCTCAGCCCACTCGGCGAATCGTTCGTAGTTGGTGAGGTTGTCGGTCCGGTACCAGGGGTGGCCTAGATCGAGCTTCAGGTCGAGGGCCTCCGCGGCCTCGGCGGGCAGGTCCCGTGCTGGCTCACTCACGGGAGCACCTCCCTGTACAGGTCATCGGGATACGCCGCCGGCTCGGCATCCCGAATGTCGGGGTTCAGTACGTTTGAAGCGGTCTCACCACCGTCGTCGGTACGTACGACGCCGTCGAACCCGGTGGGAATGTGGACGGCCATCCGGGTCCGCTCGTCATCGAGCGCCCGCTCCCGTGAGGCTTCCTGTTCGGTCATCAGAGCCCTAGAGATGCACCTGTCCCTGATCTCGATGGCCTTCTGGACGACGTCCATGCTGTCCAACGGACGCCTTCCACCACGGTCGGCGGCCGCCAGGCTTCGCGCCATGCGCCACCGGTAGTCGCTCATGGGAGCGCCGTAGGCCTGGGCGTATTCCCACTCCAAGACGTGCCAATCGTTGGTCTCGGGATGCTTGACGAAGGCGCGAGTGATGTTCTGAGGATCCTGGGCGATAGGCCACTTGCCTGACCACTCGGTGTAGGGCGACCGCTTCGTCAGGGCGGCGAGGACAGGGCCCCGGTACTTGCGAGTCTCGATCGTGATCGTCTTGTCGTTGATGGCGCACACATGCACCGGCAGGAGGTCGAGGTAAGTGGTCAGTGACAACGGGTAGTAGATGAATCCACTCGCCATTACGCCAAGTTCGTACATCCTCAAGGGGGTGACGTCGTCGCCAGGGAACTCCGGCACCCCCGCCAGCCCTCGGTGGATGCGGTTCATCCACGCCGTGATGATGAACTCCGTGAACATCTCGTCGAAGTGCTCCGGCGTGAAGAAGGCGTCGAGGTCCGGGTTGGCGCCACGGTCGCGAACGTTGCCGCCCTTGTACCCGTTCAGTACCTGGGCCCAGAGGGTCTGCAGGGCGAGGAACGTGTTTTCCACGATGGCCTTGTCCGTCGGGTGCATGACGCGGGAAGGCTGGATGGAGATCCCGAGACGCTCACACGCGAGCCGGAAGTGGATCGAGTCGTACGGCTTGCCGTTGTCCATGAAGATGCACTCCGGCATGATGATCGGCTTGACCGACGCCCACCGAAGTCGTTCGTCGAGATCGCAAAGAGGCTTGATCGGCAGGTTGAGGTAGTGGAACCTCGCCGCGTCCTCCCAGTCCGGTCGCATCGGCTCCGGGGTGAGCATGTGCGCAAGCAGCAGAGCGATGTCCACCGACTTCTCGGCCATCGGGACGAACCGCCACGCAAGGGGGATCCTCGTGTAGACGTCGACCGCCAAGACGAGGCGGACGTTCATCGGCTTCCCATCGGATCCGAGGGCCCGGACGGGGACCTCCCAGGTGTCGATCTGGATGTACTGGCCCGGTCGGGTCGCGCGTGCCGAGAAGAACTGGTTCGACTCCTCTGGCTTCAGCGCATCCGAACGGTTTGTGTCGGCGGCCCGTCGGAAGTAGGCGTCGAGGACCGGGTCCTCCTTGATCCAACGGTTGATCGTTCTGGGGATTGGCCGCTCGGCGCTGGCGAACCCGGGGAGCTTCTTCACCTCAAGCCAGGCCTCGGTGCCGGCAACGAGCCGCGTGACCTTCGACTTGCTGATCCTCAGGGCGACGTGCTCTCGCATGATGGCGACCATCGCATCTCGAATGTCCGTGGATGACCGCCTGCGGATGAGGTATCCGCTCACGAGAGAGCAGGGGTCGTACCCCGACTTCTTGTACTTGGTGCGCAGTTTGCGCAGCATGGGCAGCGCTACTTCAAGAGGCGTGCCCTTCAACTCGGCCACCTTGGCCCTCTCACGAGTGGCTTGACCAGGGACCAAGCTGAGGTCGTAGCGCGGGTCGGGAGTTACGCCGAGGTAATTGCGACGGTCCTTATATCCGGTCTCGCACTCGTTGATGTGCCAGGCCAGTGCCTGCGCCTTCTCCATAGCGTCGTCGCCCACCAGCCTTGCGAACGTCCGGAGGCTCGGCGTCAGGAGCTTCGCGCCGACTGGGGGGGCGGGGCCATCTTTCGTCCCGACCCCGGGTATCGAAATCCTCGGGTTGAAGACCAGCTCGTTGGGCGAGACAGCGACGGCTCCACCCTCACTGGCGAGAATGAAGATGTCCGGGCCGCTGTCGGGGTCAGCCGTTGCGATCCGGGCCGGCCGCCCGTCCACGTGGATGGTGTCGCCGACCCCTACCCTGCGGGGCCGCAGCGCTGGCTCGACCGTGATCTCTACTGCTGTCATGCCGCGCTCCGTTCAACATTCGTCTCGCTGGGGGCGACGATTGGTGTAACGAAGTACCGGAACGGGAGCATCAAATCCCACCGGAGGAAGCCGAGCCAGCACAGGCGAAAGAGCTGCGGTATGACCACGATCGGCTCGCCAACCATGTCGCAGAGGTCGCTGGGGGTGATCGCCTCAGTAGCTGCTTCCAGCAGACGAGGACGAAAGCCGAACGGATCCGGAAACGAACGCCGGAACGCGCCGAGGAAGTCGATGTTCTTGAGGAGCTGGTCTGGCACATCGTGGACGACCCGGTGCTCCCAGCCGAAGTCCTCGCACACCAAGCGGGTTCGCTCGGCTAGCCGGCGAAAGTCTTCCTGCTGCGATTGGTCCTCCGGGTGGATGTCGAGGACCAGCCGAGGCCGCCCCCGGCGCTCGGCCAGGTAGTCCGGCGTGTGGCGCCAGAGTCCATCCGGTTGGCGTCCGATGAGCTGGAAGGGCTGCGACACGATGCCCGTAACGGTGGGGTCGAAGTCGAGCACCATCGCCCACGCTCTCTCGTTCCAACTCTCATGTTCGAGATGGCGGCCAGTCGTTGCCGACCAGTACTTGCCGGGGAAGTTCTTCATGCCGGGGTAGCGTCCGAACTTCCGGACTGGACGGTTCAGGAAGAAGCGGGCGGTGTCTGCCTCAAGCGGAGGCTGGCGGTGCTCCTTCCCGTTGTCATCAATCCAGCGGAGGAAGAGCTGGCCCTCCTTCGGAGGGGGGTATGTCTTTCTCGTCGTCTTGCGTGAACGCGGCTTCGACCGCGGTGCCGTCTGCGGCATGGCGCACCTCCTAGGTTCGGCTGCGCGGCCGCGGCACCT
Organism: uncultured Acidimicrobiia bacterium; assembly: GCA_963773275.1. Taxonomy (GTDB): domain Bacteria; phylum Actinomycetota; class Acidimicrobiia; order Acidimicrobiales; family AC-14; genus JAXDMK01. The sequence goes on along the minus strand of CAVZAH010000004.1, from coordinate 60,723 downwards.
CCCATCGGGGCTGGGTGGGGGCGTTCATTACCATTCCGAAACCATATCGATGGGGTGTGACAGTGAACCCGGTGGGCCCAGTCCGCCGACCTTCTCCAGCAGCTCCGCCCCGAGCGCAGTAGGCACATTCAGGCAGAAGCGCCGGTAGCTCTGCCGAAGCGAGTCGGGCCGCGCCCCGGTCTCGACGGCCATGGCCCAAGCCGGTGAATTGCAGAACAGGCCCCCTGTCACCTCGCACCAGACCCAACCGGCCGCGTACCGACGCCGCACGCCATAGCCGCGGAGGATGCCAAGGTGTTTGCAGGTGTCGGTCAGCCATGACTCATCGATCTCCCAGAGGGTCTCTAGGCGATCCCGGCGCAACCGATAATCTGCGGGCTCGACGGCGAGGCGACGCACGAAGCCAGTGACCGCAGCCCAGAACATGTCGTGATCGAGCACACGGCGGGCTACGACGTCGCCGATGCGAACGCCCATCGCCTCGTCCAACCCGAGCCGCTCGCCGGCGGCGGCCCACGAACAACCTTCAACTGCCCGAACCGCGGCAAGCGCCAGGAATGTCCTGCCAGTCTCGATGGCGGTGCCAGGCACGTTGGTGGCTATACGTTCCCACTCCTCGTCGGGGGCGGCCTGAGGGATGTGACGTGCCTGGATGCCAGCGCCGGCTGCGCACCTCCGCCCCGCGCCCGAGAAGCCGACATGCGGTCGCACTGCCGTCCGCCAGTTGTCAGCGACCACTGAGGAGAAGCCGAGCTGGTCCACGACGAACCGCCACCCCTCGAACCCGGCCCGCCGTGCAATCTCCACCAGCCATCCCACCGAGTCGTCTGCATTCTCGGCGTCGACCACATCGACAGCCGTCGGAAGCACCGCGGCGAGGGCGGCGACGGACGGCGGAAGGGTGGTGTAGGAGGCAGCCGGCTCCCCCTTCCGCCGCAGCCGGTCCCGAAGCTCGGCCTCCCGGGCGAACGCCGATGTCGTCGCTGTCGGCTGAAGCCATAGGTCGCCTGGGCAAGCGAGACGACGAACGAGAGCTACGGCCTCACGAACTGCGACGATCCATCGCCGGTCACGGGCCGCAACCCGGTCCCAGACGCGTAGCTGGGCGTGGGTCAGCCGCTCGTCCGACACGACGCATTCGGCCGTCGCCAAGTCAAAGTCGCATGTGCCAGTGGCCGTTCGCTCGCCGCAGATAGTCCGCCTCGGCACTGTGGACAGCGTCGCCGGTCCCCGCCCCAAGGTCCCCCGGCGGATCGGTTTGCCGCACGCTGGGCAGGTGTCGATCAGCACAAGACGGTGGATGGGGCAGGCCACGGCCAAGCCGAGCTTCCACCAGACGCTCCACGCGCCGCCGGAATCGTGAAGGCAAGCGGGGCAGGCGCGGCTACCCCAGAACAGTGCCCATTCACGGCTCGCTACCTGTCCGGCCGCCACCCCGGTCGTGAGTCCGGCGAGGTCGATCGCCGATCCACCGAACCGGGCCAAGAGGGTCAGGTGGACCCGGTTCGGAGCGACGCCTGTTAAGGCACTGATGCGGTGGTAGTGCTCGTCGGCGAGCAGGACGCCGAAGAGTGGGATGCGCTGGGAACGCTCTGCTAGGAGCCCGAGGCCGCGGAGCGTCTCGCCGGTCGTCAGGTTGAAGTGACCTGCTATCCGGTCCATCCACGATGTGAGCGACTCGTCGTCCTTCGGGACCACTCGCACGGGCATGGCCGTGGTCGGGGCGCGGGTACCGGACTGCGCGGTTGGTGAGGTGGGAGAGCCCGGCGGATGCTGTTGCGCTTGCGCCCGGCTCAAAATCGAGACGCTTGCCTCGGTCACTGAGCGAGCGGGCTGTCGATGGTTGGCGGCACCGCCTGGTCGTCGTGCTCGTTGATGTAGGCCTCGCTGGCCGCAATCTCAAGCTGGCGAGCCCAGGCGAGGCAGCTCTCGCAACATGCCTCGGCCGCGACGGCCGCCTGCTGCGCTGCGAGAAGCGCCAGCGTGAACGAGCCCGCCCGCAGGAACACCTCGGAAGCGACGCCGAAAGACCATGGCAACGCGTGGGGGTCGACACAGGTCAGGCTCCCCGAGTTCGGGACCTCGAAGCTGCCATCGACGATGGCGTCCGGGTCCGGCGCCTTCACCGTCGGCGGCGCACCTACTTTGGGCTCTTCAGTACGTAGAAGCGGTTCCTGTAGCACGGGGTACCTCCTCGGTCCGAGTTCGGTCTCGGACCTCCCGTGCCAAGTCGGCCGCCGGAGCAGCGCAGTGGTGGTGCCTCAATGGATCCCCACGGTCCTCTCAACGACGTCGGTAGGCCAAGGCCACGCTCGCAGGTAGACGCATCGAGCGACGGCCCCTCGGTCACCAGAGCTTACGAACGTGTGTTCCATCGCGCAAGAGCAAATTCTTTCCTACACCCCAAGGGAGCGAGCCACCCCGCTCGGGGCCCACGCTGGGATCGGGCCGAGGGTGGAGGGTGACACAGGGAGAGCGATGCTTGGAGCTGACCGACCTCGCTACTCCCACTCGGCGAAGTTCTTGAGGCCTGCCCATGTCCCACCGGCCTGGCGGATGGCAGTCTCGGTGGCGAAGAGGTAGTGCCAGAGGTCTGGGGCGTCACCTGAGTCGTTTGCGAAGCGAGCCCACTCGAAACCCGCTGCCTTCTTGGCCTTTACCTCCGGGTCGTTCGCCCGATCGTCGGCCTTACCCTCGACCAGCCAGTGCTCACTGTCGGAGGTGACGACCACGAAGTCCGGGTAATGGCGTTTGTGGTGGCCCCACGGGATCCAGAGCCCCTGGTGGGGTTCGACCCGGAGCCACCAAGAGACCTCCGGGGTGCTCGCCTCGAAGAGCTTGGCCAGCGTGAACTCGGTCGTCTTGGCGTCGAAACGGACGGCGGGCAGGATGCTCTTCGTCCAGCCCCGGTACCAGCGGTGAGCGGCCCAGGCAGCGTTGAGCGGGAAGACCTCGTCGGGAGCAACCAACCCGGTCGCCGGGTAGTCGACCAGCTCGACCTCGGTCTGCAGGGAGCTGCCTCTTTCGGAGTGGTACTGGCGCACGAGGGCGAGGAAGGAGCCGACCGCGTTGCGGATCCGCCCCTCGGTCCACGTGCCGCTCTCCTCGTCGGTGACGCCGGCACCAGCGAGAAACACTCCGACGAGCCGGTTCACCGCGTTCGACTCCTGACGAGTACTCGTCACGAAGCGGGACCGCAGCACCTCGCGCCGAATCCGGTCCCGCAGAGCTTCCACCGGCAGGGCGAGCTGTGATGCCTCGACGGGGTCCTCGGCCACCGAAGCCTCGACTCGGACACCGACCCCGCTCTCGTCGTCGATCCTGGTCGCCATCAGGGCTTGACGGTCCAGGGTGGGGGCCGTATCGGTGGCGAACTGGGCGCCGAGGGCGGAGGCAGCCTGGTTGGGCACGGTCGACAGTGAGAACGGCTGGGGGACCAGGCGGGGCACGAGCCGGGGGAAGCGCACCTGACTCGCTCCGGCGACGATGTCCATCGTCGTGTTGAGCGCAAGTGCCTGCTGCTCGGTTTCGGCGAGCCGGCGCTCCATGTCTTCGATCGCTGCGCCGAACATGCCGCCCTCCACCGGCTCTCCTGAGGCGTCCAGGCCCCCGCTGGGGGCGACAAGCACGTCGAGGCGGCCCGTGCTTTCGCTGGCTGACAAGGCATCGGCGTCGGACAACTCGCCCGACGAGTACGGGGCCACGAGATGGGTCGGGTGGCGGTCGGTGAAGAACGCTTCGAGCAGGGTGCCGGCGTCGGCGAGCAGGTCGCGGAACTTGCGGTGGGAGAGCACCTCCACGGTGTCGAGCATTTGTCGGCCGGTCCGCTGTCCGAACGGCAGCCGCAGCCCTCGGCCGAGGATCTGCTCCGACAACGACTGCGATTCGAGGGCCCTCAGGGCGCAGACGACGTAGATGTTCTTGACGTCCCAGCCCTCCTTGAGCATCTGCACCGACACGATGGCGCGCACCGGAGAGTCCGGGTCCTCCACCTTCTCCAGCGCATCGAGAGCGGCGTCGGGCGAGTCGCTCGTGACGGTCAGTACCGCCGCCGGATCGCCAAGGAGGTCGTCCGACGCCAGAAGGTCGGCGACCTCGTTCGCTTCCTCGATGGTCGAGCAGACGAGGAACATGACGGGGTTGACAGGCGTCGTTCCCGTAGTGGCCGCGTAGCCAGCAAGGGCGGTGGCCTTGTGCCGGAGGAGCACCACGCCATCCCCGAGTTGGCGCCGCAAATCGGTCGAACCATCCCTACGGGCGACAAGCACCGGTACTTTCACGTAGCCGTCGGCGATGGCCTCGGCCAGTGGGTAGTGAAAAACGATCTGCTCTGGCTTGGTCCTAGCGTCGGGGGTTGCCGTTAGCCCGACGAGCGCCTGCGGCGAAAGGTCGCGCACCGCCCGGGAGAACTGCGGCCCGAAGTAGGAGTGGTGCTCGTCAGCGAGCACGACGAGGTCGGGTACCTCGCGGAGGTACTCGTAGAGACTGGCGCCCAGGTTCTCGTCGTACTCGCGTACTCGCCGGGACGTGTTGGCAGTGGGCCGGAGAAGCTGCTGGACGTTGAAGACGAAGAGCTTGAAGTCGTCGCGGGCCCGGAGGGACTCACCGACCGAGCCCCGTTGAAAATCCTCAGAGGTAATGACGCTGGGCTTCGCCTCCATCCCCGGAACGAACTTCGCACGGCCGGGGGTGAAGTTGGCCACGGTCTTGTTGAGGATCGTGGTGCCGGGGCACACGAACAGGACATTGCGGATTCCGCTGGCGGCCAGGTACTCGATGACCCCGGCGGCGATATAGGTCTTGCCCGTAGCGGTCGCTAGGTCGCAGACGATCTCCAGCCCGGGCTCGCCAGCGTCGAGCGACTCGGCTACGGCCACCAACGCCCGGCGGTTCGGGTCGCGGAGGTCAAGGCGGGCGGCGATCTCCTCGACGGCGTTGGGGTCGAACGGGACTATCACCTGCGACGGCCCAATCGCAGGAGGTCGTGGGGAGCGTGGCGCACCCGTGAGCCGGGGGACAGCTCCCGGAGGCTGGACTCGGCTTCCTCGGTGAATGCCTTGCCGACGACGACGGCGCGCTCCCGTTCGCCGAGTGAGGACGCGAGGAACTCCATCTCGGTGGCACCGACGACGCCATCGAGGACAGCGAGCCGAGTACGACCCTTACTCCCACAGAACGGTGGGTCGTCCTTCATGTCGAAGCCCAGTTGGGCGGCGACTGCGTCGGAGAACGCCCCGTTGGTCGCCCACTCCGCCAGAAAGATTTCGCCCGTTTCTGCATCCAGTTCGAGCATCGACGACCCCACCTTCACGTACCGGAACCCGCCGCCGCCCTTCCACTCGACGGCCGAGGTAATCCCGCCAGGGTCATCTCCGGCGACGACCTTCGTCAGCCGGGGTCGGATAAACCGTGTGACGTTCTCCGGATTCCGTTCGACGATCACCCACTGCCGCCCCATCTTGTGAGCGACCGCAGCAGTCGTTCCGGAACCGCCGAAGCAGTCGAGTACGAGGTCGCCGGGGTTTGTCGCAATGTGGACGATCCGTCGGAGCAAGCGCTCTGGCTTCGGAGTGTCGAAGATCCGATCCTCCCCGAATAGGGTGACGATCTCCTTCTTCGCCTCGTCGTTGTTTCCTACCTCCTCATGCGGCCACCAAGTCCACGGCACGAGCCCCGAGTCGTCCTTGAGGTAGCGGATCGTGTTGGGCATCCCATCGCCCTTGAGGCCGAAGTAGACCTCCTCCCGATCGATCATCGCCTGCATCACGGGTTCGGTAACGCTCCAGGCTCGACCGTTCGATGGGCGAACCACCTTGCCGCTCGGCGTGACCACGTCGTAGAACTGGCTCTGGGTAGCGTGCCCTCCTTGCACATCGAGGGGGATGGGCCTCCAGGGCCCGTCTGGATGATTATTGGGGTTGCGGTACTCCTTAGCGTCGACGTGTGGAATCCGGTTTCTGTGGGCCTTCCATCCCCTTGCCCCCTCTGGCGAGTAGACGAGCAGGGTGTCGTGTACGGGGCCGATCGCTGGGCGGTTGTCGCGGGAGTAGCGCTTCTGCCAGACAACGCTGGCCACGAAGTTTGTGGACCCCAACACCTCGTCCATCACGCAACGGCACCGGTGCACCTCGGCATCGTCGAGGTGCACCCAGATGCTGCCGTTCGGAGCGAGGAGCGGCTTGATTTGCACCAGGCGGTCTCGCAGCATCGAGAGCCAGACTGAGTGCTCTAGGTTGTCGTCGTAGTGGTCGAAGGCCTGACCGGTGTTGAACGGCGGGTCGATGTAGACCAAGCGCACCTGCCCGGCGTACCTGCGAGCAAGAGCCGGGATTCGGTTCAGCGCGGTAAGGGCATGCAGAGCGTCCCCTGCGATCAGGAGGTTGTCGGTTCCGCCGTTTTCGAGGCTGACCTCACCTACGGCCTCGACCTCCTCGACCAGCCGAACTTCGGTCACGCGGGCGTCGGTGGGGTCGACCCACTCGTACCCGCCCGTCTCTGTCGTGATGAGCCGTAGGTGCTTGTTTGTCCATGTGAGTTCGAGGCGACCGCTCGGCTCCATCCCCCGAGCATAGGGATCCGCGGGCCGCCCCTTGCGGAGTCCCGAGTCGAACATTCGTTTGCTTTTGTCTGAGGCCCCCTCTAGGGTGTCTGTGGATGACAGCGACGTACCTGTACCGCTCCCGACCCTGAGGGGTCGCCGCCGGAGATACCGGCGGTGAGAGGAGCGACGCCATGGTTCGGCCTGTGTCACGGGAGTCAGTGCAGTGTCCGGCAGATCAGGTCTGCGGCCACCTATCCGACGTTGATGGCCTTCCGATGCCCGTTCGGGAACGGCTTCTGGTGGTCGCACGCCACTTAGGCGTGCACGTCGCCGATACTCCGAGCCCGGTCGCTTGCGGTCCCAACCTGCGTTCGAAGGCTGGCCTCCATGAGTGACCTGGCCACTCAGACACTGACGCAAAAGCGAGTGAGTGATGAGTTGCTTGGCCTCGGTCAGGAGCGGCCTCTCGTCGATCTCTCTTGGGCCCCGGAACTCGCCGACTGGATCGACGATGCCCTGGTCCCACACTCGCTGCGAGTGGGTCAGGACCAGCTCTGGATCACCAAGGGCGCTCTCGCCGGTGTTTTTGGTTGTGAGGAGAATTACGTCCACACGAAGAACGACTTCGAATGGAGCACCGAGGTCGCCAAAGGCATCATCGTTCATCACGCGATCGCCCTCTCGGCCGCCGGCTCGGAGGCTCCGCCACGGGACCTGGCCTATGCGGCGGTCCGCCAAGCCCAGTCCGCGGGCGGTCGCTCGCTCGGAGCCTGGCTGACTGGCCTCTCCGACGAGGAGCGCGTGGCGCTCGTCGCGGAGGCGGTGGTGGGGATCGACGGCTTCCTGTCGGCCTTCCCGGCATTGAAGGCATCTTGGAATCCGGTCGCCGAGTTCCCGGTCGCTGCGACGATCGCTGACGGGAAGGTCAGAGTCTCCGGTCGCGTCGATCTTTCGCTTGGATCGGCCCGCACGGGAGGCGGCAGCACGCTCCGGCGGCGCCGTCTGTTCATCGAGGTCAAGACCGGTAGGCCCCGTGCCGAGCACCGTGCCGAACACCTTCTCTATGCGCTACTTGAAACGCTGCGGTCGGGCGTGGCTCCGTTCCGGGCGGCGACCTTCTATACGGCCACACAGAGTTGGATCGCCGACGACATCACGAAGGAACTGCTCGTGGTCGTGGGCCGCCGTCTGATCGAGGGGACCCAAAGGTTGGTCGAGCTGGGCGACGGGCGGGAACCTGCCCGGCATCCAGGGTGGCGGTGCGGCTTCTGTCCCTTGGCTGATACCTGCCCCGAGCGCATCGAAGCAGACGCACTGGTGGGCGCGTCCGATGACGGCAGGTGACGGGGAAGGCAGGTTGATGTTCCGCGATCGAGCAGTTCAGGCGCGGCCCGCAACCTCCTGTACGCCCCGCACGAGTTCGCCGGCATCGACTTCGAGCGCCAAAGCCAGTCGGGCAATGGTGTCGAGGCTGGGGTTGCGAGCGCCGGACTCCAGGGACCCCACGTATGCGCGGGCGATTCCCGACCTCTCGGCTAGCGCCTCCTGGGAGAGGCCCGCACCTTGGCGTGCCGTTCGGACGCGATCGCCGAAGAGCCGCTGGCGGGGAGTAGCGCCCTTCCCGGTTCCGGCCACCCCGCCATCAGAGACGTGGTGCCTGATCCGGGTCGACGCAATCGGGGTAACATTCGCAGCCTCACAGCGAGAGGGCTGGGTATGACAGGCAACGGCGAACGGCGAACGAGCGCGCTGCGATTTCAGGTTCTGGCCGCATTGGCCGCCCTTCTACTCCTCGGTCTGACCGCCTGCGGTGGCACCGGCGCGTCCAGCGCCTCGGTATGCGATCTGCGCGAGCCGGCCACCCAGGCTGTGCTGAGCGGCCAGGGCCCCTACGCGGGCCAGGAGAAGAAGCTGGCAGCAGCCTTCCGCTCGGCAGGCATCCCCGAGGGCAACGTGGACGACGTCAGCGAACTCAAGGGCCTGCGCTCCGAAGCTGCCACCGCCATCGACACCTACTCGAAGGTGCCCAAGGGTGACGAAGATGCCCTCGACGACGCTCGGGGCTCGGTTGAGTCTGTACTCGCCGGGATCGCGGGCAACGAACTCTGCCCGGCCACAGGGAGTGGTGCAACGGTGCGCCCGATCGTCACCACCGTTCCCTGTCCCGCCAAGACCGTCACCGTGGGTACCCCCACGCCGTGGGAGAAGGTTAAGGACGCCTACTCGGCCGACGAGTGGGCGGCCACCGTGACTATCACGAACCCCAACGATCGGGCTCTCACGGTCTACGCGTCCAAGGCCGAGATCGCCTACACCGGTGGCAGGATTCCGTCCGCTCTCACGGGTCCGTTCGCCGCCACGCCTCCGGAGAGCGGGGTCGGCTTGTTCACTGCGCTGGTGGGCCCCGGCGAGACCGGGAAGGTCACCCTGCAGGCCAGCTCCGGCCAAGCCGTCACGGCCATCACCACGGTCAACATCTACATGACAGGCCTGTTCGTCTTCGGTGGGCAGAACTGCCCAGCCGTAATCGACGGAGCGAAGCCGCTCAACGCTGCGCCCTTGATACAAGACCGGTCGGAACCACAGCCCGGCCGGCTCCCGGAATGCCGGCCCGGCGCCAGCACTGTGGGTTGCACCTGAGGGGGCCCCCACAGGCTCGGTGACTGGCTCTTCAACTGTCGGCGAGCCGGCGAAGTTCTGAGCGAAGAGTGTTCAACCGCTCCTGGACTTCTGCCAACTCCTCCAGGAGCAGCACCGCCTCTTCCCGGCGGAGGGCGAGTTGGCGGGGCGAGAGCATGCTGATCGAGCGCCGAAGGTTCTCCAGGTCATGCTTGTCCACTGGCCCCGGACGCTAGCGAACATTCGTTCGGGCCGCTAGTGCGCCAGCATGGAGGCGATGCACCCGCAGGGCTTCGAGCCGATGCTCGCTTCGAACGGCAAACCGCATGACGACGACGCATTGGGCTGGGAGCCGAAGCTCGACGGCTGGCGCGCGATGCTGCACGTCGATGAGTTCGGCATCCGGGTGTTTTCCCGGCCTGGCCGGGACATAACGTCGTCGGTTCCCGAGCTGGCGCCGATCGCAGCACAGGTGGCGCCAGGGACCGTGCTGGACGGTGAGCTGGTGGCTGGCAGCGGAGGCGCGTGGAGCTTCTACCGACTCGGCCCCCTGCTTGCGACGACGCCGGCACTGCGCCGTTCGACAATCGCTTTCGCGGCCTTCGACATCCTCGCCGTATCGGGCGAGTCCGTCATGGATCGTTCATACGAAGATCGACGCCTGCTCCTGGAGAACCTGGGTCTCGCCGGTTCAGCGTGGTGCACGGTCCCAAGCTGGCGAGGAATCAGCGTCCAGGAAATGCTCGCTGTCTGCGAGCGCCACGGAGTCGAAGGGCTGGTCGGAAAGAAGCTCCGTTCTCGCTACGTCCCGGGACAGCGCCGCCCAGACTGGGTCAAGGCGAAGACGAGCGAATGGCGGGCGGTGCATGCGGATCGGCGGCATGAGCACCGTGCAATGGCGTAACGCTCGGGGTGATTCCGCCGGCTGAGAACGACGTGTGAAGGCAGGAAATGACCGGGCCGTAGGCGAGGACGCTGTCGGCGCATACCGTACGTGGGGGTATGACAGTGAGAGTCCGCGGATGACAGAGATCGGCGAGACCGGTCCGTCTCGTGACGTCCGGACCATCGGCGAGGAGCCGAAGCCAAGGGCGCTCCTCTCCTGGGAGGGGCCCGACGGGGACCGCGTTGCCGAGGTGCTGGCCCTCCACGCCCCGACTGTCCGACCGATCAGGGAACTCGCTGGAGTGCGCCAGGACGACTACGACCTGCTCGTCACCAACCGCATGAACGCTCTGACCGACTACGGGTCGAACAAGTTCGAGCCCGAGAGCGCGCTGTTCGTCATTCGTTTCGCCGGGGGCGAGCAGGGGAACTGGGGCACTGCCGATGTCACCCGGGCTCCGCATTTCCTGCTGACCCAGTGGCACTCGGGATTCCTCTCGAAGTCGGTCGACGTGCCCAGCGACCTGCTTTCCGCGGCAGCGGACCTGGTGCATGACGACCTGATCCTGGCCGCCATGGCGCGGGAGTCGCACATCCGCTTCGAGGTGCACGACAGGTCTGCCAAGGTGCACCGGTCGCCTGGGCCGCCCATCCTCAGCAGCTCGCCGGCGATTCCGGCCTCTGCTCCTGCGACCGAGGCACCCCCGGCAGGGAACCCGGTCGACGACGGCGAACTCCAGCCGTTCCTCCTCACGGCAGGGATGGACCCACAGGTGCTCGCTGGCTGGTACCGCCGATCGGACACTTCAGAAGCGTGGCTCCTGCCATCCGACGTGAAGCGGCCCTGGGATTGGGTTGCCGCCGCCATCCAGCACTGGGCGATCACCTATGGCCGGTTCCCGCTCGTCGGCGGGTGGTGGAGGACCCGCTGTGGCAGACGCCGGCCGAGGCGCAGGCGGCTCAGGCCAGGAGGGCGCTCAAGGATGAGCTGGCGGCCACCACGGTTCGCCTTGAGGCCGCGATCGGTGCGGCCACGGCTGTTCTTGAGGAGGCGCGCCGTGATGCCGCTGGTGGGCCTCGCCGGTTGCTCACCGAGAAGGGGGAACCACTCAAGGAGGCGGTGGCTGCGGCCCTGGCCCGGCTCGGCTACGCCGTGACCGACCGAGACCTGGAGACTCCGCCCGATGGCGCCGGCAAGATCGAGGACCTCGGGGCCACCGACCCGGATGACACCACGATCGATCCCGTCATCGAGGTGAAGGGCTACGACCGCGGAGCGCGAGCCGGCGACCTCGGCCAGATGTTGCGGCACCTGATGCGGGCGACGAGCGCCGGCCGAGCGCCGAGCGCGATCTGGTGGGTGGCGAACCACTCCCGGTCGATGCCGCCAGACGCCCGGCCGCTCGTCCTCGCCAACGAAAACGCCCTGGTCCAGGGGCACGCCGAGGAGGACGTACCTCTCGTCATCATCGACACGCGGCACCTGTTCCGGGCCGTCCAGGCTGTCGAGGTGGGGACGGTGACGCCTGCTCAGGTGCGGGCGTCGCTCCGAGCTGCACGGGGCCGCTGGGAAGGCGTGTCCTGAGCAGGCAGGCCTTACCCCGGAATCCCGAGCGTTGACGTCTGCGGGGGGGCAGGCCGTCGTTCAGGGTCTCCGCAGTGACGAAGACTTCGGGCTAGTAGCTACCGGCCTCGTAGAGCTTGGCGATGATGGTGTCAGAACGATCGGCGATCGGGTAGCCGACACGTCTGTCGTGTTTACGAAAGCAGTAGTCCGTCGGATGCTGGAGCCACTGGTCGATTCGCAGCGCCCGCCACGGCGGCGTGTCGCCCTCGACGAGGACCGCGACAAAGGGCGTGAAGGACCACAGCCGCAGCGGAGTGACCCGTGACTCCCCGGTCCGGTGGTCCGTCTGGAGGTACATCACCACGTCGGTGAAATAGCTGAGGTTGGTGTTCGCCAGCGCTACGTGCAGCGTCAGCGGCTCGATTGAGGCTGCGACCTCGGAGAAGTACGCGTCCCGGAGCTGCGGGTAGTGGTCCGCGAGTTCACGGTCGTCTTGGACGGCGAGCACCATGCCAAGCACCTGTCGGACGATCCGCCCCGGGTGAAGTGCATAGGAGTGGCCGATGTCGACAACCAGATCAGTTCGCCAGATGCTGAATGCCCGGACTTGGCTGTGCTTTGAGGTCGCCGACCTGACGGCCCCGATCACCTCATTGCGCCAGAGCTTGTAGGCGGCGGGAAGATTCCGGTTGCTCGCACCGCCGTTGCACTTGTCACACAGCCGCGGGATGGCGTGCCCATCGAGGAACTCCCGAATGAGTCGCGGCTGGCCGGTCTCGTTGAATACGCGGATCGGCTGGTCGTTGCCTGCGGAGCGGGGAGGCAGGTGCTCCAGCGTCATCACCGCTTCCGTCAAGCAGTGGCGGCACCAGTCGACGACACTCATGCCGAGCCAGTCCGAGCCTGGCTCAGCTCCCCTTGCAGCTTCCCAGGCCTGCGGATGTCGAGCCTGCCGCCGCTCGCGAATGACACCCCTGTCATTTCATAAGCGTACGCACGGGCCGTGACAACGGACTGTCGGTTTTCAGTCGAGACGGGCAGATCCCTGGTCAGGCCCGGCTTCAACGGCGTCCCGACAGACTCGGCGCGGCGGCACCAAGACGTTGGTCGCCCAGGGTGAGCCGACCGACCGCCAGCTCTATCGGCTCGCCTCCGCTGCCGCCTCGCTGATCCACGGGAGTACCTCGGCCAGGTCCTCCTCCGCCCCCACACTCGTCTGCACGTCGCCGACGCCCCAGTGGCCGACGCCACTGACATTCCGGGCGGTGGCGTGACCGGCCACCCGGGCGGGGTCGAGGGCCAAGATCAGCTTGAGGCGGCCCTTCAAGGGGATCACGCTGCAGAACGTCGTCTTGCCGATGCGGTAGCCGATGTACTGCTTCTTGAAGACCCGCTCGACCTCGCTGCCCAAGGCCATGATGCGCTCGTGCAGTTGGGCATAGAGGTCGAGGATCACCTGCGGTTTGTCGGTGAAGTACTGCTCGAAGGAGCGGCCCGCCGCCTCGTCGCTTGCCGGGGTCGCTACGGCACGGCGCCGTCCTGGAGTTGAGGCCGCCGCCGCGGCTGCCACGGTCGCCTCCCGCGGGAGCCCATTGGTAGGCGAGAGCCCCTTGCCGATCCGCTGGAGGATCCCCCTGATCTCGGCCGGGACCAGCCGACGCTCGCTTTCCGGGAGCTGCTTGCGGATGAGGGTGATGAGCCCGGTCGGCGCTTCGTTGAACAGGCCTTCAAGTGCCCTGCGAACTCGTGCCTCGTCGAAGAGACGGGAGCCGAGGGCATCGAGCTGGCCGGCCACGACCTGGGCCCGGGAGAGGAGGTTGAGCTGCTGGAGGACGCGTTGGCGCGACTCGTCGTCTGCCACCTCACGGAGGTCGACCTCAAACACGAGTTTGCGGGCCATGTCAACGGGCTCGTTGGTCTTGAACACCCGGTAGACGATCCCGTCGGTCAGGGCGCACCAGACGACGCCCTCGTTGTTGGCGTAGTTGATCGCCTGAGCCGTCCATTTGGGATCGAGGATGTTCCCGCCCCATGCCTTCGCCTCGACGAACAACGCGGGCGTGGAATCGACCACGAGGGCGTAGTCGAGGAACGTCCCATCGAAGACCTTGTGCTCTCGCGTGACGCAGTCGAGGTCCTTGGTATCCCACCCCAAGGCTTCGAGGATGGGCTCCACGAGGAGCACCTTCGTGTTCGACTCGTTCATCGACCCACGCTGCGTCCGGGCGATCACCTCAGCGATAACCCGCTCCAGCGCCGTCATACGGCCGAGTGTACGGGGCATTATCTCTTGAACTCCGGAGCGCGGCCCCAGCTCACCGGCGGCGGCGATCAACGCCGACTCGGGCGGGGTTCGTTCCCCAACCCGGTAGCCTTTTGCTCACCGAGGTCGGAGAGGCGGCGGCGAATGTGGGGCAGTAGGGCGATCGTCGGATTCCTGGTGGTGGCGGGGACCGCCTGCTCAGGCGACACGGACCCCCCGCCGACGACCCTCCCGCCGGCGACCACAACAACCGTCGCCCCATCCCCCACGACGACAGTTCCGCCCACGACAGTCGCGGTGGCTGACACTGCTCCGCTCCCCGCCGTGGCGCCCGCTCCCAAGACCGGCACGGTGCCGAACGTGGTGGGCGTCGACCTCCAACTGGCCCAGGACACCTTGCAGGCGGCGGGCTTCTACATCCTTCGCTCCCACGACGCGACCGGGCAGGGACGGCTCCAGGTGCTCGACCGGAACTGGACCGTCGTGGATCAGGACCCTTCCGGGGGCACGGTGACGTCGTTGTCCGAGGTCGTTGACCTGGGCGCCGTCAAGGACGAAGAGTTCTGATCCGCGCAACCATGTTCCGGGGAGCCTGAGTCGTGAACAAGCCCAACTGGCGGAAGATCGGCCTCATCGGCGGAGGCGTGTTTCTCGTTCTCATGGTGATCGGTGCACTCGCTGGCGATCCCGACGAGGAGAACGTCGCTACCGACAGGGGCCGGGTCACGACCTCGACCCGGGTGACGACCACAAAGGCTCCCGCCACCACGCAGGCGACGGCCACCACAGAAGCTCCGAAGACCACGCAGCCTCCGGCCACTGCTCAGGCTCCGGTGCCCACCCAGGCTCCGGCGCCGACCCCAACCGCGGCCCCTCGTGCAACGGCTCCTCCTCCCACCGAGGGGCCCTTCGCCGGCGAGACGGTCAGCCAGAGGAATGCGCGCCGGAAGGCCGCGGACTATCTGGGGTTCACGTCCTTCTCCCGCAGTGGCCTGATTGAGCAGCTCGTGTTCGACGACTTCTCACAGGGGGACGCCGAGTACGGCGCAGACGCCCAGAACGCGGACTGGAACGAGCAGGCTGCGAAGAAAGCCGCGGACTATCTGGGGTTCACGTCCTTCTCCCGCAGTGGCCTGATCGAGCAGCTCGTGTTCGACGGCTTCACACAAGCCGAGGCCACCCACGGCGTAGATGCCGTGAACGCGGACTGGAACGAGCAGGCAGCGAAGAAGGCCGCTGACTATCTGGAGTTCACGTCGTTCTCACACAGTGGCCTGGTTGAGCAGCTCGTGTTCGACGGGTTCACGCAAGCCGAGGCCGAGTACGGCGTCAGCACCACCGGTCTCTAGCGGCGGGCGGCAGCCTGAACGAGTTACCGGCGAGTTGCCCGGGGCAAGCCGGCTTCGGGACAAGCAAGGAGCCCGGTGCCAGCTCAGGTGTTGGCGTCGCTCCGAGCTGCACGGGGTCGCTGGGAGGGCCCCGCGTCGAGCTGAGCCGGCTCTTGGCGCTGCTGACGCCTTGACGGGTAGCGGGGCCCGTAGCGGCGGTTGGGCAACCCCTTGGCGGTCAGAGGCGGATCGCCGCCGCGACCGGTTGAGCTGCTGGCAAAGGGGATGTCGCCTGCGCCTATCCGGCATCGTTCGATGCAGGCGTCGAGCGCCTCCCGACGGACCCGGACCGGATAGCGCTTCCCTTCCAGGAGGCCATCTCGGATCAGGTGATCGACCGTGCCGACCGGCAGGCCGAGATAGAGCCCGGCTGCCTCGCCATCAAGCCACTTGTCGTGGTCGCCCACGGGCCGGGAGCGTAACTGAAGCCGCCTCGCCAGCGCCCGACCTGACGGCCACACGTCCGCAGGGTGGATGTCCCTAGTCGCACCCTGAGCCGCCCAGAGCGAAGATCGCCTCGGCCAGGGTGTGAACCCCGACCACCCGTAGCCCCCCACCGGCCTCCTGCCGGGCGTGGTCGGCCAACTCGGCGGGAACAAGGACGGTCGCCGCTCCCGCCTTAAGGGCCGCGGCCATCTTCTCGGGAATGCTGCCGACCGGGCCGACAACGCCGGTCGGGGAGACCGAACCGGTCATAGCGACGTTGATCCCAGGGGGCACAAGGGTCCCCGGCGTCTCGGAATCGAAGACGGTGACGGCTGCCGCCAGACCCGACGAGTCGCCCTGGAAGCCGTCGAAGTCAAATGTTGTCGTGGTCGCCACGGTCATGGGGCGCCGGTCGACCCCGACGCCGGCCAGTCCCCAGACTCCGGCCCGACCCCGGTCCACCAGGAGCATCTCCGTGCGCTGGCGACCGTCGGGACCCTCGACCACCAGCGCCGCAGGACGGGAGAGATCCCACCCGACGAGAGCGGCAAACACATCCTCCTTGAACCGCACGGGAGACCCCCCAACCGAGACGATCCGTTCGTGGAGGTGGAGTCGGCCGTTCGCCGGCGAATCTGGCCTGACGAGGACGATCTCAGCCTCGCCCCCCTGGACCTCAACCGGGTGGCCGGCGCAGGCCAATCCGGCGGCGACGGCGGAGCGGGTAGCGCTCGGGTCGTCGCCTGCAGGAACCCGCCCGGGGCGGAAAGGGTTGTACCAACCGAGGTCCACCCTCTCGGCGCCCGAGGCGAACCGGAGGAGATCGAGAACGGTCGCCGTTTGGTCCCGAGCGGAGAGCACGGTGACTGCACCTCTCGGCTCAGACGGCGGGAGGGGACGCAGGCGGTCGTAGGCATTGGCCGTGCTCCCGGGGGCTCGGACCCAGAGACCTGGGAGGAACTGCACGTCCGTGAGGATCAGCACCACGGTGAGGATGACCGCGGGCATGAGCAGGGTCGGCCGGCGTCGTCCTCCGGGTTTGGGTTGGCCGATGACCTGCTTGTCCCAGACGTTCTCGACCTGGGAGGCGACCGCCAAGAGGTCGCCGCGCACCTCCTGCTGGCTGATGCTGCCAACCGGGCGGCGCCGACCCCGGAGCCGGACCTTGAGGGCCGGGCACGCTGCCGTGCCGGCCCGCTCCAAGGCCTCGATGTCGGTCCATCGGCGCAACCGGAGGTTGATCCGCACTCCCTCGGCTGTGACAGAGAGTGCCGGCGGGCGCCCCACGACGACGGCCACCATCGCAGCCAGGGCCAGAACGCTGCTCACAAAAAGGACGACGACAGGGCCTGGCTCCAGCCCTTCCGCCCACAGTGCGGCAGAAAACCCGCCGAACGCCCAGGCAAGCAAGAAGAAGACTCCCGCCAGCCGCCGGGCGTAGGGCAACACCAGTCCGGTTTCGCGCTCGGAGGCTTGCGGAGGAGCCGAGGCCGACATTGCTAAGGGTCGTCCTGGCGTTTGCCGTCCGTGACCCGGACGTGGCGGTCGAGTGGGGCCGCCAGACAGGGAATCCATGGCCGGACCGCGGTCACCGGTTACAGCGTCCCGTCCACTGCGACCCGTTGGAGAAGGTCTCCGACAACGGAGTCGGCATCAATAGCCGCTAGACCTCGGACACATCCAGCCGAGACCCGTCGAGGTCCCCTGCCAAGATCACGGGTCGTCTCGATGCTTCGGAGCGTGCCCGACTCGGTTAGCTCGACGGTCCACTCAACACCCGCGCCCGTTCCCGACCACAGCGTGTCACCACGTGGGCACCAGCTCACCATCGGCCGCGCTGTCTCCAGTCGACCTCGAAGGTCCGCCGCCGAAACCGGCCTCTTGGTCGCATCCGGATGCATTGCTGATCGCAGAGTCGTGCGAAGCCGTCGGTGAACGTGGTTTGGCCAACGGCCTCGGTCGGGCCATTGCCCGGCCTGAAGACGGCCGAGGAGGTCGGGGTCTTGACGACCCGAGCGGCTATCGCCCCAGAGGAGTCTCCAGGCAGTCACGCCGAGCGCAAACAGGTCGGCGACCTCCGACCACGGGCCCCCTAGCTGCACCTCTGGCGGTTTGTGAGCGACATAGGTCACATCCGCTGGGTCAGACCGACCGCCAGCGAGCCCAAAGTCGCCGAGTTTCACGGCGTCGCCACTGAGAAGGAGGTTCCCCGGCTTGATGTCCCGGTGTGTTAGCCCCTCGACGTGTAGCCGGTGCAGTCCCCAGCAAACATCAACCGCGATCTGGATGACGTCACCGACCGGCGTGGGTTGATCGCCGTACCGTGCTGCCACAGAACCATCGGGTAGGTACTCCATCACCAGCGCGGGGCCATGTGGCGTGATCTCAGCGTGCAGGATGCGCACGAGGTTGCCGTGCTGACACGCCGCCATGGCGCTCGCCTCCGATTCCCATGCTGCGACCGCCTGATCCGACATTGCCTCGTCGATGTGTTTAATGGCCACGTCTTGGCCGCTGAGTTGGTTTCGGGCGTGGAACACCGCTCCAAAATTCCCAGGGGTGCCGAGAGGTCCGAGGTAGTCGTAACCCGGGAGCTGAATCATGTTCGAGCGGCACCGAGTGCGGCCATAGCGGCGTCCTTTTCGTCGCCGACCAAGCCGCCGACGAACTCGTCGGTCTGTTGGAACGCACTCCACGCCCCAGTGCCTCGACCGACCCCAAGAGGCCTCATGAGGCTCTGCCGGCGCAACGTCTTTGCAGGCAGTCCGGCCTGATTCGCAGCGGCGAGTACCGCACCTTCCGCCTCTACGCGAGCCTGATTCGCATTGCTGTCCGCGACGCGTACGCAGACGCCGCCGCTTGCAGACTCCTCGATGGCCTCGGTTGCGACCCTGGCGAACCATGCTGCCCGGGAACCGGGGTCGCCGCCCTGTGGAGCGTATTGTCGGCGTCGAAACACGACCTCGGGGGCCTCGGGCTCGTCACGAATCGCGACGAGAGCGATCCGGTCTCCCCAGCAGCGAACGCCAAGCCAGATCATCCCGCCGTCCCTCCAAAGAATCACCTATCCACCGGGTTCCCCCGCCTATGGAATGAGGGTAAGCCTAGAACCGGCACCGCTTGACGGATGGGCAGGCGGATGAGCCGGACCTGGCAAGCCGAACCGAACCATCGCTTTGGCGAACAAACGTTCCGGAGTGTCTCAGGTTCCGCGTACCCTGGGGTGATGACCACAGAACGCAGACCGGATAGCAAACCCGGACGGGTGACAGAAGGAGGCCAGAAGGGCCAGCAGCGGCCGCCGCGGGCACCACTGCCGGCGCCGAGCAACCAGGTTCCCAAGCCGCCCCCGGCGCCCAAGAAGGGTAAGTAGGCGCGCCTGAGCCGTGCCTGAGACCCTCGGCGGGCTGGCTCTGTTCGCCGCCCTTCTCGTCCCCGGATTCGTTTACCTGGAGCGCAGGGAATCGCGCCAAGCCGGCCAGCAGTTCAGCGCTCTTCGCGAGACCGGCCAAATTCTCTTCACCAGCCTCGTGTGTGATGCGGTGGTCGTCGGAGTCCTCGGTGTGGCACGCGGCTTTGCTCCCGGTCGGACGCCGGACGTTGGTGCGCTCGTGCGAGACGGAGGCGCCTTTGGGCGAGTTCACTACGTGGAGCTGCTCGCATGGGGCATCGTCTCCCTGGCTGGCGCCTGCGCGCTGGCGGCGTTGGCAGCCGCCCCTCCGAGCTGGGTCGGCAAGCTGGTCGGCCTGATTCGGCCCGACTTGGAGTCGCCAGCGCGCCAGGAGATCGCCAGGCGCCAGCGACCCCGGATCACGAGTGAGTCCGCGTGGTCGGCCGCCTTCCTGTTGTACCCCGAGCGCGTGCCTCACCTGGGCGTCACGCTTCTCGACGGGACCTACCTCTTCGGTCGTTTGCTCAGCAGTAACCCACAGGTGGACGAGACCGCCGACCGGTCGCTGATTCTGGCGGCTCCCGTCAGCATCAGGTGCGAGGTCGACGAGGACCCCCGGCCGCTCGATGCCGACACCGTGGTGATCTCCGCTGAGCAGATCCGGTACATCGCCGTGACGTACCTGCATGACGTCCTCGGAGGAGACTCGCAAGCCGTCGGCGTCGCAACCCAGACCGCCCGAGACTGATCGGAGGTTCTTGTGCCAAGGCTTATTTGGGGTCCCGAAGGGAGCAAGCCGCGCTACGCCGACGATCCGGTCTTGTCGGTCCTGCCGGACGGCATGACCTACGGCGAAGCAGTGGCGATCATCGCTCAAGTCGCCTGCTCGGCGTGGGAGACCCCGGTGGCGGAGGGGACTCTTCAATGGATCGCCAACGCGATGTGGCCCGTCTTCGGCCCCGCGCTCTACCGCGCCATCGACATCCCCTGGGAGGAGGGATTGCACCCGGTCGAAACCCCGGGGGTCCTGGGCCCGGACCTTGTCATCGCCACCGTTCTGATGCGGCCCTCGATCGCACTCGAACTCAAGGCCCTCGGCACTCACATGAACAGAAACCTTCTGGGCCAAGCCCTCGCCGTTTACGCAGATCTGAGTCAGTGGTGGCACCTCGAACCCTCGAACTTCAAGCTCGTGGTCCTCACTGCGGACACGCGATCCAACGCGATCCTGGACATCCCATCTGATGCGCTACGTCTCAACTGGTGGGATCTACCCTTCTCAGAGGCCCCGGAATTGGACGCGCTCTCGAAGGTTCTGCGGGCTCAGGCGCTCAACACGGGAGCTGACTGGGATGAGGCCGAGGCGGCGCTGGGCCTGCTCCCGATCAGGAACGATCACATGGAATGGGCTGCGGCTCGATTGCTGCACAACGCTGTACGCCGCAAGCAGTCGCGGGTTCGACTGGTGGTCAGCCTAAGAACCAAGCTGACTGATCTGCTGGCGGTGGATGAGTCGACCGTCACCGTCACCCCCCGGAAGCGGAGGCCAGAGAGTAGAACCCACCTTCCGTACCTCGAAGTGTTCCTCCCGTCCGGACGCGGGGTGCTGATCGGGGCCGGAGTCAACACTCACGCTGTCGAGATCGCGACCGATTGGCAGCCCGCGGCCGAGCCGGTTGCGTTGACGAGGGGCCGTCTTGAGCGCGACTCCCGGGGCGCTCAGGAGGACTACTCCATCGGCATTCCCACCGCGGCCTCCTGGCACCTCCGGGGCCTGGCGGAACTGGAGCCCGGCGAGGATCTCTGGGGGGTTGTCGTAGACCAGCTCGCGGAAGCGGTCGTTGCGGTTGGGCAAATGCCGCCGGCGGCGGTTGCCTAACGAAGGTCCTAGATGCATAACCTGGAGCGGCGAGCAGCAGAAGGGATCGTGCGATCCGTGCGCCGCCGCGACCCAGCCGCGTCAGTCGTCGCGGACCGGCAGTCCTGGTTCGAGCGTGTCGGGCAGCAGGAGGCCGCTGATGATCTGGCCTTGTTCAGCCAGCGCCTCGTTTAGGAGCTGAGTGGCGCTCGTCTGGAGTCTCAAGGCCTCCCGCTGTTTCTCAAGGGTGCCTGAGAGCAGCAACGCTGCGTCTCGGTAACGCTCGTCCGGGATGGCCAAAGGCGTCTGACCGCCTGCGCGTTCGAGTCGTTCCAGCCGATGGCGTAGGTCAGCGATGTCCTCCTCGTCGGGCATTGGTGCTCGTTGGTCGGGAACGACCTTGCCCGACTTGTTGATGAGGAAGCCGTCCCGGTTCAACTCCACCGTCCAGCGTGGGCGCAGCGGCTGGCTCCCACGGGACCCTCGAAGGCGTCCGTCCTCAATCATGTGGATCACGGTCCCCGGCGATACCGGGGGAATGAGGCGCGCACCAGCCTCAGATGTCGAGATACCTGGGCGTGTGGGCTTCCTGGCGATTGCGATAGTTTCCCAAACAGCGCCCGGTGGGTCCACCCGCCGTTAGGCTAAATTGGCTAAAGTGCCAGCTTGTGGCCGGTGACCTTCGAATGGAGGCAGCGGACGGCCCGTGCCACCGTGTTCCCGCCCCAGCAGGTCCAGTACGGCGCAGCGTTCCGATACTGAGGGGGTCCAACGGCCCAGCCGACCGATCGCATCGTCGGCAGGACGTACCGACGATGCACCGTCTCGCTCCCCAGCGGCGCCGAATTGGAGCGGACCTTCAGGCGCCGAGGTCCAGTCTCTACGCTGCAGAAGCAGCGAGCCCAACCAGCACCGACACAGACAGCTCTGGTCCGGGCTCAGTCATTGAACCGTCGTTGTCTCAGCGATCCGCTCGTCCTGCACTTGTGGGGCGCAGAGCCAGGCCTACAGGGTGGACCGGTTCCGTCGAGGTACTGCGGCGCGAGGCGGAGTTGGAGATGGACTGCCCACGGGGTATTGACAGGATCAAGGGAGAACAACGTAAAGTACTGCGCGTCCCGCCAGAAGTGGTGGATGCTGGTCATGGCGTTGGCGGGACACAGGAGAGTGGTGCCGATGAGGATCGAGGTTCCGATAAGGGCAGCCTTCATGTTCAGGCGCCGTTCTCGACGGTTGTAGCAGGGCATGCTCGCCTGGCACTCGCCGGGCGACGCATCCCAACGAGCCGCTGGCGATCGTCAGCGGCCACTTCGCTTCAGCTAGCCGGGACGGATGACCACCCTCTGTCGCAGTCCTCGCTGGGGCGAAGCGTCCATTCGTTAGCCAGACAGGGAGGCAAGTTCAGTGTTGGGTCTCGATGGAGGATCGGTCATGGCGTCTGGTGAGGAGCACCTGCTCCACTACGTCATCGCGGTCGTCACATTGGCGCCTGACGGCACCCTTGAGGACTACACCGTCGTACAACCGGACCGCGACTTTGTCGGTGTCACCGAGATTGGTGAGCAGCTTCAGATCTCTCGGCAGCGCGCCAGTCAGGTCAGCAAGCACCCCGACTTTCCGCTGCCGCTGGTCAAGACCAAGGCTGGATCGTTTTGGCTGAGGTCTGCGGTCGAGCTGTTCTCCGAGCAGCGGCGCCCCCGGGTCGAGCGGTACCTCGGCGTGCCGAAGCATTCTGAAGGCCCCGTCGTGAGCTGGACGATCGGATTCATGATCGTCAGTCCCAGGCGACTGACGGCGCACCGGCTAGCTCTTAGCACCGCCCTCGCCGGCTACGTCGCGGCGGTGATGCAGGTGAGCGAGTGCTGCGTGCGACTCGCCATCAAGGTGGAGGGTCATTCCGAGCGTGCCGTCTACCGGGGTGTCGAGGCTCTTTGGACGCTGCTGGAGCAGGAACAGATCACTGCGTTTATCGAGGCCGCATGGCTAGGAACTGACACGGACTGCACGGCGCTGGTCCGGGAACTCGAAGCAGCCAGGGAAGCGGTCCAGCAGGTCGAATTCGTCGGGTAGTGACTACCCGACGACTAGCTCGGCCGCGACCCTCAGCCCGACTTGTCGGCGATGTGCCGACCGCTGAAGTCGAAGTAGAGGCCGCGTAGGTCGAGCCCGGCCTTGGGCAGCGTGCGGGTCAGAGCACGCGGAGGCTGACGAACGCCAGGATCGACTCCGAGGATCGTCCCGGCCAGGGCAAGGAGATCCTCGACCGACGCTTCCGCTCCGGAAGCTGTCAGTCGGATGACGGTCGGGGTGTCCTGGACGTCCACGACGAGAACGGCTTCACCAACCTGTCCGTCGATCTGGTGGTAACCCTCGGTGGCCAGAAACGCCTGGAGGTTCGGCACGTGCGGCTCGGAGCCACCTCGAAGGTCGGTCGCCCACACCAGCCACGTGCTGGGCGGGAAGTCCTTCGCCAACGTCGCCCAACGGACAATGCGGCCCTGCGGCGTCCTGAAGACCGCATCCCGAGCCGGGACACGGATGATGGCGATTTCGCCGGTCTCCAGCAGCCGTCGAACTCCGCCCGTGTCTTCCCCCACGTGTCGCCTCCCTGAATCGTCGAGTGAGGCTACGTGGAGGGGTAGCTTCTGTCAAGACATGACGCTGTATGGGCCACCCGGGTACTCACCGGCTCCCAGCCGACGAGGAAGTTCGTCCAGCCCATGATGCCTCCTTCCCCAGCAGCTTGGGTCCCGAGACTGCCGCATCGGCGTCCTAGGCCCGCCTGAGGCCCTTCTGTATCCTGCCTGGGCCTTGGAAAGGTAGATGTCCGCTTGGAAAGATGAATGTCCCCGCCCACCTCGTGGCCGGTGTTCATCGCCTGGAGCATGTCGAGCGCCTCGGGGCCCCGGACCTCCCCGACGACGATGCGGTCGGGTCGCATGCGCAGGGCGTTGCGCACCAACTCCCGGATGCGGACCTCTCCCGCGCCCTCGGCGTTGGGGGGCCGGGCCTCCAGCCGCACCACGTGGTCGCCGGGGAGCCGCAGCTCGGCCGCGTCCTCGACGGTGACCACCCGCTCGCCGTCGGGGATGCATCCGGCCAGAGCGTTGAGGAGGGTGGTCTTGCCTGCTCCTGTCCCCCCCGAAACCAGGATGTTGAACCGGGCGGCCACCGCCCACGCCAGGAGGGCGACCACCGGCGGGGGGCCGAAGGCGGCCAGCGGGATGGCGCGGGCCCCGAACCGGCGAACGGTGAGGCAGGGCCCGTCGACGGCGAGCGGTGGGACGACGGCGTTGACCCGGGAGCCGTCGGCCAGCCGGGCATCGACGAGGGGCGACGAGCGGTCGATGCGCAGGCCGAGGGGCGCCACCACCTTCTCGATGAGGTGCTCGATGGCGGCCGTGTCGAGGGCGACGGGCACGCGCTCGAGCCGACCGGCGCGCTCCACCCACACCCGGCCGGGACCGTTCACCATGACCTCGGTGACGTCGGGATCGGCCAGGATGGGTTCGAGGGGCCCGAGCCCACACACCTCGGCCAGCACCTCACCCACGATCCGGACCTGCTCGGCGGGCGCCAACAGGGGACCCTCGCGGGCGACGAGATCGGTTACCCGCTCCCGGAGCCGTCCGCCCGGCCCGTCGGCCACCAGCCTCCCGAGCACCCGCGCCTTGAGCGCGCTCCCGCTCACTGGTCGACCACGGTCGCCGACACCGACGTCGCCGCCCGAACAATGTGGAGGGCCGCGATCATGCCGCCTCCCGCAGAGCCCGTTCGAGTGTGCGCGGCACCCGGCCGGCGAGGAGGCCGGCATCGACGGCCCGGGCGATGGCCGGGTCGTAGTCGATCTCGGCCCGCACCGGGACGCCCAACACCTCCTCGATGTCGCGCCGGGTGAGGGCCCGGCCGGGCTCGTTGACCAGGACGACGGCGGACGGCCGGATGGGCGCGGCCAGGGCCCGGCGCAACGCCAGATAACAAGGACGGAGCACGAGGAGCGAGACCTCGGCCGCGGCCGCCACCGCCAGCGCCGCTCCCGAAGCGGCCGAGCCGCAGTCGGCCACGACCGTGCGCCCGCCCGCCGACAGCGCCTCGGCCAGCACCTCACCCCTCTCGGCACCCGGGGCGGCGGTGGCTGCTCCGCCCGTGAGCTCGCCACCCCACGCCAGAAGCCGGAGGCCGGGACCGGCGTCGACCTCGAGCCGGGTGAGGGCATCCCCGGGGACGTCGCGGCCGGCGGCCAACCAGTCGACGAGCCCCGGGGTGGCCGGCGTGGGCAGGCCGAGCACCGCCGGGACGTCGCCCGACAGGTCGGCGATCAGGACGCCGGCGGAGGCCGACGGGGAGCGGACGGGTTGCGACCGGGCCAGTACGAGAGCCATCCCGCACGAGACGACGGTGGTGCCGGTGCCACCCTTGGGCGACCAGCAGGCGATGAGCATCGGACTTCCTCCGAGGGCGCGACGGCAAGACCTCGGGGGAAGGGGTGAGGGGGAAGATATCCGGGATGTGGCGGAGGGCGCAAGGCCCTCCGCTAGGAGGCCCGGACCTTCTTGGCCGCGACCGCGCCCAGCACGACGAGCACGGCGAGAAGGATCAGCTTCTTCATGGTGACGATGTTACTCAGGCCGTGAGACAGCGAACGACGGTGCCACCGACCCGTCCCCGCCATCGGGCGCCCCGTCCCGCCGTCGCTGAATCGTTCCGTGCCTTCGGAGGGCCGTGATTCGGGCTCGGCGAGTGAAAATTACGTCCCTGCCGGTGAGGCAGACCAAGACGGACGCGCGCCCGGAGCGGCCGCACCGCGGCCAAGTGGCGGTAGGTTGCCGGGCGGAGGTGTCAGGCGACCTGGTGGCGTCCCCCGCCTTCAAAGCGGGTGGGACGGGTGCTCCCCGTCCGGCGGGTTCGATTCCCGTCCACCTCCGCCACAAGCGGCGGAGGCGGGACAGCGAAGGGACTCAGACCGCGAGGAGGTCTCGAGCGCCCGTGTCGCTCGAGGGGTGACGCAACTTCGACATGGCCCGGGCCTCGATCTGGCGGATGCGCTCCCGGGTGAGGTTGAAGTGTTCGCCAACCTCCTCCAGGGTGCGCGGCTCGCCGCGATCGAGGCCGAAGCGCAGGCGAAGGATCTCGCGCTCGCGCTCGTCGAGGGGACCGAGCAGCTTGGAGATCTCCTCCGGCAGCAGGGCGGTGGCCGCCACCTCGAAGGGGGACTCGGCCGAGCGGTCCTCGACCACGTCGCCCAGCTCGGCGTCGCCGTCCTCCCGCAGAGGCTCGGACAGCGACAGGGGCTCGGCCGCGAAGCGCAGGGCCTCGGTGACCTTGTCCTCCGGCATCTCCACCTCGGCCGACAGTTCCGAGAGCGTGGCCGGGCGGCCCAGCTTGAGCTCCAGCCGGGCCCGCGCCTTCTGCAGCCGGGCCAGGGTGTCGCCCGCGTGCACCGGCAGCCGGATGGTGCGGCCGGTGTTGGCGATGCCCCGGGTGATGGCCTGGCGGATCCACCAGGTGGCGTAGGTGGAGAACTTGAAGCCCTTGCGCCAGTCGAACTTCTCGACCGCGTGCATCAGGCCCAGGTTTCCCTCCTGGATCAGGTCGAGCAGCGGCAACCCCGATGCCTGGTACTTCTTGGCGATCGAGACCACCAGCCGGAGGTTGGACTGCACGAACGTGCGCTGGGCGTTAACGCCCTCCTGGGCCACCCGGCGCAACTCGCGCCGCTTGGCCTGGGGCAGGCTCGTACCGTCGGACTCGAGCTTGGTGCGCGCCTCGTTGCCGCCCTCGATGGCCTTGGCCAGGCGTACTTCGTCGTCCTTGGTGAGCAGCGGGTACTGCCCGATATCTGTGAGGTAGAGTCGGACGAGGTCTTCCTCGTCCCGCTCAACACGCTCCTTGGGCACAGGGAAAACGTCCTTAAAGTCGTAGCGCTAAAAATGGAACGCCCCGGAAGGCGCGAAGATTCCGCCCCAGCCAACTGGCGGCCGCATTTCGTTCACCATACCTGGGCGGTCAAGACCCTCCCGCCTGCGCTTTTCAGCCTCGGTTCACCCCCGGTTCACCCCCGGTAGCGATTGGTGATCGGCAGGCGCCGGTCCTTGCCAAAGGCCTTCGGGGTGACTCGTACCCCGGGAGGCGCCTGCCGACGCTTGTACTCCGACCGGTCGACCATCTCGACCACCCGCCGGACCAGGGTGGCGTCGAAGCCGGCGGCCTCCAGGTCGGTCACCGTCGTGTCGCCCTCCACGTAGGCCTCGAGGATGGGGTCGAGGCGGTCGTAGGGGGGGAGCGACTGGTCGTCGCGCTGGTCGGGGCGCAGCTCGGCCGACGGCGCCTTGGTCAGCACCGCCTCGGGGATGGGCGGGGTGAGGCCCGCCTCCACTGCCCGCCGGTTGCGGTCGTGGCACAGCTCGTACACGGTGGTCTTGAGGACGTCCTTGATGATGGCGAAGCCGCCGGCCAGGTCGCCGTAGAGGGTGGAGAAGCCCACCGCCATCTCGCTCTTGTTGCCGGTGGCCAGCACCATCCAGCCGAACTTGTTGGACAGGGCCATCAGGGTGGCGCCCCGGATGCGGGCCTGGATGTTCTCCTCGGTCAGGTCGGGCTCGACACCGGCGAACGACGGGTCGAGCATGGCGAGGAAGGCCCGGTGGACCTCCTCGATGCCGATCACGCGGGACTCGATGCCCAGGGCGGAGGCCAGCGCGGCGGCGTCGGCGAGGGAGCCCTCGCTCGAATACCTCGACGGCATCATCACGCCGTGGACGTGGTCGGCGCCCAGGGCGTCGACCGCGATGGCGGCCACGATGGACGAGTCGACCCCGCCCGACAGCCCGATCACCACGTCGGTGAACCCGTTCTTGATGACGTAGTCGCGGGTGCCGAGCACCAGGGCCTCGTAGATCTCGTGGACCGGTCCCAGGGGCTCGGCGCACGGGGGCTGGCCGGGAGGGATCTGGCTGGCGGGGACCACACCGACTGGGATCTGGCCGGCCGGCATCTCGGACTCGGGTGTGCCTGTGACGGTCACCCCCGGCAGCGGCGGCGCCATGGCCCGGCCCCGGGGATCGAGCAGGCGCTTGCGGAAGACGGGCTTGACTTCGACGTCGATGACCATGATGTCCTCGACGAATTGGGGCGCCCGGGCGACCACCTGCCCGTGCGCGTCGAACACGAGGGATGCGCCGTCGAACACCAGCTCGTCCTGGCCTCCGACCAGGTTGACGTAGACGAGTGAGCACGACGAGTCGAGGGCCCGGGTGGCGAGCATCCGCTCCCGTTCGGCCAGCCGTCCGGCGTGATAGGGCGAGGCGTTGAGGTTGACGATCAGCTCGGCGCCGCCCGCAGCCTGGTCGGCGATGGGTCCGTCGGGGGCCCACGCGTCCTCGCAGACCACGACCCCCACCCGGACGCCGCCGATCACGAAGAGCCGACCCGCCTCGTGGCTGGGGGCGAAGTACCGCTGCTCGTCGAACACGCCGTAGTTGGGCAGCAACCGCTTGCGGTACACACCGTGCACGATCCCGTTGGCGCAGACCGCCGCCGCGTTGTAGAGGTCCTGGCCGGCGTCGACGAACCCGACCACCGCCGCGCACCGGCCGGTGCCGGCCGCCACCCGGTCGAGGGCGGCCCGGTTGTCGGCCACGAAACCCGGCTTGAGCAGGAGGTCCTCGGGCGGGTAGCCGGTGATGGCGAGCTCGGGGAAGACGGCCACGTCGCACTCGGCGATCTCGGCCTTGTCGATGGCGTCGAGGATGGCCGTGGCGTTGCCCTCGAGGTCGCCGACGACGAGGTTGAGCTGGCACGCGGCGACCCGGATACGAGGCACCCGGTGAGGCTACCCAGGGCCCCGGTCCTCGCAAGCGGTGCCCGGCCCCGGTCGTTGCCTTACCCGGCGTTGGCGCGTCGCCGGCGCACGACGCCCACCGCGGCCAGCGCCAGCAGCGACCCGATGATGGCGGGGACCGCCAGCGCGCCGCCGCCGCCGCCGTCGCCGTCGCCGGTCGTGGCGGCGGCTGCTGGCGACGCCAGGATTTCCGTCCCCGGCGCCTGGGTGAGGGCCTGGGACTCGATGACCGTCGGCACCGACGTCGAAGGTGACGGCGCCGCAGTGGTGGCCACCGTGGTGGCGGACGTCTCCGGCGCCACGGTCGTGACGGCCTCCGCCGCCGGCGGGACTTGCAGCGCGAGGGGGCCGGCGGCCGTCGAGCGGGTGCCACCGCACAGGTTGGCGTGGTACCGCCCGTCGCTCACGGGACCGTCGAAGCTGCGGCGGGTGGCGAAGACCAGGAACTCGCCCTGGTGCGGGAGCTCCAACCCGCAACTCGCGCCCGAGACGGGGGAGACGATCTGCTGCGAGGGGGCGACGTCGCCCTTGTGCACCTGGCTGACGGCGAAGGTCCACACCGCCGGGTCGGCGGAGGACATGTACGCCTGCAGGGGCGGCGGTTCGTAGCCGGCCAGCTGCCCTCGGAACACGACGTCGGCGGCCGCGAACGCGTCCTCGTCGGTGACAGCCATACAGGAACACGCGTGCGCCGGCTGGGCCGATGGTCCCGCCAGCAGGATGCCGGCGCCCAGCATGACAGCCGTCACTCCTGCGCCGAGGGAGCGGCGACGTCGTACAGGCCGGAGATCGGCCACGGGGCACCTCCAGGTTCGTCGAGGGACATTCCGGTTGGTAGACGCCGGCCCACGAGCGGTGGTTCCCCGCGCCGAACGGCGGCCGAACGGCGGCCGAACGGCGGTCGTCCTCCCCATCTGCGCCAGACTCTCCGGCCGGATGTCCCTGCAGACCGCGATCGAGCGTTCGGCCGCCCCGGCGGCCGTGGCGGTGGCGCTCGAACGGCTGTCGGACGCGGTTCCGGGCGTGCAGGGCCGCCTGGCCGGCGACCATGCCCTCCGGGACGCCGTCTTCGCCGTCACCGCCGCCAGCCGTTCGCTCACCGAGCTCCTCCTGTCGGAACCGGCCGCCCTCGAGCTCCTCGCCGACCTCGGGCAGCGACCGGTCCTCCATGACGGGGATGGGGACGGCGGGGATGGGTCGGAGGAGAATCCGAGCGAGCAGAATCGCCTGCGGCGGTGGAAGCGTCTCGAACTGCTCCGCATCGCGGCCCGTGACCTCACCGGCCTCGACGACCTGCCGGCGGTGGGACGGGGCCTCGCCCAACTGGCCGACGAGGTGCTCCAGGCGGCGGCGGCCACCGCCGGTGCCGACCCCGGCCTGGCCGTGATCGGGATGGGCAAGCTCGGCGGCCGGGAGCTCAACTACTCGAGCGACATCGACATCATGTTCGTCGGCGACCCGCGTGAGCACGACCGCACGGCCCGGGCCATCCTCGACATCGCCCGCACCTGCTACCGGGTCGACGTCGACCTCCGGCCCGAGGGCCGGGACGGGCCGCTGCTGCGCACCCTGGAGTCCTACGAGGCCTATTGGGAGCGGTGGGCCCACACGTGGGAGTTCCAGGCCCTGCTCAAGGCCCGTCCCGTCGCCGGCGACCTCGAGCTGGGGTCCGCTTTCCTCGAGCGGGCCCGGGCCCGGCTCTGGGACCGTCCCTTCACCCTCGACGACCTGCGGGCGGTGCGGGCCATGAAGGCCCGGTCCGAGGAGATGCTGGCCAAGAAGGGCCTCACCCACCGCGAGGTCAAGCGGGGACGGGGGGGTATCCGTGACATCGAGTTCTCGGTGCAGCTCCTCCAGCTGGTGCACGGGCGGGCGGACCCCGAGCTGCGCTCACCGACCACGCTCGACGCGCTGGCCGAGATGGGCGCCAACGGCTACGTCGACCCGGCCGACGCCCGGGCCCTCGACGCCGCCTACCGGCTTCTGCGGACGGTGGAGCACCGGCTCCAGCTCGTCCACGAGCAGCAGGTGCACACCCTCCCGGCTCCCAACGACCTCGCCGGCCGGGACCGTCTGGCCCGGGTGATGGGCTACCGCGACACGCCCGAGGCGACGGCCGGCGACCTCCTCGACGGCTTCCTGCGCCGCCAGCAGTCGGCGGTGCGGTCGATCCACGAGCACCTGTTCTTCCGTCCCCTCCTCGACGCGCTCACCGCCACCGGCACCACGGCGGTGATGTCGGAGGAGGCGGTGGCCACCCGGCTGGAGGCGTTCGGCTTCACCGACGCCAAGCGCACCCGGCTGGCGCTGCGGGAGCTCACCAAGGGCCTCACCCGGTCGTCCCGCCTGATGCAGCAGATGCTGCCGCTCCTTCTCGGGTGGCTCTCGGAGTCCCCCAACCCCGACCTGGGCCTGCTCGGTCTGCGGGTACTGGCCGCCGGCCCGGCCCAGGGGACGGAGCTGGCCACCGCCTTCCGGGAGTCCCCCGAGGCGGCCCGCCGCCTGTGCACCCTGCTCGGCACCAGCCGGCGCCTGAGCGAGACGCTCGAGCACCATCCCGACATGATCCCGGCCCTCGGAATGCCCGACGCCCTGGCCCGCCGCCCCGCCGAGGCCCTCCTCCAGGGTGCGTCGGCCGCCCTCGCCTGGCGCGACCACGCGGAGGACCGCCAGCGGGGGCTGCTGCGCTACAAACGGCGGGAGGAGCTGCGGGTGGCGGCGGGCGACGTCCTCGGGCTGGCCCCGGAGGGCGAGGACCAGGTGGTCGTCACCGGGGGCCAGCTCACCACGCTGGCCGAGGCCAGCCTCCAGTCCGCCCTCGACTCCCTGGCGCCGCCCCTGCCGTTCGCGGTCGTGGCCATGGGACGCTTCGGAGGGGCCGAACTGTCGTACGCCAGCGACCTCGACCTGCTCTTCGTCTACGACGGGTCGACCTCGGAGGACTTCTCGGCGGCGGTGAAGGTCGGGGAGTCACTGGTGCGATTCCTCGCCGGGACCACGCCCGCCACCCGCATCTATCCCATCGACCTGGGGCTGCGGCCCGAGGGCAAGGACGGCCCCCTCGCTCACAGCCTGGAGGGCTATATCACCTATTACGAGCGCTGGGCCCAGACGTGGGAGCGCCAGGCGCTGGTGCGGGCCCGGTTCGTCGCCGGCGACGCCGACGTGGGCCGCCGCTTCATGGAGATCATCGAGCCCCACGTGTGGACGGCGGCGCTGACCGAGGCCGACGTCCGGGAGATCAGGCGGGTCAAGGCCCGGATCGAACGGGAGCGCATCCCCCACGGCGAGGACCCCCAGTTCCACCTCAAGCTGGGCCGGGGCTCGCTGTCCGACATCGAGTTCACCGCCCAACTCCTCCAGCTGCAGCACGGGGTGCGGGCGACGGCCACGATGGACGCGCTGGCCCGGCTCGAGCAGGCGGACGTCCTCGATCCGGCCGACCGGGAGGTGCTGGCCGACGCCTACCGGTTCTGCGAGCGGGCGAGGAACCGGTGGTTCCTGGTGAAGGGCGCGCCGGGGGACTCCCTGCCCACCCGTCCGGAACAGATGGCGGCCCTCGCCCGGTCGCTCGGGATGACCAGCACCGAGCTGCGGGAGGGCTACCGCCGCGTCACCCGCCGGTCGAGGAAGGTGGTCGAGCGCGTCTTCTACGGGAAGGTCGACACATAGGGGAGTTCAAAGGCTCGGACGCCCCTTCGGGGCGCGTCTTGCTGGTCCGACCGGCGGATCGGCTCCTTCGTCGCCTGCCGGTCGGGCTGTCAGGCGAAGCGCTCCTTCGTCGCCGCCTGACAGCGCTGGCGCCGCGTCGAGGGCGCGTCTTGCTGTTCCGACCTGCAGATCGGCTCCATCATCGCCGTCTGGCGGCCTCGCGCAGCTTGGGCGTGGTGATATTTTGAGCAGATGGCCAAAGCGGGTACGCGAGGGATGGTGGCCCGGTCGATCAGCGAGGGCACCAAGGGCCGGATCGTGGAGGCTGCCCTCCAGACGCTGAAGGAGAAGGGGTTCACCGCCACCAGCGCCCGGGCCATCGCCGCCACCGGCGGGTTCAACCAGGCGTTGGTCTTCTACCACTTCGGCAGCGTCAACGACCTGCTGCTGGCCGCCCTCGACCGCACCAGCGAGCAGCGGATGGTGCGGTACAAGGCGGCGGTCGACGCCGTGCACACCCTCCCCGACCTGCTCCGAGTGGCGAGTGAGATGTACCGGGAGGATCTCGACGGCGACCACGTGGCCGTCCTCGCCGAGCTCATCGCCGGCAGCTCGTCGGCGGCCGAGCTCGGCCCCGAGATCACGGCCCGCATCGAGCCGTGGATCCGCTTCACCGAGGAGGCGGTCGACCGGGTGATGGCCGAGTCGGCCCTGTCCGACGTTCTGCCCGGCCGCGACCTCGCCTTCGGGATCGTGGCTCTCTACGTGGGAGTGGCCCTCATGTCCCGCCTGGGCGACGACCGGTCGGGGGCGGCGTCGCTCTTCGACTCCGGCGCTCGCCTGGCCCCCCTCTTCGGCGCCGTCATGGGCGACCGCGAGGCCTGATCCGCCGGTCGGTCCTTCAGGACTCCCGCATTGGTCGGGCCCGGGAGGCCAGCGCCCACAGCGCCCCTGCCAGCGCCAGCAGCAGCACGCCCTGGGCCAGCAACGACGTGCCGCCGCTGTTGGGGAGGTTGGTGAGCGGCGTGGTGGCCGTAGTGGTGGGACGGGCCGTGGTGGTGGGACGGGCGGTGGTGGGCGTCGCACCGGCGCCGGCGGCAGCGGTTGTCGTGGGCCCGGACCCGGAGGCGACCCGGGTGGTCGGGGACGATCCGACGGTGGTGGGCGGCACCCCTGTCGTGGGCGGGACGCCCGTGGTGGTGGAGGTGTCGGCGGACGAGGCGACGGTCGTCGGCGTGGCGCCCCCGGTGGTGGGGGTTCCGGCGACGGTGGTCGTGGGGGCGATGCCGCCCGAGGTGGGGCCGAGCCTGGTGGTGGACGAGGCGATCGGAGCGGCGACGGTCGACGTGTCGTCGTCGTCCTGGCGGTTGAGCACGGTGGCCACGGCGACGCCGAGAACGGTCAGGGTCACCAGCAGCAGGAAGATGGTTATGCCCCGTCTCATCGGCCCCGTCTCGTCGGTCCACCCGCAACCAGGTGGATCACATACTGTGCCGCACCGGACTCCCCAACTCCACCACCCTCCGCCCGGAGATCAGGCGGCGACGATCGGCCTGCGGGCGATCCGGGTGAAGCGGCGGATGAAGTTGCCCATGTTCTGGAGCACGACACCCAGGACCTCGGCCTCGGCGTCGAGCGCCATGCGGCCCCGGTCGGTGATCCGGTACACCCGCCGGTCCGGCCCCAGGGCGCTCTCCTCCCAGCTCGAGGTGACCAGGCCGTCGTCCTCCATGGCCCGCAGGACCCGGTAGAGGGCGCCGAGGTCGAAGCCCACCGGCCCCACCGCCGACAGCCGGGCCAGCAGCTGATAGCCGTGGGCGGGCGCCTCCGAGATGAGGAGGAGGGCGCACGCCTTCAGGTAGTTGCTGGGCAACCCTGAGGGTGGGGCCTCGAGCTCACGTCTCGCCATCCGGAACCTCCAGCTCCGTCGATCGTCCCGTGCATGATCGCCCGGCCTCGTATCAGCGACGAGACGGCCCCGTGAACAGCCCGAGAACGCTCCCGGGGGGTGCGAGACGCGTCCCGGCGTCGGCGGGAGCGGCGAAGATAGTGCCCATGGGCTCGCTCCGAGGGGATCCCCTCGACGCCGAGGCGACCGTCCCCCGACTGGGGCGGGCCGCCCTCGTGACGATCGACACCCAGGTCGACGTCCTCGACGGGCAACCCCTCGAGGTCCCCGGCACTTCGGCGGTCGTGCCGCGCATCGCCCGCCTGGCCCAGGCGTTCCGGCAGGCGGGCCGACCCATCGTCCACGTCGTCCGGCTCTACCGGGGGGACGGGAGCAACGCCGAGTCGTGCCGCCGGGACCTCGTGCAGCGGGCGCCTGTGCTGCGACCTGGAACACCGGGCCGGCTGCTCGCCCCCGGGCTGCTCGATGGAGCGAACCAGGAGCTGGCGGACGAACTGCTGCTCGGCGGTGGAATCCAACTCCTCGGCCCCGACGAGGTGGCCATGTACAAGCCCCGCTGGGGCGCCTTCTTCGCCACGCCTCTCGACGACCACCTGCGAGCCCTCGCCGTCGACACGCTGGTGTTCGCCGGCTGCAACTTCCCGAACTGCCCCCGCACCTCGGTCTACGAGGCCAGCGAGCGCGACTACGGCATCGTCCTGGTCGACGACGCCGTGTCCGGCCTCTACGACCGGGGCCGGGACGAGCTGCGCGGTATCGGGGTCACACTCCTGCGCACCGACGACGTCGTGCGCGCCGTGTCGGAGCAGGTGGCCGCCGGTTGAAGGGCACCGACGACGTCCTCCGCCGCCTGGCCGCGGAGCGGGATCGAGTCGTACGGCAGGCGGACGACCTGGCCGCCGACCTGCAGGCGATCATCGACGCCTCGGCCGACGCCAACGCCGACGACGAGCACGACCCCGAAGGGGCGACGATCGGCTTCGAGCGGGCCCAGGTGGCCAGCCTCCTCGACCAGGCCCGCGGGCGCCTGACGGATCTCGACGTGGCCGCGGACCGCCTCCACGCGGGCAACTACGGGCGGTGCGAGCGGTGCGGCGACCCCATCGCCGCCGAGCGTCTCGACGCCCACCCGACCGCCACCACGTGCCTCCGCTGCGCGTCGACCGCTGTCGATCAGCGGCCCTTGAACAAACGGAGTCGAGCGCGCGGTTAGAGGGGCTCGACGATGACCTCGGGATGCCCGGAGGCGAGCAATCCGAGATCGTCCGGATCACCCGTGAGCACCACTCCGCCGCCCGCCTCGATGACCGTGGCCACGATGAGGGCGTCGACGGTCGCGTTCGAACGGGTCTCCCCGAGGATTCGGCCCGCGGTTCGCCCGATCCGCTCATCGGCGAGATCCACCTGACCCACCGCCTTGAGCACGCGGTTGACAGGCGCGTCGGCCGCCTTTCCCCGCACGGTCTCGGCCACCACGACGGCCGGGATCGAAACCTCGGCGCCGGCTTCCACCGCGGCCGCCAGCGACGCCCGGGCGCGAGCGTCTGCTCGGGACAGGGCGATCACGGCGCCAGCGTCGAGGTGGTGGTCCGTCCCAACGGAGCGCAGAAGGACCAGGCTGTACTCTCGCCGACGCTCACGGACCTCAGCCTCAAGCTGTGCTGATGGCCACCAGTTGACATGTGGCAACCTAGTCGTGTGAAGGCGGACCTGGTATCAGGGGCTGAGATCGGACGGCGCCTCGGAGTATCCCGGGAGGCGGTCCGCAAGTGGGCAAACGTGGCCCAGCGCGAGTTTCCTTCGCCGCTTGCGCGGGTGGGCCGGTCGGTGGTCTGGGACTGGACCGAAGTCGAGACTTGGGCTCTCGACAACGGCTACGCGAAACGCGGTGCCGCGTGACGGGCACCATCCGCGCCCTGACGACCATTGAGCAGGAGCTCGTGCTCTTCGCGTTCCGCCACCCTCGCGGGCAGTACACCGCCGAGCGTGCTGGACAGCTGTCGGGTGTCCCGGCGCGAACGCTCTACGACTGGGCCGAGGCGAGCGTGCTCGTTCCGGACTACCCGAGGACCAGGCCGAAGGCGTGGTCCTACCGTGACTTGGGCTTCGCTCGGTTGCTCGCATGGCTCCGTCAACAGGGTCACGATCGCCCAGCAGCGGCCACACGGGTCGCTGCACTTCGTCAGATCATGGCGGATGCCGCCCAGCAGGTCACTGAAGTCCGCAGCAACGGCTCGCTCTTCCTGATTGGCGAGGAGACCGTCGACAGGCTCAGCGGGCAGCAAGTACTCGACGGGATGGCGGGTTTCCTCAACGTGTTCAACCTCATGGAGCCCATCGCTGAACTTGGGCGGAAGCGCTTGTGGGGTCCTGACCTCCTCGCTCCCTCACAGCTCACGATGATCTCGCCATGGGTCATGGGCGGCGAACCGGTCGTACGGGCGACGAGGATACCGACAGCGGCTCTCCACGCTCTACGCCATGACCGGGGGCTAGACACGCCTCGTATCGTCGCCCTTTATCCGGAGCTTGCCGCCGAACAGGTGGATGACGCCATCACCCTGGAGGATCGACTCCGCCGCGCCGCATGACCCTGCGGCTCCTCCTGGATCAGAACTTCCCAAGGCCGCCAGGGTTCGACCTACGATCCGTTGACGCAACGGTCGAGGCGGTACACGTTTACGACCACGATCGTGGTCTCACGGAGGCAGGAACACCTGATTGGTTGATCTACCTGCGGGCTGCGCAAGACGGCTTCGACGCGCTCGTCACTCGCGACTGGCACCAGCTTGAGCAACCCGAGGAACTTTGGGTGCTCTCGATCCTGCAACTCACTGTCGTCTCATGGCGCAAACCGTTCAACGATCCCGTCGCCGAGTGGGGCCACCTGCTCTCATACCTCCCGCAGCTCAAGCGCAGGATCGAGCGGCGAAAGCCGCGGGTGCTCCTCCTCCCTCCTCCACGGCTCGCGACCGACAGCGAAGTCAACCCACGCGAGGCCCTCGCCAACTACGCCACCCAACAGGCTCGTGCCGTCCAGGATGTCCGTCAAGAGGCCAGGCAGCTCGTCACCCGCTACCTGAATTCGACAGGCCGGAGCGACCTCCTCCCGCTCATCGCTCGCAACTAGACCAGTTGCCGGCGACTGAGAATGTGGAGGTTCGGCGGCCGATCCGACTATTTCTCACTCAGCGAGGTCTTGAGGCAGGTCCCAGCGCCGGCTGGCGGATGGCGGTCTTCGCCTGACCGCGCCGGGGCGTGGCGACCGCAGGGGACCGCCGACCGGGATAACCGCAGCTCAAGGCACCCGCGGCGCTCAGATGTCGTAGTAGAGCATGAACTCCCAGGGGTGGGGGCGGAGGCGGACCTCGTCGATCTCGCGCAGGCGTTTGTAGGCGACCCAGGTCTCGATGAGGTCGGGGGTGAAGACGCCGCCGGCGGTGAGGTAGTCGTGGTCGGCCTCCAGGGCCAGCAGCGCCTCGTCCAGCGAGCCCGGCACCTGGGGCACCTGGGCCAGCTCCTCGGGGGGAAGGTCGTAGAGGTCCTTGTCGACGGGGTCGGGCGGCTCGGTGCGGTTCTGGACCCCGTCGAGGCCGGCCATCAGCATGGCCGAGAAGGCCAGGTAGGGGTTGCACGACGGGTCGGGACAACGGAACTCGAGGCGCTTGGCCTTGGGGCTCTTCGAGTACAGCGGGATGCGCACCGCCGCCGACCGGTTGCGCTGCGAGTACACCAGGTTGACCGGGGCCTCGTAGCCCGGCACCAGGCGCTTGTACGAGTTCGTCGTCGGCGCCGCGAACGCCAGGATCGACGGGGCGTGGGCCAGGAGCCCGCCGATGTACCAGCGGGCCATGTCCGAAAGTCCGCCGTAGCCGGTCTCGGAGAAGAACAGCGGCTCGCCGCCCTTCCACAGCGACTGGTGGCAGTGCATGCCCGAACCGTTGTCCTGGAAGAGGGGCTTGGGCATGAAGGTCACCGACAGGTCATGGGCCCAGGCCACGCACTTGGTGACGTACTTGTAGAGCATGAGCTTGTCGGCCATGCGCAGGAGGGTGTCGAAGCGCATGTCGATCTCGGCCTGGCCGGCGGTGCCCACCTCGTGGTGCTGCACCTCGGTCTCGATGCCCACCCGCTCGAGCATCAGGATCATCTTCGAGCGAAGGTCCTGGAAGTGGTCCATCGGGGGGACCGGGAAATAGCCCTCCTTGTACCGGGGCTTGAACCCGAGGTTGGGCTTCTCGTCGGCGCCCGAGTTCCAGATGCCCTCCACCGAGTCGACGCAGTACATCGCCGAGTGCTGGTCCTGGTGGAAGCGGACGTCGTTGAAGATGTAGAACTCGGCCTCGGGCCCGAAGTAGGCCGTGTCGGCCAGTCCCGTCGAGGTGAGGTAGTCCTCCGCCTTCTTGGCCACGAAGCGGGGGTCACGGGTGTAGGAGTCGCCGGTGACGGGGTCGCGCACGAAGCAGTTGAGGTTGAGGGTCTTGGCCTCGCGGAACGGGTCGATGACCGCCGTGTTGGGGTCGGGCACCAGGATCATGTCGGACTCCTGGATCTCCTGGAACCCCCGGATCGACGACCCGTCGAAGCCGTAGCCCTCCTCGAACCCGTCCTCGGTGAGCTGGTGGGCGGGGGTGGAGAAGTGCTGCATCAGGCCCGGCAGGTCGCAGAAGCGGAAGTCGACGATCTCCACGCCCTCGTCCTGCATGAGCCGGACGACGTCGGCCGGACTGCGTTCCTCCACGGTGTCCTCCCTCGCGCGCCTCGGGCGGCTGTGAAGCTAGCCCACCGGTCCCGCACGGACTCGGAGCGATGGGCAGGGTGCGAGGGTCCGCCGCGCCCGCCCCGGCCACGCCGGTGTCGACGTCGCGCGCGCCCGGCCACACCGACGACCCGTGACCTCACTCGTTGGCGACCGCCCGTTGCACCAGCTCGGCGCACTGCTCGATCATCGGGTCTCCGGTCCCGCCCCGCGCCAGGGCGGCGAGCACGAGCTCGCGGATCTCGATCAGGTCGAGGTCGTCCGCCGCCCGGCGCAGGGCCAGGCCGGAGGTGAAGTCGCCCAACCGGGCCCGGTCGGCCTCCCCGAGCGATTCCCACGTGTCGTGCCACTGACGGCGCCGGCCCGACAGGTCGGGTCCCGGCCCACCCCCCGCACCACCGGCGGGGACCACCTGCGGTGGGAGGTGGCCGGTGGTCAGCGCCGTCGCCGCCGCCATCGCCGCCACGAAGGTCGTGTGGTAGACGGTGCCGATCACGCGGCGGACGGCCTCCCGGGGCGACTCGCCCTCCGCGGCCGACGGGAGCCCTGGGCCGGGGACGAAGCCGTGGTCCCGCCACGTGCGGTCGAGCACCATCCAGGAGAACGTGAGCGTCGGCGTCCACGGCCGGCGGAGCGTGGCCGGCGCCATCAGCAGCTCGCTCAACAGGTCGAGGTCGTCGTCGTCCAGCGCTTTCACCGCCAGGGCGTCGGCGAAGCGCATCAGCCGACCGGCGTCGGCGTCCGCCGCGGCGGGGAGGGCCACCCGCCCGAAGTCGGTCGCGTAGAGGAGCGCGTGGGTGAACGCGTACGCGTCCTCGATGGTGACGGCCACCAGGTCCACGCCCACGCCGATGGGTGAGAGCTGCACCGAGGGGTGGTCGAGCTCCTGGTCACCGAACGCCAGATGCCGGGCCCACTGGGTGTCGAGCAGGCGGTAGGGCACCCGCTCGTTTGCTGCCGAAGCGGTGGAGGTGAGGGCGAGCCGGGCCAGCCGGTCGAAGGGAGGGTCCTCGACGCCGACGGCGGTGAGGCATCCGTGGGCGACGGTGTACATCCCGGCCCGTGACGGGCGCGTCACCAGGGTGCGGCGGACGGCCGGTGTCCGGGCGTGGGGCGCGAGGCGGGCGGCGATCCCGACGATTCGCCTGCGGTCGTCCGGGTCGGGCAACGCCCGATGGGCGAGGCGCAGCAGCATGGCCGCCTCCCCGACGGTCTTGCCCACCAGCTTGAAGCGCTCGGGGGTGTCGTCGCTCGACTCCCAGGCGTCGATGACCTGGTCGAGCATGAGCTCCACCATGTCGAGCCCGCTGCGGACGCAGTCCGCCAGGTGCACCGTGGTGCCCACCGGCGGGCCGGACGGAGTTACCGCCGCCCGGCCCACCGATGTCGCGGTGGTCAATTGCCGATCCGGTTGAGCTCGAAGCCGAACCGCTTCACGTCGGCGGCCACGGAGGCCAGGTCCGCCATGCGACGGGGCCCGATCCGGAACACGAACTCGTAGCAGATGTCACCGGGCTCCACGAAGCCGGAGTTGCCGAGCACCGAGAGCACTTTCTCCCCGCTCGCGACGATCCGGTCGAGGCTGATCACGCCGATCTCGTCCAGGGCCTGCAACGCGCCGGCCGCGTCGTACTTGGTCTCTTCCATTGGGTTCCTCTCCTCCATGCGCCGCCCATGGGTGGACGCCGTCACCCTGTACGAGCGCCCGAGGACCGGCGTGATACACCCGGCCCCGGCAGGCTCTGGGCCGGGAACCACGGGACTTCGCCGACTTACGCCCGCAGCACCGCCGCCACCGGCGTCTGGTCGCCGGAGTCACGCCGGATCGCCGGATGATGACGCGGCCCCCGGTGGGGGCGACGGCTCATGGCCAGTCGACGAGCTCCGCTGCCTCCCGGCCCCACTGGCTCGTCGCCGCCGCGCCATCCAGCCAGGGCCAGTCGAGCCGGGCGAGGGCTGCGCACACGTCGCCCCGCGTGGTCCACGGGGGGCCGACATCGTCGGGCGACCAGCCGAAGCCCAGGGCCTCGGCCCGGAGCCTTTCCGCCCCTGCCGGCTCGACCGCCGACCCGTAGAGGGACTCGGGGTCGTCCGGCAAGGGGAACGGCCCGGGCGCGCGCAGCGCCACGCCCCACGCCCACTCCACCTCGGCCGGCGTCGAGTAGCGGGACTGGCCCACCAGCCGCGTCCCGAGGACGCCGCCCTCCCGCTCCTCGACCACGGCGTCCACCACGCCCCCCGCGTCGAAGTGGGCGGTGAGCCGCTGGCGGACCTTGGCATCGGCCGGCAGGTTCCGGATGCGGTCGATGGCGTTCGGATCGTTGAGATCCACCTCGTCGACGAGCGGGCCCCACGCGGCCACTGCGGCGTCGTCCGCGATCCAATGCCCGAGTTCCAGGATCGGCGACCGCCACGCCGGCTCATCCGGAGACGGACCCGCCGCCAGGCGTTGGTCCGGGGTTATGGGTCCCTCCCGGTGCAGGCGCGTCACCGGGTCTCGATGGGGCACCGTCCACCAGTCGGAGCCCAGCTCGCGCGTGCCCATCACGAGGGCGGCCAGAGACGACAGTCCCTGATACCGCTGCGTCGGCTGCATGCGCTGGACGAGCTCGACGCAGCGGACCGCCCGCTCCCGGCCGAGAACCCCGTCGGCGGCGCCCAGCAGGGAGGAGACGGTGGGCTCCTCGAAGCCGAGGTGCTCGAGGAGGAGCGCCCGGCCTCGGGCTCGCGGTTCTGCATACTTGTCCGTGGGCACCGGACCATGGTGCCCCATCAGGTGAAGATCTGGCGGTCCTTGTTGGCGGCCGTGCCTTCCAGGCGTGGATGCTGGTTGTACCCCTCCTCGTCGATGAGGAGGAGCAGCCGCTCGTGGAGCTCGGAGTAGGTGAGCCGGTAGTCGGACTCGGTGATGGCCTGGATGGCGCAGTGGGTCATGGCCCCGTGGTACGTGCCCCGGATGCGCGCGTCGAAGGAGTACTCCTTGTCGGTGCACCCACTGAGGAGCACCTCCTTCATCGCCGCCTCGGGGAACTTCTGGCGACGCTTGGGCTTCGCCTTCCACGGGTTGCCGAGGATCCGATCGCCGCGCAACGCCGGGCTGTAGAACCGCACCCGGCGGTCGTCGGGACTCTCGAAGCCTCGGGAGCCCCCACCGACGACCGCTCGGGTGACCGTCCCCGAGAAGCAGGAGTCGGAGATCACCGTGAGGTGGACGCCGGTGGCGACGCCGGCGAAGAGCTCCCGCAGCTCGTCGTCGACGAGAAGGTTGTCCTGGACGTCGACCGGGCAGATGGCCTCGTCGTACGTCGGTTCGTCACCGCTCGTGTCGGCGCAATAGGTGCCGTGCGAGGAATTGGTGAAGACGAGTACGTCGCCGGCGCGGCTTCCCTCGAGCAGGTTCTTGATCCCGCGGACCATGTTCCGCTTGGTCGCCCGGCCGTCGGTGAGCCTGGTGACGTCGTCCCGGGCGAAGTCGTAGCGGCCGACCAGCAGCGCTGCCCACGCCTCGGCGTCGTTGACGCATCCCTTCAGATCGCTTCCCTCGCTCCGGTAGTCGTTGATCCCGACGCAGAGCGCTCGCTTCGCCATGCGGCCTCGGTCAGCCGCCGCCGGGCTTGCCGCCGGGCTTGCCGCCGGGCTCGTCGCCGGGTGTCGCGGGCTTGGTGCGGGCGACGGGCGGCGTGGCCGCCTCCCCCGCGGTGGCGAAGCTGTGGGCGGAGAAGAGCCGGAAGTAGGGGTTGCCGTAATGCTGGTAGGCCCCCCAGGTGCCCACCCCATAGGGTTCGGCGGCGATCTGCCGGCGAACCTCCGAGAGCGCCTTGTGCATCGGCTGGGGCTCGATGGCCTGGGGCCGGCGGGTCGTGGCCGATTCGGCGTCGAGGCCGAGCAGGCGCGAGTAGAGGCCGAGCGCGAACTCGCGTGCGGCGACGTCGTCGACCGGCCAGGCCGTGCACACGAAGTTGGTGACGCCCTGCTTGAAGAAGGCCTCGGCGAAGCTGGGTGCCAGCTCCACCGACCGGAGGTCGGATCGGTCGGGCGTCACTCCCGATTCGCACGCGTTCGAGAACACGAAGGAGGGGATGCGGTCGATGCGACTCAACTCCCGGGCCGCCAGGCGCTCCCCGTTGGAGAACACCCAGCCCGAATCGGACGGGTCGTCGCGCATGTAGACGCAGTGCCCGGCGAAGTGGAGGACGTCGAACGACCGCATGATCACGGTCCGCAGGACGTTGGTTCTCGTCGCCTCGCGGGGGCCGAAGAGGCTCACCACCTCCACCCGGTTGTCGGAGGCCTCGTAGACGCGGTTGAAGGCCTCGAACAGCTCGACCACAGCGGCGCCCTCCTCCTCGGCCCCGGGAAGGTGGGCGTCCTCGGCCGGATCGGCGACGACCAACACCCGCAGGACTCGTCGAGGAGGCGGCGGGGGCTCGGGCGGGGGAGCGAAGGTGCTCCGGAGCTGCCTGGTCAGGCCGCGCCCGATCGAGAGGAACGAGATGTCGTTCGGAGGCCTCGAGGCCTCGTCGTCGGTCGCCCACTCCCGGCGAGGTGCATCCGACGACTCCGCATGGGCCAGCAGCTCCCAGTGGATCCGGGCGGTGGTGGAGTCGAGGGAGATGACGATCGGCGTCTCCCCGTAGAGCTGCGGGCGCAGGTCGTCCGGAATGAGCAGACGCTCCAGGAACTGGCCCCGCTCCGCCTGCATCTCCGGATCGGTCTCGGCCGCCAGTTCGTCGTTCGCCCTCATGACCAGGGTGGGGTCGAGGTGTATCTCCCGCTCCGGGACCGATGCCGAGTCGGTGATCGCGCCGAAGCGGTAGGTGTTCCGCTCCAGGCTCAGCGTCAGCCGGGTGGGAGCGGGCTCGCGGGGGGCGGCGCTCGACGGAGTCGCCTGCGGGCGGGCCTTGGCCCGGGCGCGCACCAGGTCGTCGGGCTCCAACCGCTCGTACTCGACCGTCAACCGGTCCGCGTCCTTCAGCCGCTTCTGTTCCTCAAGGATCGCGTCCTGGATCGACGGGAGCTTCCCGCCATCGATCTCCACGAATGTGATCTGCTCGATGCGACGCTCCTCGCCGTCGAGGGACCCGGTCAGGGCGTTCTTGGCCCCCCTCAGCCACGCGGAGATGGCGTCACCGGGGTCGAGGTTCCCGACGCCGGCGCCGATGAGCACCGTGGCCAGGTGCTTCCGACCGAGCTGGCCCAGGGACCAGCACAACTCGCGGGCGAGGACGGTGAGCTCCGGGAGCCCGAACCGTCCGGGGACCCCCATTCCCGCGATTGCGATGAGCCTGCCGGCCGTCCCGTCGGGGCCGACGCGAGGGTCGGGCAGGAAGAACGGCTGACCGAGGTCCCCGCGCAGGATGCCCCGCTCTGCCAGCGGGGTGATCAGCAGGCCGGCGTCGGGGGCCGCGCCCTTCGGCATGGCGGTGAGGGGTTTCACCTGGCTGATGGCCCGGTCGAGCGCCAACTCGGCCGCCTGGGGTTTGACGCCGAGGTAGTGGCCGACGGCGACGCAGTCGATCGGTGGTCTGGTCTTC
The DNA here is from genome assembly GCA_963773275.1 of uncultured Acidimicrobiia bacterium. Lineage (GTDB taxonomy): Bacteria > Actinomycetota > Acidimicrobiia > Acidimicrobiales > AC-14 > JAXDMK01. The sequence goes on along the minus strand of CAVZAH010000004.1, from coordinate 16,092 downwards.
GCCAACTTCTTGAGATCGTCGATACGACCGTGGACCAGTGCGATGCGGAGCGTCGCCGGCTTGATGGGAATCGAGAGCCGGGCCCGGCGTCCGAACCGGGAGCTCAGCAGTCCCCGAGTGAGCATCTCCCCGACGAGCCTGTCCTCACCGCTCAAGGGGCCGCCGCGCAGGCGGGAGACCGTCCTGTCGAACTCGTCCTCGGTGGGACGCTCGTGGTTGTCGCCAAGCTTTGGTACCGGCCCCGTAGCCCGGGGCGCACCCCCGCCGCGAGACGAAGGGCGCGGCGCCAGCTCGTCGGTGCGCCCCGTCTCCAGCAGGTCCTCGATGGCGCTGAGCACGGCCGGGCTGGAGAGCAGGTCGGCGTGGTTCTCGTCGGCAAAGTAGCTGGGCACCTTCCGGCCGTCGCTCTGCCGGAGCTGGGCGAGGTCGTGGCTGACCCGACCGTCGCCGTCGCCGGAGACCTCGTAGCCGTCGGGGTGGTCGAGCTTGGTGAGGTCGAGGATCCCGCTCGGGGTCGGATGGCCATCCCCCAGGACGTTGACCATACGATCGGCGTCGACGACGTCCGCCAGGGACTCGTGCAGGCGGCGGGCGTCGTCGAAACGGAGGGGCTCGACGCCCGGCGCCCCGTACGTCGTCGACGAGTACAGCGCCTCCGCTCCGGCGACGTCCGGGGCGGGGAGCATCTGGTAGGTGCTCACGAAGGAGTTGAGGGTCAGCAGCATCTCCGCCGGGCCCTGGTCCCGATCGAGCCGGCCCAGCTTCTCCACCAGCGGATCGACCCCCATGATCGCCTGCACGGCGGAGAACGATCCCCGGTTGGGTGTTCCCAGCATGATCAGGCGGCCGCCGCTCGCGCCGTCGCCCGCCTCGTCCCAGAGTGACGCCCAGCGGTCGGGCTGCCCCTCGATGAAGACCCGTGCGACGAGGCCGCCCAGGCCGTGGCCGACCAGATGCACCGGAGCGGCGTCGGCGAACCAGTCCCGGAGTTGGGCGTCGAGCTGGGCCGCCGCCAGCCGCACGTCCTTCCGCCAGTCGAACCAGAACGTCTTCACGTTCCAGCGGGCGGACAGCGCCAGGAGAAGCTCCCCGTAGTAGCGCTTCATGATCCCGCTGGGACGGATGTCGTCGCCGGGCGACGCACTCGCCCGTCCGTCCTCCGCCAGGCGCAGTCGCCGCAGGATGCCGGCGCTGAGCAGTCGCGGGTGCAGCCAGACCTCCTCCTGGTGATTGTCGGGTCCGACCGCGGTGAGATTGCTGCCCATGAAGTCGGGGATGACGACCAGGTTTCCCTTGGTCGCGGTGCTCGCCCGTTCCACCGCGCGTCGGAGAGCGCGGCGGTGCATGCGCTTGTACCGGTCCTCACCCAGGTGGACCCGGAGAAACTTCTCCTCGTCGACCGTCGGTCGCCGCAGGATCCTCGTCAGCTCGTCGGGACCGGCACCCTCGACGCTGCCTAGGAACGCCGCCTCATCGAACATTCGCCCCCGGCCTTCCACCGTCAACCTGCCCAGACAGTAACCGGCCGCCGCCCCGGTTTCATGTGCTCACCGGCTGGCGCCGCCCGCGCCGGGGAAGGCGTTTCCCGGAGGACGGTCATCGGGTAGGCGGGGACCGTGACGACGGCGGAGCACATCGTGACCCCTCGGGTCGGCCACCGCCGGGGGCGGTGGGCGACCGCCCCTCGCCGCCTGGTCTCGACCTGACGTCATGAGCGACCCTTCCCCGCCTGCCGGCAGCCCCCACGAGGCCGCCCCCTCCGGTCCCGCCCCCTCCGGTCCCGCCCCGCCGGCCGCGCCCCCGGTCGCCCCCTCCGGCCCCGCCCCCTCCGGTCCGGCCGCGCCCCCGGCCGCCCCCTCCGGCCCGGCCCCCTCCGGCCCCGCCCCCTCCGGCCCCGCCCCCTCGGGCCCGGCCGCCACCCCGCCGGCCGCCACCCCGCCGGCCGCCGACCCGGCCGACCCGCCGGCCGACGCCCCGCCGGCCGGCGGCCCGACCCTGCCGCCCCGGCTGGCGGAGGGCGTGGAGATGATCGGTGCGGCAGCCGGTTCCGGCTACAAGGAGCCGCCCGCTCTCGCCCGCCGGGGCGACGGCCAGGTGATCCAGCTCACCCCGCTGCTCTACATGGTGGCCGAGGCTTGCGACGGGGAACGCGACGAGGCGGCGATCGCCGAGGTCGTCACCGAGCGCTTCGGACGCATCGTCAGCGCGGACAACGTCACCACCCTGCTGAACGACAAGCTCCGACCCCTGGGGGTCCTGGCCGCGCCGGACGGCTCGAGCCCGGAGATGAAGAAGCCCGACCCCCTCCTGGCCCTCAAATTCCGCAAGGCGATCATTCCCGAGCGGGCCTCGTTCCGGGTGGCGAGGCTGTTCAAGCCGTTGTTCTTCCCACCCGTCGTGCTGGCTGCCCTGGCCGGGTTGGTGGTCTTCGACTCCTGGCTCTTCCTGAGCCACGGGGTGGCCCAGGCCTTCCGTCAGTCGGCCGAGAACCCGGCGATCATGGTGCCGGTCATGGCTCTCGTGGTGCTGGCGGCAGGCTGGCACGAGTTCGGCCACGCCGCCGGGTGCGCGTACGGCGGAGCCCGTCCCGGAGCGATGGGCGCCGGCATCTACCTCGTGTATCCCGCGTTCTACACCGACGTCACCGACTCCTACCGGTTGGGACGGGCCGGCCGGCTTCGCACCGACCTGGCCGGCGTCTACTTCAACGGCCTGTTCATCCTGGCCATCGCCGGGCTGTACGCCGTCACCGGCTGGGAGGCGCTGATCCTGATCATCGTCGTCAGCCACGTCGACGCCGCCCGCCAGCTCCTCCCGTTCCTGCGCCTCGACGGCTACTACATCGTGGCCGACCTGACGGGCGTGCCCGACCTGTTCTCGCGCCTGAAGCCGATCCTCGCCAGCTCGCTCCCGTGGAAGGAGACCGACCCCAAGGTCAAGGACCTCAAGCTCTGGGCCCGGGTGGTCGTGACGGTCTGGGTCGTGTTGGTCATCCCGCTGCTGCTGCTGCAACTGCTGATGCTCCTGCTGCACGCCCCCCGGATCATCGCCACCGCCTGGACGTCGCTCGGGCAGAAGACCGACGGGATCAGCACCGCCCTCGGCGACGGCGACTGGCTGGGGGTGGCCAGCGGCGCGTTCCAGTCGGCGATTCTCGTCCTCCCGATCCTGGGCATCGGGCTGACGTTCGTCCGCCTGGGCGGCCGGGGCGGGCGAGGGCTCTGGCGGGTGACGAAGGGCAAACCGATCGGCCGGATCGCCGGCTTCGCCGGAATGGCGGCCGTGGTCGGCGGGCTGGCATACACCTGGATCCCCAACGGCGACTACGAGCCCATTCGAGTGGGTGAGCGGGGCACCCTCTCGGAGGGATTCGAGGCCATCGCCGAGGTGCCGGAGGGCAGGCCGAGCCTGGTGTCGGAGCAGCGGGCGGCGGACGAGGGCCGGTTGGAGGTCCCCCCGGACGAGGAGGTGCCGGTGTCGACCACGGCGCCTACCGGCTCCACGACGACGACCGTCGTCGACGACCCGGACACGACGCCTCGGTCGACCGTGGCGCCGAGAGGCGGCGTGGTCACCACCGAGGCTCCCGACGAGGCGCCACCGACCACCGAGGACGAGGCTCCGATGAGGCGCCCCCGACCACCGAGCCCGACGTGCCGCCGACCACCGACCCGGACGCGCCCACGACCACGGTCGGCGCATGATGTCCGACGGCGACGTGAGGGAGATGCCAGGTTCGGAAAAGAACCGGCGGCGGCGACGGAAAAGCGCACGCTGGCAGCGACGAGCAAGATGTGGGAAGCAGCGATGCAGCGGCGTCGGTCCGGCAGTCGGACTCCGTCCCGATGGACGCGGCGGCGTTCCGGGCCCTGTACTCCGAGAGCCTGCCCCACGTCTACGGCTACCTGCTGCACCGGGTGGGTGGTGACGCCGGACTGGCCGAGGACCTGACCCAGGAGACCTACCTGGCCGTGGTTCGGGACGCGGTCCGGGGCGACGATGCCCGCTCCCTGTCGGTGCCGTGGCTGATCGGGGTGGCCCGCCACAAGATGGTCGACCACTTCCGCCGCCAGGCGCGGGAAGAGCGGAAGCTGGCCCTCCTCGTCGGGGAGCACCCTCCCGACCGCATCCCCCAGTGGTCGGACATGACCGCCGACCAGGTGCTGGCCAGCCTGAACGCCCTCCCCGCCCTGCAGCGGGTCGCCGTCGGGCTCCGCTACCTCGACGACCTACCAGTTGCCGAGGTGGCCGGTCTCCTCGGCCGCAGCGTCCACGCCACCGAGTCCCTCCTCGCCCGCGGCAGGGACGGCCTGCGCCGCCACTACCTGGACCACGCCGATGACTGATTCCCCTCTGGAGGAGATCCGCCGCCAGCTCCGCCTACCGGTGGCGCCCCGGGCCGCCTTCGCCCGAACGCTCCTGGAGCGGCTGGAAGCGGAGCGGGCGGGCCCGGCGGTGTCGGCCGAGGAGCTCGACGCCGAGCGGGGCGAGGAACTGCCGCTGCGCGAGGCCATGTCGGTGATCATCCCCGACCCCCTCACCCCCGTCGACCCGTGTCCCCTTCCGGGCGACGTCGAGCTCCACACCGATCCAGGCCAACCCACCTAACCGAAGGAGACGCACCCCATGGCAGAGAACGACATCGAGAGCGCGCTGAGCGACGAGGAGCTGGATGCCCAGACGGTCGAGGAGCTTCCCGACCGCGAGGCCATGTCGCTCGTCAACGCCAACGTGGCCGCCCCCGTCAACCTGGCGGCGGCCCTCAACGTGGCCAGCGACAACTCGGTGGCCATCGCCAACGCCGAGCAGACCGCCGTCATCGACCAGAGCAACTAAGGAGATCCACATGGACGACAACACCCCCGAGATGACCGACCAGGAGCTGGCGGAGCAGGCGGGCGAAGAGCTGCCCGACCGCGAGGCCATGTCACTCATCAACGCCAACATCGCCGTGCCCGTCAACGCCGCCGTCGCCGCCAACGTCCTGTCCGACGGGGCCATCGCCTACGCCGACGCCACCCAGGACACCCCCATCGACCAGAGCACCTGAAAGGAAGATCGAATGAGCGATCAGACCCCTGACCTGACCCCCGAAGAGCTGGACGCGCAGACGGTCGAGGAGCTCCCCGACCGCGAGGCGATGTCCCTCATCAACGCCAACGTCGCCGCCCCCGTCAACGCTGCGGTGGCACTCAACGCCCTCAGCGACAATTCTGTGGCGTACGCCAACGCCGAGCAGGACGTCGTCATCGACCAGTCGAACTGACGTACTACCGGGTAGGTCTCATTGCGACGCCCGCGCTGGGGACGGGCGTCGCAATGAGGTATCTGTTCTTCTGCTGAGCGTGCCCAACCCCGCCGATCGGCTCAGATGTCGTAGTACATGTGGAACTCGTAGGGGTGGGGGCGGAGGCGGAGGGCGTCGATCTCGCGCTCGCGCTTGTAGGCGATGTGGGTCTCGATGACGTCGTCGGTGAAGACGCCGCCGGCCCGCAGGAAGTCTCCGTCGGCCTCGAGGGCCAGCAATGCCTCGTCCAACGAAGCTGGCACCTGCGGCACCATCGCCAGCTCCTCGGGCGGGAGGTCGTAGAGGTCCTTGTCGACCGGGTCGGGGGGCTCGATGCGGTTGAGCACGCCGTCGAGGCCGGCCAGCATCATCGCCGAGAAGGCGAGGTAGGCGTTCGACGACGAGTCGGGGCACCGGAACTCGACCCGCTTGGCCTTGGGCGACTTCTGGGCCAGCGGGATGCGGCACGACGCCGACCGGTTGCGCTGCGAGTACACCAGGTTCACCGGTGCCTCGTATCCCGGCACCAGGCGCTTGTACGAGTTGGTGGTGGGGTTGGAGAAGGCACAGATGGCGGGGGCGTGGGACAGGAGCCCGCCGATGTACCAACGCCCGATGTCGGACAGGCCGGCGTAGCCCGTCTCCGAGTAGAACAGCGGGTCGTCGCCCTTCCACAGCGACTGGTGGGTGTGCATCCCCGACCCGTTGTCCTCGAACAGCGGCTTGGGCATGAACGTGATGGTCTTGCCGAACGCCTTGCCCACGTTCTTCACCACGTACTTGAAGGTGACCAGCTTGTCGGCCATGTTCAGCAGCGTGTCGAAGCGCATGCCGATCTCGCCCTGACCGCCGGACGCGACCTCGTGGTGGTGCAGCTCGACGGGAATCCCCAACGCGATGAGCGTCGCCGAGATCTCCGAGCGCAGGTCCTGGTAGTGGTCCATGGGCGGGACCGGGAAGTAGCCCTCCTTGGTGCGGGGCTTGTAGCCGAGGTTCGGCCCTTCGTCGCGGCCGGTGTTCCAGGTGCCCTCCACCGAGTCGACCAGGTGGAACGAGGAGTTCTGGGTGTAGGAGAAGCGCACGTCGTCGAAGATGAAGAACTCGGGCTCGGGACCGAAGTAGGCCTTGTCGCCGATACCCGTGGACGCCAGGTAGGCCTCCGCCTTCTTGGCCACGTATCGGGGGTCGCGGCTGTAGGACTCGCCCGTCACCGGGTCGTGCACGAAGCAGTGGATGTTGAGGGTCTTGCGGGTGCGGAACGGGTCGATGTAGGCGGTGTTGGGGTCCGGGATCAGGATCATGTCGGATTCCTGGATCTGCTGGAACCCCCGGATGGACGATCCGTCGAACCCGTGGCCGTCGGTGAACACGTCCTCCGTCATCTGGCTGGCCGGCACGCTCACGTGTTGCACCAGCCCCGGCAGGTCACAGAAGCGATAGTCGACGAACTCGACGTCCTGGTCTGACAACATCGCCAGGACGTCGGCCGGGCTGCGTTGCTGCACGGGTTCCCCCTTCGTGGGCCACTGCGGACGGACGTGCCACCATCGCGGCCAGCAGTTTCCCTTCAGTTGCGTCTTGATGAACGGGGTGTGAACTGAGCCACCGGCGTGTCAGGGGTGGTTCAGCGGCTGCGAAGATACCGGCCATGGAACGTCAGCAGGACTATGTGCTCCGGTCGGTGGAGGAACGGGGTATCCGGTTCATCCGCCTTTGGTTCACCGACGTGCTCGGCCAGCTCAAGTCGATCGCCATCGTCCCCGGCGAGCTGGAGAACGCGTTCGAGGAGGGGATGACCTTCGACGGATCGGCCATCGACGGGTTCAGCCGGGTCCAGGAGAGCGACATGCTCCTGCACCCTGACCCCAACACGTTCGAGCTGCTCCCGTGGCGGGGCGAGGACACCCCCGTCGCCCGGATGTTCTGCGACATCACCAACCTCGACGGGTCGCCGTTCGAGGGCGACCCCCGCCACGTCCTGCGCCGGGCGCTGGAGCGGGCCCGCAACCTGGGCTTCTCCTTCTACGTCGGCCCCGACATGGAGTTCTTCTACTTCAAGGGCACCGACGGCCCGCCCACGCCCGTCCCCATCGACTACGGCGGCTACTTCGACCTCACCACCGTCGACGTGGCCACCGACCTGCGCCGGCGAACGATCCTGGCCCTGGAGTCGATCGGCATCCCCGTGCGCTACAGCCACCACGAGGACAGTCCGGGCCAGCACGAGATCGACCTCCGGTACACCGACGCGCTCACCATGGCCGACAACGTCATGACCTTCAAGCTGGTCGTGAAGGAGATCGCCCTCGAGCGGGGCGTGTTCGCCTCCTTCATGCCCAAGCCCCTGGCCGGCGTCCAGGGCTCGGGGATGCACAGCCACATCTCGCTGTTCGAGGGCGACGTCAACGCGTTCAGCGATCCGGGCGACGAGACCCACCTGTCGAAGGTGGGCAAGGGCTTCGTGGCCGGGCTGCTGCACCACGCCCGGGAGATCACCGCCGTCACCAACCAGTGGGTCAACTCCTACAAGCGCCTGGTGGTGGGCTTCGAGGCGCCGGTGTACGTGGCCTGGGCCCGCAACAACCGGTCCGCCCTGGTCCGTATCCCGGGGGCGAAGAAGGGCAAGCAGTCGTCGACGCGCATCGAGTTCCGGTCCCCCGACCCGGCCTGCAACCCCTACCTGGCCTTCGCCGCCATCCTCGGCGCCGGCCTGCGGGGCATCGAGCAGGGTTACGATCTGGCGCCCGAGCTCACCGCCAACCTCTACGAGATGACCCCCGAGGAACGCCTGGCCGAGGGCGTCGAGGCCCTGCCCGGGTCCCTGGAGGAGGCGGTGGCCTGCATGGAGAAGTCGGAGCTCCTCCCCGAGGTGCTGGGCGAGCACGTCTTCGAGTGGTTCATCCGCAACAAGCGGGTCGAGTGGGAGGCGTACAAGTCGCAGGTCACCCAGTTCGAGATCGACCGCTACCTGCCGATCCTCTAGAGCGAGGGGACCGAACTTGGAATCGCTGCTGCTCTTTCCCGAGCCGCCACCGCCGGTCGTGGTGGCTGTGCTCGACACCGCCGGCTATCCGTGGAAACCGGCCACCACCGGCGACGACGCGTCCCGTCGCGAGCCCGACGACGGCTGGTCGGGAGCGGTGATCTGCGCCGACGAGGACGCCGAGGGCGCCCTCGGCATGTGCCGCAGCCTGCGCAAACGCGACATCCCGCTGGAACCGCTGCTGCTGCTGGTGGTCGCCACCCAACTCGACGAGCTGGAGCTGCGGGAGGACCTGTTCGACGACATCTGCGTGCTGCCGCTGCGGCCCGGCGAGCTGGAGGCCCGGCTCCGGCACCTTTTCTGGCGCACCGGCCGGGGCACCCGTCCCGAGCTCATCGAGTACGGGCAGCTCATCCTCAACCTGGAGACCTACCAGGCGGCCATCGCCGGACGTCCCCTCGACCTGACCTACATGGAGTACGAGCTGCTCAAGTTCCTCGCCACGCACCCGGGCAAGGTCTTCACCCGGGAGATGCTGCTGTCACGGGTTTGGGGCTACGAGTACTACGGCGGCGCCCGGACGGTCGACGTCCACATCCGGCGGCTGCGGGCCAAGCTCACCGAAGAGCACGCCGGGCTGATCCACACCGTCAGATCGGTGGGCTACCGCTTCGGACAGTCTCGGTGGGGCCTGTAGCGGGGGGCCTTGGCGGCGGCGGGTTGGCGGCGACCCGGCCCGCCACCCACGAGGTGAGCTGGAGGAAGCGGCCCCAGGGGAAGTCGGGACCCGGGTCGACATCGCCGTGGCCGGCGAGACCCCTCTGGCCGGAGTGCCACTGGTCGACGGTGATCCGCCGGATCGGGATCGAGTGGCGGATGGCCCGCACGCCCGCCCAGGTCGCCGCCCGCACGAGAAGCGCCTCCTCGGCGGCCGCATCGGTCCCCCACTCGTCCGGGTAGTACGCCACCGCCAGGTCGAGGGCAGCCGAGCTCGACCGCACCCCGTGGAGGGCGGTGGCGTCGTCGGGGAGCAGGTCGACGATCAGGTCCGGGTCGACGACCGCATGGGCCGCTTCCGGGAACTCGACGGCGGCCAGGTGGGCCGCCACCGCGTCGGCGGTGTCGCCCCCGCCGAGGCTGTGGAGGACGACGGCCCGGATGCCGCCGTAGCGGGTCGGGTAGTACCAGCCGTGCCGCCCGTCGGCCCGCAGGGTCCCGTGGGGGTTCTCGTGCTCGAGGAGGTAGTAGGCGGTGGACCCCTCCACCTCGGCGATGAGCTCGTCCGGCGTCGGGAGCGGTCGCTTCTCCCGGGCCGAACGGCGCCGCGTCCGGGCCGCGGCAAGGACGGGGGGCGCCGGCGGGGCGGGTGGCGGAGGTGCCGGCAGGGGCGCCGCCAGTTCGGCTCCGGCCGGAGCGGTGGTCGCCGACGGCGTGGGCTCGGGCGGAGGGGTTGGCAGGGGCGTCGCCAGGTCGGCAACGGCCGGAGCGGTGGTCGCCGGCGGCGTGGGCGCGGGCGGAGGGGTCGGCAGGGGCGTCGCTGTCGGCAACGGCGGACGGGCGCCGCCGGCGGGGGGGTGGGGGCGAGGGGCGGCGGCGGCGGGGCCAGGTCGGCCACGGCGGGACGGCGGTCGCCACGGTCGGAGGCGGCCCGTCGACCACGGGCGGGGCCGCATCGGCCGGCCATGGGTCCGGTGCCGTCGCCGGAGCTGTTGCCCAGGCGGTCGCCGGCGGCGCCGGCGGTGCCGCACGGGCGGCGGCTGGAGGCTCGGGGGGCGACAGTGCAGGTCCGCGGAGCCGGCGGTGGCGCCGGGGTGAGCGGCGGGGATCGGCGCCGCGGTGGCGGCGCAACGGAGGCCATGGGGTCCGGGTCGGTGCCCTCCGGCGCCGACGGGTCCGCATCGGCCGCCGCGGGCGTGGCCGAAGCGAACGCAACCGTCGGCTCCGTGACGGTCGGACCCGGGGGAGGGGGGGTGATATCGGCCGGGACCGGAACGGGCACTCCCGTCGGGACAGCAGTGGCCGGGGCGGGCGGGGCCGGAACGGGCGGGTCCGGAACGGGCGAGGCCGATGGCGATGGCTGGTCGGGGGGCCGGAGCGGCCGGGGGCGGGCGATGGCAGCCGGGCGCGGCGGGCTGGTCGGGGGTGGACGCCGGGGGCGGCGGCTCGGGCGTCGCTCCGACGGAGGGGGCGGGATCGGCGGACACCTCCGGCGCGACAGTCCCCGGTGTGTCCGTCGCCTGCGACGGCTCGATGCGGGCGACGAGCCGGTGCCAGGGGAGGACGTCGTCGGAAAGAAGTCCGCCGGCGCCGGCGAGGAACTCCTCCTCGCTCACCGGTCGGGCGGGGATGCCGTACTCCCGCATCTTGGCACCCGCCCAGGCGGCGACGTGGCCGAGGATCATCTCGTCGGTTCCCGGATCGCCGCCGTACCCGGCCACGAGCAGGACGAGGGTGGCCTCGTCGACCGGGGGCCGGTGGATGGCCACGAGGTCGTCGGGGAGCAGCCCGAGGGCACCGTCGACGTCGACGACCGCATGGGCCGACGCCGGCGTCTCCCCCATGGCCAGCTCCGACGCCGCCGAACCGGCGGTGTGGGGGTCGACGGCGCGGAGCACGATGCCCCGTATGGGCTGCGACCGAGCGTCGCGGTACCACCCCCGCTTTCCGTTCGGCCTCCGGGGAGCGTGCGGGTTCTGCCGCTCGAGCAGGTAGAACGATCCGTCCCGCCCGCTCGTGACCACCAGGCGGACGACCGCCAGCGTCGGCTCGTCGTCGTCACCCGCAACCGCAACCGCGCCCACCCCGGCATGGCACCCGCACTGGCACCGGTGTCGGCGGGCGGGCCGGCCGTCACCGGCGTGGCGATGTCGGGCACGTCGAGGGTTCCGCCCCACGGGTCGCGGGAATCGTCGACCGCGAAGCGGTCCTCTCGATCGTCGCCCCCGGCGTCCCGGAGGCGGCGCTTCCGTCGCCTCCTGCGCCGGACGAGCAGCACCACGATCAGCACGAGGAGCGCACCGGCGGCGACCCCGGCGATGACAAGGGGGAGGCTCGGCTCCGCCTCGACCTCGAACGCCAGCGTGGCGAGCACGAAGGACGGGTCGTCGGCGGCGACCAGGCTGAACTGGTGGTCGCCCGGTTCGGCCTCGGCGGGAACGGTCACCGAGAACACGCCCGGGGTGCCCGCCTTGGGTGGCTGACTGGCGACCGGCTCCCCGTCGAGCAGCACCCGGAGGTCGCGGACCTCGGTGCACGTGCCCACCGCGCCCCACGACGTGGCCGCCGAGACCTTGCCGGACGCCTTGGCCCGGGTGGGGGTCACCGCGAACCGCAGCAGGGCCACCTGCCGGGGGGGGCACCCGGCGGCGAACACCACCGGCACCGGGCCCGGGACCGACCCCCCGCCGGCCACCGTCGTCCCGGTCTGGCCCGCCGCGGCACCGGCCGGCGGTGTCGAGGCCCCCGTCGAAGGGGTGGTGGCGGAGCGGGCCGTCGTCGGGGTGCCCGCCGGGACCGAACCGGTGTCGGGGTCGACCGCCGGCTGGGTGGACGGCGCCGCGGTGGCGGCGGGCGTGGTGGGGGCGGGTGCGCCGGTGACCCGGAACGGCAGGGACTGGTCCGCCTTCTCCCCCGCACCGCCCTCCCCGACCGCTCGGATCTGGTGAGTGCCGACGGACGCCGATGCGGGGATGGTGATCGTCACCGACGTGTCCTCGCAGCCGACGATCGGCGAAGTGATGGGCACGTCGTCGAAAAGCACGACGCACGCCGCGAAGAAGTCCTTCAGGGTGACGTTGACCTGGGTGCCGGCCCGTCCGCTTTGCGGATCGACTCCCAGCGAGGCCGCGTCGGCGACGCCGTGTCCCAGCCACGGAGCCACCAGAAGGGCGGCAAACAGCAGCAGCCAGCGGTGAGCAGGCGGGGCAGCCTGGCGGCGGGTCATGCCGTCCCCCTCAGTCGAACGATGCGATCGTACCGCCCCGCCGCCGGGAAGCGACGGATGAGGGGGTCAGCCCACGTAGGCCCAGGCCTCGATCTCGACGAGGGCCCCCATGGGGAGACCGCCGACGCCGACCGTCGCCCGGGCGGGACGGTGCTCGCCGAAGACTTCGGCGTACACCTCGTTCATGGCCCCGAAGTCGTCGATGTCGCGCAGGTAGACAGTGGTCTTCACCACCTGGGCCAACGAGGCGCCCTCGGTGTCGAGCACGGCGGCCAGGTTGGCCAGGACCTGGCGCGTCTGCTCGGGAACGCCTCCCGCGACGATCACGCCTCCCACGATCGGGATCTGACCCGACACCGCCAGCCACCCTCCGGCCCGGACGACCGGGCGGTAAGGCCCGATCGGTGTGCTCAGCTCGAGGCCTTAGCTGAAGGACTGGCCGCAGCCGCAGCTACGGGTGGCGTTCGGGTTGTTGATCGCGAACCCGGCGCCCTGCAGGCCGTCCTTGTAGTCGAGCTGGGCCCCGGCGAGCAGGGCCTCGCTGGCCGCGTCGACGACGACCTTCACGCCACCGAGCTCGACCACCGTGTCCTCGGCGGCGAACTCGCTGTCGAAGAACATCTCGTAGCTGTAGCCCGAGCATCCGCCGGGGCGCACGGCCACCCGCAGCGCCAGCTCCTCGTTGCCTTCGGCCTGGATGAGCTCCTGGACCTTGGTGGTTGCGCTGTCGGTGAGGGTGATCATCCCAACTCCTCTGAACGTTTCGGCCAGGGCGGGATCCAGATTCTAACTGAAAGAGAGCTCTACCTGGCAGGGGTCGCGGTCGGCGAGCGTTCCGAACCTTCCAACGCTCGCCCCGCCGATCTGTTCCACATATCCCTCGACCATGCCCCGGTGCAGGTGGCAGACCACCTCGGGGTGGGCCGCCGCCAGCTCGGCGAAGGGGCAGTGGGTGAAGGCGATGGTAGCCAGGCCGTCGTCGGTGACCACGGCCGGGTCGAAGCCCAGCTCGGACAGCATGGCCGTGAGGGCCTCGACGCAGGCGCCGGCGGGGGACGCTGGCGCCGGCCGCGGCCATGGCCCGACCGGCCTCGGCGCCCACCAGGGCCACGTCGTCGGGCTCGAGCTCGGACGCGGCGGCCAGGGGGGCCAGCATCCGGGCCAGGAGGGGGAAGGCGGGGGGCTCGAGGCCCAGCGAGGGGGCGTCGGCGGCCAGGGCGTAGCGGTGCTGGGGCCGGCCGACGGAGCCCCGGCCGTCGGCCTCCACCTCGAGCAGGCCGACCTCGCGCATGCGCTCGAGGTGGGGCCGCACGGTGTTGGGGTGCAGGCCGAGCGACTCGGCGATGTCGGCCGTGGAGCGGGGCGAGCCGGCCCGGGCCAGCTCCAGGTAGATCGCGTAGCGGGTGTTGTCGCCGAGCGCCTTGAAGACGTCGAGGCGGGGACCGTCGAGTCCCCGGTCGGCATGCACGGGATGGATATTACCGGCCCAGACCGGTAAAATCCAGGGCATGCCCGCTGCCGTCCCGTCACCGAGGAAGACGTGCGGGGCACGCTGCGGGGCGTCGTCGACCCGGAGCTGGGCGCCAACATCGTCGACCTCGGCATGGTCAACGCCATCGACGTCGGCGACGACGGCGTTCGTGCTCGTCACCGTCGCCCTCACCATCGCCGGCTGCCCCCTGCGGGCGCAGATCCGCGACGACGTGGAGCCCGAGGTGCGGGGCCTGCCCGGCGTCACCGGGGTGACGGTGAAGTTCGGCGAGATGACCCAGGAGCAGCGCAGCGCGGTGATGCAGCGGGCCCGCCGTCAACGCCGCCGAGCGCGCGCCCGACACCGAGGTCGCCGCCACCACCCGCATCGTCGCCATCGCAGTCGGGCAAGGGCGGCGTGGGCAAGAGCAGCGTCACCGTCAACCTGGCCGCCGCCCTGGCCGCCCGGGGCTTCACGGTCGGCGTGCTCGACGCCGACATCTGGGGCTTCTCCGTGCCCCGCATGCTCGGCGTCGGCGGGCCGGCTCGGAGGCCGAGGCCGACGACAGCGGCCAGATCAGTCCCCGTCGAGAATGGCGGTCGGCGGCGGGCGGATCAAGGTCGTGTCGCATGGGCTTCCTCGTCGACGACGAGGACACGGCGATCATGTGGCGGGGCCTGATGCTCAGCCAAGGCGGTGCGAGCACTTCCTCGAAGACGTCGCGTGGGGCCGACCTCGACTACCTGCTCATCGACATGCCGCCCGGGCACGGGCGACGTGCAGATGGGCCTGGCCCGGCTGCTGCCCCGCACCGAGATGGTCGTGGTCACCACGCCGGCCCTCGCCGCCCAGAAGGTCGCCGTCCGGGTCGCCGACATGGCCCGCCGCTCCTACCTGCGGTGCTCGGCGTCATCGAGAACATGAGCGCGTTCACCTGCGACCACGGCGAGTCGTACCCCCTCTTCGGCGACGGCGGCGGGCAGACCCTGGCCACCGACCTCGGCGTGCCCCTGCTCGGCAGCATCCCCCTCGAGCCCGAGGTCAGCCTGGCCAACGACGCCGGCAAGCCCCTGTCGGTGGCCGCCCCCAACAGCGCCGCCGGCTCCGTCTTCGCGTCATCGCCAACCGCATAGCCGACGACCTCCTCCCCCCAGTAAACATGGCCGGCTGCACCGCCAGAATGCTCGCCGCCGTAGAACCGCCCTGGGTTAGCCCCCAGTCACGGGGCGACTCGGCTCCTTTTTTGGGACGCCGCCGGCCACGCTCGCCGCCGAAGGCGGCTTCCCCTGGCTGGCGGCCCCGCCGGCGCAGCCGGCCCCATGAGCCTTCCGAGCAAGGGAGGGCGGCGCAGCCGCCCGACCGCAGCTTCCGCAGAAGCTCGCCCGAGGAAAGCGCAGCTTTCCGAGCGGCGAAAGGCGGCGCAGCCGCCCGACCGCAGCTTCCGCAGAAGCTCGCCCGAGGAAAGCGAAGCTTTCCGAGCGGCGAAAGGGCGGCCACGCTGCCGCAACTCCTGGGCCAGGGCGGCTTTGGCGTCGTCGATGAACTGGCCGTGGCCGGGGGCGATGCCGCGCAGCGGGGGGCGGAGCTTCGACAGGCGCTCGATCGACGCCAGCCAGCCGGCGGCGTCGAGCTCGCGAGTCGGCGGCTGGTCGCCGGCCTCTCTCGCCCCGCACGAGATCGCCCGCGACCAGGATGCGGTCGTCCTCCAAGAGGTAGCAGAGGTGGTCGGCGGCGGTGCCGGGAGTGTGGAGGGCGAGCACCGGAACTCGGTGGCCTCCAGCTCGAAGCCCTCGCCGATCTCGACGTCGGGCACGAAGCCGTCGGTGGTGGCGAAGCCCAGCACTTCGGCGCCGGTGCGGGCCTTTACCGCGGCCGCGCCCTCGGCGTGGCCCCGGGCGGTGGACGTCACCAGCACCCACCGGATGCGGTCGCCCCGCAGCCGACGATGGCGTCGACGTGGTCGGGATCGTCGGAGCCGGGATCGATCACCGCGATCTCGTCGATGCCACGAGGTAGGTGTTGGTGCCGGTGGGCGAGACGATGCGGCGGACGAGGGCGGCAAGGCGTTGGGAGCCTGGGTGAGGTCAGCCATGGCCACCCGACCTCTCGGCGCCCCACCCGAGAGCGCCGCGACGCGGCACCTGCCCGGACCGGTGGGAGCAGCAGCAGGATGCCCAGCAGGTCGGTGACGAATCCGGGCCGTCAGGAGCAGGGCACCGGCGAGCATGATCAGGATGCCGTCGGAGGCATCTCGATGGCTCGGAGCACCAGGACCGCATCCCGCACCAGGAGTCTGGAACCGTCCTCCAACATGCTCCTCATGCCCTCTCGCCTGACCAGCCAGGCCCCGAGGAGGTCGACGATCAACAGGACGCCGAATTCGGTGTTGAGATCCCGAGGGCCTGGCC
>CAVZAH010000003.1:0-92056 GCA_963773275.1 uncultured Acidimicrobiia bacterium | reverse complement strand
TCTGTCAGTGGAAACGACAAGAACGTGTCAGCCAGACGGCGTCATTCCCCGTGTCAGTGATCGCGACGAGGGCGTGGTCCTCGGCAGGTGGCGGCAGACCGATCGAAATGGTCAGCGAGCCCGGTCCAGCTCCTCCAGCCGCGCCGCGGTCTCCCGGTACCGGACGCCTGGGATGAGGTGCACGCCGGTGAAGGCGCCGCTCTCGGCCACGCGGTGGGCCAGGTCGCATGCGAGCTCCACGCCGGCGTTCCTGTCCCCCTCGATGGCGCCCAGCCAGGTGGCGGGGACGTCGATCTCCGGGATGGCGGCGACGAGCTTGCGGGCCATCGACGCGCTGGGCAGCACCATGACGCCGGCGTACACGTCGCCGTCGAAGGCGACGGCGTCGCGCCACGCGAGCAGCGCGTCCACGTCGAAGGACACCTGGACGAACAGGAAATCCGCCTCCTGCTTCCATGCGGGGAGTGGTCGCAGCCGGGTCGTGACGCCCGCCCGGAAGCGGCTGGCGTGGCCCTGGTGCTCGTCGCTGAACCGCCGCAGTTGCTCGATCATCGACCGGACCGTGAGCTGTCCGGTGCGGGCGCCCGCAACCGGCTCGTCCCCGTACACGAAAAGGAACTCGTCGACGCCATAGGCGGCTCCGGTCAGGAGGTCGCGTCGGAAGCCAAGCGCGTTCCGGTCGCGGGCGTTGAGACAGGCGATGGCCCGCCCACCCATGCGATCGACCTCGTGGGCGACGGCGACGCTCGACACGGTGGCCCGTCCCACGTGGTTGTCGGGGATGAGGTACGCAGAGGCCACCTTGCTGAGCACGCCGATCTGGTGCCGGACGTGCATCAGGTCGGGCCTGGTGGGCGGCTCGATCTCACAGATCCACTCGAAGGGCCGCCCGCTCATCCAGAGGAGGCTATCCACGGGGACGGGCGTTGGCGCCTGGTCGTCGAGGTGCAGAGGTTGGATGTGTCATTGCCGGACCCCGGAAGACGTTCTCTGGCGGTCAGGTCGGCAGGGCCACCGGCGAGAGGTTCTCGGACGTGGTGACTCGGGAGGTCTTCGACTTGTGGAGTGCCCGCGGATGTCCTCAGGAAACAACGTCGAACTGGCAGCGGGGGCCAAGCGCGGCCGCGAGGCGGCCATCGAGCGTAAGCAGCGTGGCGCCCAGGGCCTCAGCCAGCGCGACATACGCGGCGTCCCAGCAGCGGACCGTCGCCCTGAGAGCCCACACCCGATCGAGGAGGGGTTGGTGTCCGAACCGCTCCCCCGGCCACTCCCGGAGATCTTCCACGGCCTGGGCGGCGGCGGTGTCATCGAGCCGGCCAAGCTGGTGGTGACGGCGGATGACACTCACCACTTCGACGTCGACGACGTGGGGTGCCGCATGATCGGGATCCGCCGCCAAGCGTCGCCGGACGCTTTCCGCGAACGTCCCATCGGCCACGACCTCGTACAGGCATGACGCGTCAACCACCAGCATCGGGCCACGGTCCGCGAAGCTCGTCGAGGGCTGCGAGCACGTCGGCATGGTCGATGTCAGCCGGCCGGCGCCGAGTTCGAGCGAGCCACTCCTCCACCGTCGGCCGACTGGCGAGCCGTGTCGCCTCCCGTCGAAGCAGCTCGGGGACCGTCAGACCGGCTTCGACCGCCCGTCGCCGGAGCGCGGCATAGACGTCGTCGTCAAGGTCTCGGATCTGGATCGTCTTCGGCATCTCGCCGAGATTATCATGCGAACGCGCATGTGGTCATGCGTGATCACATCACCGGAGACACGGGGCGACAGGGCGTCTCGGGCTTTTCGACCCCAAAGGGCGCGGGGCGGTCGCCCCCGCCCACCCCCGGAGGAACGCATCGGGCACTGGCACTGAACGCTTGGCGTTGCCGGCGCGCTCCGGGTTGACGACCGGGTGCCGAGGGAAGAAGCGGGTCACGCGTTGCGGGTGACCACGGAGGCGATATGACCGACGGACCGACGGATGCGCCGCCGGCGAACGAGCCGAGCGGCGACGACAGCGACGACAGCGATTACGAGGGCGGCGGCAGCATCAACGACCCCCTCACCAGGCGGGACGTCGAGGCGCCACGGGTTCCGTTCGAGACCGATCCCACGGCTGACGATCTGCCGTCGGAGAGTTGATCCAGCAGCCCGCCTGGCGCTCTCGGCGGGTGATATGAGCGAGACATGGCGGCTCGGCGACAAGGTCGCCTCTCGGCTGCCACGAAAGCATGCTTCCCTGGCCCGACGAAGTTGAGGACAAGGAGTTGACTCATGAAGGACCTGCCGCGGCATCTCACCGGATCTCGACCCGGTCAGGTCCAGTTGATGCCGCTGGCGTCGCCGGGCCGGACGAGGCAGAGCTCGTAGGCGAGGATCACCGCCTGGACCCGGCTGCGCACGCCGAGCTTCAGGAGCACGTTGCTCACGTGGCTCTTCACCGTGGCCTCGCTCAGGAAGAGCTCGGCCGCCAGCTCACGGTTCGATCCGCCCCGGGCGAGGCCGATGAGGATCTCGCGCTCGCGCCCGGTCAGGTTGGCTACGGGAGCGGGCAGGTCGCCTGACGGTGACATGCGGCCCTCCAGCTCGGTCCAGCGCTGCAACAACCGCCCCGTGACGGCCGGATCGACGAGGGAGTCCCCGGCAGCCACCGCCCGGATCGCGGCGACGAGCACGTCCGGCGTGGCGTCCTTGAGGAGGAACCCGCTGGCTCCGGCGCGCAGGGCCCCGAAGACGTAGTCATCATCTTGGAAGGTCGTGAGCACGAGCACGCCGGGGGCATCGTCACCGCCGGCGTCGAGGATGCGCCGTGTCGCCTCGATTCCGTCGCTGCCCGGCATCCGGATGTCCATGAGCACGACCTGCGGCGCGGCGGCCGCCACCACCCGCACGGCCTCGTCGCCGTCGCCGGCCTCGCCCACCACGGTGAGATCGGGCTCGTTGTCGACGATGAGCCGCAGGCCACCGCGGATGACGGCTTGGTCGTCCACGACCACGACGCGCACCAGGCCGGTCACGGTGCGGCCATGACCGTTCCCGGAAACCAGGCCCGGACCCGCCAGCCGCCGAGGGCGCTGCGGTCGATGCCGAAGCGCCCGCCGCAGGTCGTGGCCCGCTCCCGCATCCCGATGAGCCCGTGGCCGCCGCCCGGGCGGACGTGCTCGGGGTCGGGGCCCGCTCCGTCGTCCTCCACCGTGACGGTGATCCCGTGCTCGAGCGGCAGCACGGAGACGACGGCCATCCGCGCGCTGGCGTGGCGGAGCACGTTGGTGAGCGACTCCTGCACGACGCGGACAACGGCGTGCTGCACCTGCGCCTCCAGCGGCGGCAGGGCCTCGCCCACCTCGATCCGCACGTCGAGCCCGGCCTGCTCAACCCGGGCGACGATCGCCGCCAGGTCGCCGAGCGATGGGTTCGGCGACAGCGTCGCCGGTCCCTCGCCTTCGCGCAGCACCGCCACGGTTCGGCGCATGGAGGTGAGAGCCGAGCGGGCGGTCTCGGCGACCCAGCTGACGCTTTCGACTGCGACCTCGGGACGGGCGCCGGCGATCCGCTCTGCAGCCTGGGCCCGGACGACCAGGGCGGTGAGGTGGTGGGCGACGTCGTCGTGAAGCTCACGGGCGATGCGCGTGCGCTCCACGGCGACGGCCCGGTCGGCCTCGACCGTGCGGAGCCGCTCGAGCTCGTCGTTGCGGGCGGCGAGCGTCGCGGTGACCCAGCCGAGCACGACCATGCCGGCCACGGCGAACTCGTCGAAGAGGATGCGGGACCAGTCGAGGCCCGGCATCCCCCTCCCCCCGTTGGGCGCCATCCCGCTCCCCTCGATTCGCGGCATTCCGATCCCCCCGAGGGCATCGCCGTGGAGGACGCCGGAGGACAGCAGGAACCCGGCGGCCAAGGCGGCGGCGGCGGTGACGGCTGCCCACACCGGTGGGCGGCGGGCCGAGGCGTAGGCCACCAGGAGCACCGGGAGCAGGTGGAACTCGGTCTCCAGTTGTTGCTGGTAGAGCAGCGGGTAGGCGAGCAGCCCGACCGCGAGCAGGACGGAGGGCACAGCCCGACGGACGGCGAGGGCGAGCACCGACACCGCGCCGGCAAGGTCGTACACACTGTCGTTCGCCGGGTACCAGCCCCTGCTCTTCCAGTAGGCGGAGCACCCGAACCAGGCCAGGCCGAGGACCGCCGCCAGGCAGACGTCCTGGACGAGTGGCGGCTGCCGCCGCCAGCGAGTCATCACAGGGGGCGAGCGTACCGGCGCGACTCCCCGCTGCCGCATCGGCCGAAAGTCGGATCGCGCGGCCCATGACTACCGACCTTCGGCGGAGGAAGTGCTCGACCGACGGCCGATGTGCGCCGTAGGCCTTTCACCGACGATCCCCTCATGCAGCCTCGGCCCGCCCGAACCGTCGCCCTCCTCCTCGCCGCCGCCGCCGTCATCATCACCGGCTCCATGGCCGGGCCCCGCCCCGCCGCCAGCGGTGGGAAGGCGCCCCCCGCCCCACCCCCGACGGCCTCGCCTACGACCGCGGCGCCGAGCGGCCTCCACCCTGGCCTTGTCGCCGCCCTCGAGGCAGCCGCTACCTCCGCCCGCCGGGCGGGGCACGACCTGTCCGTGACGTCCGGCTTCCGGACATTCGCCGAGCAGGAGGCGCTCCTCGCGGACGCGATCGCCGAGCACGGCCCCACCGAGGCGCTGCGGTGGGTGTTCCCACCCGACACGTCGATGCACGTCCGGGGCCTCGCCGTCGACATGGGCGACCGGCCCGCCGCCGAGTGGCTGGACGATCACGGCGCCCGGTTCGGCCTCTGCCGCATCCTCGCCTGGGAATGGTGGCACTTCGAGTGGCGCCCCGCCTGGGAAGCCTCATCGACCTGCCCCGGACCAGTCGACGACCCCGCGGACGCTCCCGCCTGAGCCCTTGCCGGGCATTCGCGTTCCGGGCCCGGCGTGTCGAGGACGGGGGATCGGCTCCGTCCCCTGGGTGAGCGCGGCCACCGGGGCCGCCGACACGAGGAGGACACCATGGCCAAGGAGCTGCACCTGAAGGGGCGCCGAAGCACGCCGGACGAGGTCGCGGAGGTCCTGGCGAAGCCGATCAGCCAGGAACTGCTCCAGCGGGACCTCACCCGCCTGGCGTACGTCTCGGCCGACGGGACGCCGCGGGTCGTGCCGATCGCGTTCACCTGGAACGGCTCGGAGATCGTGATGTGCACGTCGACGAACGCACCGAAGCTGGCCTCGCTGCGCCGGAGCCCGTCCGTCGCCCTGACCATCGACACCGAGGTGCACCCGCCCCTGATCCTGCTCATCCGGGGCGAGGCGGTGCTCGACGAGGTCGAGGGCATCCCCGAGGAGTACCTGCAGATGAACGGCTCCTACGAGATGACCCCCGAGCAGCGGGTGGAGTGGGAGCGGGAGGTGCGGTCGCTCTACTCGTCGATGGTCCGAATCGTGGTCACGCCCACGTGGGCCAAGCTCATCGACTTCGAGGAGACCCTGCCGTCCGCCGTCGAAGAGCTCTTCCACCAGCGCGAGGCCCGGCGCCTGGCCGCGGCGAGCGCCTGAGCGGGCCCGGGGTAGAAGGAGGACACCATGGCCAAATACCTGCTGCTCAAGCACTACCGCGGCGCACCGGCGCCCGTGAACGACGTCCCGATGGACCGGTGGGCGCCCGACGAGGTGGAGGCGCACTTCCAGTTCATGCGCGACTTCGCCGACCGGCTCGAGGGCACCGGCGAGCTGGTGGACGCGCAGGCCCTCGCCCCCGACGGCTTCTGGGTCCGCTCCGATGCCGGGGGCCGGCCCCCGATCGTCGACGGCCCCTTCGCCGAGACGAAGGACCTCATCGCCGGCTGGATGGTGATCGACGTCGACAGCCAGGAGCGGGCCATCGAGCTGGCCGGTGAACTGGCCGCCGCCCCCGGCTACGGCGGCGACCCCGTCCACGAGTGGCTGGAGGTCCGGCCCTTCCTGACGGCGCCCCCGACGGTCGCCGACTGAGCGTGGAGGACGTCGAGCTCCGCGAGCTCGTCCCCCGGGTCCTCAGCGTCCTCGTCCGTCGCGGCGCCGACTTCGCGACGGCCGAGGACGCGGTGCAGGAGGCGCTGATCCGCTCGGTGTCGGCCTGGGCGGACGCGCCGCCGACCGATCCGACGGCCTGGCTGATCACGGTCGCCTGGCGGGCCTTCCTGGACGCCGTCCGCTCCGAGGCGTCGCGCCGTGACCGCGAGGTCCGGTTCGACGCCGAGCCGCCGGCCGGCTCCGTGCCCGACGGCGACGACACCTTGCACCTGTACTTCCTCTGCGCCCACCCCGACCTGACGCCGTCGTCCGCGGTGGCGCTCACGCTGCGGGCGGTGGGCGGGCTCACCACCCGCCAGATCGCCCGGGCCTACCTCGTGCCCGAGAGCACCATGGCGCAGCGGATCAGCCGGGCCAAGCGCACGGTGGCGACGTCGGGCCTCGAGCGGCCCGGCGACGTCCGGACCGTCATGCGAGTGCTCTACCTCGTGTTCAACGAGGGCTACTCGGGCGACGTCGACCTCGCCGCCGAGGCGATCCGCCTCACCCGCCGTCTGGTGGCCGCGCTCGACGAGCCCGAGGTCCAGGGGCTGCTCGCCCTGATGCTCCTGCACCACGCCCGGCGGGCGAGCCGTACCGGCCCCGACGGGCGGCTCGTCCCGCTGGCCGACCAGGACCGGGCACTCTGGGACCGGACGCTGATCACCGAGGGGACCGGCATGCTGCAGGCCGCCCTCGCCCGCGACCGGCTGGGCGAGTACCAGTCCCAGGCGGCCATCGCCGCGCTCCACGCCGACGCCACCGGCGTGCCCGACACGGACTGGGCCCAGATCGTCGAGTGGTACGACGAGCTGCTGCGCTTCGCCGACACACCCATCGTCCGGCTCAACCGCGTCGTGGCGGTCGGCGAGGCCCAGGGCCCCGGTGCCGGGTTGGCCGCCCTCGCCGAGATCGAGGAGGGCGTGCCCCGGCGCGACGCCGTCGCGGCCCACCTCCACGAGCGCGCCGGCGACCTCGGGCTCGCCGCCCGCCTCTACGCCGACGCCGCCCGGAAGGCGCCGAACCTCGCCGAGCGCGACCACCAGCTGCGCCAGGCGGCGCGCCTGAACCAGCGGCTGGCCGCAGCGACGACCGCGCCGGACGGCGCCTGACCCTCGATGAGACCGGGCGGGCAGCCGGACCCCGCTCCCCTATTCAACAAAATGCGTCGGCTCGGGTGCCTTCCTGACGTCCTTGGTCGCCGCAGGCGGCTCCCGCCGCAGTGATCGACACGCGGTAGTCCTGGAGGCGCTCCGCTCGTGCTCGGCCAATCCGAGAGCGCGACTTGGGGCAGGCCCCGACCAGCGGCCTTCCGATCGTCACAGTCACCGTCGGCTCAACCTTCCTCGCCGCCGGTCTTGACGACAAACGCAGCGAGGGATGGACCCGACGGTGTCGGCTTCTTGCGCCGCCCTTCGGCGCGGAGGCGCGGGCTCTCCCGCAAGAGGGACGAGATCCTTTGGCGGGTCAGGCCGAACAGGGCGGCGATCTTGTCCATCGTGATGCCCTCGGCGTGCATCGTCCTCGCCTCCGCCCACCGGAACCGGGCGCCGACCTCGACCATCTGGTCGATGGTGTCGCGCGTGAGCCGGCGAAGCTCGGCGCGCTCCTGGCGGGCGAAGATCTCTCCGTACGGCTGGCGGGCGACGCAGAGACGCCGGATCGTCTGCGCCTGCCGCATGGCGCGCTGGTTGCGTTTGCTGCTTTCACGGAGAGCGACGACCATGGCGTCGAGGGCTTCGCTCATGTCGTCGTCGGACGGGCGATCGGCCAATGGTCCATCTCCCTGGGGCCCGGGATGCGATGCCGACGTTGTCACTCCCGCTCCGCAGTTTCGTGACGTCGATCATCTGTGGCCGAGCGTCTCATGACCCGCCCGGGGAGGTGACGTCGATCCCGCACTGGGCTTTGTTGAAGACGCCGACCCGCGAGGTGGCGGCCTGGTACTCCGGGGTCGTCAGTCGTCCAGAGGCGGCCGTGATGGCGGCTGGATCTCCACTGATCTGCGCGTCTGCAAGCGCGTTGCTGGCGCGGACCTGGGTCTCGACGTCGCTGCGAATTCCGGCGGGGGCGGCCTGCAGAACCTTGTTGTTGAGCTCCTTCTGGGTCGCGATGAACTGCGTCCGCGCCGCAGGATCAGCGGTAGCAGCGCCCGCGAGATAGGCGGTCAGTTGGGCCGCCTGATCGGCGAGCAGGTCGCAGTAGACGCCGCCGCCTTCGCCCGTGGTCTTTTCGGCACCACCGTCTGAGGCCGGCGCCGATGTGGCATCGGGCCCCGGCGAGGCCTCGTCGTCCCCGCCTCCACCACACGCCGTCGCCATCAGTGCGATGGTGAGCACGACGGCGGCCAACCCCGACCGCGCTCGGGTGAGTCTGAACTGCATCCTGATCTCCTGTCCGTCATCGCCGGCTCGATGGCCGGAGATGCTCGGTGGTCGCGTAGGCCTCCGACCATAATGATCCAGCGGGTGCCGCGAGCCCTCTGAGACCTGCCGGCGTTATCCGGCTCCTGGTCCGCCGGCTTCGCGCCAGCGGGCTAGTCGGCCTGCTGGCGGAGGGCGGTACGTTGCCGCCAACTCGCCCAGCCCAGCACAGCCAGGGAGCCGACGACAGCCAGGCTGAGGAGCACGCCGAAGACGGCGGTGCGCTGCCCGCCGGCGAGATCGTGCCGACCCCGGAGCACCGCCAGCACGACGATGACGAGGCCCAGGGTGGTCGCCTCGACGGGGATGGCCAGGCGACTCCACTGATCCGTGAAGGCGAATGCCAGCCACACCACAGCCAGGAAGGACGCGAACGAAGCCAAAGTCCGGGCCGTCAGGGGCGTCAGGGTCCACGGCCAGCGGTCGAGGGCCGTCTCCGGCCGGATGAAGATGACGAGGGCGGCGGCCATGAGCGCGCCCCCGTAGGCGGCCATGGCCATGCGGATCGGCTTCGGGAGCTCCAGGCCGGAACGTGCCGGTGGCCGGCCGGCCGCCTTCTGGTTCCTCACCCAGAGCACGGGAAGGGCGATCGGCGTGGCCGTGTAGAGGACGACCCAGGCCCAGAACGAGACGTGGTCGTGGTTGAACCTGTCCCAATGGATGAACGTGGCCACACCGAGAAGGGTGGTGAAGGGGATGACGGCCAGCCAGCCGATGGCGACGCGATGCCATCGTCCGACGAGGAGGCCCCGAGTGAAGAACCAGGCGCCGGCGAGGTAGGCGCCGCCCATGATCAGGGCGGCCAGGTCGGGGTGGATGGTCCACGCCCAGAGCTTCTGCGTCTCGCCGGGGAAGACGGACAGCACAGTGAAGGCGGCCACCAAAACCGGGACGATGATGAGCGCCAACACGCGAGTCGCGGTGAGCAGGCGGTCGCCGTCCTCACGTCGTTCTGCCTCGTCGGGCACCAGGGGAAAGGTACCGCTCGCCGCCGCCGGGCGCTCGGCGCTGCGCCGTCGTCGGCCGCCAAGGCGCCGGAACCCGCCCAGATCCTGCGGGCGCGTCAGCCCGCCCGGGCCTGATCCAACGCGTCCCTGGCCAGGGTGTCGCCTGGCACGGGGCGGCGAGCGCCCGCGCAGACTCACCTAGGCTTCGTCCAGGCGGCGGGCGTCGGGACCTGCCGAATCTCCTCGGGAGCTGGGCGCGTGGTCAGTCTGGAGCTGTTCCGGGACGCGGGCTTCTTCGTCGTCGAGGACTTCATCACACCCGTCGCCGCTGCGCACCTGGTGGCCGCCCTGGAGGACGCCGACGCCAGTGCCGCTGGCGTCTACGCCGGCTCCGACGATCCGGGGGAGGATGTCCGGCGCACCAAGCGCCTCCATGCCGACCCCGTCGTCCGAGCGTCCCTCGCCGACGAGCTCCTGCGGCTGAAGCCAGGGATGGAGGAGCATTTCGACGTCCGGATCGAGCGGTGCGAGCTACCCGAGATCCTGCTCTACGAGGAAGGCGACTACTTCCGGCGCCACGCCGACGGCGGCCCCGGATCCAGCGACTTGGTCGCCTCCCGCAAGGTGTCGGTGATCGTGTTCCTGAACCCGCAGGCAACCGATGACGACGAGGGCACGACCGGGTACACCGGAGGCGACCTGGTGTTGTGGGTCGGGATTCGCGGTCCCGGTAGTGCGACCCTCCCCCTGCCGTTCCCCGCTCGACCCGGACTGCTGGTCGCCTTCGGACCCCACGTCTTCCACGAGGTCAAGCCGGTGACGAGCGGGCGGCGCTACACCGTCGTGAGCTGGTTCCACTGAGGTCCGAGCATCGGCCGGACGCCGTGCTGATCGACCTGCCCATGCCCACGCTCGACGGGATCGAGGCAGGCACGCTCTAGCGTGGCCCGGTGAGCGCTGCGCAAGTGCCCGGTGGGGTGGTTCACAAGCTTCCGGGAGATCTGCGCGACGCGCTGCTCGCCAACCCCATGGCGCTCGATGCGTGGAACGACATCACACCTCTGGCCCGCAACGAGTTCATCTGTTGGGTCGAGGATGCCAAGCAGGAGCCGACCCGAGAGCGCCGCATCCGCCGAACCCAGGAGGAGCTCGAGGAAGGCCAGCGGCGGCCCTGCTGCTGGCCAGGATGCAAGCACCGCGAGCGCACCGGCGGATAGCAGGACGCGGTCAGGTGCGGTCGTTCAGATCACGCGCTGGAACACCCGCCGCGGCGGCCGCTGCTGCGAGGCGTCGATCTTCGGTCCATAGCTTTGCGCCATCGGTGAGCAGGGTCGAGGCGAGCAGTTGGGCGTCGACATAGCCGATCCCAAGGCCGTGCAACTGATGACGCGCAACGAGGCTCAAGACCTCATCGGGCGTGGCGACGGTGGCCGGCGGGAGGGCTGCGAGCAGTCCGATGATCTCTGCCCGCCGGACGAGATGACCGAGTGCGAGCTCGCCGACGACCCAGGGGTGACCCAGGACGAGACCGTGGTCGAGGAGTCCCGCGAGCTCGGAGTGCCCGAGTCGAAGGTGATCGACCCAGACCGAGGTGTCGACCAGGAACACTGGTCTACGCCCGCCGCCTCGGGGCCTCGCTCGCCGCCGGCTCGGTTCCCCCCAGCCGCGCCAACCGACGGGCGCTCTCCCGCTCGATCAGCGCGCGCAACGCCTCGCGGACGAGAGCACTCTTCTCCCGAGTCCCTGTGAGCCGCTGGGCCTCGGCCATCAGGTCGTCGTCGAGTGAAATCGTCGTCCTCATCCCAATCCTCCTGTCGGGAAGCACGATTCGTGACATCAAATGATGCCACGAATCGTGCCGACACGCTGCGATGCGTCCTCGCGACCGGACCGTGGGGTGGGCCGGGGCGCCGGCCCTCGGCACAGGCGCTTCGATACCGCGGATCGCCCGCTGTTCTCGCCCCGTGTCAACGTCCCCTCTGTAGAATCCGTCGGCACCCA
Source organism: uncultured Acidimicrobiia bacterium (assembly GCA_963773275.1). Taxonomy (GTDB): domain Bacteria; phylum Actinomycetota; class Acidimicrobiia; order Acidimicrobiales; family AC-14; genus JAXDMK01. Next base: position 80,635 of record CAVZAH010000003.1, on the reverse strand, counting down.
ACGGCGAACTGGAGGGCGGACGATGGCGAACGGACCGACGGGATTCGAGGACCAGGAGCCGCTCCCGGACGAAAGCGAGCAGCTCACGGGCCGCTACATCGTGGTGTTCGCCGACGAGGTCAGCGGCGACCCGGAGGCGATGGCCGAGGCGTTGCGCTCGGTGGCCGGGGTCCGGAGCGTCGCCACCTCCCGGGACTACGACGCCGGCGCCGTCGACGCCGACGATGCCTCGGGCGCGGAAGCCGTCAGCTTCGCCGAGTTGGGCGTGGCGGTGGTGACGGCCGATCCGGATGGATCCCGCGGGATGGGGATCGCCGCCGACGACCCCCGGATACTCGTGGTGGAACCGGAGCGGATCCTGTACGCCATCGACGAGAACGGGCACCCCGGCCCCTCCCTCGAGTACGCACGGGGCTTCCGCGACGCCACGGTCGCCCTGTACGAGGGCATTTCCGGCCCGGTGGGTGCAGCCGGTGGGGTCGGGGCCGCCGCCTCCTTCGCCGACACCCCCCAGCTGACGTGGGGCCTGCAGGCCACCCGGGCGCCCGCCTCCAGTTACGACGGCGCCGGGATCCGGGTGGCCGTTCTGGACACCGGCTTCGACCTCGACCACCCCGACTTCGTCGATCGGTCGGTGACCACCGAGTCGTTCGTGTCGGGCCAGCTGGTTCAGGACGGACACGGCCACGGCACCCACTGCATCGGCACGTCCTGCGGCTCGACGATGCCGGAGGGCGCCCGCCGCTACGGCGTGGCCACGGCGGCCGAGATCTTCGTGGGCAAGGTCCTCAGCAACGAGGGCAACGGGGATGACGGAGGAATCCTGGCCGGGATCAACTGGGCGGTCGCCAACCGTTGCCAGGTGATCTCGATGTCGTTGGGGGCCGACATCCGCAAGGTCTCCCAGGCCTACGAGAAGGTGGGCCAGCGGGCGCTGGCCGCCGGGTGCCTGATCGTCGCCGCGGCCGGCAACAACGCCAGCCGCTCCTCGGGCAACAACGGGTTCGTCGGCGTCCCCGCCAACAGCCCGTCGATCATGGCTGTCGGCGCCGTCGACTCCCAGATGCGCATCGCCGACTTCTCGGCCCGCAGCAAGTGGCTCTCGTCCGGCGGCAAGGTCGACATCGCCGGTCCGGGCGTCGCCGTCTACTCGTCGTGGCCCCTGCCGAAGCGCTACCACACGATCTCGGGCACGAGCATGGCCACCCCCCACGTGGCCGGGCTGGCCGCCATGTGGCACCAGGCGACAGGCAGGACCGGGTCCGATCTGTGGGCCGCGGTGGTGCGGGCCGCCATGAAGATCGACGTCCGCACCGTCGACGTGGGCGCCGGCCTGGCCCAGGCCCCGTGAGCCCCTCGTTGGGCAGGAAGCGCCCGCCCAAGCGGGCCAAGGCTCCCCCGAAGGCCCCGCCCTCCAGGGTGACGGTGACCGTCGCCGACGACCGGCTCGACGCCATCGACTCCGTTGCGGAAGCGCTACGGGGCGCGGGAATGAAGGTCGAGCAGGTCCTGGGTGCGGTCGGGATCATCACCGGCTCGGTGCCGGCCGACAAGCGCCAGGCGGTCGCCGGGATCGCCGGTGTGAGCTCCATCGAGGACGAGACCACCTTCCGACTCCCCCCGCCCGACGCCAAGATCCAATAGCCCGGCGCCGGGCGCGGTCCTGCTCAGGCGGGATGCAGGGCCAGCTCCGCGACCACGGCGAGGTGGTCGGAGAGAACCTCCGGGACGACGCTCGCCTCGACGGGGCGCAATCCGCTCCCCCGGCCCACGAGGACGTAGTCGAGGCGGCGGTTGACGGCGAGCGTCGGGTTCGACGTGAAGCCGGCCTCGGAGCCGCGCACGGCGGCCCAGGCGTCGACGAATCGGTTGTTCACCAAGGCGAAAGCGTCGGAGTCGGGTTCGGCGTTGAGATCGCCCAGCAGGACGACGGCATCGGCGGTGCCGTCGTCGGCGTCGGTGTCGATCAGGGCGAGGACCGCCGCTACCTGCGCCTCGCGCTCGCCGGCAGTGGCGTTCGAGGCCAGGTGCGTCACATAGACGAAAACACTCCTGCCGGCGACGTCGATGACCGTCCGCAGGAGCACCCGGTCCTCGAGAGTGGCCTCCAGGCGCGAGGCCGGGAGGGACCAATGGTCGGGCGTGCCGGTCGGGTGACGGCTGAGGATGGCGTTGCCGAAGGGGACGCAGGCCGCCGGCAGCGGAGGCTGGAGGGTGGGGCACGGGCTCTTGGTCTCGACGTACCTGGCGGTCCCCCACCCGAGGAGGCCGGCGATCGACTCGGCCTGCGCCCGGGTCACTTCCTGCAGCCCGACGACGTCTGCCCGGCTGCCGGCGACCCGGGCCGCGAACGGCCCCATGTCGGCGGGAGCGATCCGACCCGAGACGGCCTGGCCCCGCTGGACGTTCCAGGTCATCACCCGCAGGCGGTGCACGGCGGGCACGGAGGTGGCGGTGGACGTGGCGGCGGTGGACGGCGGGGCGCCCGGATCGCCGGCGCCGCAAGCCACCGCGGCCGCCAGGCCGACGGCCAGGGAGGCGCGGAGCAGGACGCTGGCGGGCGCCCGGGAGGCCGACCTCGAGAACACGGCGCCCGGGCGGGACCTCATCGGTGGGGCCAAGGGCATCATCATCCCGTTCCGGCAGCCCGGGTTCCACGCGGGCCGCTTCTCGGCGCGGCGCCAGTCCTCGTCGATATTGGTCCGCCGAACATAGTTTGTTAGCTTTTCCTAATCGACCTCCTCGTGTTCACCACAAGTCCCGATATCGCCCGGCGGAGCGTCCGTGCCGGGGCCGCCGGCGTGGTCGTCGATTGGGAACGCAGGGGCAAACGGCGGCGCCAGGCGGGGGCCGATACGCAGATAAACGCCGACACCCCGGACGACCTGGCCGCGGTGCGGGCCGCCACCGACGGCCGGGTCGTGTGCCGGGTCAACGGGTGGGGACCCTGGTCCGCCGGCGAGATCGACCTGGCCGTGACCCTGGGTGCCGACGAGGTTCTCCTGCCTATGGTGCGCCGGGCGGAGGAGGTCGACGCCGCGGTCGACCGGGTCGCCGGCCGGTGCGGCCTCGGGATACTCGTGGAGACCTCCGACGCTGTCCGGCGGGCCGACGAGCTGCTGCAACGGCCGCTGTCGCGGGTGTACGTCGGCCTGAACGACCTGATGATCGACCGGGGCTGCGGTCCCCTCTTCGCCGCCCTGGTGGACGGGACGGTCGACCGGCTGGCCGACCTGGCGTCAACCATGGGAGTTCCCCTGGGCGTGGCCGGGCTGACCGTGCCCGAGGGCGGGCATCCCGTGCCCTGCCGCCTGGTGGCCGGGGAGCTGGCCCGCCTGTCGGCATCGTTCACCTTCCTGCGGCGGTCGTTCCATGCCGACACCGCCGGCCGCCGCCTCGACGTGGAGGTCCCCCGCATCCTGGCCATGATGGACGAGCTGCGCCGCCGCGACGCCGACCAGGTCGCCGGCGACCGGGCCCGGCTGGAGGCCGCCGTGGGCTACCAGTTCGAGGACGCCGCGGTGTGAGAGCCCTCGTCACCGGTGCCGGCGGGTTCGTCGGCGCCCACCTGGTGGCTCGCCTGGTCGACGACGGGTGGGACGTCACCGGCACCGTCCGCCCGGGGAGCCCGCCCTGGCGGCTGGAAGCCCTCGGCGTCGCGGGCAACCTCGACGTCGTCGTCGCCGACCTGTCGGACCCGGTGGCCACTGCGACGGCGGCCCAGGTGGCGGACGTCGACGTCGCGTTCCTGCTGGCCGCGGCCCGCAGCGACGCCACACCCGCCCAGCGGGCCGCCTCCGCCGCGGTGAACGGGTCGAGCGTGCTGTGGCTGGTCGACGCCCTGCCCGAGCGGTGCCGGGTGGTGGTCCGCCTGGGGTCGTCCACCGAGTACGGCGAGGCGGCGGGGCCGATGGGCGAGGATTCGCCGCTGCGGCCGCGCGGGTTCTTCGGCGCCACCAAGGCCGCCGGCTCGCTGCTCACCGTCGCCTCCGCCGCCCGCCGGGAGATGCGGTCGGCCGTGCTGCGGGCGTTCCAGGTCTACGGCCCGCTCGACCATCCCGCCCGGCTGGTGCCCAGCGCGATGCGGGCGGCCCGCACCGGCGCTCCCCTCCCCCTCACCGGGCCCGGGCGGCGTCGGGACTGGGTGTACGTCGACGACGTGGTGGAGGCGTGTGTCCGGGTGGCGGGGGCCGACCACCTGCCGACCGGCCAGGTGCTCAACGTCGGCACCGGCCGTCAGGTCGCCAACGAGGAACTGGTGGCCGAGGTGCAGCGGGTGACGGGCCGGTCGGTGACGGTGGCCGTCGGCGGGCATCCGGGGAGGGCGTGGGACGCGGCGTCTTGGGTGTGCGATCCGATGCTCGCCGCCACCCTCCTCGGCTGGGAGGCCAAGGTCGACCTGGCCGACGGCCTGGCCCGGTGCTGGGAGCACGAACTGACGTGGCCCGGGCGGCCGTGAGCCGGGTAGTCGTCAACGGGGTGGACTTGAACTGGGTGGACGTCAACCGGTGACGTCGCCGTGGTGACGCCGGCCTACGGCAACGAGGCCACGCTGGCTGCCCTCGCCGGTCGGCTGGAGGCGGCGCTGGTGGGGCGCACCTGGAGGCTGCGCATCGTCGTCGACGCATCCCCCGACTCCAGCGAGGCCGTGGCCCGGGGCCTCGCGGCAGCCGACCCCCGCATCGTGGTCACCGTCCTCGACGCCAACGTCGGCCAGCACCGGGCCCTCTCCCGGGGCCTGGCGGACGAGCACGACTCCGCCGCCTGGGTGTGCATCGACGCCGACCTGCAGGATCCCCCGGAGGCGGTACCGGTCCTCCTCGACCGGCTGGCGGCGGGTGACGTCGGCGCCGTCTTCGCCGGCCGGCGGGGAACGTACGAGAGCCGGGCCCGGACGGCCACCGGGCGCCTCCACCGGGCGGTGATGGGCCGGCTCAGCGGCCTGCCGGCCGATGCGGGGGCCTTCGTGGCCATGGGACCCGCTGTCCGCCACGCCGTCGTCGCCCTGGAGGCGCCCAGCATCGTGGCCGCCATCGGGGCCAGCGGGCTCCCGGTCGTGTCGGTTCCGGTCGAGCGCCACCGGCGTCCCTCGGGCCGCTCGGCCTGGACTTCGTCCGCCCGCGTCCGCCAGTCGGCCCGCACCCTGGCCTGGGCCGCCGCCCGCCGGCGGGTCGATTGAGGGGTCAGCCGGCCTGGGCGGGCGGGAGTCCGGACGGGGATCCGGGCGCCAGGATGTCCCACCGCTGCACGAGCGTGTCGGAGTAGCGGCCGGCGAAACGCCGCTCCTCGGTCATCCGCATGCCCCGTCGGGCCAGGTCGGTGTCGAGAACCTCGAGCTTGTCGCGGTCGCCCTTGACCCCTCCCTTGGCCCGCCGCACGACCCACACGGTCGGCGCAGGGGGGACGGCGGCGGGCGGCAACACCAGGTCGGACACCAGGTCGGGGTGGTCGGACCGGGCGTAGTGGTCGACGCCGAGGGCGTCCCACCGGGCCGCGGCCACCACCGGCTCCCCGGGCCGCTGGGCGGCGGCGACGGCGGCCACCGCCCCCCGCACGTCCTCCTTGGCCCCCAGCCGGGTCTCGGCGGCCGTGGCCCACACCGACAGGCCCAGCACCGTCACCAGCGCCAGGGGCACCAGCCGGCGGGGCACCCGGGTGATGCCCACCGCCACCAGGACGGCCAAACCCAGAACGGCCGGCAGGAGGTAGCGGTCGACGAAAACCGGGCGCACCGCCTCCAGCGCGGTGACGACCGCCACCGGGATGCAGAACCAGCAGACCCCGACCACCACCGCCTCCCGCCCGGTCCCGGCCCGTCCCCCCGGGACGAGGCCGCTGGCGCGGCGCGAAAAAAGGCCGGCCGCACCGGCGACCCCTGCCACCAGGGTGACGACCATCAGGGGCGTCCGCCCGCCGGCCCACGACTTCAGCAGCAGTCGGGGCACCGCCGCGCCGACGTCGGCCAGCCACCACACGCCGGACGCGCCCACGCCGTTGGCCACCGCCACCAGGACCAGGGCGGCGGCCGGAAGGACGGCCAGGATCGTCACCCCCATCACCGGTAGCGCGCGCCGGCGGCGGAGGAGGAGCGCCGCCACCACCAGTCCCCCGAGCACCAGGAGGGCGTACCAGTGGGCCAGGCCGGCGGCCGCCCCGGCCACGCCGTAGAGCAGCAACGAACGGGGCTCCCCGTCGAGCCAGCGGGCCAGGCCCAGGGCGGCGAGAGAGGTGGCCAGCAGGGCCAGCCCGTACCCCCGGGCCTCGGCCGAGAACTGCACGACGAACGGGTTGGTGGCCGCCACCAGGCCGGCCACCACGGCCACCCCTGGCCCCGCCAGGCGGCCGACGGTGCGGGTGAAGACGCCGAGACCACCGACCGCGGCCACCAGTGACAGCAACCGGAGACCCACCTCGTCGGCCGGCAGGCGGGTCACGACGAGCCACAGGTGGGCGACCGCGTAGTAGGGCCCGTTGTAGGACGGCGGGGCGTCGGCCAGGTAGGGGATGGTCCCCCGGCCGTGGACGATGGCGGAGACCAGGCGGCCGATGGACAAAGGCGCCACCTCGGCCGTGTAGAGCTCGTCGTACCAGAGACCGTGACGGCGGGCCACAACCCATCCGCCGAGGAGGGCGAGCACGAGAGGAGGCAGCAGCCACCATCCCACCCGCGACCAGAGGGAGCGGAGGCGGGCGTCCACGGGCCACGGGAGTCTACCGGCGCGCTCCCCGACCGGCGTCGCGAGCCCGGCGAATGGGTAAAGGGACGGCATGGCAGTCACCCGCAGAGTCGCCCGTCCCATGTTGGCCTCCATGTTCGTCTCCGGTGGAGTCGATCAGCTCAGGAGGCCCGAGTCGAAGGTCGCTCAGGCCGACAAGGTGGCGGCCACCGTGGCCCGCACCCTGCACCTGCCGGAGGATCCCGTCACGCTGGTGCGGATCAACGGCGCCGTCCAGGTGGGGGCGGCATCGCTGCTGGCCATGGGCAAGCTGCCCCGGCTCTCGGCGGCGGCCCTGGCCGCTTCCCTGGTGCCCACCACCCTCGCCGGCCACCGCTTCTGGGAGGAGCACGAGCCCGGCCGGCGGAGCATGCAGCGCACCAGCTTCCTGAAGAACGTCTCCATGCTGGGCGGGCTGGTGCTGGCGGCCACCGACCTCGAGGGCCGGCCGTCGCTCGGCTGGCGAGCCCGCCGGGCGACGAAGAAGGCATCCCGGCGCATCGGCGCCACGTCGCACAGGATGGGCCAGGCCATCCACGAGGTGGAGAAGGCGGCCGAGTCGGCCGCCCACCGGGTGGAGCGGGCGGCGGGGACCGCGGCCCACAAGGTGCAGGAAGCGGCCGAGAGCGGCGCCCAGCGGGTGGCGGCCGCCGTACCGGGCGGCCACGGCTGACGTCGCCGCGTTGGGTCGCAGCCCGACCCTGAAGGATCTGCCGGCAGCCCCCTCGAACCGGTGACGTCTTCGGTCGCCAGGGCGACGCTTCTCGTCACCGGTTCGCGGGGGCCGACGCCGCCGGCGCCGCCCGATGAGGACCTGACGGCGCCGGCAGTCGAGCGGTGGTGGCTAGCCGCCCAGCTTCTTGGCCATGCCCATACCCTGCTCCAGCAGCGGCTTGAGCATGCCGGTGAGTCCTGCGAGGCCCCCGCCGTTGGTGAGCTTGCCGGCCGCGCCCATGCCCTGCTCGAGGAACGGCTTCGCCTTCTCCAACATCGGCGCCGCCACGGCCAGGCCCTGCTCGAGCATCGGCTTGGCCATCGACAGTCCCTGCTCGATCATCGGCTTGGCCATCGACAGTCCCTGCTGGATCATCGGCCCCGCCATGGACATCCCCTGCTGGAGCATCGGCCCCGCCTTCTCCATCAAGCCCTGGAGCATCGGCATCATGTCGGCGACGCCCGGGAGGGCGGAGAGGTCCGGCAATCCCAGACCCGCCAGCGGGCTGGCCGTCGACTCCGTTGGGGGCGCGGCCTCCGCCGGTCCCCCCCCTGCCGGCGCAGGCGCCGGAGCCCCTCCACCCTTCTTCGCCTTTGCTGCGGCAACCGCTTCACTCATCGAGCCCATTCCGGCTCTCCTTTCCAGCGCGATCGAACACCCCTTGAGTCCGGCCTCCAATCTATGCGCCTCGGCGACCCCGCGACATTGTCATCCGGAGGATCAGCCCGACAGGACCCGCACGATGTAGGTGCGCACCGCCGCCGGAAGGGGCTGGTCGGGATAGGCGTAGGTGAAGATCAGGGTGCACGCGCCCGGGCCGAGGGCGGCCAACCGGACGAGCTGGTGGGGTGACTCCCCCGGTTCGTACTCCTCGTCGAGGACGGTCAGCGCTTCCCCGACCATCTCCATCCGCCACGCCTGGCGCTGGCCCGGCGGGATGGGGAGGCGGAGGTCGACGGTGGAATCGGGAGCCACGTCGACGACCTTGAGGGAACGCTCGGTGGGCATGTCGAGCGGCGGCGGCCCGGGGATCATCACGTCCGGCTCGGCCGGTACGGACGCGTCGGCGGACGGGTCGGCGCCGGGGCGGGTGCGGGCGGGCCTTTCCTCGAGGGTCGGGTCGTAGCCCTCGGGCGGCGGCCTCGGACAGGGATCGACCCACACCCAGCCGTCGCGCTCCTCGACCGGGAAGCACGGGAGGTAGCCGGGCCGGAGCTTCCAGAGGTTGCCCGGCTTGGCGTCGCGGGCCGGGACCACGTTGCGCCCGGACCGGGTGTCGTACAGGTAGCGGTGGCGGGGGCAGCTGATCATCCCGTCGACGATCGTGCCGTCGTCGAGCTCGGTGACCTGGTGGGGGCACGTGGCGTCGAACGCCACCACCTCGCCGTCGCCGAGGCGGGCGACCAGGACGAAGGTGTCACCGGCCCGGACCCGACGGATCCGGGAGTCGACACCCTCGCCGGCGGGAAGCTCCTCGCTCCTCAACGTCGGGAACACCCTGGAAGTGTACGGAAGCGGCCTGTCCTACTTTCCCGGCCTGGTCCCGGCCCGGCCGCCAGAGGGGGGCCGTCACAGTCGGAGCCGGAACCCCGCTTCGATGGCGCTTCCCGCCATGCCGCCGCAGGCGCATCCACCCCAGAAGAACACTTCGCTGCCGGTCCACGTGGCGTCGCCGACCCGGCCCGCAGGCGCCCGGTTCAGCTCCCGCCATCCGCCGCCCGAGAGCTGGTGGGCCCGGAGGGACTCCGGCTGGTACTCGTCGGGCATCGGTGTGAGGACGAGCAGCTCGGCGCCGGCGGCGGCCAGCGTCGGGCACCCGCCCGCCACCGGTCCGGCCCTCTCCGTCGTGGTCCCGTCGGCCACGCTGACGCCCTTCACCGCGACCTCGGCCACCAGGCCCTCGCTGTAGGCACAGCTGACGAGCCACGCCCGGCCGGCCGCGATCACGGCCGCGTCGGTCGCGTCGGGGACCCGGGCCACGACCCGCCATTGCCCGCTCGCGCTCAGGGCCGCCACCAGCACACCCTCGTAGTCGGGGCTGCGCAGTACGAGCACGACCTCTCCCCCGGCGACGCCCGCCTCCACCAACCCGCTGTTGGCGGGCGGGTCGGCGACGACCCGCCAGGTCCCGGTCGACGGGTCGAGGGCGGCGGCCCCGGGCCCGTTGGCGGCACCCGTCCGCACCACGACGACCTCGTCACCGAGCGCCACGACTGCCGGGCGCCGGCCACCGGCCAACGGCCCGGTCGGAAGGGTGCGCCAGCTGTCGCGGCCCGGGTCGTAGGCGGCCGATACCGGCGCACCGGCCCCGCCCCAGATCACCAGTTCCGAACCGGTCCAGGCACCTCCGGGGATCGTCAGCAACGGCCCCGCAGCGGCCGGCACCGGCCCCGGCGCCATGCGCCGCCAGGAGTTGGAAGACGGATTGAAGGCGACGCCGTCGAACACGGGCAGCGGGCCGCAGGGCGTGGCGCAAAGCGCATCGGTGACTCCCGTCTCCCCCGCCCAGACCAGCAGTTCACGGCCCGTCCAGGCCCGCACCCCGTCGAAGCGGGGGGCGACCCCCGACGGGGGCAGGGCCCCCCACGCCCCGGGGAGGGCCGCGGGCGGAAGCGTGGTCGAGGGGGGCGGGGAGACGGTGGTGGTGGGGCTTCCCGCGCCGACGACCGGCACCGTGGAGGGGACGGTCGACGTGCTCGCCGGGTCCTCGGCGGGGCCGGGGGTGGTGACCCCGGCGGGCGCGACCGAGGTGGACGCCCCCCCTCCGGCCGCCACCAACTGCCGGCCGGAATCCCCCTCACCGACGACCGTGAGGGTGGCAGCCACCATGGCGATGACCAGGACCAGGAAGGCGCTGCCGCCCACCAGCCGGGTCTGGCGCCGGCGGTCGCCCTCGGCCACGATGCGGTCGAAAAGGACGCGGCGCTCGCCGGTCAGGGACGGGCTGCCGGCCGGGGGACGGCCGGCCGAGGGGTCACGGTCGCGGGGCAAGGCGGACCTCCAGAGCGGGTTCGTCGAGGGCGAGGGACTGGCGCAGACGGGCCCGACCGCGGTGCAGATGGGTCTTCACCGACCCGACGGAGACGCCCATGGCCTCGGCCACGTCGTCCTCGTCCATGTCGGCCAGGTAGTGCAGCGAAACGGCCTCCCGCTGCCGGGCCGACAGGCGACCGAGCGCCTGCACCAGGGCCAGGCGCCGGACCACGGCCTCGTCGATGGCCACGAAGTCCTCGGGCGTGGTCACCACGGGGGGCGGGCCCCGGCGGGCGTGGTCGATGGCGAGGTTGCCGGTCACCCGGACCACCCAGCCGATGGGCGAGCCCTGCAGGCGAAGCCACGGCCATCGCATCCAGGCCCGGGTGAACGCCTCGGCGGCCAGTTCCTCGGCGACCGCCTGGTTGCCGGTGATCCGCCGGGCGGTGGCGCAACAGCTGTCGAAGGCCACGGTGAACAACTCCTCGAACTCACTCCGCCGATCGATCATCACCCGGTATGACGAACGAGGTGGGCCCGGGGTTGACATCGAGATCCGAAACTTCGCCCGCCGCCGCAGAGCAGGGCCGGAGGGCTCAGCTCAGTGACGGCCGGGGAGGACGTCGGTGTCGGACTCGTGCCACACCGGGTGGTCGCCCGAGGTTTCGACGTTGAAGCCGTAGTCGTAGGTCAGGCCCCCGCCGATCGTCCCCCCGACCATGGTGAGCAGCAGCACGCCCAGGCTCAGGGCCACGACACCCGCCGGCGGGTGCGTGTCGCCGTCGAAGGCCACCAGGCGCAGGCCGATGTCGACCGCCACCAGCACGCTCACCGTGACCATCGTCCAGGCGTGGGCGTTGACCGTCCGCCGGGCCTGGGTGCCCTTCTTGGTGGACTTCAGCCAGTCCCAGAACCCGGTCAGGATGGCCAGGACCGACACCAGGGCCCCCCCGACCAGGGTGAACGTGGCCGCCCGGTAGAAATCACGGGCCCACGCCTCGTCGCGTCCCAGGAAGGAGATGACGTCGAAGGCGGGGGCGAGCACGTAGGCCCCGATCGGCACGTCGGTGAGGGGCGGGTGGAAGGGCTTCCCCGCGAAGCCGCGAAGGCCCTTGAACTTTCGGCCCTTCAGGGTGAGCGAGGGTCGGAACGAGAGCAGGCGGGGCATGGGCCGTCCTCCAGTCGTGGTTGGTCGTCGGGTCTTTATGCGTTCCGGGTCACGCTGCGCAGCCTGAGGCCGAGCCACGGCTTGCGTCCGTAGGCCAGCAGCTTGCCCTTGGCGATCGGTCCCCATTGCCCGGTGCGGCCCCACGCCACCATCAAGAAGGCCATGGGGTCGACCAGCAGGTGGCAGTCGACGGGCCCGGGGGCCTCCTCGGAGACGGCCATGTCGCCGTCGTCGAAGCGGACGTACGCCCCTCCCCCGCCCCGGAGGCGCACGTGGTAGGTGGCCTTCAGCCCCCGGGCGTTGTCCTCCTTCACCAAGGCCCGCCCCAGGGCCCCCATCACCGGGAACAGGAAGCCCCGGAGCACGAGCGCGGCGGTGGCCCGCTCGACCGGCCAGGGGGCACCGTCGGCGCGCGCCAGGTCTCCGCCGTGGACGACCAGCTCGTTGAGCGCGTGGCAGGCGATGGTGGACTGCGGGAATTCGACGCCCTCGACCACCCATTTTCGGAGGGGATCTCCGTCCGCCTCGAGCAACACCGTGAGCAGGGCGGCCACGCCGGCGTCGATGCGGGTGGCGATGGCGCCGAGGTCACGCTCGGTCTCGCCCGTCACCAGCATCTTCGTCAACTTGGAGATGTCCCAGAAGTCGTCGGACATGGGGTTGGTGCCCCGGGCCATGCTGGTGACCATGTCGACCGCGTGGGAGATGTGAACGGCCAGGTCGGTGGCGGACCAGACCCCGAGGGCGTGGGCGTCGGGCCGATTGAGGCAGCGGACCAGGGCCGAGACGCGCGCGCCCATGGCCGCCACCGCCAGGCGTGCCTCGACCGGGTCGACCGGCGTCATCTGCCCCACGACGGTCGGTCGGCCTAGGACGCCGACTGCGCGGCGCGGCAGGCGGGCCACACGCTCTGGATAACGAGCTCCACGAGATCGCTCACCGCCGGTTACCGGCCGTTGCCGTTTCCATCCGTCAGATTGTGACCGGTATCGGGCACCGACCGGAGATTTCGGAACCCCGTGCTCCCGGGGCGGTTGCTAGAAGGCCACCTTGCCCGTGTCGTACAACAACGGGAAGATCCACAGCGCCAGCCCGAGGGGGACGAGGACGACCCGCGGGGCCAGGCCCCGACGGCCCAGCCGGCCGCCCTTCCACCCCTCGCCGGCGGCGGCGAGGGCGAAGCAGATGAAGGCGGCCAGGTAGAAGAAGAATGCGGTCTTGGGACTCATCTCGCGGCCTACGTGAGCAGCAGGACGAGGATGATGATGAGGATCAGCGTGCCGATGCCGATGTACATGGGGGCCTCCCGAGGCCGTGCTCCGGCGTGTCCGGCGCTATCAGATGAGTTCCCCTACCGGCCGGGCGGGAAACTCCTGGTCATCGCCGGTTTCCCGGTGAACGGAGACGGCGTAGTCCCCGTCGCGGAAGGGCTCCCGGCTCCACGTCGACCACCGCTGCTCGAGCTCGAGCGCGGGCTCGGCCGCCCGGCAGTGGTCGTCGTAGGCGGCGAGCTCGAGGCCCCCGCCGCCCCGGCCGCCCCCGCCGGCGCCGGACGCCCGGAGCTGGAAGCCGGCCACCAGGGCGCCGCCCGGTCCCAGATGGCGGGCCAGGGCGGCGACCACGTCGCGCTCGGTGCCCGGGGTCAGGAAGATCATCACGTTGCCGGCGAGGACGACGACGTCGAAGGTGCGGCCGAGGTCGAGGGTGGCCAGATCGCCGGCCACCCAGTCGAGGTGGGGGGCCTTGGCCCGGGCCACGGCCAGCATCGACGGGTCGAGGTCGACGCCCACCACGTCGATCCCCCGCCGGGCCAGCTCGATGGCCACCCGGCCCGTGCCGCAGCCGGCGTCGAGCACCGAGCCGGGCCCGAGGGACTCGACGAAGTCGGCCTCCCCGTGGACGTCTTTCCCGTCCGCCGCCAGTCGGGTCCACCGGTCGTCGTACTCCGCACCGCGGGGCACGTCCCGGGCCAGCCACCGGTTCGCCGTCGGCCGCTCGTCGTCGATCCGCCCATCATGGCCCGCCCTCCCTGCGAACCGGTGACACACACCGGGGCCGGGTGCGGTTGAGCGTCACCGGTTCGACGACGTTGGCGGCTGGTGCGCCGTAGGCTGGACGTATGGCGCGGTGCAGGACCCACCATCTGGGGCTGGTCGTGCTGCTCGTGGCGGCCGGGATCGGGATCGGCGTCGCCGGCGATGCCGTCGCCGGCCGCCCCGAGAGCCGTTCCCGCCGGCAGCCGGCCGCCGCCTCGTTCACGCCCACGGCGCTCGAGGCCGCAGTGGTCCCCGGCCGCACCCAATCAGGGGCCGGGATCGGTGCCCGGCAGGCACCCGGCCGGTCGCTCGTGGCCCTGGTCGCCGCCCTCTTCGCCGTCGCCGCGCTCGTCGTTCTCATCGCGGCCCGGTCCGTGCCGCCGGTCGCAAGCCATCGAGCCCTGGTGGCTCGCCGGCACTTCATCGCGCTCCGGGCACCGCCGTCCCCCCGGCTCGCCTGACGTCACCGTTCGTCGTGACGCCGCCCCCGCCTGGGCGCGTCGAGCGGAAGGCGCCTTGTCCCCCGACGGACGGCGGCTGCGCACCGGGTGCTCGCTCGCGGCAGCCGCCCCGCCACCCCGGCCCCCGGTGAGCAACACACCGGAGCAGGCCGCCCACAGGCAGACCAGGAGGAGATGACGTGTCCCCCGACCCTCGTGAGCAGGACATCCGTGAGCAGGAGCTGCCGGGAATCGGCAAGCGGTACGACCAGTCGACCGAGGACGGGCTGATCAGCGTCGTCATCCACCACAGTGGGCGCCGTGATCTGTATGTCACCGAGAAGGCGGGCCGGGCGAGGACGCCGACCGTGGTCACCCTCACGGATGACCAGTCCCGACGCCTCGGGGCGGTGCTGGCCGGCGCCTACTTCCAGCCGGCGGTGGCCCAGCGCATCGAGGCCGTCGTCGGCGGGCTGATCATCGACTGGGTCACCATGACCACCGATTCGCCGGGCGTCGAGCGCAGCATCGCCGACCTCGGGGTCCGCCGGAACACTCGCATGACCATCGTCGCCATCCTGCGGGGCGCGGACGTGACCGTGGTGCCCGAGCCGTCGGAGGTCCTTCGTGCCGGCGACAAGCTGGTCGTGATCGGCCGGCCGGACGACCTGCCCGCCTTCATCCGCCACGTCGCCGGATGACCTGGTGCCGGATGACCTGGTGCCGGATGACCTGGTGCCGGATGACCTGGTGCCGGATGACCTGGTGCCGGATGACCTGGTCGTGCTGAGCCGATGATCCTCGCCGTGTCGGAGATCGGTCGGGAGCTCGTCGCCCTGGGCGGGGCGCTGCTGGTCGCCGCCGCCCTGGCCCGCGCCGGGCGCCGCATCCGGCTGCCGACGATCCCGCTGTTCATGGCCGCCGGCATCCTCTCCGGGCCTCACACGCCGGGACCGGTGCTCTTCCGCGATCCATCGGACCTGAGCCTGCTGGCCACCATCGGGCTGGTGCTGCTCCTCTTCCACCTCGGCCTGGAGTTCTCGGTCGATGACCTCGCCGCCGGCGGGCGAAAGCTCCTCCTGGCGGGTGGCTTCTACCTCTTCCTCAACGTCGGCCTCGGCCTGGCGCTCGGAGCGGCCCTCGGATGGGGCGGCCGGGAGACGCTCGTGATCGCCGGCATCGTGGGCATATCGTCCTCGGCGATCGTCACCAAGCTCCTGGTGGAGCTGCGCCGGCTGGCCAACCCGGAGACGGGGATGCTCCTCGGGATCATCGTGGTCGAGGACGTCTTCCTCGCCCTCTACCTGGCCCTTCTCCAGCCGGTGCTGGACGACAGCCCGGGTGGGCTCGACGCGGTGCTCTCGGTGGCCCGGGCCCTCGCCTTCCTGGTCCTCATGTTCTCCGTGGCCCGGTGGGGGCGGAGGGTCGTCGGGCGCCTCCTGTCCACCCGGGACGACGAGCTGCTCACCGTGTGCTTCGTGGGATTCGCCATCCTGGTGGCGGGGGTGGCGGCCAACCTGGGCGTGTCGGAGGCCATCGGCGCCTTTCTCGCCGGCCAGGTCGTGGCCGGCACCGTCGTGGCCCAGCGGGTGGAACACCTGGTGCTGCCGATCCGCGACCTGCTCGCCGCCATCTTCTTCTTCGCCTTCGGACTCTCGGTCGACCCCGCGGCCCTGGGCGACGTCGCCGTCCCGGTGGCCGTCGCGGTCGTCGTCACCATCTTGGGCAACCTGGTGGCCGGCATCGTGGCCGCCCGCCTGCAGCGCTTCGGGCCCCAGGAGGCGGCCAACATCGGGCTGAGCGTGCTGGCCCGGGGCGAGTTCTCGCTCATCCTCGCCAGCCTGGCGGTCGTAGCCGGGCTCGACGGGCGGCTGGGCCCGTTCGCCGCCGCCTACGTCCTGGTCCTGGCCGTGGCCGGACCGCTGGCCGCGTCACGCTCCGACCTGCTGGCCCGCCACCTGCCGAGCCGTCTGTTCGAGATGAAGGTACCTTCGAACCACCGGAGCCCGCCGCCTGACATCCCGCCCGCCCCGACCGGAGGAACCACCCCATGACCCCCCGCACCCGGACCGAACCACGCTCCACGCCCCTGCGCAGCCCGGACCGGACCGCCGGGCTGTTGCTCTGCGGGGCGGTGCTGGTGGTGCTCCTGGTTGCGCCCAACCTGGTGCCGGGGGCCTTCGTCCCCCGGCTCACGGTCGAGAACCCGACGGCGTTCGTGGTCAACGTCGAGCTTGCGGGCCGGGGCGGGTCGGGGTGGTTCGCCCTCGGGACGGTCGGCCGGGAGTCGCAGGGAGTCTTCGAGGAGGTTCCCGATCCGGGCGCCACCTGGCTGATCCGGTTCTCCTACGCCGGGGTCGACGGCGGCCGCGTGGAGCTCCCGCGGTCGGCGCTGCAGGAGGCCGGCTGGCAGCTGGCCATCCCGGCCGAGGTCGGGGAACGGCTGACCGAGGAGGGGTTCGTCCCGTCCGCCCGTTGAGCTGGCGGGCCTCGGGCCTCGGTTAGGCAGCGGTGCCGGGGCGTTCGTCCGCCGACCCGCCGGTGACGCTCGCCAGGCACGGGTCGTGGCACGGGTGGTCGACGCTCGGCTGGGGCGGGGCCGCCACCGTCGCCCCCCGCCGGATGGTGGCCCACGCCACCAGTCCCCCGGCCAGGCACAGGCCGGCGCCGGCGAACGTGGCCCGGTGGAAACCCGCGGTGAGGGCCTCCGGCGGGCCCGAGATGTCGAGACCCACGGCGGTCGGCACGACGGCGACGGCGAGCAGGCCCGCCACCCGGGCCACCGCGTTGTTCACGCCCGACGCCACGCCCATGTGGGCGTCGTCGACGGCGGCCAGCACGGCGGCGGTGAGCGGGGCGACGGTGACCGCCAGCCCCAGCCCGAACACGACGACCGCAGGCAGGACGTCGGCGCCGTAGGTCGCTCCCGGGCCCACGCGGGTGAGCAGCACCAAACCGCCGGCGAGGATCACCGGACCGATCGTCATCGGCCATCGGGGTCCCACCCGCTGGGCCAGCTGGCCCATGCGGGACGACAGCAGCAGCATGAGCATCGTCACCGGAAGGAGCGACGCCCCTGCCTCCAGGGCCGAGTAGCCGAGCACGAGCTGGAGCTCGAGCACCAGCAGGAACAGCGTCCCTCCCAGGGCGGTGTAGACGGCGAGGGTGGTGAGGTTGGCCCCCGTGAACTGCCGGGACCGGAAGATCGCCAGTGGGAGCATGGGCCGCTCCCGGCGACTCTCGATGGCGACGAACGCCACCAGGGCGAGGATCCCGGCGGCGGCGGCGCCGGTCTCGACCGGCCCGAAATTGTCGGCGCCCTCGATCAGGGCGAAGGCGACGGCGGCCAGTCCGAGGGAGATGGTGACGGCACCGGCGACGTCGGGCCTTGCGGGGGCGGGAGTGGGGGCGCGGGCGTGGGCGCCGCCGGGCGACGGCTCGGGCCGTGATTCCGGCCGTGTTTCCGGAACGTGGACGAGGGTGACGAAAGCCGCGATCGCGGCGATCGGCAGGTTGATGACGAAGATCAGGCGCCACGACACGGCGTCGATCAGCCATCCCCCGAGGAAGGGCCCGATGGCCGCGGTGGCGCCGGCGAGGGCCGACCACGCCCCGATGGCCCGGCCCCGGTCGTCGGGGTGGAAGGTGGACGAGAGGATGGCCAGGCTGCCCGGGACGAGCATGGCCGCCCCCACCCCCTGGACGGCCCGGGCCGCCACCAGCAGCTCGATGTTGGGCGCGAGGCCGCACAGGAGCGAGGCGGCGGTGAAGGCGACCATGCCCAGCAGGTACACCCGCCGGCGGCCGTACTGGTCGCCGAGGGAACCGCCGAGGAGCAGGAGGCTGGCGAGGGTGACGAGGTAGGCGTCGAGGGTCCACTGGAGGCCGGACAGGCCGGTGTCGAGGTCGTCGGCGATGGCCGGCAACGCGACGTTGACGACGGTGCCGTCGAGGAACGCCATGCCCGAGCCGAGGACGGTGGCCAGGATCACCCACCGCCCGGTGGGACTACCGAAGCGGACGTCCGGTCGGGGGGCAACCACCGTCGCCCAGGCTACGGCCGGGCGGGCCCCGGCCGGGCGGGTGGGCGGCCCGGCCGTCGGTCAGGCGTCAGCCGAGGCCGCGTTTGTCCTGCTTGAGGGCGGTGTCGACGCTCAGGGCGGACGCCACCACCAGGCTCCGGAGAGGCTCCTCCAGCAGGCGCTTGAACTGCACGACGTAGTTGTCGGCGTTGGTGAACATCGTCTTGGCCAGGCCCTCCCACGTCTTGGTGATGCGGGCCACCTCCTGGCCGTGCTCGTCCTGGATGTTGAAGTTCCACGCCCGCCAGTTCTCGGCGTTGATCGATCCCAGTCGACGGCCGCCTGCCTCCAGGCCGAAATGGATCTTGCCGATCATGTTCTCCTGGACGATCTGGCCGATCTCCCGGCCGGCCCCGTCCTCCACGACGATCCGCGACTTGAACAGCTTGGCCGGCCGGGTGAGGGCCAGCACGGGCATGCCCGCCATGTCGACGATCTGCAGCTTGTGGGTCAGGAACTGGTCGACGCTGGAGACGAGGCGCATCACCTTCTTGACCGTGCTCTGCCCGACCTGGCGGACGGCGCCGATCTGGTTGCCGTTCTGGTCGAAGATGGCGTACTCGTTGTTGAGCTCGATGATCTTCATCTTCTGGGCGACCACCAGGACGGGCTCGGTGAACAAGGTGCCGCCCCCCATGCCGGGAGCGCCCGTCGCCGCGCTGGCCTTGGCCACGTCGGCCTGGATCTTCTCCGTCGCCCGGTTCACGGTGGGCACCCGGGACTCGCCGCCCGGCGGGTCGATCGACTGCCTGCCGTGGGACGCCACGTGCTCGGTCCACCGGGTGCCGTCGAAGTACCGCATCTCGTGACGGCCGTAGGGGTCGGGGTGCCAGTCGGGGGGCTGCGCCCCACCGTCGCCGCTCATGGGCGAACGGTACCGCAGGCGTCTTCGTGTCTACGCGTCTCCTCTACGCGACGACGAGCGCCCCTTGCATGGCCTGGGACGCCTTGTGGAAGCGGCAGTAGAACTCGACCGTGCCGGCCGCCGAGGGGGCGGTGACGGTGATCTCCATCTTCTGATCGGGATCGAGCCGTACGTCGATGCTCAGGCTGTCGATGGTGAACGTGTGCGGTGCGCCACCCTCGTTGAACAGCTCCACCTTGAACGCCTGACCCACCTTGGCCTCGATCACGGTGGGGCCGAAGTAGAAGTTGTCGAGCTCGACCTCCATCCCGTCCTCGGCGTCGGCGGTGCCATGGAAGGGCGTGCCCGCCGGGAGCGGGACCGGCGAGCCGGTGGTCGTGGGCGTAGTCGCCGCGGCCGCCGTGGTGGTCGGCGCCGCCGTGGCGCCGCCGTCGCCGTCGTCGCCGTCGTCGCCGCAGCCGGCGCCGAAGAGCGCCAAGGCCGCCATCAGGATCACGATTTTGCGCATGTCCCTCCTTACGTTGATCCGACCAAGAGAGATTGTCTACCGCGTGTGCGTAATTCGTGGAGATGGTGCTGCAGTCGCTGTTGACTGGCTGCGCCCGCGGCAGCCGTGGTCGGTGGTGGTCGCCTCTGAGGCGTGGGGTCGGGCGGATCGGTGCGCTCGTTGAGGCGCACCGCTCGTCTGGTGGACGCATCTCCATGGCATAAGTCGCTGAGGGAGCAGCGACCCTGCGTTGACAACCGTCCCCGATGTGGTAGGATATCGAACACCAGTTCGCTTGTACCCGCTTCCCCTCGGTCGGTCGGTCGGACAGAGAGCACGGCCATGTGCGTGAGGATCGGGGAGCTGCGCGACGCGGTGGGTGGATATGCCGCCGGTTTCGACGCGGCCGTGCTCACGGCCGAGCAGGCGGCGCAGGTGGTGGAGCAGGCGTCGAGAATCGAGAGGATGGCCGCCACCGTCAAGGCCCTGGCCGCGGCCCGGCTGGCCGAAACGGGCTCGTGGCGGGCCGAGGGCGACCGCTCGGCGGCGCATCACCTGGCCCGGCGCACCGGCACCACCGTGGCCCAGGCGGCGGTGGCCATCGACACCGCCCGCCGGCTCCAGGTCCTGCCCGAGACATCGGCCGCCGCCCGCCGCGGTGAGCTGTCGCTCGACGCGGCCTCGGCCATCGCCTCGGCCGCGGGGGTCGATCCCCGGGCCGAGGGGGAATTGTTGGACACCGCCCGACATTCACCCCTGGCCGAGCTGCGCGAGCAGTGCGCCCGGAGGCGAGCGGCCGCCATCGACGATCCCGAGGCCCGTCGCGCCCGCATCCACCAGCGCCGTTCACTGCGCTCCTTCACCGACGCGGAGGGCGAGTGGCACCTGCACTGCCGCAACAACGCCGAGGTGGGAGCGGCCGTCATGGCCGCCCTGCATCGGTTCCAGGAGGCGATCTTTCGCCGGGCCCGGTCCGAGGCCAGCCGAGAGGCACCCGACGCCCACGCGGCCGACGCCCTGGCCGAGATGGCCCGCAGCTCCCTGGGCGGAGATGGCGACCACGTGGCCGGCAGGGTCGGCGGGGCTGGCGGGTCGACCGTCGAGGGCCACGGGGACGACGCCATCGCCGAGGCCGGCCGGGCCGCTCCCCGGCCGAGACCGGTACGCCGGGCCGGACCGCCCAAGATCATCGTGCGGGTCGACCTGGGGGCGCTCCTGCGCGGTCGGCCGACCGAGGGCGAGGTGTGCGAGATCGCCGGGTTCGGGCCGGTGGCGGTGTCCGCGGTGCGCGACATGATCGACAGCGAGGATCCGTTCCTCACCGCGGTGGCCACCCGGGGCCAGAACCTGCTCGGCGTGGCCCATCTGGGGCGGCGGCCCAACGCCCTGCAGCAGACGGCGCTGCAGTGGCTCTATCCGGGATGCGCCAACGCCGCCTGCAGCGCCCGGGCCCGGCTCGACTACGAGCACCGGGTCGACTGGGCCGACACCCATGTCACCGTGCTCGACCTGCTCGACCGCCTGTGCCAGCACTGCCACGCCCTCAAGACCCGCCAGAACTGGTCATTGGTCGAGGGCCGGGGCAAGCGGCCGCTCGTCCCGCCCGACGATCCCCGCCACCCCGGCCGCGCGATCGAGCCGAGGGTGAACGGACCGCCGTGAGGTGGCATGAGGGGACGGGCACGGCCTCTCCGTGGTGCAGCGGCGGCGCCGGGTGCCGGGGGCGCGTTGCGTGGTTGCGCCGCGGCGGTGCGTCGCCGACCGGGCCGGGGCCCTCCGACACCCGGGGCGGGTCTTGCCGGGGGGTGAACGACATGACTTCGGGCCCGGGAGAGGAGATTCGGTCGATCCCTCGGGGGCCGGCGGCCGTACCATTGGCCGACATGTGGAGTGCCGCCGACGACGCGCTCCTCGCCGGGTTCGGCATGGGGGACGCGGAAGCGGCCACCGCCTTCGTCCGGCGGCACCAAGCCCGGGTGTTCGGCCTGGCCCGCTCCATCGTGGGCGACCCGGCGCTGGCCGAGGACGTGGCCCAGGAGGCGTTCGTCCGGGCCTGGCGCCACGCCGCCGCCTACGACGCCCGCCGCGGCTCGGTGCTCACCTGGTTGCTGGCCATCACCCGCAACCTGGCCATCGACGCCCTCCGCCGCCACCGGCCGGTGCCGGTCGATCCGGCGACCGTCGCCGACTTCGACCTGCGGACCGGCCTCCAGGCCGGCGGGCAGGCCGACGGGCCGGGAGCGGCGGCCGTGGTGGCCACCGAGATGGACCGCCTCCGATCGGCGCTGGCCCGGCTGCCGGAGGAGCAGAGGCGGGCCGTGGTGCTGGCGGCGCTGTGCGGGCACACCGCCAAGGAGGTCGGCGAGAGCGAGGGCATCCCGTTGGGGACGGCCAAGACCCGGATCCGCGCCGGGCTGATCCGGGTCCGGCACGCGGTGGGCGTGCCCCGGGAGGCGGACTCGCCGTGAGCCACCCACGGCCGCCGGTGTGTGGCGAGAGCGAGTCGTGGGCCTCGGAGCTGGCCCTCGGCCTGCTGTCGGGGCCCGACCGGGCCTCCGCGCTTTCCCACCTTGCCGGTTGCCCGAGCTGCCGGGAGCAGGTCGACGACCTGGCCCGGGTGGCCGATCGGCTGCTCCTGCTGGCCCCCGACGACGAGCCGCCCGCCGGCTTCGAGTCGCGGGTGCTGGCCGCCGTCGGCGTCGCCGGAGACGGGGCCGAGGCTCGCTCCGGCCGCCGACTCGGGCGTAGCGCCGCCGGGCTCCGGCGACTCGGGCGGCGGGGAACCCATCGGCCGCGCCCCCACGCGAGGGCCGGCGCGGGACCGGGCGGGGCGGGGTCGCCCGAGGGGGGGCGGCCGCACGGGTCGACGAAGGTGGTCGGCCTGGTGGCGGCGCTGATGGCGGCGGCGGCAGTCGCCGGGGTGGTCGTCGCCACCGTGTCGCGCACCGATGCCGGCCAGGATCCGGTGTCGCTTCGCACCGGGCTGGCGGTCTCCTCCAGCGGGCGCACCAGCTGCCGGGTGGTCGTCACCGGGACCCGGCCGGCGTCGGTGCTGGTCAGCCTCGACGGCTACCCGGGGGCCGACACCGACGTGACGGTGGAGATGCAGACGGTTTCCGGCGAGACCGTGCCCCTCGGGCCGCTGCACGTCGCCGGCGGCCACGGCCTGCTGGTGCGCGAACTCGACCTCGACGCCGGCAGCCTCCGGCTCATGCGGATGCTCACCGACGAGGGGCGGGTCGTCTACGAGGCGACGCTGCACGACCCGCCGCCCCCCGCATGAGAGCCGATCAGACCGACGACCCCATCCCCCCGACGATGGAGTGGCACGAGGGGCGGGTCGTCTACGAGCCGACGCTGCACGACCCGCCGCCCGCCGCATGACGGCCGATCACACCGACGACCCCATCCCGCCGACGATCGCGTGGCACGAGGGGCGGGTGCGGATGATCGACCAGCGCCGGCTGCCGGGCGAGCTCGTCATGCTCGACGCGTCCACCGTCGACGAGCTGTGCGATGCCATCCGCGACCTGGCCGTCCGCGGCGCCCCCGCGCTGGGCGTGGCCGGAGCCATGGGTATGGCCCTGGCGGCGGAGGCCGGGCTCGACCTCGACCAGGCGGCCGCCACCATCCGCGCCACCCGCCCCACCGCGGTGAACCTGGCGTGGGGCGTCGCCCGGGGCCGCACCGCCAGCGACCCGGTGGCCGAGGCCCGGGCGGTGGCCACCGAGGACGTCGAGCGCAACCGCCGGCTGGGCGCCCACGGCGCGGGCCTCCTCCCCGAGGACGGGCGGGTGCTCACCCACTGCAACGCCGGCGCCCTGGCCTGCGCCGGCTACGGCACCGCCCTGGGGGTGATCCGGGCCGCCCACGAGCAGGGCCGGGCGCCGTCGGTGTGGGTGGACGAGACCCGTCCCGTGCTGCAGGGCGCCCGCCTCACGGCATGGGAGCTCGACCGCCTCGGCATCCCCGCCACCCTGGTGGCCGACGGGATGGCGGCCGGGCTCATGGCCGCCGGCGAGGTCGACTGCGTGGTCGTGGGCGCCGACCGGATCGCGGCCAACGGCGACGTGGCCAACAAGGTCGGCACCTACGGGCTGGCGGTGCTGGCCCACTACCACGGGATCCCGTTCTACGTGGCCGCCCCCACCTCCACCGTCGACCCCGCCTGCCCCGACGGTGCGGCCATCCCCATCGAGCAGCGTCCGGCGGACGAGGTCACCACCCTGGCCGGCCACCGGATCGCCCCCGAGGGGATGGCGGTCGACAACCGGGCCTTCGACGTCACCCCCGCCGCCCTGGTGACGGCCATCGTCACCGAGGAGGGAGTCGCCCGTCCGCCCTACCCCGGGTCCCTGGCCGACGCCTGCCGCCGGGCCTCCGACCGCAGTCAGGGTTCGACCAGTCCGATCTCATAGGCGAAGACCACCCAGCCTGCAGGTCGTCGGGTGGGGCGTCTCGATCAGGTACCGGCTCGCCCCGACCGGGAAGCCGGGTGGTCAGAACAGGCGGGCGGGTTCCTCGACCTCGTCCAGGAGGTCGGCATCGTCGTTGGCGACGTGGTTCACCCGGGGATCGACGGGACGGAGCCGGAGGAACCCGGGCTCGGCCGGTCGCAGGAGCGTCGCCACCACGCCGGGGTCGACGGTGGCGGGATCGAGCCAGCGGTCCCATTCCGCGGGCCCGGGGAGCACGGCCGGCATTCGGTCGTGCAACCGGGCCACGTCGTCGTTGGCGGCGACGGTGACGACGGCCACCGTCACCAGCGCCTCGCCCTCGGCGGACACCCACCGGTCCCAGAGGCCGGCCAGCACCAGCGGCCGACGATCGTCCGGCCTGTCACCCTCCTCCCCACCAGGCTCGACGTCGATGAACCAGGGCTGTCGCACCCCGCCCGGGAGACGTTGCCACTCGTAGAAGCCGTCGACCGGCACCAGGCAGCGCCGGTGGGCCACCGCGTCGGCGAAGGCCGGTCGCTGGAGCAGGGACTCGGCCCGGGCGTTGATGGGACGGGGCCCCGACGACGGGTCGGTCGACCACGACGGCACCAGTCCCCAGCGCATCACGCCCAGCCGGCGGGTGCGGGAGCGGGTGTCGGCCACCACGTACAGCTCCCGGCCGGGAGCCACGTTCCAGCTGGGAGGCAGTTCCGGGGCGACGACCTCGTCGACCCTCAGCCAGTCGACCAGCTGGCCGACAGAGCTGCTGGAAACGACACGGCCGCACACCCCTTCCAGGGTATGCGGCCGGTCGCCCAACCTTGCGGAAGACGGGGGGAACTACGCCCGGATGCCGCGCCGGTTCTGGACCATGTTGTAGATGAGCAGGACGATGATCGCGCCGATGACCGACCCCACGAGGTTGGCGGGATGGATCCCGAGGTCTTCCGCATCGTTGCGGAACAGTGCATCGGCGAGGAAACCACCCACGAACGACCCGACGATGCCGAGCACGATGGTGGCGCCGATGCCCATGGGGTCACGTCCGGGAACGAGCAGGCGGGCGAGGGCTCCGGCGATGAGTCCCACCACGATGAGGCCGAGAATGAACCAAAGCATGCGATCTCCTGTTCGATGCGAGTTGGTGAGTGCCATCTAGGTTCCCGGGTGGGTGAGGAGGCAAACTCCCTCCCGTGACATTCCCCAAGGTGGCGATCGACCGGGTGCTGCTGCTCGCCGTGCTGCCCCTCCTGCTGGCCACCGTGGTCGGCCTGGTCGTGCTCTGGCCCGACGGTGACGCTGTCACGCGGCCGACCAGCTTCGGCCCTCCGGCCCAGCTGGTGGACGGAACGGTGGTGTCCGACCGGGTGGTGCCCTGTGAGTCGTCGCCGTTCGGCGCGGACAGCAGGTGCCGGGTGGCCACGGTGCGGCTCACCGAGGGCCCGGAGAAGGGGGAGACAACCGACCTCGAGCTGTTCGAGGGGCCGGGCCAGCCCCGGGTCCGCGACGGGGACGAGGTCGTGCTCGGACGGGCCGTCGACCGGGTGGGCGTCGACTACTACTTCTCCGACTTCCAGCGCCGCAGCCCGCTGCTGTGGCTGGGACTGGTGTTCGCGGTGGCCGTGATCGCCGTCGGCCGCCTCCGGGGGCTGGCCGCCCTGGTGGGGCTCGGGTTGAGCTTCGTCCTGCTGATCGCATTCGTCCTGCCCGCCATGCTCGAGGGCCGCAGCCCGCTCCTGGTGGCCATCGTGGGCTCCTCGGCGATCATGTTCCTGCTGATGTACCTGGCCCACGGCCTCAATCCCAAGACCACCACCGCCCTCGTCGGCACCCTCGCCAGCCTGGCCCTCACCGGGATCCTGGCCGCCGTGTTCGTCGAGGTGGGACGGGTGGCCGAGGTCACCTCCGAGGAGACCGCCTACCTGCAGATCAATGCCTCCCAGGTCAGCCTGGAGGGCATCCTGCTGGCCGGGATCATCATCGGGTCGCTGGGGGTGCTCAACGACGTCACCGTCACCCAGGCGTCGGCCGTGTGGGCCCTGCGGGAGTCCGACCCCACCGCGACCGCCGTCGACCTCTACCGGCGGGCGATGCGGATCGGTCGCGACCACATCGCGTCCACCGTCGACACCCTCGTGCTGGCCTACGCCGGCGCGTCCCTCCCCCTGCTGTTGCTGTTCACCCTGGCCAGCCGGCCGATCGGCGACGTGGTCACCGGCGGGCTGGTGGCGCAGGAGATCGTCCGCACCCTTGTCGGTGGCATCGGCCTGGTGGCGTCCGTGCCGATCACCACCGGGTTGGCGGCGCTGGTGGCCACCCGGGGCGAGGCGGGTGGCCGCGGCACCGGCTTGCGACCTGGCCCGGGTATGGCGGCGGAGGCGGGTTAGGCTCGCTGGCTCTGGGACGGGAGGTCTGGGCCCCCGGGATTTTCGAGGCCGAGAGGGGGCGAGAGCGCGAATGACGGACTCCGACGTACCGGCCACCAACGGCGCCTCACCGCCGACCGACCCCTTCGACGACCTGTTCGAGTCCCTGATACCCGACGCCTCGCACGCCGCGTCGTCCGGACCTTCCGCCGCCCGGCCCCAACTCCGCCTGCCGGACGACTTCTGGGACGCGGACGAGATCAGCAGCCCCGAGGAGCTCCCTGCGACTCCTGCCGCCCCCCGGGCGCCCCTGGTCGAGCCGCCCCCCCCGCCGGTCGAACCGGGCGAGCCCACCGCCGCCCATCCCCCGGTCGGCACCGGCCCCCTGCTCACCCTGCCCCCGGATTTCTGGGACTTGCCCGAGGATGCGGGCGAGGCTGCCGGTGGGGACGAGACCCGCCCGTCGCCCGTCGTCCGGACGCGGACCGCTGGGCCGGGAGGGACGGAGAGCCGGCCGCGGCTCGTCCCGATCCCCGCCGGGAGGGCGGGCCCGCGGTTCCCGAGGCGACGGGCGGCGGGCCTGATCGCCCTGGCGGGACTGGCGGCGGCCGTCGTCCTGGTGGTCGTGCTCGGAGGGGCTTCCGACGACAACGGGCCGCGGGAGTTGGAGGCGGCGCTCGCCCCCTCTCCCCTGCCGACGCGCCTGCCCGGGACGCTGTCGACGACGACAGTCCCGGCCACCAACGCCGTCGCCGGGACGGAGGCGGCTTCGGGGCAGGCCGGTGTCGGCACCGGCAACGCACCCGCGGCCCCCTCCGCCGGAGGCCCGACCCCTGGAGGGTCGGCCCCCGGAGACACGGGAGGCGAGAGTCCCGCCCCCGCCGGGGAGGGCGACCAGGATGAGGATCCCGATCCCGAGGAGGAGGTCGTCGGGGCGTCCGATCCCGACCCCGGCCCTCGGCGAAGGGTTGCGACCTCCACCACCTCCCCCCCCGCCCCCGCCGTCGTTGCACCTCCGGTCGACGGTCTGGTCCGGCTCCACGACGTCGAGCACGCGGTGCTCGCCCTCACCAACTCCGACCGGGCCACCAACGGGGTCGGGCCCGTGTCCCGGGACGGCTGCATGGACTCCGAGGCCTCGGCCTGGGCCCGGAGCATGGCCGAGAGCGGCCAGATGTCGCACAGCGGAGTCGGTGGCGCCGCGGTCCAGGGGTGCCGGGGAGGCAACGCCTTCTGGGGCGACAACGTCGGCCACTGGCAGCCCTGCTACGCCCCGGCCATGGAGACGTGGTGGATGAACTCCTCGTCCCACCGGGTCCACATCCTCGACGACCACTTCACCGCCGTCGGCATCGGCGTCTGGGCCGACCCCGACGGCCAGTGCTTCTTCCAGGTCTATTTCGGGTCCTGACGACCCGTCGGGCGGCCCAAATCAGGCTGGCCGGATCAGGCTGCCCGGATCAGGCTGCCCGGATCAGGCGGCGACGACCACCGTGTTGAGGATCTTGTCGGTGAAGGTCTGACGCTTCTCGTCCCACAGGGGCCAGAGGTAGCCGAGCAGGCAGGGCAGGGAGTCGACCACGTGGAGGAAATAGCGGCCGATGCTCAGGCCCACGCCCGGCGGGTTGATGCCGTCGAGGCGGACGAGGCGGATGTTGAGGACGCCCTTGCCGACCGTCTGGCCCGTCTGGCCCTGCCTCACCTGGTTCCAGATCACGAACGCGAACGACGCCGATAGTAGCCGATCGGTCATCACGAGCCCGCCGAGGGCGTCGGACGCGGTCCCCAGTACGGCACCGACGATGAAGGCGACCACCCAGATGCCGAGTGCCGATCAGCCAGTCGACGAGGAAGGCGCCCACCCGCTGTCCCCATGAGGCGAGCGGCGGGCCGGCCCGCCCATGGGGGCTCCGCCCGACCAGGGGTCCGACGACGGTGGGTAGTCCGACATGTCCCTCTCCTTCTCCGATCGCCCTCCCGGCAGGCGCTCCCGGCAGAGAGTACGTGGTCGTCGCCCGCCGCCGCTCGGGATGGCGCGCCTACCCTCGGGAACGTGGCCACGAGCACGCTGCGCGACGAGCAGGCCCGCCACCTGCGCTGGGCCGGGGGCGCCATGCTGGGTGCGGGGCTGGTCATGACCCGCCTGCCGGCAGGGGTCGGGCTCCCCTGCCCCCTGCGCTCGCTCACCGGCGTGCCCTGCCCGCTCTGCGGCATGCAGACCAGCGTGAAGGCCACCCTCGCCGGCGACATCGTCCGGGCCGTGGCGGCCAACCCCGCCGGGGTCGTGGCGGTGCTGGTGGCCGTGGTGCTCCTCGTGGCCAGGCCGGCGACGATCCGTGTCCCGCCCCTTCCGGTGGTGATCACCGTCCTGGCGTCCATGTGGGTGTTCGAGCTGGCCCGATTCGGGATCCTGCCCGGGTTCGGTTAGTCCGGCGGGCGGGCGTCCCAGGTGGGGATCAGGGTGCGGGCGGCGCGGACCTCGTCGACCCGGCCGACGGGCGTGTTGCGGGGGGCGGCGTGGGCCGCCTCCGCCCCCTCGGGCGTGGCCGCCGCGTGGGCGATGGCGATGAGGGCGCCGGCCAGGGCTTCGAGGGTCTGGGGGCTCTCGGTCTCGGTGGGCTCGATCATGAGCGCCTCCTCGACGATGAGGGGGAAGTACACGGTGGGGGCGTGGAAACCCTCCTCCAGCAGGCGCTTGGCCACGTCGATGGCCTTGACGCCGGTGCGCTTCTTGAGGCCGGCGGCGGAGGCGACGAACTCGTGCATGCACTCCCGGTCGTGGGGCAGGTCGTAGACGCCCCGCAGCCGGTGGCGGAGCCAGTTGGCGTTGAGGACGGCGGCGTCGGCCACCCGGCGCAGGCCGTCGCCCCCGTTGGCCAGCATGTAGGACCAGGCCCGGGCCAGGGCCAGGGCGTTGCCGTGCCAACCGTGGACCCGCCCGATCGAGCGGGCGGGCTGCTCCCAGCCGTACCCGCCGCCGGCCAGCCGCACCGGGCGGGGACCCGGGAGGTAGGGCGCCAGCGCCTCGGTGACGGCCACCGGGCCCGCGCCCGGCCCCCCGCCGCCGTGGGGGACGGCGAAGGTCTTGTGGAGGTTGGAGTGGACGATGTCGAAGCCCATGTCGCCGGGCCGGGTGACGCCGAGGATGGCGTTGAGGTTGGCTCCGTCGTAGTAGACGAGCCCGCCCACCTCGTGGACGGCCGCCGCCATCCCGACGATGTCCTCCTCGAACAGGCCGAGGGTGTTGGGGTTGGTGAGCATGATGGCGGCCACGTCGTCGTCGAGTCGGGACCGGAGCGCGTCCCCGTCGACCAGGCCCCGGGCGTCGGAGGGCACCTGGGTGACGTCGTAGCCGCCCAGGCTGACCGAGGCCGGGTTGGTGCCGTGGGCGGAGTCGGGGATGAGGACCCGGCGCCGGCGACGGCCCCCGTCGGGCTCGTGGTCGCGATGCCAGGCCCGGACCAGGAGGAGGCCGGTGAGCTCGCCGGCCGCGCCCGCCGGAGGCTGCAGGGTGGCGGCGGCCATGCCCGTGATCTCGCACAGTGCGTGCTCGAGGTCGACCAGCAGGGCCAGCCAACCCTGCACGTGCGACACCGGGGCCGCGGGGTGCACGTTGGCCAGTCCGGGGCGGGTGGCGGTGACGTCGCAGAGCTTGGGGTTGTACTTCATGGTGCACGACCCCAGCGGGTAGGCCCCGAGGTCGACCGAGTACTGGCGGTGGGTGAGGCGGGTGAAGTGCGCCACCAGGTCGCGCTCGGACACCTCGGCCACCGCCGCCGGCTCCGCCCGCAGGTGCTCGGACGGCACCAGCTCCTCCGCCGGCCAGTCCGGCACACCGGTGGCGCGGAACGAGCACGCCGACCGTCCCGGCACCGACAGCTCGAAGATCGTCGGCTCGCCGTCGCGCCCCATGAGGGGCGCGCTGGTGGCCCTCCCGCCCGGTGCCCCGCCCCTCACCGGATGATCCTCACCGGATGACCTTTTCCAGCGCGGCCACGTAGTCGTCGATCTGGACCCGGGTACGGCGCTCGGTCACGGCCACCAGCAGCCCCGCTCCCCCACCCCCGTACTCGTCCGCCAGGGGTACGCCGGCGAGGAAGCCCTCGTCGGCCATCCGCTCCACGACCACGTCGGCCGCGACCGGCAGCCGGAGGGCGAACTCCCGCAGCACGGGCGACCCGACGAACGGCTCGACCCCGTCGACGGCCAGCAGCGACTCCCGGGCGTAGCGGGTGCCCCGGGCGCAGCGCAGGGCCAGCCCCCGGAGGCCGGACGTCCCGAGCCAGGCCAGGTGGACCGCGAAGGCCACCGCGATGAGCGTCTGGTTGGTGCAGACGTTGGACGACGCCCGTTCCCGGCGGATGTCCTGCTCCCGGGTGCGCAGGGTGGTGACGTAGGCCCGGCGACCCTCCACGTCGACCGTCTCCCCCACCAACCGGCCCGGCAGGCGCCGGACGTGCTCCCGCCGGCAGGCGAACAGCCCGACGTAGGGGCCGCCGAATGCAAGAGGCGTGCCGAAGGGCTGCCCCTCCCCCACCACCACGTCGACCCCGAAGTCGCCCGGCGGCTTGAGCAGCCCCAGCGAGACGGGGTCGGCGGCCACGATCACGTGGGCCCCGAGGTCCCTCGCCACGGCCACCGCGCCGGCCACGTCCTCCAGGCAGCCGAGATAGTTGGGCTGTTGGAGGACGATCGCCCCCGGCGGACCGCCGCCGTCGCCGCCACCTCGCCGCCGCCCGGCGGGCCACGAGGTCACCCCGTCCTCCAGGTCGACCAGCTCCAGCCGGTGGCCGGACCCGGCGGCGAAGGTGGCCATCACCTCCCGCCAGTGGGGATGCACCCCGCGCGACACCCACACCACGTGGCGGCCGGTGGCCGCCACCGAGAGGTTCACCGCCTCCACGCAGGCGGACGCCCCGTCGTACAGGGAGGCGTTGGCCACCTCCATCCCGGTCAGCCGGCACACCAGGGTCTGGTACTCGAAGAGGGCCTGGAGGACTCCCTGGGCCACCTCCGGCTGGTAGGGCGTGTAGGCGGTGACGAACTCCGACCGGTAGGCGAGGGCCTGCACCACGGAAGGGATGTCGTGGTCGTAGGCGCCGGCCCCCGCGAAGCAGACGAGGTCGGGCCCCGAAGGCCGGTTGGCGGCGGCCAGGCGGTCGATCCGGTCGAGGACGTCGGCCTCGCTCAGCCCCGGCTCGAGCGCCAGCCCGCCGGCCGACGCCAGGCGCAGGGCGGCGGGGATGGCGGCGAACAGGTCGTCGAGCGACGACAGGCCGATCGAGGCCAGCATCTCGGCGATCTCGGAATCGGTGTGGGGGACGAAGTGGCCCACGTCAGCCCCGGTGCTTGCGGACGAACGGCGGGTCGACGATCCGGCCCGGCAGGAGCTGGCCCCGGGCGTCGATCGTCACTTCGTCGCCGGGCCGGAAGGGCGGACGCAGGAAGGCGAGGGCGACGCCCCGACCGAGGGTGGGTGAGAAGTTGCCGCTGCTGACCTCGCCGAGCAGGCCGTCGCGGGACTTGACCGCGTACCCGGCGCGGGGCGGCTGGCGGCCGTCGACCTCGATCCCGGTGAGCAGGCGGTCGACGCCCCGGGCCCGCTCCGCCTCCAGCGCGGCCCGGCCCCGGAAGTCGCCCTTGCCCCACGCCACGACCCATCCGAGGTCGGCCTGCAGCGGCGTGATCCCGGGGCCGAGCTCGTGGCCGTGCAGGGGCAGGCCCGCTTCCAGGCGCAGGGTGTCGCGCGCCCCCAGGCCGGCGGGCAGGAGGCCGGCGTCGAGGAGCGCTTCCCACAGGGCGGGCGCCGCCCCGGCCGGCACGGCCAGCTCCACCCCGTCCTCCCCGGTGTAGCCCGTCCCCGCCGAGAACCCGCTCACGCCGTTCCAGGAGAAGCGCCCGACGTGGAAGCGGCCCACGTCCGCCGCCTCGGGGGCGACGTCGCCCAGCCACCGCCTGGCCTCCGGCCCCTGCACGGCGATGATCGCCCGTGACTCGGTGACGTCGTCGCCGCCGACGGCGTCGACCACCCGCTCGGTGTTGGAGGCGTTGGGCATGACGTGGAACTCGTCCTCTGCGATCCACCACACGATGACGTCGTCGAGCACGGAGCCGTCGGCGTCGTCGAGCAGGTGGCTGTACTGGGCCCGTCCCGGGGCGATCTTGCCCAGGTCGTTGGTGAGGGTGCGCTGGAGCCGGTCGAAGGCGCCGGGCCCGCTCACCCGCACCGAGCCGAGGTGGCTGACGTCGAACACGACCGCTCCGGTGCGGCAGGTCCGGTGCTCGTCGAGCGTGCCCGACGGGTACGAGAGGGGCATCTCCCATCCGCCGAAGCCGACCATCTTGGCCCCCAGCTCCCGATGGGACAGGTCGAGCGGGGACCGGCGGAGCATCGCCGGAGAGTATCCGTCCCCGCTACTCGCCCGACACCGGAGGACGCTCCTGGGGGCACCCACCCGCTTGACGGGCCGTCGCTCGCTCAGCGGGGCGATTGGGCGGTGTGGTCGGGGCCCGGGAAGGGAAGCAGGACCTCGACCGTGGTGCCCCGCTCGGGTGTCGACCGCACCGTGACGCTGGCGCCGATCAGTTCGGCCCGCTCCTGGATGCCCAGCAGCCCGTAGGCGTGACGGTTGGCGTCGTCGGCCGCCTGGTTCTCGGGGAAGCCCCGGCCGTCGTCGGCCACGACCAGCCGGACACCGTCGTCGTCGCGGTGCAGGCGCAGGTCGACCCGGGTGGCGTCGGCGTGCTTGACCACGTTCTGGAACGCCTCCTGCACGATCCGGTAGAGGGCGACCTCGACGTGCGGCGGGAGCGGGACCGCCTGCAGGTCGACGGACACCTCCTTCACCGGCAGCGAGCGGGCCAGGCTCTCCAGGCTGGGGCCGAGGCCGAGGTCGTCGAGGGTGGTCGGGCGCAGGCCGACGATGGCACCTCGGGCGTCCTCCAGGGCGGCCGTGACCAGCTCCTTGGCCACCTCGAGCTCCCGTTCGACCACGTCGGCGGCGGCCGCCTTGGCCCCGTCCTCCGCCGCCAGCAGGTGGTACCAGAGGCTGATGAGGCGCTGGCTGATCCCGTCGTGGATCTCCCCCGCCAACCGCCGCCGCTCCTGTTCCTGGGCCTCGATGATGCGGGTGGCGAAGCTCTCCAGCATCTCCTCCCGCTCCGCCAGGCGCTGGTAGAGGCGGGCGTTCTCGATGGCCCGGGCCATGAGGTTGGCCACCTGGCTGAGCAGGGCCAGGTCGTAGGGCCCGTAGTCGCGGTGCTCCTTGGAATGGACGTTCAGCACCCCGACCACCCGCCGGCCCCGGGGGATGAGCATGGGCACCGAGACCATCGAGGCGTAGTCCTCGCCCCGCAGGGCGGGGATGTACTTGTAGCGGGCGTCCTGCCACTTGTCGGGAACCACCGCCGGCTCGGCGTGCAGCGCGACCCATCCCGCGATCCCCTGGCCCAGGGGCAGCTCGACCTTGCCGATCTGCT
The DNA here is from genome assembly GCA_963773275.1 of uncultured Acidimicrobiia bacterium. GTDB lineage: Bacteria > Actinomycetota > Acidimicrobiia > Acidimicrobiales > AC-14 > JAXDMK01. Next base: position 46,869 of record CAVZAH010000003.1, on the reverse strand, counting down.
GGTCGAACGGGGGCGTGGCGCCGGCCAGGACGACGCACTTGCGCTCCTCGTCGAGGAGGTGGACGAAGCAGACGTCGGAACCGGTGGCCTCGGTGACCAGGGTGGCGACCCGCTGGACCACGTCGGCGACGTCCATGTCGGCGGACGTGGCGTCGATGACGAGGCCCAGCAGGCGAACCTCGTCCCTAATGGAAGATCCCCTCGCGCAGCGCCATGGCGATGGCCTGGGCCCGGTCGGCCACCTCGAGCTTGCGGTAGATGCCCCGGGCGTGGGTCTTCACCGTCTCCTCGCCGATGAACAGCTTCTGGCCGATGGCCCGGTTGGAGAGGCCGTGGACCATGAGCTCGAGCACCTCGCTCTCCCGCTGGGTGAGGCCGAGGCGGGCGCCGGGCCAGAACTCGCCGCTCTGCAGCCGGGCCGCGGTCATCGCCACCCGGCCGGCCAGCGAGGCGTCGATGGCGACGTCGCCGTCCATCACCCGGTCGAGGTGGTCGGCCAGCTCGGGACCGGTGGTGGTCTTGAGCAGGAAACCGGACCCGCCGACCCGCAGGGCCTGGAAGAGGTACTGCTCGTCGTCGTAGACGGTGAGGAAGACGACCTTCACCGACGGCACGGCCGCGACCATCTCCTTGCAGAGGTCGAGGCCGCTCGCCCCCTTGAGGCGGACGTCGAGGAGGGCGACGTCGGGCCGGAGCTCGGCGGCCAGCTCGAGGGCGTCGGGGCCGTTGGTCGCGGCGCCGACGACTTCCACCCGTCCGCTCTGGGAGGCGAGCATGGAACGGAGTCCCTCGAGCACGACCTGGTGGTCGTCGACGAGCAGGAGACGCAGGGGGGTACGCGGAGTTGGGCTCACGAAACGAAAGTATCCCCCACCGGCTCACCCATCAGGGCGACCCGCCAAAGAGGCCTTCCCACCGGCTTGCGAATAGGCTGCGGAAATGAGTGGGGAAAACCGCGTCGCCATCGTCCCGTCCGTCCTTCCTGCCGACTTCGCCCGCCTGGGCCAGGAGGTAGCCGATCTCGATACCGCCGGCGTCGACCGCATCCAGTGGGACGTGATGGACGGGCGCTTCGTCCCCAACCTCACGTTCGGACCCGATGTGATCGCCGCCTGCCGCAAGTTCACGCCGGTTCCCTTCGAGGCCCACCTCATGGTGGTCGAGCCCGACCTGATGCTGTCGAAGTATGTCGATGCCGGCTGCGAGATCGTCATCGTCCACGAGGAGGCGTGCACCCACCTGCACCGCACCCTCGGCAGCATCCGTGAGATGGGCGCCCAGGCAGGCGTCGCGCTCAACCCCCACACCCCGCTCTCCACCGTCGCCCACGTCCTCGACCTGGTCGACCTCCTCCTGGTGATGACGGTCAACCCCGGCTTCGGCGGCCAGGCCTACATCTCCACCATGGAGCCCAAGATCGCCGAGGCCCGGGCCATGATCGACGCCAGCGGCTTCGACATCGACCTCGAGGTCGACGGCGGCATCAGCGCCGACACCGTCTCCGGGGCGGCGGCCGCCGGAGCCCGGGTGCTCATCGCCGGCAGCGGCCTCTACAAGCACCCCGGCGGCCTGGCCGCCGCCGTGGCCGACATCCGCAAGCGGGCCGAGGACGCCATCGCCACCGCCGGTTCACCGTCCCGGGAAGGTTGAGATGCCCGACAAGCAGGTCAACATCCAGAAGTCGTGGCGCAACAACGGCGACGGGCCGGGCCGCCCGATCATGCTGGCCATCGCCGGTGACAGCGCGGCCGGCAAGACCACCATCACCAAGGGCCTGGTCAACGCCCTCGGCCCCCACCGCATCACGTCGATCTGCGTCGACGACTACCACCGCTACGACCGCACCGAGCGCAAGACCAAGACCTTCACGCCGCTGCACCCCGACTGCAACTACGTCGACATCATGGAGCAGCACCTCCAGCTCCTGGCTCTCGGCAACCCGATCCTCAAGCCCGTGTACAACCACAAGGACGGCACCCTCGGCCGCCCGGTGCTGGTGGAGCCCCGGGAGTTCGTGATCATCGAGGGGCTGCTGCCCCTGTTCACCAAGCTCAGCCGGGCCTGCTTCGACGTCTCGGTCTACCTCGACCCGCCCGAGCCCATCCGCTACGAGTGGAAGATCAAGCGCGACACCCAGAAGCGGGGCTACACCGAGGAGGCCGTCCGGGCCGACCTCGAGAAGCGTGAGCCCGAGTCGGCGGCCTACATCCGCCCCCAGCGGTCGGCGGCCGACATCGTCATGCAGTTCGACCGCATCCAGGGCCGGCCCGAGGACGAGCCGCTGTCGGCCAGCCTCCTGCTGCGGCCCACCATCCCCCACCCCGACCTGGCCAACATCCTCACCGAGGACCACCGGTCGGCCATGCACCTCAAGCTCACCCGCGACGAGGACGGCAAGCCGGTCGACTCGCTCCACATCCACTCCTACGCCGACCGGGAGATCACCCGCGACGTGGAGCAGGCCATCTGGAAGCAGCTCGGCATCGACGACCCCATCCCCGACTCCCTCGGCGTCATCGACGAGAACGCCCGCAGCGAGCCTTTCGCGATCTCCCAGCTGATCCTCCTGTACCACCTGTTCCAAGCCCAACTGGGCTGATCGGGGGCCGGCCGATCCGGCCGGCGGACGGGGGCCCGGGATATCGTGGTCATCGTCAACATTCCCGGCGGGAGGACCTCGGGCTATGAACCGTGCTCGGTCGGCTGCGGTGTCGGTGTGCCTGGTCCTCGGCACGGGCGCCTTCCACGTCGGCGCCGCCAAGGGCGCGGCGGGCGCGGCACAGACGCCGGATGGATCGTTCACCTGCCGGGCCAGCGCCCTCAGCCTGCTGGGCGTCGAGGCGCTTGTCGCCAGCGCCGCCGATCGCCCCTGTACGACCGAGAATCGGGAGACCCCTGCCCTGCTGCTCGGCCTGGCCGACGTACAGGCCCTTTCCGCCGCCACGGAGTCGCGAGCCTGCCCCCGTCGGCGGTGCGACGGCACGGGCCCAGCTCGCCGGACTCGACCTCCCCCTTCTCGGGGTTCGCGCCGGCCTGGTCAAGGCGGAGGCGGCGGTGATCTGCGAGAGCGGGCAGCCCCGTGTCTCGGCCACCTCCGAGGTGGTGGGTCTCACGGTCGCCGGCAACCCCGTCGGGGCGACGGACCGGGTCGACATCCCGCTCCCGCTCGGGCTCGGTGTGCTCCACCTGAACCACACGTCCCCCGAGGGCAACGGCGTCGTCGTCCGCGCCCTGTGGCTCGAGACCGCGCTCGGGAACGTCATCGTCGGCGAGGCTCGGGCCGGCTTCACCGGGAACCCCTGCGCACCGGGAGGGGGCTCCGGGGAGCGGGCGGGCTCGGTGACGATCGTGATCGAGACCACCCGGTACGACCAGGACTTCAACTTCACGGGCGGCCTCGGGCCCTTCTCGCTCAACGGGTCCCTCGGCACCGACCGCCGGACCTTCTCACCGACACCGGGCAGCTACGAGGTCACGGCCTCACCCGTCGGTCCCTTCCGCGTGACCGTCGCCTCGACCGGCGCCATCGAGGCTTTTCCCTGGAGACTGGAGAGCGTGGCCTGCTTCGATCCGGACGGAGGCTCGACCTTCGATCTCCGGCAGCGCCGGGTGACGGTCGACCTCGACCGGGGAGAAGACGTGGTCTGCACCTTCCGCCTGTTCAACGCGGGGGTCCTCGCCAACACCAGCGGCGGAGTCGTCAACCCGTCGCTCGGAGTGTCGCCCGGCGCCGACAGGCAGGACTCCACGGACAGGGACTCCGCTGGGCGGGACTCCACCACCCCGTCCCCCCCGCCGCCCCCCGCCATCCCGTCCGGCGAGGGCGGGCCGAGCAGGCAGGGCGGCCAGGGCGGCCAGGGCCGGTCGAGCGGCGGCAACGCTGCGGGCGGCATCCTCGCCGTGGTCGGGATTCTTCTCCTCGCGCTCCTCGGCGGCCTCTGGCTCTTCCTGGTCGCGGCCAAGCGGCGCAAGGACAACGCTCGCGTCTAGCCGTGCCGGGCGCCCGGCCCGTCACGGCGAACCGTGGCCTAGCTGAAGGGCGGCGACATGCCTGAGATCGGACGGAACCACTTCCAGCTCGTCGCCAAGTTCATGCGCCTGGGCACGGTCGTGCCCTTCCTGGGCGCGGGCGTCAACCTTTGCGGCCGCCCCGCGGGCGCCGGCTTCTCGCCCGGTTCGTACCTGCCGAGCGGCGGGGAGCTGGCCGAGCTCCTGGCCACGGAGTTCTACTACCCCCCCGAGGACGCGCGCGAGCTGCTCCGGGTTTCGCAGTACGTGTCGGTGAAGGCGGGCGACTCCGAGCTGTACGACCAGCTGCGCGCCGTGTTCGACTTCGACTACGCGCCGTCCTTTCTCCACCACTTCCTCGCCGGGGTGCCATCCGTGCTCCGCCGGGCCGGGGAGCCCCGCTACCAGGTGATCCTGACCACCAACTACGACGACGCCCTGGAGCGGGCGTTCCGTGCGGTCGGGGAGCCCTACGACCTGGTCGTCTACATCTGCGAGGGCGAGCACCGCGGCAAATGCCGGCACGAGGCGCCGGACGGCACGTCGACGGTGATCGACCGGCCGAACGAGTACGACGCGGTCTCTCCCGACGACCGCACCGTGATCGTCAAGCTCCACGGTGCTGTCGACCGCCGGGACCGGGGCGAGGACAGCTTCGTCATCACCGAGGACGACTACATCGACTTCCTCACGACGGGAACCGAGGTCGCCGACCTCCTGCCCACCGAGGTGGCGGCCAAGCTCACCGGCAAGACCCACTTCCTCTTCCTCGGCTACGGCCTCCGGGACTGGAACCTGCGGGTCATCCTCCGTCGCATCTGGGGCGCCCAGGTCCTGAAGGACATCTCGTGGGCCGTCCTCGACCGCATCGACGACATCGACCGCCAGTGGTGGCAGCGGTGGGGTCCGATGGAGATCCTCGAGGTGCCACTCCAGGAGTACATACCGAGGTTGCAGGAGGTCCTCGCCGGGCCGACGCCGCCCGGGTCCGGACCATGAGCCAGGGCTCCGGCGAGGCACCTGCCGTGTCCGAGCCGCCCGTGTCGCCCGTGTCAGAACCGCCCGGACCGCCTGGGCCGCCGTCGTCGCCATTCGTCGGCCTGCGGCCGTACACGGGCGCCGAGGCGTCGCTCTTCTTCGGCCGCGAGCGAGAGCGGAGGGTTGTGTCGTCGAACCTGCGGGCCTCCCGGCTGACGCTGTTGTACGGCCCGAGCGGGGTGGGCAAGAGCTCGATGCTGAACGCGGCGGTGGTCCCCCACCTCCGGGCCATCGCCGCCGACCAGGCGGCGGAAGGGGAACGGCCTCCGTTCACGGTCGTCGTGTTCCGGTCCTGGCGCGACGACCCCGTGGCCGGCCTCATCCGGTGCCTGGCGGAGGAGGACGAGGGGCGAGCCGGTGAGGAGACGCAGGTTCGAGCGGGCGACTCCCCGCTGGTCGCCGCCCTGCGGTCGCGGGCCCAAGGACGGGGCGAGGACCTGCTGGTCGTTCTCGACCAGTTCGAGGAGTACTTCCTCTACCACGGCGACAAGGGCGGACGGGACGGGTTCGCCCGCCAGTTCAGCGAAGCGGTGAACGACCGGGGCCTGCGCACCAACTTCCTCCTCTCGTTCCGGGAGGACGCCCTCTCCGGGCTCGACCTGTTCAAGGGGCGGATCCCGAGGCTGTTCGGGAACTATCTCCGGGTCGGGTACCTCGACGCCGAGGGGGCCCGGCGGGCCATCCACGGCCCGGTCGAGCACTTCAACAGGGTCAACCCGGATGCCACCGTCGAGGTGGAGCCGGCATTGGTGGAGAACGTCCTCAGCCAGGTGGAGGCGGGCAAGGTGGTCGTCGGGCGGGCCGGGGCCGGAAGCGTGCCGGCCGCATCCGACGGAGCGTCGCCCCGTGCCATCGAGACGTCGCATCTCCAGATGGTGCTCGCCCGGCTTTGGAGCGAGGAGGCCGCCGCCGGCTCCCGGGTGTTGCGGGCCAGCACCCTCGAACGCCTGGGGGGATCGGCCGAGATCGTCAAGGGCCACGTCGACCGCGAGCTGAGCTCGTTGTCCGACCACGATCAGGACGTCGCCGCCGCCGCCTTCGAGCACCTCGTGACCCCCTCGGGCACCAAGATCGCCCACAGCACCGCCGACCTGGCCATCCTCTCGGACGCCACCGATCCCGAGCTGGGCGAGGTCGTGCGTCGCCTCTCGGCCGGCACCAGCCGGATCCTGCGAACGGTCGAACCGGCGCCGGGCCGGTCCGACGAGCGCTACGAGATCTTCCACGACGTGCTGGCCGCCGCCATCCTCGACTGGCGGGCGCGTCACGAACAACGCAAGGACAGGGCCGCGGCCGAGGCGGAGCTCCGCCGCCAGCGCCAGGAGGCCGATGAACGGGCCCGGGCGGCCCGGAGGAGGGCGAGGAACCTGTCGCTGTTCTCGCTGGTCACCGCCCTGCTGGTGATCGCCCTGGTCCTGGCCCTCACCGCCCAGCGCCAGAAGCACGCAGCCCGGTCCCGCCAGCAGGCGGCGGAGGCGTTGTCGTACATGTCGGTCGACCCCCTGAGGAGCGTCCGGGGCGCGCTGGACGCGCTCGACACGGCGCCCACCCGCGAAGCCGAGAGCGCCCTCCGCCAGGCGGTGGCCGGAACCCACGTGCGGTCGGTGATGTCGGGCCACCGGGACTGGGTCAACACGGTGGCCTTCGACCCGTCGGGCCGGAGCCTCGTCACGGCCAGCAGCGACGGCACGGCGAGGACCTGGGACGTCGCCACGGGCACCGAGCGCTCCGTCCTGCAGGGACACGGGCACTGGGTTGCGACCGGTGTGTCCGACGCCTCCGGGAGGCTGATCGTCACCGCCAGCGCCGACGGGACGGCCCGGCTGTGGGACGCCGCCTCCGGCACCGGGCAGCGGACGCTTGTTCCCGAGGACCACCAGCGCCACGCACTCGTGACGGCCTCGTTCGACCCTGCGGGAAAGGTGCTCGTGACCGCCGGGAACGACGGTCTGCCCCGCCTCTGGGACGCCACGTCCGGGGTCCAGCTACGCCGGCTGGAGGGCCACTCGGGCCTGGTGACCTCGGCGTCGTTCGAATCGACCGGCGCCCGGCTCGTCACCGCAGGCGCCGACGGGACGGTGCGGGTGTGGGACACCGGCACGGGCGAGGAGCGGGCTCGGTTCGACCAGCACGACGATCGGGTGGTGCGGGCCGTGTTCTCTCCCGACGGGGCGCTCGTGGCCACTGCGGGGCAGGACGGCAAGGCCTTCCTGTGGCGTTGGGAGTCCGGCGAGGCCGTCGCCCTCTCGGGCCACACGGACCGGCTGGTGGACGTGGAGTTCGCCCGCCGCGGCGACCTCGTCGTGACGGCGGGCGACAAGACGGCGCGGGTCTGGGACACCGCGACAGGGGTCGAGATCGCCGATCTCCGGGGCCACAGCGACCGGTTGACCGCGGCCGTGTTCAGCTCCGACGGTCGCCTGGTGGCGACGGCCGGCCAGGACGGGTCCGCCCGTGTCTGGGACGTTGCCACCGAGACGGCCGTCGTCGAGCTCCACGGCCACCAGGAGATCGTCTGGGACGTGGCGTTCAGTCCCATCGACGACCGCGTGCTCGCCACCGCCGGCAGCGACGGGACGGCCCGGCTCTGGGAGCTCCCGGAACAGCTCACGCTCCCCCACCCGGAGTGGGTCCTCGCCGCCGAGTTCAGCGCAGACGGGCGCTCGGTGGTCACCTCCGGCCAGGACGGCACCGCCCGGATCTGGGATGCGGACACCGGCCGGCAGGAGAAGGCCCTCTCCGGCCACAAGGGCCACGCCCTGGCGAGCCTCAGTGCCGACGGCGGCCTGGTCGCCACCGTCGACGACGGGCAGGCCCGGATCTGGGACCGTCGGGGCGGCGACCGACCGTTCATCGAGACGTCCGAGGTGCGGCGGGGCCTGGTCCGGTTCACGCCGTCGGGCGACAGCGTCGTGGTCAGCGACGAGGACGGCACCGTGTACCGGTGGGACTGGAAGGTCCGCGCCCCTGTCCGGCGGCTCACCGGCTACCGGGGGGCCGTCACCGTCACCGACATGGACCTGAGCGCCGACGGGCGCTGGCTCGTCACCGCCGGATCGGACCGCGTGGCCCGCGTCTGGGACGTCGACACGGGACGGGAGGCGCTCACCCTCCGCGGCCACGACGGCGTGGTCTACAGCGCCCGGTTCAGCTCGGACGGGGCCTTCGTCGTGACCTCCAGCGCCGACGGGACGGCCCGGATATGGGACACGGAGACCGGCGCCGAGGTCCGGGCCCTCGTCGCCGACCGTGGCCTGCGCTCCGCCGCGTTCGACCCGGCCGGTGATCGGATCGTCGCCGGCGCCGTCGACGGCTCCATCCGCATCTGGGACGCGCACTCCGGCCGCACCCTCTCGGTCCTGGCCACCCACACCAACGCGGTGAACACCGTCGAGTACAGCCCGGACGGGCTCCGGATCCTGAGCGCGAGCGACGACGGGACGGCCGCCATCTTCACCTGTCCGACGTGCGAGGACCTCGGCTCGCTTCGGGCCCGGGCCGAGCAGCGGCTGCGGGAGGTCGGGCGGCCGCCCGAACGCACCGTCAACGGATGGTCGATCGCCCCCGGTGTCTGCTACGAGCGGCTCGCCAACTCGGCGGCGGTCGTCGACTGCCGGTCGGCCCACGAGAGCGAGGCGTTCGCCGTCCTCGAGCACCCGGCGGGCTACGGGGTCCCGTTCGACGACGAGGCGGTGAAGGCCTACGCCCGCCAGGAGTGCGAGGGAGAGCGATTCGCCGACTACGTGGGCGTCCCCCTCTCGTCGTCGAGGTACGACGTCTCGGTCTGGACCCCGAACGCAGGCACCTGGGACTCGGGCGACCGGCGAATCGTGTGCTCGGTCTACGGCAACGCCGAGCTGACCGGTTCGGTGCGGGGCGCCCGGAGATGACGCAGGGGGCGCCCGCAGTCACGGGTGACGCGGGAGGCGGCCGGTTCGTAAGAGGTTGCTTCTGACCTGCGGGTTTGCCAGGTCCCACTCCCGCCACAACCAGGCGAGGGCCACCGCGCCCACGACCTCCTGCGCCAGCAGCACGGCCACGGGGCGGTCCAACGACGGCAGGGTGCCGTCGAGGCGACGGCCGAGGAAGGGCCACCAGAAGGTCTCGGTGCGGGTCCACATGCCGTCGAGGACGAGGTGGAGGAAGGTGCCGATGGGGATCGCCAGCAGGCGGCGGCGGGCCGGGCGGCGATGGGTGGTGGCGAGCATGACGCCCGCCAGCAGCACGGCGCTGGCGACGACGGTGTGCATCACCCGGGCGCCGCCGAAGGGGGCGTCGAGGAGGTCGGGCAGCAGGACGCCGGCGACGACCAGGCGGTGGTCGAGGGCCGGGTCGCGGAAGATCAACCACACCATCACGAGGGCCAGGCCCGCCGGCCACAGGATCAACGCACGAGGATGCGCCCGCACTGCTCGCAGTGCAGGAGGGCGTCCGGCGGCTCTCGCAGGGCCATCGAGAGCTCGGTGCGCGACAGGCTCAGATGGCAACCGTCGCACCGGCCGTTCACCAGCCGGGCCGCGCCCACGCCGTCGAGGCGGCTGCGCAGCCGTTCGTAGGACGCCACGACCGCGTCGGGGATGCCCTCGACCGCCGCCGCCCGGGCCGCCAGCTCCACTTCCAGCTCGGCGTCGATGGCGAACTGGGCCTCGGCCACGACGGCCCGGAGCCCTCCGGCCTTGTCGTCGAGGGCGACCCGCCGGCCCTCCAGGCCGGCCACCTCGGTGTCGAGCGGCTCGCGCTCGGTCATGGCCTCGAGCACCGCGTCCTCCAGGGTGCTCCGCCGGCGCTTGAGGGCGTCGATCTCGGTCTGCATGGCCTGCAGCTCCCGGATGAGGCTCACCGTGCCGCCGTACAGGCGGGCCTGCTCCACGGCCAGCTTGTTCTCGACCACGGCCAGCTCGTCCTCCAGACGGCGCTGGCGACGGGCCACGTCGTCGCGACGCTCGACGACTTCGCCCAGCGACCGGTCGAGGGCGGTCCCCTGCTCGACCAGGGACTCCAGCTCGGCCAGCTCGGGGAGGGCCCGGCGGCGGTGCCGGAGCCGGGTGATGGCGGAGTCGTGATCCTGGACCTGCAGGAGGTCGTCGAAGACGCCCGTGGCCGCTATCCCGGATTCTGGCGACGGTTCAGGGCCCGCTCGCGGGCCTCGGCGATGAGGGCGTCGATGTCGGGGACGGTGATCTCCGGGATCCTCGGGACCGTCGGCGGGGTGATGATCGGCATCGTCGGCGACGGCGTCGAAGGCCCACCCGGCGGGGAGGGGGCCGCCGGGGCAGCGACCGACGGGCTGTCGTCGGAGTACTCCCGCTCCGGCGGCGGCGGCCGCTCCCCCAGCAGGGCCAGGAACTTCGACCCCCGTAATCCGGAGCGGTCGGGCGAGGTGAAGTCGACCGGCTCGGCGTCGGCCAGGGCCTTGCGGGTGAACGAGCCCCAGATCTGGGCCGGGTAGGTGCCGCCGTAGACGGTGACGCCGTTGACGTTGCGCATCGAGAGGTTCTCGGCCGGGGCACCCATCCACACCGCGGACGCCATGGTGCGGGTGTAGCCGACGAACCAGGCGTTGGTGTTGTTGTCGGTGGAGCCGGTCTTGCCGCCGACGTCCCAGCCCGGCACCCGGGCGGCGGTGCCCGTCCCCCGTTGGACGACCTGGGCGAGCACCTCGTTTACCTGGCGGGCCACCTGGGGGGAGATCGCCCGCTCGGCCTTGGGCTGGTTGCGGAAGATGATCTTGCCGTCGCGGTCCTCGATCCGGTCGACGACGTAGGGGGCGTGGTACTCGCCCTCGGCCGCGAAGGTCGCGTAGGCGGAGGCCATCTGCAGGGGGGTCACGTCCTGGGCGCCGAGCGTGAGCGACAGGAACGGGTCGAGGTGGTTGGTGATGCCCATGCGGTGGGCGACGTCGACCACTTTGTCCGGCCCGACCAGCTTGATCAGGCGGGCGTAGGCGCAGTTCACCGAGTTCACGGTGGCCTCGGTGAGCGTGAGAGTGCCCGCCGCCCCACCCTCGACGTTGGCCGGCTTCCAGACGCCTTCGACGCTGCCGGGGTCGGGAATGACGCACGGCGCGGAGCCGAGGATCGTGTCGTTGGTCTGCAGTCCCGACTCGAGGGCGGCGGCGAGGGTGAAGGGCTTGAACGACGACCCCGTCTGGCGGCCCTGGGTGTCGGTGACGAGGTTGAACTTGGTCTGGCCGAAGTCGCTCCCGCCCACCAGGGCCCGGACGGCGCCGTTGGCCGGGTCGACGGTGACGAGGGCAGCCGTGAATCGACCTTCGGTGTCGGGGAGGATGTCGGCCACGCTCTCCTCGGCCATCCGCTGGTACTCGGGGTTGAGCGTGGTGTGGATCTTGAGCCCACCCCGGAACACGGCCTGGTAGCGCTGGCTGTCGGTGTCGCCCAGCCGGGTGTCGCGCAGCAGTTGCTGCTTGACGTACTCGGTGAAGTAGTCGGTGCCCGGCGCCGGCCCCTCGGTGGGGGGCAGCGGCGGGGGCATGGGTTCGGCCTTGATGTAGTCGGCCTGGACCGCGCTCAGGTGGTTGAGGACCACCATGCGGTCGACGATGACGTCGCGCCTTTCCCGGGCCGCCTCCGGGTTGCCGTAGGGGTCGGCATAGACGGGGTTGCGGATCAGGCCCGCCAGCAGCACCGCCTGGCCCACGGTGAGCTTGTCGACGTCGGTGCGGTAGTAGCGCTCGGCGGCGGCCTGGATGCCGTAGGAGTGGTTGCCGAAGTAGACCGTGTTCAGGTAGCGCTCGAGGATCTCGTCCTTGGAGATCTGGTTCTCGAGGCGGATGGCGAGGGCGGCCTCCTGCAGCTTGCGGTCGACATCCTGCTTGGAGGTCAGCAGCACCGTCTTGACCAGCTGCTGGGTGATCGTCGATCCGCCCTCCGAGATCTCCCCCTCCTCCAGGTTGTTGACCATGGCCCGGGCCATGGCCCGCAGGTCGAGCGGCCCGTGCTCGTAGAAGCGCTCGTCCTCGGCGTCGAGCACGGCCCGCACCACGTGGGGCGGCACCCGGGACAGGGGGACGGGGACGCGGTACTCCTCGTCGTGGAAGATGCCCAGCAGGGAACCGTCGGCGGCGTGGACGGTCGACCGGGTGGCCAGGGGGCCGAGGTCGAGGCGCTCGGTCTCCGAACCCACCGAGCCGGCGGTGAAGAAGTTGACCGCCTGCCGGCCGACCAGGATCATGCCGATGGCCAGTCCGGCCCCGCCCACCAGCAGGGCGACGGCCCAGCGGGCCGCGGTCCTGGTAGCCGCCCGGAGGACATCCACAACCCGAACCTACTTCCCCGACGCGCCCGAATTTGACGCCACCCCGCCGGATGGCGTGGACGCCGGGATGGGCGGCTAGCCCCACTCCTCGCCGAGCATGGCCTCCAACCGCTCCTTGCGGCGGGGCTTCTCGGCCTTCGGAGTCTGCTTGGCCCGGCACCGGCCGGAGAGGCCATGGAGCCACAGCGCGCTCTTGGCGTCGTCGTCGGGCTCGACCACGACGCGGGCGTAGCACTCGGGGCAACGGAAGGTCTTGGGGGTCGTCGTCGTCTTCGTGGGAATCGACTTGGGTGTCATCGTCTTCTCTACAGGACTCACTGGTCCTTTCGTGCCCATGGAACCACCAGGATACGCCTCGGGCGGGGGCTCCGTGTTCCGGGGACCGGGTGAGGGCCACAGGAGTCGCGCTGGTGGCGCGCCGCCTCATCACCTAGCCTGTGGAAATACTCGGGGGGAAGGGGGTCTGCGTGCGAAAGTGCGGCCCGGAGGCACCAATCTGATGGCCGACATCGTCCTGGTCCTGTTGCTTCTCGCCTTCATCTGGGCCGCGGTCCTGATCGGGCCCGCCGCCGGCGCCCAGGCCTCACGGGAGGCGGAGTTCCTCGGCAGCATCCGGCCCGACGGCCACGACGAGCTCGACGCCGTGGATCAGCCCCGGTTCCGTCCCGCCCTCACGGCCAACGCCCGTCGCCGCCAGGTGCTCGGAGGACTGATGGTGTCCATCGGCGCCACCTTGGCCCTGGGCATCCTGCCGCCGTTCCGCCTCCTGCTCTTCGTCCACCTGCTCCTGGTGAACTCGTGCCTCGCATACGTCGGCCTCCTCGTCCACCTGCGCGACAAGCAGGCGGCCCACGCCCGGGTGACGACGCCGGCCCGCGGGCGCGACGCCGACGAGCGCCCGGCAGCCCGCTTCGCCGAGCCCGTACACCCCTACGCCCCGGACGAAGTCGAGTACGCCGACGAGTTCGACTACCAGGGAGATCCCTGGGCGGGGGACGAACCGGCCTACGCCTACGCCTACGCCGAGACCTACCCGTCGGCCGAGGATGGCGACTACGGCGACTACGGCGACGACGAGGCCGAGGCGGCCTACATCGACGACGAGCTGGCGCAGCCCGCCTAGCAATATCGGCGGGAAATAGCTGGTGCACGCCAGCTGGTAGCTCCGAAAAGCTACTATTCGGCCCAATGGCCGACTACCGCCTGGGACAGGCGGCCGAGCTGCTCGGGGTGAGCGTCGACACCGTCCGGCGGTGGGCCGACGCCGGGCGCCTCGGCACCCGCCGCAGCGATGGCGGGCACCGCATGGTCGACGGCGCCGAGCTGGCCCGGTTCCTCACCGAGACGACGCCGGTACCGGAGCCCGAGGGGGCGGTGGCCCACTCGGCCCGCAACCGCTTCGCCGGCATCGTCACCCGCGTCGTGCGGGACTCGGTGATGGCCCAGGTCGAGATCCGCTCCGGCGGCAACCGCATCGTGTCGCTCATCTCCCGGGAGGCGGCCGACGAGCTGGGGCTGGAGCCGGGGGTGCTGGCGGTGGCCTCGGTCAAGTCCACCAACGTCGGGGTCGAGCTCCCCGGCGCCCGATGAGCCGCCGGAGGTGGACCGCCGCCCTCCTGACGACCCTCCCCCTGGTGGCCGCCTGCGGATCCCAGGCTCCGATGGCGGGAACTCCGATGACCGGGACGCTCACCGTCCTGGCCGCCTCGTCGCTCTCGGAGGCGTTCGGGGAGCTCGGGCGGCGCTTCGAGGCCGATCACCCGGGACTGACGGTGCGCTTCAACTTCGCCGCCTCGTCCAGCCTGGCCCGGCAGTTGGAGGAGGGAGCGCCGGGCGACGTGCTGGCCACCGCCGACGAGGTGAGCATGCAGCGGGCGGTCGCGGCCGGCGTGGTCGGACCCCCGGTCGTGTTCGCCCGCAACCGGCTGGAGATCGTCACCGAGGCCGGAAACCCCACGGGCGTCGCCCGCCTGGCCGACCTCGCCCGACCCGGGCTGACGGTGGTGCTGTGCGCACCCGAGGTGCCGTGCGGCCGCTTCGCGGCCGACGTGCTCGCCCGGGCGGGCGTCTCCGTCGAGGCGGCGTCGCTGGAGGAGAACGTGAAGGCGGTGCTGGCCAAGGTCACCCTGGGCGAGGCCGACGCCGGGATCGTGTACGTCACCGACGTCCGGGCGGCCGGCGCCCAGGCGACGGGCGTCCCGATCCCCGACGCCGAGAACGTGGTGGCCGACTACCCGCTGGCGGTCGCCACTGCGGCAGCCAACCCGGCCGCCGCCCAGGCGTGGGTCGACTTCGCCCGTGGTCCGATCGGACAGGAGGTACTCGGCCGGGCCGGCTTCGCCCCCGGCGACTCGTGAGGGCCGACCGTCCCCGCTCCGACAGGTTGGAGGGCCGGCCGCCGCGGTTGGCGATGGCGCTGGCGGCGGTGGCGATCGCCTTCGTCCTCCTGCCGCTGGTGGGGGTGTTGTGGCGGGCCCCGTGGGGCAACCTGGGCGCCGAGCTGGCCTCGCCCGCGGTGCGCACCACGCTGCGCCTCTCCCTGGTCTGCTCGCTCTCGGCGGCCGCCCTGTCGGTGGTCCTGGGCGTGCCCCTCGCCTGGGTCCTGGCCCGGGTCGACTTCCCCGGCCGGCGGCTGGTGCGGGCCCTCACCCTGCTCCCGATGCTGTTCCCTCCGGTGGTCGGCGGGGTGGCGCTGCTGCTGGCGTTCGGCCGCCGGGGACTGCTCGGTGGGCCCCTCTACGACTGGTTCGGCATCCGCCTGCCGTATACGACCGCGGGGGCGGTGGTGGCGGAGGCGTTCGTGGCCATGCCGTTCCTCGTCCTCAGCGCGGAGGCCGCCTTCCGGTCGCTCGACCGTCGCTACGAGGAGGCGGCCCGCACCCTCGGCGCGTCCCGGTGGACCGTGTTCCGGCGGGTCACCCTGCCCCTGGCCCGGCCCGGGCTGGCCGCCGGCGTGGCGTTGTGCTGGGCCCGCGCCCTGGGAGAGTTCGGGGCCACCATCACCTTCGCCGGGAACACCCCCGGTCGCACCCAGACCATCCCCCTCCAGGTGTACCTGCTCATGGAGTCGGGACGGCTGGAGTCGGCCATCGTCCTCAGCCTGGTGCTCCTGGCGGTTTCGGTGGCGGTGCTGGTCGGGCTGCGCGACCGGTGGCTGTTCGCGGGCCCGGGAGCCGGATGACCGGGCTGGTCGCCTCGGTCGACGTCCGCCTGGGGCGCCTCCACCTCGACGTCGACCTGGAGGTCGGTCCCGGGCGGACGGTGGCGGTGGTGGGCCCCAACGGGGCCGGCAAGTCGACCCTCCTGCGGGCGCTGGCCGGGATCGAGCGGCTGGAGAAGGGACGGGTGGTGCTCGACGGGCGGGTTCTCGACGACACCGCCACCGGAGAGCACGTCCCCGCCGAGGAGCGGCCGGTCGCCATCGTGTTCCAGGACAGCCTCCTCTTCCCCCACCTGAGCGCCCTCGACAACGTCGCCTTCGGACTGCGCAGCCGGGGGACGGCGAGGGCCGACGCCGACCGTTCGGCCGCCGGGTGGCTCGAACGCCTGGGCCTGGCCGGCCACGCCCGGTCCCGGCCGTCGCAGCTGTCCGGCGGGCAGGCCCGGCGCGTCGCCCTGGCGCGCGCCCTGGCCACCGACCCCCGCCTGCTCCTGCTCGACGAGCCCCTGGCCGCCCTCGACGCGTCCGCCCGGCAGGAGACCCGGCGCGAGCTGCGGCGCCAGCTCGACTCCTACGACGGCGTGCGGGTGCTCGTCACCCACGACCCGCTGGAGGCGGCCGGGCTGGCCGAGCGGCTGGTCGTCATCGAGGACGGCCGGGTGGTGCAGGCGGGGACGCCGGCCGAGATCAGCGCCCGGCCCCGCAGCCGCTACGTGGCCGACCTGGTGGGCGTGAACCTGCTCCGGGGCACGGGCGCCGGGGACCGGGTCGAGCTGCCCGGTGGCGCCGTCCTGGTGGCTCCCGGTGCGGGTCTGGGCGAGGTGCTGGCCGTGGTCCACCCCCGGGCGGTCGCCCTCCACCGCCGGCCGCCCGACGGTACGCCCCGCAACGTGTGGCCAGGCGTGGCCCACAGCGTCGACCGGGAGGGCGACCGGGTGCGGGTGGCGATCGCCGGACCCGTGCCCATCGTGGCCGAGGTCACGTCCGCAGCCGTCGACGAGCTCCGCCTGGCCGAGGGGGGCGACGTCTGGGTCTCGGTCAAGGCAACCGAGGTCACCGTCTATCCGGCCTGACGGGCCGGCCTGACGGGCCGGCCTGACCGCTGGCCTCACGCGATGGGCTCGAACCGGGCCGTGAAGTGGCGGAGGTACGGGGGCTCCCAGGTGATCCGGTATCCCGGCACCTGCTCCCGCCGGGCGCCCACCGCCGCGATCACCTCGGCCACGTAGTCGATGTGGCTCTGGGTGTAGACCCGGCGGGGCAGCGCCAGGCGCACCAGCTCGTGGGTGGCGGCGGGCCCGAACATGACCGATCCCACCTCCACCGCCCGCACCCCGCCGGTGCGGTACAGCTCGACCACCACCGCGTGGGCCGGGAACTCGTCGCGCCGGAGGTGGGGAAGCATGTGCCCGGCGTCGAGGTACACCGCGTGACCACCGGGCGGGCGCACCGTCTGCACGCCGGCGTCCCAGCAGCGCTGGGCCAGGTACTCGGCCGTGCGCACCCGGTAGCGGAGGTACTCGGGGTGGAGGACCTCCTCCAGCCCCTGGGCGATCGCCTCCAGGTCACGACCGGCCAGCCCGCCGTAGGTGGGGAAGCCCTCGGTGAGGATGAGCAGCGCCCGGCAGCGGGCGGCCAGGTCGTCGTCCTTGAGGGCCAGGAAGCCGCCGATGTTGGCCAGCCCGTCCTTCTTGGCGCTCATGGTGACACCGTCGGCGTAGGAGAACAGCTCCTTGGCCACCTCGGTGGGCGTCCGGTCGGCGTAACCCTCCTCCCGCTGGATGACGAACCAGCAGTTCTCGGCGAAGCGGGCGGCGTCGATGAACAGCGGGATCTCGTAGCGGTCGCACAGCGCCCGCACCGCCCGCACGTTGGCCATCGACACCGGTTGGCCGCCGATGGTGTTGTTGGTGACGGTGAGAAAGACCATCGGGATGTCGAGCGCCCGCTCGGCGAGGAGGGCCTCCAGCCGCTCGACGTCGATGTTGCCCTTGAAGGGGGCCTCGTTCTGCGTGTCCGCCGCCTCCGGGCACGGCAGGTCGAGGGCGACGCCCCGGTCGTACTCGATGTTGGCCCGGGTGGTGTCGAAGTGGGTGTTGTTGGGAACGACGACGCCCTTCTTCACCGTCTCCGCGAAGAGGATGCGCTCGGCCGCCCTTCCCTGGTGGACGGGGATGACGTGGGACAGCCCGGTGAGGTTGGTGACCGCCGCCGTGAACCGCTCCCACGACTCGGCGCCGGCGTAGGACTCGTCGCCCCGCATGATGGCGGCCCACTGCTCGGCCGACATGGCGCCCGTGCCGGAGTCGGTGAGGAGGTCGATCATCACCTCCCGGGCGGCCAGGCCGAAGACGTTGTACCCGGTCCGCTCGAGGGCCGCCTCCCGCACCGCCGGGGTCGTGAAGTGCAGCGGCTCGACCGACTTGATTCGGAAGGGCTCGAAGATCGTCCGCCAGTCGCCGCCGCCGCCTCCCTGGGCCCGCGCCCGGGTCGGTGCTCATGCCCCGGGCCCGCTCCCGAACCGGTGACGATTCGGGGTGCCAGGGCGACCGGATGTGTCACCGGTTCGCAGACGGAGGATGGCGCCCGGCTCCCGTCCTGCGGGCTGGGACGGCCGGGGTCGGGGCACGACGGCCGGCACCGCGCGCTCCACGGGATGGCCCACCCCGACCGTCAGCTCCTCGCCGTGGTGGGCCAGCGTGAGGGGATCGCCCTCCAGCAGCGAGTACGTCGCCACCCGGGGCGTGATCTCCACCCGGAGGCCCCGGCCCCGCACCGCGAGGCGAAAGGCGATGCGGCTGAGCTGGGCGGGAAGCCGGGGGGCGAAGCACAGCCGCCCCCCGTGGTCGCGCAGGCCGCCGAAGCCGCACACGATCGCCGACCAGGTGCCGGCCAGGGCGGCCAGGTGCAGGCCGTCGCGGGTGTTCTTGCCCAGGTCGCGGAGGTCGATGAGGGCCGTCTCCCGCAGGTAGTCGTACGCCAGTCCCAGGTGCCCGACCTCGGCCGCCACCACCGCCTGGGTGCAGGCCGACAGCGACGAGTCCCGCACGGTGAGGCGTTCGTAGTAGTCGAAGTCGCGCGCCTTCTCCTCGGGCGTGAAGGCGTCGCCCCGCTGGTGGAGGGCGAGCACCAGGTCGGCCTGCTTCACGACCTGCTTGCGGTAGATGTCGAAGTACGGGTAGTGCAGGAAGATCGGGTAGTGGTCGGCTGGCGTCGACTCGAAGTCCCACACCTGGTGGTCGGTGAAGGCCTCGGCCTGGGGGTGCACGCCGAGCCCGGCGTCGTAGGGAACGACCATGTCGGCCGCCGCGTCCCGCCACGAGGCCGACTCCTCGTCGTCGATGCCGAGCTCCCTCGCCCGGTCCGGGTGACGGGCGCACGCGTCGGCGGCGGCCCGCAGGTTCTGCTCGGCCATCAGGTTCGTGTAGACGTTGTTGTCGGCGACGGCGCTGTACTCGTCGGGGCCGGTCACCCCGTCGATGCGGAATCTTCCACGATGGTCGTGGTGGCCGAGCGATCGCCACAGCCGGGCCGTGCCCACCAGCAGGTCGAGGCCGGTGGTGCGGTCGAACTGGTGGTCACCGGTGGCCTCCACGTAGCGGACGGCGGCGGCCGCGATCCCGGCGTTGAGGTGGAAGCCGGCCGTCCCCGCCGGCCAGTACGCCGAGCACTCCTGGCCGGAGATCGTGCGCCACGGGAAGGCGGCGCCTTTCAGTCCGAGCTGGCCGGCCCGCTCCATCGCCAGCGGCAGCGTGTCCCGGCGCCAGGCGAGGGCGTCGGCCACCGCCCGGGGGACGGTGTAGGTGAGCACCGGGAGGACGAAGATCTCGGTGTCCCAGAACGAGTGGCCGTCGTAGCCGGGACCGGTGAGGCCCTTGGCTGGGATGGCCCGCCGCTCGGCCCGGGCCCCGGCCTGCAGCACGTGGAACAGGGCGAAGCGCACCGCCTGCTGCACGTCGGCGTCGCCGTCGACCTCGACGTCGGCCCGGGCCCAGAAGTCGTCGAGGTAACGCCGCTGCTCGGCGAGCAGGCCGTCCCACCCCGTGTGGCGGGCGGCGAGGAGGGCGGCCGCCACCTGGTCCCGCAGGGCGGGCACCGACCGCAACCCCGACCAGCCGTAGGCGACGAACTTCACGATCCGCAGCCGCTGCCCGGGTTCGAGGGTGGTGGTGACCGACACCCGGCCCACGTCGGCGAAGGCCTCCACGTCGACCCCCAGATCCGGGCCCGACCCGTTCGCATCCGCCGGCCCCTCGATCAGGTGGTCCATGCCCGCCGCCATCCGGAGGCCGCTGGCCCGGGTGCTGTGGACGAGGAGGACGCGCTCGTCGTCGAACCCGAAGTCCTCGGTGGCCAGGGGTGCCTCGATGGCGGCCGTCACCCGGGGATCGCCGGAACGGATGGGCACCGACTCGTTGGCCACCAGCTCCGACTGCACCACCACCCGCACCGGCTGCTCGAGCGCCTCGACCGTGTAGCTGATGGCCGCCACCGCCCGCTGGGTGAGGGACACGAGCCGGACCGACGACACCCTGACCCCCCGGCCCGACGGCGAGACCCACTCGACGTCCCTCGTGAGGGTGCCGGCCCGCAGGTCGAGGGCCCGTTCGTGGAACCGGAGCTCGCCGTAGCGGACGTCGAAGGGCTCGTCGTCGACCAGCAGGCGGAGGAGCTTTCCGTTGGTGACGTTGATCACCGTCTGCCCCGATTCGGGGTAGCCGTAGCCGGCCTCGGCGTAGGGCAGGGGCCGGAGCTCGTAGAAGCCGTTGAGGTAGGTGCCGGGGACGCCGAAGGGCTCGCCCTCGTCGAGGTTGCCCCGCAGGCCGACATGGCCGTTGGAGAGGGCGAACACCGACTCGCTCTGGCTGAGGAGGTCGAGGCGCAGCTCGGTCTCCCGCACGCACCACGGCTCGACGGTGTAGGCCGATGCGGTGATCACGCGTCGCCCGCATCGTCGCCCTGGAGGAGCTCGCTCAGGTCCTGGACGACGACGTCGGCCCCGTGGGCCCGGAGGGCCCCGGCCCGCCCCGGGTCGGCCGGACCCGCCCGGTCGACCCCCACCACGGTGCGGAACCCTCCGGCCCGCCCCGCCTCCGCCCCGGCCAGGGCGTCCTCGAAGACCGCCGACTCCCCCGGGCCGGCGCCGGCCATCGCCGCTCCGGCCAGGAACGTGTCGGGCGCGGGCTTGCCCCGCAGGCCGCGCCGCTCGGCCACGATCCCGTCCACGTACCCGTCCACCAGGTCGATCAGGCCGGCGGCGACCAGGACGTCGTGGCAGTTGGTGCTCGACGACACCACCACGCAGGGCAGGCCCGCCTCCCGGGCCCGCCGGAGGTACTCGACCGAGCCGGGATAGGCCTCCACCCCGCCGTCCCGGATGAGGCGCAGGACGAGCTCGTTCTTGCGCAGGCCCAGCCCCCGCACCGTCTCCGCCCCCGGCGGCTCGCCCGGCTCGCCCGGCACCCCCGGCTCCCCCTCGGCCAGCCGGATCCCCCGGGACGCGAGGAAGTCGCGTGTGCCGTCGTTGCGGGGCTTGCCGTCGACGTAGGTGACGTAATCGGTCGCGATGTCGAAGGGGACGAAGGGCTCCGCGCTGACGCGCACCGCCCGCTCGGCCAGGTAGCGGTCGAACATCGCCTTCCAGGCCGCGGCGTGGACCTTGGCGGTGCTGGTGAGCACGCCGTCGAGGTCGAACAGGCAGGCCCGGACCTCGTCCGGCAGACCCAACACCGCCGCCAGCCTACGGCCCGGGCCAAGCCGTCAGAAGACGAACACCGCCACGATGGCGAGGATGGCCAGCGCGGCCAGCAGCCGCACCGGCCATCCGAACCGGCCCGGTCCGAGCTCGTCGTCGAGTTCGTCGTCGTCGTACCACTCGGACCACAGGTCGGGGTCGTCGGGATCGGGTGCCACGGGCCCTACGGGCGTCGCCATCGGTAGGTCAGTCCCCTACCGGAGGGTGTCCGATCGCACCATCGGTTCCGACTCCTGGCCGGCGTGGCCCTCGACGTCGACCTTGGGGAGGATCCGGTCGAGCCATCCGGGCAGCCACCAGTTGCGGTCGCCCAGCAGTTCCATGGTGGCGGGGACGAGGAGCATGCGGACGATCGTGGCGTCGAGCAGCACCGCTCCGGCCAGGCCGAGGCCGAAGAGCTTGGAGATCCGGTCGGCCTCGAAGAGGAAGCTCCCGAAGACGAAGACCATGATGGCGGCGGCGGCGGTGATGACCCGGGCGGTGGCGGCCAGGCCGTCGGCCACCGACACCCGGCTGTCGCCCGTGCGCCGCCACTCCTCCCGGATGCGGGAGAGCAGGAAGACCTCGTAGTCCATCGACAGGCCGAAGACGATGGCGAAGAGCATCATCGGGATGAACGGCTCGATGGGGGCCCCGTCGAGCCCGAGGACCGACGCTCCCCATCCCCACTGGAAGATGGCCACGACGATGCCGAAGGAGGCGCCGATCGACAGCAGGTTCATGACCACCGCCTTGAGGGGGACCAGCACCGAGCGGAAGACGGCCATGAGCAGGAGGAACGAGAGGCCGAGCACGGCTCCGAAGAACAGCGGGAGGCGGGAGGCCAGGTAGTTGGAGAAGTCGACCTGGATGGCGACGCTGCCGGTGAGGACAACCTCCAGGTCGCCTTCTGCCGCCGGCAGCACGTCGTCGCGCAGCCGGTCGACCAGCGAGGTGGTGGCCGCGTCCTGGGGGGCGGTCGACGGCACGACCCGCCAGAGGGCGGCCGTACCGGTTTCGTTCAGGATCGGTGGGCTGGCGAAGGCCACACCCGGAGCGCCGGACAGGGCGGCCGACACCCCGTCGAGCACCGGCTGGGCGGTGCCGGGCGGAACCTCGGCCACCGCCAGCATGGGACCGTTGAATCCGGGCCCGAAACCCTCGGCCAGCAGGTCGTAGGCCTTCCGGGTGGTCGTGCTCTCGGGGTAGTTGCCCTCGTCGGAGAATCCGAGCCGCAGGCCGAACACGGGCAGTGCGAGCAGGATGAGCAGGGCGACCGCACCGAGCGCCGACGGCCACGGGCGGTGCTGGACGAACCGGCTCCACCGGTAGGCGACGGTCTGCTCCCGGGGCTTCGTCGCCGGGCGGGGCACGAGGCCCCGTAGCGGCTTGAAGGCGAAGCTGACGGTGAGCGTCAACCCGGCCAGGACGAGGGCGACGAGGGCGACGGGCGGGATGTGGAGGCCCAGCGCGAGGAGCGCGACCGCCACCAGGAGGGCGGCGATGAGCCCCCGCCACCGGGTGAGCTCGACCCGACCGCCGGCGAAACCGAGCAGGGCGGGGAGCAACGTCAGGGCCGCGACCATGGTCATGAACACGACGATGGCGGCGCCGATGGCCAGCCCGGATATGAAGCCGATCTGCATCACGAGCATCCCGAGCAGGGAGATGACCACGGTGGTGCCGGCGAAGGCGACGGCCCGGCCCGCGGTGTCGAAGGCCACCCGCACCGCCTGGCCGATGTCGTCGCCCTTGTGGAGCTGCTCCCGGAACCGGGTCACGATGAACAGCGCGTAGTCGATCCCGACCCCGAGACCGATCATCAGCCCCAGGATGGTGGCGAAGTCGGGAATGGTGACGACGTGCGACAGGAGGGCGACGATGACCGTCCCGGCCCCGATTCCGGCGAGGGTCGTGCCGACCGGTAGGCCCATGGCCAGCACCGACCCGAACGCCAGCATCAGGATGACGATGGCGAAGGCCAGTCCGAGCAGCTCGGAGTCCGGCGGCTCGAACTCGGCCAGGATGGCCCCTCCGAGCTCGATCTGGACGCCGTCGACCTCCGGCTGGACCTCCTTGATCGACTTCGACAGCTCCAGCGCGCTCTCGAAGGTGATGTCGGGATCGAGCTCGATGACGGCGTAGCCGATCTCGCCCTCGGTGCCCGGGGCGGTGGAGATCTGGTCCTTCCCCTCGTCCGAGTACGGGCTCACGACCCGGGCCACGCCCTCGACCTCGGCCACCTGGGCCAGGAACGGCTCGATGGCGCCCTGGACCCTGGGGTCGTCCACCCCGCCCTCGGCCCGGAAGACCACGGAGCCGCGCTCGCCCGTGCCCTGGCCTCCGAAGTGCTCGTCGAGGAGCTCGAATCCCTGGCGGCTCTCGACGTCGGGGAGGGAGAAGTCGGCGCGGAAATTCGTCCCTACGGACTGCTGCACCATGTTGCCGATGACGATGGCGAGGATCCACCCCACCACGACGATCCGGCGATGATCGTGGCACCAGCCACCAAGGCGTCCGAACACTGGGGTCCTCCTCGGGAAGGGGGCGTCCGCCACACACTAGGGAATGCGGGCCGCTTTGTGATCGAGTTTGACCAGACGTGGGACCGCGGCGCCGTGTCCAGGCCTTTTGCGTGGGCGCTGAGGGTCTCGATCCCCCGGCCGCTTGCTTGTAAGGCAAGTGCTCTACCAACTGAGCTAAGCGCCCTCGGCCCACCAGCCTACGGGCTTCGACCCGTTCACCCGTCCTCGACGGCGGGCCGGTCGGCACGGGCCATCTCGATCAGGGCGGTGGTGGCCTCCGGGAGCAGGATCGGGAGCTGGTCGGGGGCGAACCAGCGCACCTCGACGATCTCGGGGGACGAGGGCGTCGGGAGCTGGCCGTCGGTGCCGTCGGGCCCGGGCGCCAGCCGCCCTTTGAAGACGACGTCGACCCGGCGGTAGCGGGGCTCGACGACCACCACGGGGGCGTCGTCGACGTCGACGACGACACCGAGCTCCTCCCGTACCTCGCGGCGGACGGCGTCGACCGGCTGCTCGCCCCGTTTGAGCAGCCCGCCCGGGAATCCCCACGCCTCGCGGCGCCGGTACGACTGGCGCAGGAGGAGGATTGCGCCGTCGGCCCGCTCGATCACGCACAGGGCACCGACCTGGTACGACGGCGTCAGCCGGCGGAGGACGAGGACGCGGGCTGTCGGCGGCATCCGGCGGTAGACGGCCAGCAGCACCGCCTGCAGCCGGGCCCGCACGGCCCGCACCCGTCCCGCCCGATCGGACGGCACGGGGGTGCCCGGGGTGCTCAGCGGAGGCCGGCCCGTGCTTCGAGGGCCTCGGCCAGGAGCTTCTCGGTGGCCGCCGCGACCGGCGTGCGGCGCTCGGTGAGGCCGAGGGTGACCAGTTCGCGGCCCTCGGCGTCGGCGACCAGCCCGCCCGCCTCCCGGCACACGAGGACCCCGCCCAGGTAGTCCCAGGGGGCGTTGGAGTGGGCGCTGCAGTCGATGTAGGCATCGAGCTGGCCGGAACCCACGGCGCAGATGTCGAGGGCGGTGGCGCCGAGGGCCCGCATCTGGCGCCACCCCAGGTGGACGGACGGCCAGCCGTTCAGACACACGATCGCATCGCCCATGCTGGCGCAGCCGCTGGCGGCCAGCGGGCGCCCGTTCCAGGTGGCCCCCGCCCCGCGGACCGCCTCGTAGCGGTCGCCGGTGGCCTGGTTGACCACCACCGCGGCGAGGAGGCCGTCGGCGTCGACCGCGCCGAGGCTCGTGGCGTACCAGGGCAGCTTCCGGGACGCGTTGGTCGAGCCGTCGACCGGGTCGAGGGCCACCGTCACCGCCCGGTCGGGGTGGTGCATGCCGGTCTCCTCGCTCATCACGCCCAGCCCGGCACCCACCAGGATGGCCACCGCCACCTCGTCGGCCAGCAGGTCGCTGTTGTACTGGCCGTCCCGGGTGCCGGCCAGGCCCCAGTCGTCCAGCGCCTCGAGCGCCGTGCGCACCGCGCCGGCCGCCTCGTTCAGGACGGCGATGAGGCGGTCGTCGGTCATCGTCCGAAGCTACCGTCCGTAGCCGGCCCCACCGCCTACGCTCGTCGCCAGACCCATTCGGCCGCGAGGAGGTGGACGGTTGGCTGCCATCGACGTGGCCGGATACGTAGCGGAGCTGAAGGACCATGCCGTCGACCACGGCTTCCACGTCCACGACGAGCGGCACTTCGTCGAGACGTACTCGCTGCGGCAGGTGTGGGAGGTCGACCTGCACCCGGAGGAGGGCTGCGGCGGGCCGCTCGACCTCCACCTGGCCCTCGAGGTGGAGCCGCGCGTGCTGCTGGCCTTCGAGGACGTGGTCTCGAACCTTCCCGACGACGAAGACCCGGACGACGAATACCAGTTCCCCCTGATCTTCACGTGGGCCCTGCCGCCCCTGCCCAAGGGTCCCGACCTCCTGCTGCTGGCCACCGAGCTGGCCGGGGTGGGCGGTCCCGACCTTCCCCTCGAGGTGTCGGCCATCGACTCGTTCGCCCAGGTCACCGACGCCGCCGAGCGCAGCCTCACCATCGTGGCCCGCCAGCAGGTGTCGCTGGCCAAGGTGCTGGCCGGCGAGGAGCTGCTGTGCGACATGCTCGACCGCTGCCTGGCCGTCAGCCGCTTCCTGCTCGACCAGGCGCCTGGCTGGGGCGTCTGACACAAACCTCTTGACAGTCCGGAGACATCGCATTACATTGGTCTTCCGGAGTCCCAAGGGGGCAACCGAAGCGGAAGGGCCCTCGGGCTCGGAAGCGGAGGAAACTTCCTTGGGGCTCTCTATTTTTTTGCCCTAATGTCCGGTGGGTCGGCCCGGATGGCGGAATGGCAGACGCGATGGTCTCAAACACCATTGTCCGAAAGGGCGTGCGGGTTCGAGTCCCGCTCCGGGCACACTTCTGCGATGATCGGCTGGCCCTCCCCGGCCCCGGCCGCGGTGGCCTCCGACTCCTGACGTCGGGCCGGACCCGGTCATCGGCGCCTCAGAACAAGGTGAGCTCGCAGTTGACGAAGGTGTTGGCGCCACTCCCGTCGACACAACGGTCGAGCACGGCCGGTCCGCCGTCGTGGAAGTCGTTGCCTGCTTCACCGAACAGCTGGTCCACAGCGGTCCCTCCCAGCAGCCGATCGTCACCCGGGCCACCGAAGCCCCGATCGGACCCGGCCTGGCCCGACAGCACGTCGTCACCCTCGTCGCCCAGGAGCACGTCGTCGCCATCGCCCCCGTCGAGGAGGTCGTTCCCCGGCTGGAGCGCAGTGCCGGCGGTGGGACCGATGCCCCCGTCACCCTGCAGGGTGTCGTTGCCCGGGCCGCCCAGCAGTCGGTCGTTCCCGTGCCCGCCCCGGAGGTGGTCGCGGCCCTCGCCTCCCGAGAATGTGTCGTTGCCGTACGCGTTCAGAATGTCGTCGAGGTAGTCGTCGCCGTCCTCGCCGGCGAGGGCGTCGTTTCCTCCCTCGCCGTACAGGCGGTCGTTGCCGTCCCCGCCGAAGAGCCGGTCGGCCCCGTCGGCGGAGGAGCCCGACCGGCCGAAGTCGCCGTAGAGGAGGTCGGCCCCTTCTCCACCGATGATCGTGTCGGCGCCGTCGTCGCCGAAGAGCCGGTCGGCCCCGTCTCCCCCGCAGATCACGTCGTCGCCGGCCATGCCCCTGATCTCGTCGGTGCCCCCGAGCCCGTGGATCACGTCGCGGCCGACACCGCCCACGATGCGGTCGACCCCGCTGGTGCCGACGATGGTCACCGGCAAACCGTCGCAGAACAGCAACGGAATGGTCGTCGTGGTCGTCGGAGGCAACGTGGTCGTCGTCGGCGGCAGTGTCGTGGTGGTGGTGGTGGTGTTGTTGAAGCACCCGTATTCGCGGAGGAGCTGGTCGTAGATGTCGTTGAAGTCAGCCCTCCGCGCCGCCAGCTGCTCGAGCAGCCGGCGCTCCTCCTCGGGGTCGAGATTCCGGCTGCGGATCTGCTGCTCGATGAGGTCCAGCTCGGCGTTGAACAGCTGCTGGGCCAGCCGGGTCTGGGCGCACACGTCCGGCGGGGTGGTCGTGGTGGGCGTGGGCGGCAACGTCGTGGTCGGCAGGGTCGTGGTCGTCGACGTTGTCGGCGGCCGGGTCGTGGTGGTGGTCGGCAGGCTCGTAGACGTCGTCGGCGGCCGCGTCGTGGTGGTCGTGGTCGGCAGGGTCGTGGTCGTGGGTGGCCGGGTCGTGGTGGTCGTGGTCGGCAGGCTCGTGGTCGTGGTCGGCCGGGGCGTGGTGGTCGTGGTCGGCAGGGTCGTCGTCGTGGTCGGCAGGGTCGTAGACGCCTGCGTGGTGGTCGTCGACGACAACGTGGTGGTCGTCGAGCCACCGACCGCCGGGCCCCAGTTGGGATCGTTGTCGATGGCGTTCGCTGCGGTCGGAAGGCGCCTCACGTCGGTACCATCGGGATTGACGGTGAAGATGTCGGGGCCGTTGAGCGCGCCGAACGAGCTCGACGAGAAGACGATCCTGGTGCCGTCGGGCGACCACGCCGGCAGCACCGAGTTGGCCACCACCTGCATCTGGTCCGTGGCGTCGGCGTCCATCCGCCAAACCGAGCTGCCCTTGCCGTAGACGATCCGGGAGCCGTCGGGCGACCAGTCGGGTGCCTTCTCGTCCTGGAGGGAGCCGGTCGTAGCGGTCAGGGGCCGCTGGTTGGCGCCGTTGGCGTCCATGAGCCATATGTCGGCGCTGCGGACGTAGGCGATGGTCGAGCCGTCCGGGGACCATGCGGGCTGGGTCTCCAGTGGGACGGCGAACGACGGGGTGTTGGTGAGATTGGTCTTGCCGCCCCCGGTGCTGGCGCTCATCACCCAGATGTCACCTTGGGAGGAGACGTAGGCGATCCGGGTGCCGTCGGGCGACCAGGTCGGGTTGGTGCCCTCGTTGGCCTGCCCGGTCGTGACCGGTCCGGGGGTGAGATTGGTTTGCCCGGTCCCGTTGGCATTCATGATCCAGACGTTGTCGTGGCCCTCCGAGCGCTTCACGAAGGCGATGCGGGTGCCATCGGGGGACCAGGCCGGGTCGGTGTCGCCGGCCGGGTCGTTGGTCAGCTTCACCTGGTCGCCACCGGCGGGGTTCATCGAGTAGATCTCGAGGTTGCCGTCCCGTGTCGACTCGAAGGCGATCCTGCCGTTCGCCCCGGGGTAGGCGCCCCGGGCGGGAGTCAACGACACCAACAGCCCGGCGAGGACTGTCGATAGGAGCAGCAGCGTCCCGGTCCCACGCTTGCGTGGTCCGATACTGGTCGTCATCGGGCCCCCAGTCGTTCAGGGGCCCGGCCGTAATCGGACCCCGTAGCCGCGCGCCGTGCATTGTAGCCACCGCCCTGGACACCATCACGGCTCCGGTGGGGCTCGGGGGCCATCTCCGAAAGAATCAGCCCGTCGTGGCGAATGACGATGCGAGGGACGATCCCTTCGGCGGTCACCGATCACTGGCCGAGTTCACCCGGCTCCAGGGCTCCCCCGGGGCCCCCCGGGGGGGGCGGCCGCGGCAGGCGTCGCCGATCAGCCGGCAGCGACGGCGGACAGGAGGTTGGCGGCGGTGTCCTTGGGCGACACCTTGTACCAGGCGTCGGCGATCCGGCCCTCCTCGTCGACCAGGAAGGCGGACCGGATGATGCCCATGTACTTCTTGCCGTACATGCTCTTCTCGCCCCAGGCGCCGTAGGCGGTGGCAACCGCGTGGTCCTCGTCGGCCAGGAGAGGGAACCCGAGCCCGTACTTGGTGTCGAACTTGGCCTGCTTCCCGGGCTTGTCGGGGCTGATCCCGAGGATGGCGGTGTCGCCCACCTCGCCGGCCACGTCGCGCAGGCCGCACGACTGGGCCGTGCACCCGGGCGTGTCGGCCCTCGGGTAGAAGTACACGAGGACCTTGCGGCCCGTGAGATCGGACAGCGTCACCGGCGTCTCGGATTGGTCGAGGAGCGTGAAGTCGGGTGCGGTGTCTCCGGGCGTGAGCGGCATGCGATGAGGCTAACGGGGGTCCACCACCTCAAGGAACGAATCCCAAGATCGCAGCGCTCCCAGCTCGCGCGCTGGTCAGCCGGTGAAGGGGTCCACTCCCAGCCAGTCCACACCGAGCCCTTGAAGCGCGCTGGCGATCGCCCCGGTCGCCGGTCCGTACGCTCCGCCCTGCTCCAGAATGCGCCTTCTGACGAGCACCACAGGGGTTTCCCGTGCCGCCGTTGCATGACGAGATTCGGGCCCCGCGGATTGCGTCATGGGCGCTCCTCGGACTCGGCGCCCGACGCCAAGTAGTCGGGCAGCCTTCGGTCGTCCCGGTTCGCTCGACGAGTGGGTCGAGCCCGTATCCCTGGCCGCCCCTCTGGCTGCGCTGCCAGCAGGCCTCCGATGATGCATTCCTGCGCCATCGACATCGAGATCATGGTCGGGCGATGACCGGCCGAGCCAGTTACTCGCGACCCACCTCGATCAATGACAGGAAGCCCGCCGCCGTGTAAACGGGCAGTAGGTCGCTCAGGCCGAGCAGGTGGCGGTCTCCGGAGACGATCACAGACTGGGTGGCCTCGGCGAGGCTGATGAGGTAGTCGTCACCCGAATCTGGCGAGCGCACAGGTGCTGGTCCGGCCGGATCGTCCCGAACGTCCGCCTCCCGTCGCAGCAAGGCGAGCACCTCCTGCGTCTCTTCCTCGGTCACCCGCTTCGCGCAGCTTGGGGTAGCCGAGCGCCCGCCCGAGCTCATCGAGCAGCAGAGGGGACACGACGAGCTCGTAGTCGCCCTCGAGCCATGCCGCCACGACCCTGGCCGGCGTACCGCTGGGGGAAAGGAGCGCGGATGATGATGATGTTGGGGTCGAGGACGGCCCGCACGACTCAACCGCGGCGTTTGCGGGATTCATGCTGCGCCTCCACGGCCAATGCGACAGCCTCGCCCTCGGCCATGTCGTTCCGCTGCCAGAGTCGGTCGAGCAGGTCGAGCCCGAGATGGGCGCGCACCGCCTCCTCGATCACCTCGCTGTCCCCCTTGCCGGTACGAGCGGCCCGGACCTTGACCGCTCGCAGCACGCCCTCGTCGATGGTCAGCGTCGTACGAGTCTTTGGCATACATACATCTTACCATCACAGTGCACAGATGCCTTCGTGCAAAGCGCACTCAGGCGGACGGGTGGGAGCCGGAACCAAACCGCGGCCGTGCCAAGTCAGAACCCGAGCGGGAGGCGGTTGGGGCGGAAGGTGGTGGTGCCCAGCGCCAGCTGCAGCCCCGTGAGGGACGAGTGCGAGCGGAGGTAGTCGAGCTCCCGCTTCAGGTCGCCGACGCCGTTGGTGACGCCCCCGGGGACGGCAATGTTGAGGGTGCTGAGTTGGCCGAGGGCCTTGCCGGTCGCGTCGAGGAAGGCGCTGCCCGAGTCGCCCGGGATGCCGGGGGTGAGGGTGGACACGCTGTGGCTCCATCCTCCGCCGGCGTCGCCGTTGCTGATGCCCACTTTCGGGCTGAGGAGGGCGAGCCCGAACCGCAGGCTGGAGTTGCCGTAGCTGAAGACCCGCTGGAGGAACGTGGTGCCGGCCGAGTTCAGCCCGGTCGGGCCCCCCCAGTGGGGGACCGACGGGTTCACCTTGCCGACGTCGGCCGGGTCGAGCTTCACCAGGGCGAAGTCGTTGTATTTGCACGTGTCGGCGTCGGTCTCGCCCGCCGCCTGCATGCTCACCCAGGAGTTGTAGACCATCGTCCCCGGCTTGGACGCGCCGCCCACGGTGACCGGCGTACCGACCGGGAGCGAGGCGGCGAGGCAGCCGTTGGTGTCCGTCGCCCCACCCGTGCCGGAGCAGTGGGCGGCCTGGCCGATGTAGACGTCGGCCGCGTCGTAGAAGACGAAGTTGGCCGTGCACTGTCCGGCGGTGAACGTCTGCACGCCGGGATGGATGGGAGCGGTGGCGGCGGGCGCCCACGCCGGCGCTGCAGTGGCCCCGGTCGCCACCACCAGGGGGAGGGGTGAGAGAAGCGCTGCCACCAGGACACATCGCCGAAAGGTTCGCATCCGGCCAGGATGCCATCGTCGAACCGTTTCGCGTAGGCGCGACCCTCAGTCGTCGGCAACCGGGGTGGCGGGCGGCGGCCCCGGAGGCGGCCCGGGGGCGGCGGCCAGCGAGTGGAAGCCGCCGTCGACGTGGATCATCTCGCCCGTCGTGGCCGGGAACCAGTCCGACATGAGCGCCACGCACGCCTTGGCCACGGCGGTGGCGTCGCGGGTGTCCCAGCCCAGGGGGGCCCGGCCGGCCCACGTCTGCTCGATCTGCTCGAACCCGGTGATGCCCTTGGCCGCGATCGTGCGCAGCGGACCGGCCGACACCAGGTTGACCCGCACCCGGTCGCGCCCCAGGTCACGGGCCAGGTACCGGGAGGTCGCCTCCAGGGCGGCCTTGGCCACGCCCATCCAGTCGTAGGCCGGCCACGCCTGGCGGGCGTCGAAGGTGAGTCCGACGATCGAGCCCCCGCCCGCCTCCCGCATGAGCGGCAGGACGGCCCCCGCCAGCGCCTTGAGCGAGTAGGCGGAGACGTGCAGGGCGGTGCTCACGTCCCCCCACTCGGCCTGCATGAAGTCGCCGCCCAGGCAGTTGGCGGGGGCGAACGCCACCGCGTGGAGGACGCCGTCGACCCGTCCCCACCGCGCCGTCAGTTCCTCGGTGAGCAGGATCAGGTGGGCCGGGTCGGTGACGTCGACCTCGAGCACGTCGGGCTCCACCGGCAGGCGGCGGGCGGCCCGCCGGGTGAGGCTCATCCCCCGTCCGAAGCCGGTGAGCACCACCTCGGCCCCCTGGGCCTGGGCCACCGCCGCCACCGACCACGCGATCGAGGACTCGTGGAGTACCCCTGTGACCAGCACTTTCTTGCCTTCGAGCAGCATCTCGGCCTCATCGCCTCATAGGGGTGGATTGGTGTGCTTGCGCCCGTCGGGCGGGGGGACCCGCTTCGACCGCAGCGTGGCCAGGCCGGCCGCCAGCAGGCGGCGCGTGTCGAGGGGGTCGATGACGTCGTCGACGAAGCCCCGCTCGGCGGCCACCTCGGGCGTGCAGAAGCGGGACGAGTACTCGGCCTCCAGCAGGGCCGCGCCGGCGGCCCGGGCCTCGGGCCCGTCGAGGGCGTCGAGCCGGCGGCGGTGCAGGATCTGGACCGCGCCGGGAGCGCCCATCACCGCGATCTCGGCCGTGGGCCAGGCCAGCACCAGGTCGCTGCCGAGGCCCCGGGAATCCATCACGATGTAGGCCCCGCCGTAGGCCTTGCGCAGCACCACGCACACCCGGGGCACGGTGGCGGCGGCGTAGGCGGCCACCAGCTGGGCGCCGTAGCGGATGATGCCCTGCCACTCGATGTCCTTGCCGGGCTGGAAGCCGGAGCTGTCGACGAACGTGACGAGGGGGATGCCGAAGGCGTCGCAGCACTGCACGAAGCGGGCCGCCTTGGTAGACGCGTCGATGTCGAGCGTGCCCGCCCGGTAGCTGGGCTGGTTGGCGATGACGCCGATCGAAGACCCGGCCAGGCGCCCGTAGCCGGTGACCACGTTGGGCGCGGCCCCCGCCCGGACCTCGAGGAACGAGTCCCGGTCGACGACGTCGCCGATCACGGTGCGGACGTCGTAGGACGCCGTGGCCCGATCGGGGACGGTGGTGGCCGCCACCCGGCAGTCCCGGTCGACGGGGTCGTCGCAGGCCACCACGGGCGCGTCCTGGCGCCAGTTCGAGGGCAGGTACGAGAGCAGGTCGCCCACCGCCCAGGCCGCCTCGGCCTCGTCCTCCACGATCAGCGATGCCAGCCCGCTGCGGCGGGCGTGGACGTCGGGACCGCCCAGCTCGGCGCTGGTGGTGGACTGCCCGGTAAAGTCCTCCACCGACCGGGGCCCGCTCACGTAGGCGTAGGCACCGGCGGTCATCACCACGTGGTCGGCGATGCCCAGCAGGAGGGCGGGCCCGGCCACGCACGGCCCGACCACCGAGAACACGATGGGCACCGTGCCCGAGGCGTCGCTCAGGGCCCGGGCCACCCGCCCCCAGGCGTGCAATGACGCCAGCCCCTCGCGGACGTCGGCGCCCGACGTGGCCAGCTCCCCCACCACCGGCACCCCCACGTCGAGGGCCAGGCGGATGAGGCGCTCGACGACCTGTCCCTCGACCGGGCCGATGGCGCCCCGGTGGGCGCCCCCGGCCAGCCGGAACCACGCCACCCGGCGCCCGTCGAGCTCGGTCAGCGACGCCCGGACGGCACCACCCCGGCGAGCTGCGACCGGAACCCCGGTCACGGCTGCCCAATCACGGCGGCCCGGTCACGGCTGCCCGGTCACGGCGGCCCGCTCATGGCTGTGCCGTCATGTTCCTGGGGCGAGGACCAGGGACGCGTTGTGGCCGCCGAACCCGAACGAGTTCGAGACGACCGGGGCGGCGGCGAGGGGACGGGGCTCGCCGTGGACGACGTCGATGGCCAGCTCGTCCTCGGTGCGCTCGTGGTTGGCGGTGGGAGGCACCACGCCCGCCCGCATGGCCAGAAAGGAGGCGACCGCCTCGGTGGCCCCGGCGGCACCGATGAGGTGGCCGGTGGCGCCCTTGGTGGACGTGACCGGCGGGCCGCCCTCGCCGAACACCTTCACCATGGCCTCCGCCTCGGCCGCGTCGTTGAGCTCGGTGGACGTGCCGTGGGCGTTGACGTGGCCGACGGCCGAGGGCTCGATGCCGGCATCGGCCAGGGCCAGGCGCATGCACTCGGCCGCGCCCACGCCCCCCGGAGAGGGGGCGGTGATGTGGTAGGCGTCGGCGTTGCGGCCGTACCCGGCGACCTCGCCGTAGATGCGGGCCCCCCGGGCCACGGCCCGGTCCCAGCGCTCGAGCACGAGGAACGCGGCCCCCTCACCGATGACGAAGCCGTCGCGGCCCACGTCGAACGGCCGGGAGGCCAGCTCGGGGGCGTCGTGGCGCCCGCTCAATGCCCCCATGCGGGCGAAGGCGGCGATGGCGATGGGCGTGACCGCGGCCTCGCTGCCGCCGGCCAGCACCACGTCGGCCGAGCCCTCCCGGATGAGGCGGGCCCCCTCCCCCACCCCGTGCGAGCCCGCGGCGCAGGCGGTGGCGACGCAGAAGTTGGGCCCGGTCCATCCCAGCTTCATGCCGATCAGGGCGGCGGTGGCGTTGGCCATCATCATGGGGACGAGCATGGGACTGACCCGCGACGCGCCCTTGCTGAACAGGATCTGCTCCTGGGCCTCCTGGGTGATCAGCCCGCCCACGCCGGTGCCGGCCACCACGCCGCAGCGGGCGGGGTCGGCCCCCAGCTCGCCGGCGTCGGCCAGGGCGTCGGCCGCCGCCCCGAA
Organism: uncultured Acidimicrobiia bacterium; assembly: GCA_963773275.1. GTDB lineage: Bacteria > Actinomycetota > Acidimicrobiia > Acidimicrobiales > AC-14 > JAXDMK01. The sequence goes on along the minus strand of CAVZAH010000003.1, from coordinate 12,300 downwards.
GCCGAGCTGGGCCACCCGGTCGGCCCGCTTGGCCTCCTTGTAGTCGAGGTAGGCCAGGGGGTCGAAGTCGACCACCTCGCAGGCGAACTGCACCGGCAGGTCGGACGGGTCGAAGCGTTGGATGCGGGCCGCGCAGGAGCGGCCCTCGAGGAGGGTGGCCCAGAAGGTGTCGAGGTCGGAGCCGGCCGGCGTCTTGACCCCCATGCCGACCACCGCCACCCGCGACCTCATATCCCGGATTGGGGCCTCCCGGGTCATGCCGGGACGGTGCTTCCGTTCGAGCCGGCGGCGGCGATGCCGAGCACCAGGTCGACCGCCTCCCCCACGGTGGTGATGCCGTCGAGCTTCTCCTCGGGGACCGAGATGTCGAAGCGCTCCTCCAGCGCCATCACGACCTCGACCAGGTCGAGGCTGTCGGCGTCGAGGTCGTCCTTGAAGCTGGACGTCTCGGAGACGATCTTGGGGTCGACACCGAGCACCTCGACGGCCACCTCGGTGAGCTGCTCGAGGACTGTCGCGCGGTCCATGTTCGGAATTCCTCCTGAGGCCTGATGATCAGAAAATGTGGTGGTGGGCACTGGGGTGGTGGGGGGACGGGTCAGTGGCCCATGCCCATGCCACCGTCGACGGGCAGGACAGCTCCTGACACGTAGCCTGCCGCGTCCGAGGCCAGGAACGAGACTACCGCCGCCACTTCCTCGGGTGTGCCGAACCTTCCCAACGGGACCTGGGCGGTCATCTGCACCCGGCGCTCCTCGGAGAGGGCGTCCGTCATCGCGGTCACGATCGGCCCCGGCGCCACCAGGTTGGCGGTGATCCCCCGGGAGCCGAGCTCGCGGGCGACGGTGCGGGTGAGGCCGATCAGCCCCGCCTTGGCCGCCGCGTAGTTGGCCTGGCCGGGCGAGCCGGAGAGGCCCACCACCGAGCCGACCAGCACGATGCGGCCCCACCGCGCCCGCACCATGCCGGGTGTGGCCCGGCGCACGAGGTAGAAGGCGCCGTCGAGGTTGGTGCGCAGGACGTCGGCCCACTGGTCGTCGGCCATGCGCATGAGCAGGCCGTCGCGGTTGATGCCGGCGTTGGAGACCAGCACCTCGACCTTGCCCCACACCTCCTCCACCTGGGCGAACGCGGCGTCGACCGACTCGGGCCGGCTCACGTCGACCTGCACGGCCAGCGCCTCCGCGCCCAGGGCCTCGACCGCGGCGCAGGTGTCGGCCCCACCGGCGGCGTCGGATCCGTAACAGGCCGCCACCCGGTGGCCGTCGGCGGCGAGGGCCAGCGCCACCGCCCGGCCGATGCCCCGGGACGCGCCGGTAACCAGGGCGACCCGCCCCCCCATCAGCGGGCCGGCCCCCAGCGCAGGACGGCGCTGGCCCACGACATCCCGGCCCCGAACCCGGTCATCAGGACCAGGTCGCCGTCGCGGAGGCGTCCCTCGTCGGCGGCTTCGGCCAAGGCGATCGGCACCGACGCGGCCGACGTGTTGCCGTACCGGTCGATGTTGACGAAGACCCTCTCCGGCGGGAACCCGAGCCGGGACGACGCGGCCTCGATAATGCGCAAATTTGCCTGATGAGGAACGAAAAGGGCGATGTCGGAGACGTCGACGCCGGCGGAGGCGATGGCGGTCTCGGCCGACTCGACGATGGCCCGCACCGCCCGCCGGTACACCTCCTTGCCCTCCATCTTCAGCCAGTGGTCGCCGGCGGTGATGCTCTCGACGGTGATCGGCAGGCGGCTGCCTCCGCTGCGGATGGCCAGCAGGTGGGCGGTGGACCCGTCGCAGTTGAGGTCCCACGACAGGAGGTTGGGCTCGGCGCTGGGCACGAGCACCACCGCGCCGGCCCCGTCGCCGAAGAGCACGCAGGTGCTTCGGTCCTCCATGTCGGTGACCCGACTGAGCGTCTCGGTGCCTATCACGAGCACCGGCCCGAAACCGCCGGCGGCCACCATGGAGGCCCCCACCACCAGCCCGTACACGAACCCGGAGCAGGCGGCGTCGAGGTCGAAGGCGCCGCAGCGCAGACCCAGGCCGTCCTGGACGAAGGCGCCGGTGGGCGGCAGGGGCTGCTCGGACGTGAAGGTGGCCACGATGCAGCAGCCGATGTCGGACGGGCACAGGTCGGCCTTCTTGATGGCCGCCGCGCCGGCCTCGATGGCCAGGGTGGCGGTGCTCTCGCCGGGCCCGGCCCACCTGCGCTCCTTGATACCGGTGCGCTCGGTGATCCAGGCGTCGCTGGTGTCGACCAGCCGGGCCAGGTCGTCGTTGGTGACGCGCCGCTCGGGGACGGCCATCCCCCAGCCGGCGACGGCGACCCCGATCCCTCCCGCCATCAGTGGGCCATGCGGAGCCACGCCACCGGCTGGCCCTCGCGCACCCGTTCCCCCGCCGACGCCAGCATCCCCATCAGGCGGCCGTGGAACGGGCTGCGGACCGGTGTCGAATGGCCGAGGCCGTCGACGAACCCGATGACCTGCTCGCGGGCCACGTCGGTGCCGTCGGCGCTGAGCGCGCTGAGCGCCGACGCCGCGTCGGCCGCGGCCACCTCGGGCCCCGAGGCGTCGTCGACCGGGCGGAACCGGCCGGGGGCGGGAGCCAGGATCACCCGTTCGGGGACCATGAGCAGCTCGCCGTGTACCGATCCGGCTTCCATCACGCGACCTCCAGGAGAAGGGGGACGTCGCTCGGGGCGGCGACGTTGCGGGTGGTGACACCCGAGAGAGTGCGGCGGACCAATCCGGAGAGGACGGCACCGGGTCCGACTTCGAGAAACGTGCGGGCCCCGAGGGCGGCGAGGGTCTCGAGGGACTCCCGCCAGCGCACGGGTGACACCAGGTGGCGGCTCAGCCGCTCGGGCCAGCCGTCGGCGCCGTGGTGGGGGGCGGCGTCGGTGTTGGCGACCACAGGAGCGCGGGGGGCGGCGAATGGGGTGCCGGCCAGGTGGTCGAAGAGGTGGGACGCGGCCGAGGCCATGAGGGGCGTGTGGAAGGCGGCCCCCACCTTGAGCCGGATGACTCGCTTGACGCCCAGGTCGCGGGCCCGGCCGGCGGCGGACTCGACACCGGCGGGCGTGCCCCCGATGACGATCTGGCCGGGGGCGTTGTCGTTGGCGACCCAACAGGTGCGACCGGCGGTGGTGGCCCCGGCGGAGGCGGCCTCGGCCTGGTCGAGGTCGGCGCCGATGAGGGCGGCCAGGCGGCCGGGGCGGGCGTCGGCGGCGGCCTGGGTGCAGTCGGCCCGCTCGGCGGCGAGGCGGACGCCGTCCTCGAGGGAGAGGGCGCCGGAGGCGATGAGGGCGGTGATCTGGCCGAGGGAGTGCCCGGCGAAGGCGACCGGCGCCTCGTCGAGGGCGTCGCGCACGGCCTCCCACGCCATGAGCGAGGTGAGGAGGACGGCGAGCTGCGCCTCGCGGGTGCGGGCCAGGACATCGGCGTCGGCGTCGAGGATGAGGTGGGCGAGGGGCTGCCCGAGGGCGGATTCGGCCCGCTCGACGACGTTCCAGGCCGAGGAGGAGCGCCAGACCTCACCCATTCCGGGGACTTGGGTCCCCTGGCCGGGGAAGAGCACAGCGATGGCCACTGGCGGTCTGACCTCCACCGTCCGGGAAGGGTTACATCCACACGGCCGGGGAGTGACGGGAGGGGGTGTTCCGGGTGTCGGGGCCGCCTCGCCGGTGGGAAACCACGCCCCGCGGGCGGTGTGACCTCCGAGGCCGGCGAAGCGTTACATGCCGGCGCCGACAGGTCGAAGTCCTGATTTCTCCGGCGTCCGCCCGCTGGGGGACCTTGAGTACTTCGTAGTAGTTCACGCGAGTCCTTCCGCCACCTGGGACGCGTGCTGCTGAGGGCCTCAGTGCCCCTCATGTCTCACCCCCCCAAAGAGCCTAAGCCCCGATAAACGCCCTTACGACAACTAGCTGCTCATAGGGAACCAACTCTCCCGAGACGATCACCTGGGTATTCGGAATTCGTCCGATAAATTCATCGTCATCACCTATCAGTGCCCAGGCCTCAATGACGATGATCCCTTCGGATTCGATCTGATCGCGCCAAGCCCTTAGCTGATCAACTAAGTCCGGCTCAGGAGAAAAGTCTCTCCACCACCGTCGGAGCGCCAACTCAAAGTTGTGAACACCCCATCCGGGGGCGCTCACGCCTGGCCGGGATACGCCTCGTGCTGAGAAAGAGAGGCCATACTGTCCGCCACGTCCTGCCTCATATGCCTACGCCAGTCCTGGTACTTCTCGGTAGCCCACAATCGCTCGGCGTAGTCCCGCAATTCCTGATCATTCTGAACCATTTCACCAACGTGACGGATCATTTCTCAGCCTCCCGCTCGTCAGGCTTGCAATCGTGCCCTCAGCCCGGCCGCCAGCCAGCACAAGCCGCAACGAGTCCATGAACGACCGGCCGCTGGTGTCGAAGCGTTCCTCGGCCTGTGCCGGCGCAAGGACAGCAGGCTTGCGCCTGCGGTGCTCGGTCATCGTGACCCCTTTCGGGGGAGGGTGATGCTGTACTGGTCGACCACTATACCCGCCTCCCTATCGGATGGTAAACCAGCTACTATGCCGCTGACCTGCGGTTTCGCGAGAAACAGCGGCCGTAGGGGCAGCTGACCAATCACCCAGGATCCCCAGGCCCTGGGCCGCGGCGAGCAGTCCGAACGCTCCACATGACAGCGAGGTCCCTAGGCCTGGCATTCGTCGAGGCCGGCCCGCAAGGAGGCGACGAAGTCGGCGGCGCCGTCGGGGCCGGCTCCCTCGAGCAGGCGGCGGACGAGGGCGGAGCCCACGATGACGCCGTCGGCGTCGGCGGACGCCTCGGCGGCCTGGGCCGGGGTGGAGACGCCGATCCCGATGAGCACCGGTCGATCGGTGACGGCCTTCAGGCGCTTGGCCATGAGCGTGGCCGAGGTGGCCAGCGCCGAGCGTTCGCCGGTGACACCCATGATCCCGACGCCGTAGACCCATCCCCGGGACCGCTCGCAGATGGCGACGAGGCGGTCGTCGGGCGTGGTGGGGGCGGCCAGCAGGATGGTCTCCACCCCCGCCTCGCCCGCCGCGTCACCCCAGCCGTCGAGCTCGTCGAGGGGCAGGTCGGGGACGATCGCACCCGCGATCCCCTGGTCGGCGAGCGATCGGGCGAACCGGGTGTGGCCGGCCCGGAAGACCAGGTTGTAATAGGTCATGACCGCGATCGGGATGCCCCCGGCATCGACCTTGCCCAGGGCGGTGACGATGGCGGCGGGGGTGATCCCGGCCGCGAGGGCGCGCTGGGAGGCCTCCTGGATGACCGGCCCGTCCATCACCGGGTCGCTGAAGGGGATGCCGACCTCGACCGCGTCGGCCCCCGCCGCGGCCACCGCCTCCACCACCGCCAGCCAGTCGTCGCCCAGCCCGCCTGTGACGTAGGGCACCAGGAGCTTGCGGCCCTCTGCCCGCCGGGCCCGCAGGACGGTCTCGATGGTGCCGAACGTGGGGGCGCCGTAGGCCGGAGCGGCAGTCACAGGTCGAGCATCTCCATGACCTGGGCCACGTCCTTGTCGCCCCGTCCCGAGAGGGTGACCAGGACGGTGCATCCGGGCGGCAGCTCGTCGGTGCCGGCAACCCGGGCGACCCAGGCCAGGGCGTGGGCCGGCTCGAGGGCGGGGATGATGCCCTCGGTCTCGGCCAGGAGGCGCAGCGCCTGCAGCACCTCGGCGTCGCCGGCGGACACGTACCGGGCCCGGCCGATGGCCGAGAGGTGGGCGTGCTCGGGGCCGACGCCCGGGTAGTCGAGTCCGGCGGAGATGGAGTGGGCCTCGAGCACCTGGCCGTGCTCGTCCTGGAGGAGGAACGACTTGCTGCCGTGCACCACGCCCGGCACGCCCCGCCCGATGGCGGCTCCCCCCTCGGGCTCGACGCCCACCAGGCGGGCGTCGGTGTCGACGAAGCCGGCGAAGGTGCCGGCCGCGTTCGAACCGCCCCCCACGCACGCCACCACCACGTCGGGATTCCGTCCGTCCCCGAGCAGCGTGCGGCACTGCTCGGCCGCCTCCTCCCCCACGATGCGCTGGAACTCACGCACCATCCACGGGTACGGGTGGGGTCCCATCACCGAGCCCAGGCAGTAGTGGGTGGACTCCACGCTCGCCACCCACTCGCGGAGGGTCTCGTTGATGGCGTCCTTGAGGGTGCGGCTGCCGGAGGAGACGGGGATGACCTCGGCGCCCAGCAGCTTCATCCGGAACACGTTGAGGGCCTGGCGCTCGACGTCGACCTCGCCCATGTAGATGCGGCACTCGAAGCCGAAGAGGGCGGCGGCGGTGGCGGTGGCCACCCCGTGCTGGCCGGCGCCGGTCTCGGCGATCATCCGCCGCTTGCCCATGCGCTCGGTCATGAGGGCCTGGCCGATGACGTTGTTGATCTTGTGGGAGCCGGTGTGGGCCAGGTCCTCCCGCTTGAGCAGGACCCGGATGCCCAGGCGTTCCGACAGCCGGTGGCACTCGGTGACGGGCGTCGGGCGGCCGCCGTAGCCGTGGAGGAGCCCTTCGTAGCGGGCGTGGAAGGCGAGGTCGGCCCACGCCTCGGTGAACGCCGTCGCCAGCTCGGCGCACGCCGGGACCAGGGATTCCGGGAGATACCGCCCTCCGAAGTCGCCGAACCGGCCGTCCGCCGAGGGCTCCCGCATGAGTGGCGCGGTCATGGCCGCACGGGGCACCCGTGGCGCGCGCGGGCGGAGAAGGTCGGGGAGCTCACGGCGCGTCGGGACAAGGTCCCCAAGCTACGGCAACCGGTGCGAGGGTCCTGCGGTTTCCCGCGACCGGGGATCAGGCCGGACTTCGCCGGCGGGCGGCCAGGCGTCCGGCGGCACCGACGCCGAGAAGGCCCGGTCCGACGGCGGCGTAGGCCCAGGGCTCGAACGCCATCACGCCGACGAGCACGACGAGCGCACCGACCAGGACGAACCCGGCCGACACCGTCGCGAGCGGCGAGCTGGGCGCCGGCCCGGGCCGGGCCGGACCTGGCCCCTCGGCCCGGCGGGCGAACTGCACGGCCGCCACCGCCAGCAGGATTCCCATCACCATGAACCACGGCTCGAACACGAACAGGTTCCACCGGTCGAACGTGGTGACCGCGCCGTCCGTCACACCGGTCATGTTCAGCACGATCTGCGTCGTCTGCCCGGCCGTGTGCAGGAGGGCGAACACCGCGCCGAGCCAGGCCACGCCGAGCAGCATCCACCGGGGCAACCGGCGGCCCCATGGCTGGACGAGCGCCAGGGACAGGACCGCGGCGCCCGTGATCACGACAGAGGCGGCCCAGTTCGTCTGGCGCCACGAACCCGCGATCGATTCCGGCAGATCGCCGACGGGCCAGGTGCTCCCCGTCAGCGCCCAATAGACGTGGATCGGGACATAGGCCAGGGCCCAGGCGCACCCGGCCCGGCCGGCCCATCGCGTCCTGACCGTCCCCCACCGCGTGGCGCCGTCCGCCGAATCCACCGGCCCAGACTGTCACGGCGCAGCGGACGGCGGCTACAAGTCGTCCTGGTCGGAGGGGAGCCCCGACTCCTCCTCGAGGACGTCGGCGTCGTCGATGGACGGGTCGGTGTCGTCGGCCGCGTGCTCGGCGGCCCGGGCGGCGAAGGTCGGGGAGCTCACAGCGCGTCGGGACAACGGCGGGTTCCGAGTGCTCCGGATACATTTCCCCGTGCGCCAGCGGGGGGTCGTGCATGAGCGGAGCCGGGGCTGAGGTCCCGTTGGTCGGTCGCCTGGACGAACTGCACCGGATCGGCGAGGCGCTGGCCTCGGCCGCCGCCGGCCGGGGGCGGGTTGTAGTGGTCGAGGGCGAGGCCGGGATCGGCAAGACACGGCTGCTCGACGCGGCCCTCGACCGTGCCCGCGGCCTCGGGATGCAGGTGTTCCGGGCCCACGCCGAGGAGTTCGAGAGCCGACGCCCCTTCGGCGCCGTCGCCGACTGCCTCGGCGTCACCCGGTCGTCGACCGACCCCCGCCGGGCCGAGATCTCCCGCCGGCTCCACGGGGGGGCCGACACCGAGGCCGATGCGACCGCGGGCTCGGAGTTCCGGCTGGTGGAGGACATGCTCGCCCTCGTCGAGGTCCTCTGCTCCGACGGGCCGGTGGTCGTCGCCCTCGACGACACCCAGTGGGCCGATCCGGCGACCCTGCTGGTGGCCCACGGCCTGGCCCGGGCCGCCCCCGTCCTTCCTCTCATGGTGATCCTGGCCTGCCGCCCGGCGCCCCGCTCACCCGAGCTGGCCCGCCTGCTGCAGACCCTGTCCGAGCGAGGGTCGGCACCCCTGCAACTGGCTCCCCTCACCGCCGAGGAGGTGGTCGAGCTCGTCGGGGGCATCCTGGGCACCCCACCCGGGCCCCGGCTGGCCCGCCAGGTGGGCGACGCGGGCGGCAACCCGTTCTTCGTCACCGAGATGGTGGGCGCCCTGGTGGCCGACGGCTCGGTGCAGGCCGAGGGCGCGACCGCCGAGATCGCCTCGTTGGCCTTCCCGGTCGCCCTCAAGCCGATCGTCCTCCACCGGATGAGCTTCCTGTCCCGGGACACGCTGGCCGTCCTGTCGGTGGCGTCGGTGCTGGGCTCGACCTTCACCGTCCCGTCCCTTTCGCTGGCGCTCGGCCGGGGGGCGCTCGACCTGCTCCCCCGGGTCCGGGAGGCGCTGGACGCCGGCGTCCTCGGGGAGGACGGCGACAACCTCGCCTTCCGCCACGACCTGCTGCGGGAGGCCCTCTACGACGACATCCCCCGCACGATGCGCATCGGAGTGCACCGTGACATCGGCCACGCCCTGGCCGCGGCCGGGGCGCCGGTGGCCGCGGTGGCCGAACACTTCCTCCGGGGCGAGTGCCGGGGCGACCCGGTGGCCCTCGATTGGCTCCACCGGGCGGTGGAGGAAGCCACCATCCGGGCGCCGGCGACCGCAGCCGAGCTCCTCGAAAGCACCCTCGAGCTCGTCGACGCCCACGACCCGGACCGCGACCGCCTGCTCGCCGAGCTCGTCGTCGTCCTGCTGGTGTCGAGCCAGCCGGAACAGGCCGAGCGGGTGTGCCTCGACCTGCTCACCCGGGCCCAGCCCCCGATCACCGAAGTCCGGCTGCGGATGGCCCTGGCCCACCTGTCCAACTCCCGGGGCGAGCTCGACGAGGCGCTGGAGCACGCGGCCCGGGCGGAGACCGTCGACGGCCTGTCCCCCCACCAGCGGGCCCGGCTGTTCGGCGCCTCGTCGGTGCTGGCCCTCACCGAGCCCCGGCTCGACGTCGCCTCGACCATGGCCACCCGCGGCCTGCATCTCGCGGAGGAGGTCGGCGGCACGGTGGCCCGGGCCACGTCCGCCTACACCCTGGGGAGGGTCGCCTATTACCAGGGCCGTTTCGACGACGCCCTGTCGTGGTTCGACCAGTGCCAGATCACGGGCGACGACGACCCGGGCAGCCGTATCGTCGCCGGTTGGCAGCACCTCCGGTGCCTCGCCGACCTCTTCGGTGTCCTCGTCCTGCTCCACGCCGGGCGGGCCGACCTCGCCGACGCGCCCCTGGCCCACTGCCGCCGGCTGACCCTCGGGCGGGGCTACAAGGAGCTGTATCTCCGCACCTGCTGGCTGCACGCGATCGGGTCGTTCCTCGCCGGCCGGTGGGACGATGCCGCGGGCCAGCTGGAAGAGGTCGAGGAGCTCCTCGACGGGAGCCGGCCCGGCAACGAGATGCTGGCGACGGCGCGGGGCATGGGAGTGCTGATGGCCATCCATCGAGGTGATGCGGGGACCGCGGAGCGGATCCCCATCCTCCCCGCGGACGACGTCGACGACAGCGACTGGCCGGCATTGGCGGCGGCCCTGCGAGCCGAGGCCGACGGCGCACCGGCAGCCGCGCTGGAGGTGCTCGCCGCCGGGTGGCGGAGGACCGAGGCCCTGGGGGTCGTCGTCCGGCGACCGCGGATCGGCCCCGAGATCGTCCGCCTGGCCCTCGGCCGGGGGATCGGGGACATCGCCCTCGACCGGGAGCTGGCCGACGAGGTGTGCCTGGCGATGGAGGCGCTGGTGGCGGGCAACGAGGGCATCCCCACGGCGGTGGCCGCCGCCCTGCGCGGCCGGGGCCTGGTCGCCGACGACGGCGACGTTCTCGTCCGGGCGGCCGCCGCCTACCGGGACGCGGGCCGCCCCCTGGAGGCGGCCCAGGCGGCGGAGGACGCCGGCGTCGCCTTCGGGCGCGGTGGCCAGCTGGAGAAGGCCCAGCGCCTCTTCGACGAGGCCGCCCAGGGCTACGAGCGACTCGGGGCGTCGTGGGACCTGGCCCGCGTCGGCGCCTCCATGCGGGCCCTTCGCCTGCGCCGCCACCGGGCGGCCCCCCGCCCTCGCCGGGTGGGGTGGGACGCGCTTTCCCGGGGGGAGCGGGCGGTGGCCGAGCTGGTGGCCACCGGCCTGTCGAACCCCGAGATCGCCGAGCGCCTGTTCCTTTCCCGGTTCACCGTGCGGGGCTACGTCTCCGGCGCCCTGTCCAAGCTGAGCCTCACGTCACGGGTGGAGCTGGCCCAGGAGGTGCGCCGCCGCCAAGGGGACCGGCCGGTGGCGGCTCCGGCGCCGTAGGGCACCCCGTCAGCTTCCAAGGGCCGTCTCGATGCTGCTCATCTTCTGGACCAGACGATGATCGCGGTCCGGCATCGGCTCAAACCCGAAGTAGCGGTAGAACGACGAGGCACGATCATCGACGGCGTCGACAACGACCAGCCGGGCCGCTGAGTGGCGGTTCGCAGCAGCAGCACGGCTGAGGGCGTCCCATAACAGTTCCGCCCCGAGGCCCTGCCCATGCCGCGAGCGGTCGAGGGCAAGACGAGCCAGGAGGATGGCCGGGATGAGGTCGGGGCTACCGCGGCCTGTCGGCTTCGGCAGGCTTCCCTTGGCGACGAGGTGTGCGGCGAGGGTGAAGTACGCCACGACGACGCCGTCGCCTCCGTCCCACACGAACGAACGACCCGTGTTCATGGCGCTGCCGCGGAGCGCATCCTGTCGGAGCCAGTCGTCGAGCCCGGCGTTGCCCGAGTCGAACCGCGAGAGGTCGTGGTGCTTGCCCAGTTCCTTCGATCCGAAGGCCAAGTGGGATCAGCTCTGGGCGACCCGCCGCGCTCGGCGGGCCGCTCGCTGCAGAGCCGGGTTCGGCACCGGTGGCTCGCTGAGCGCTCGGTGGAGCTCCTCGAAGTAGTCGGAGGGAACTGTGGTGGTGGCCGCGGCCTGGAGCACCTCCTCGGCCCGCTCGGTGGCGGCGTCGAGCACGAACGAGGTGACCGACTGGTTGGCGATGCGCGCCGCGGCGCGGATCCGCTGCTCCCGCTCGGGCTCGGCGCGGAGCTCGATCCTGGCCGTGCGGGCCATGCCTTCTCCTCTCGAGGTGTGTACGGCGATTGTACGGCACCCGTTGCCGGTCGGCAAGCGACTACTCACACCCGGACGTTGGCTCCCGGCCCACGGCCTGGGCGCCGCGGCTCGTGATCACAGGCTCAGGACGAGGCGCATGCCCCGATCGACCTCGACCAGCCGTTCCCGGCCCAGCTGGCCGATTCGTTGGCCGAGCAAGGCTCGGTCGATGGTGAGCACCTGGGAGACGTTGACCACCGATGGCATGGTGAGGCCTGCCGTTCCCGAGGGAAGGGCGACGTTGCCCGGGGCGGCGGCCAGGCGCTGGTTCGACGTGATGGCAACGACGATCACCGTCGAGATTTGGCTGCGATTGAAGCGGTCCGACGACACCAGTAGCCCGGGCCGCCGGTAGCCAGGGGCCGATCCGACCGGATCTCCGAAGTCGATCCACCAGACCTCCCCGCGGCTCACCACTCCCAGTCGCCGCTGTCGATCAACGCCTTCCCGGCGGCGCGGCCGGATCCTTCAGGCCCTGACGAGGCGGCCTCAGCGGCGAGCGCGTCGAGCGCGGCAGTCACCGCGTCCTCGTCGTGTGCCAGCAGGAACTCCTCGACGGCTCGTGCATAGAGCTGGGACCGCTTCAGGCCCAGTCGCGCGGCGCACTCCTCGGCGCGCTCGTGGAGAGCGTCGGGGACGGAGACGGCGATCTTCACGGCCAAAGTATAACCGGTACTACCAAGGAAGATTCCTCCCGGCGACGCCAGCTTCACGGTTCTGACCGTGACCTGGCGAACCTCGGGTCCTTCCGACCTGCCCGGTACATTCTCCCCGGAGGAGCTGGGGGGTGGTGGAGTGGTCAGGACCAGGGCGGACATACCGTTGGTCGGCCGCCTGGCCGAACTGGACCGGATCGGCGAGGCGCTGGCCGCGGCC
>CAVZAH010000002.1:0-49678 GCA_963773275.1 uncultured Acidimicrobiia bacterium | reverse complement strand
GCCGTGCGCCTGGCGCTTCTGATCCGGTGGATCATCGCGTCGGCGACGCCGCGCGCCGCGTCGCAGGGGGTCGTCACGGCCAGCGGCCGATGAGACCCTGATCGCGGAGGCGTCTACCCACTCGCTGCCACTCACCCGAACCGGACAACTCGGAAGGACACCATCGAGATGAGATTCCGCGCCACGCTCGAGTTGGGCGGCAAGACCGCCACGGGGATCCGGGTTCCGGCGGAGGTGGTCGGGAGCCTGGGGTCGAGCAAGCGGCCACCGGTGCGGGTGACGATCAACGGGCACACCTATCGCAGCACGGTGGCCGTCATGGGCGGGGAATTCATGCTCGGGGCCAGCGCCGAGATTCGCAAGGCGGCGGGTGTGGCCGCCGGCGACGAGGTCGACGTCGACATGGAGCTCGACACCGAGCCCCGGGAGGTCACCGTCCCGGCCGATTTCGCCGAGGCCCTCGACGCCGACGCCGACGCCAGACGCGCCTTCGACGGGCTGTCGGACAGCCACCGGCGACGACACGTGATGGCGATCGACGATGCCAGGACGCCGGAAACCCGGCAGCGGCGCATCGACAAGGCGGTCGTGATGCTGCGCGACGACCGGAGGAAGAGCTAGAGAGCCGGCCTCCGCGAAGTCGGCATTCCGATTATCGGGGACCCCTTTGCGGCTGCACCCTCGGGCGGCCGGCGGTCGCCGTCCGAGGTGGGGGTGCTTTTCGCCACGCGTTCATCTCACGTTTGCGTTCCGGTCGCGAGCGCGTCAACGGCCCTTCCTAGGGTGCCGCCGAACGCAGGCCCCGAGGAGGAACCGTGACCACACTCGACCGTCGTGCCTTCCTGAGAAGGGGAGTGGCCCTCACCGCCAGCGGACTGACCCTCGGCGGGCCGGTCCAGGCGCTGCTGGCGCGCAGCGCCCTCGCCGTCGGCAGCACCGGCGTGGCGCCGAACAACGGTGGCTACGGCCCGCTGGCGCCCACCGCCGACATCGCAACCGGCGAGGTCCTCCTCGCCCTCCCCCAGGGCTTCTTCTACCGTTCCTTCGGGCGAACCGGCGAGATCATGGCCGACGGCGTACCCACCCCGAGCTCGCACGACGGCATGGCCGCGTTCGACGTCGGCAACCGGGGATTCGTCCGTCTGGTGCGCAACCACGAGATCCGGGGCGGCGGAGCGTTCGGCGACCTGTCACGGGCCTACGACCCCCGGGCGGGCGGTGGCACCACCACCATCGAGCTCGGTCCCCACCCCGCCAGCGCCCCCCTGTCCAGCTGGGTGAGCCTCAACGGCACCAACGTGAACTGCGCCGGCGGCCTGACCCCATGGGGTTCGTGGGTGACCTGCGAGGAGAACATCAACGGTCCCGACCTGCCCGGTTCGGGCGGCCTGACGTACGAGCAGAAGCACGGCTACGTGTACGAGGTCCCGGCGACGAGGAACCCCCGGCAGTACACGAAGGCCACTCCGATCCGCTCCGCCGGACGCTTCCAGCACGAGGCCATCGCCGTCGATCCGGCGACGGGGATCATGTACCAGACGGAGGACCCGTTCGGCGACGGCATCGGCGGCTTCTACCGCTACATCCCGCCCGTCAAGGGGCGGCTCGACGACGGCGGGAAGCTCGAGATGCTCAGCGTCAGCGGCGCCGGGTCCACCACCCCCGTGGACCTGCGCTCGGGCCAGGTGCCGGGCACCACCTACCCGACCCGGTGGGTTCCCATCCCCAACCCCGACCCCGCCTTCACCGGTGTGGAGCTGACCGACGTCAAGGCGGTGTTCAACCAGGGCGCAGCCCAGGGGGGAGCCAAGTTCAACCGCCTCGAGGGGGCCTGGTACGTCGACGGGCGGATCTTCTTCAACTCGACCCAGGGGGGCGACGCCCGCCGGGGCCAGGTGTGGGTGCACGACATCCGCCGCCAGACGCTCACCCTGCTCTTCGAGTCACCCGGGGCGGAGACCCTCGACCTTCCCGACAACCTCACCGTGAGCCCCCGGGGCGGGCTGGTGCTGTGCGAGGACGGTGGGGGCGCCAACTTCCTGCGGGGCCTCACCCTCGACGGCAAGCTCTTCGACTTCGCCCGCAACTCGGTGCCGGGGTTCGAGGCCACCGAGTTCGCCGGCGCCTGCTACGGCCAGCGGGGCCAGACCCTGTACGTGAACATCCAGACCCCGGGGATCACCTTCGCCATCTGGGGCCCCTGGGCCAAGGGCGCCTTGTAGCGGACCACGAGCGGCGGGCGGATCGGCACGACCGATCCTCCCCGGTCCGGCCTGCGGACGCAGCGAGAACAAACCGGGCCGGCATGCCTCCGGAGGTCTACTGTGTCGATCCTCGGGACGGGAGGTGGGACCACGGCCAGCCGGCACATCGGCGTTTCCCTTTCGGGGGGAGGGCACCGCGCCAGCCTTTTCGGGTTGGGCGCCCTGATCTACCTCGTCGACGCGGGCAAGGGGCCGGAGATCTCCTGCATCTCGTCGGTGTCGGGCGGCTCGATCACCAACGGGTGGGTGGGCCTGAAGACCGACCTGTTCGTAGCTGCGTCGGGCGACTTCCGCACCGACGTCGCCCCCCTGGCGGCGGCGGTGTCCACCAAGGGCACCCTGTGGAGCGCCCCTCTCACCTACGCCTACCTGCTCCTCCTGGCCGCCATCCTGGTGATCGCCACCGTCCTCTGTTTCCCCCTCGAGGGGGTGTGGGCGGTCGCCACCTGGGTCGTCGCCCTCCCCCTGGTCGGGTGGCTGGCCCGCCAGCGGGGGTGGATCGCGGCCAAGTCGTTCGACCGGGCCCTCTTCCACGGCGCCGATCTCAGCCGCCTCAACCCCAACACCGACCACGTCATCTGCTCCTGCGACCTGCAGACGGCGGAGGCTGTGTTCTTCTCCGGGCGATGGGTGTACTCCTACCGGTTGGGGTGGGGCGTACCCGGCGACCTGCCGCTCACCCGGGCCGTCCAGGCATCGGCCTGCCTGCCGGGTGCGTTCGCCCCGGTGGTGCTGCCCCTCGGACGTCACCACTTCCCGTCCGCCGGCGCCGGGGACAACCCGCTCACCCGCATGCTCCTCACCGACGGCGGCGTCTACGACAACATGGGCACCGAGTGGCCGCTTCGGCTGGATGCGCGGGTCCGGGAGGGCGGAGCCCCCGAGCCGCCGCCCCACACCGTCGACGAGGTGGTGGTGGTGAACGCCTCGGCCGGCGTGGGCGTCTCGCCTCGGGCGTCGGTCACCAAGCCGGTCCTCGGCGAGATCACCACGCTGCTGGCGGTGAAGGACGTGCTCTACGACCAGACCACCGCCGTCCGCCGCCGCCTGCTCGACGTTCGCTTCCGGGCCACCCGGGCCGGGGTCGACGAACCCAACGTGCGCCTGGCCGGCGGCATGGTGCAGATCGACCGCTCGCCCTACGAGCTGCCCCGGGCCTTCGCCTCCGGCAGCGACGACCTGGCCCGCCGGGCGAGGGCCGCCCTCGACCTGCTCACGCCGGGTGGAGAGGCGGCCTGGAGCGCCGAGGCCAAGGCCAGCCGCAGCGTCAAGACCGCCCTCTCCAAGATCCCGGCGGAAGCGGCCGCCCGGCTGATGCGCCACGCCTACGTGCTCACCATGGTGAACATGCACGTATTGCGCGACTACCCGCTGCTCCCCATCCCGAGCGTGGCCGAATTCGAGAAACTGGTGACGTGACCCCGCGGGTCGACGACGGCGCCTGGGTGGCGGGCGGGATCCTGGCGGCCAGCGGCGACCTGAGGCTGGGGCTGACCGTCGAGGACGCCATCGAGCGGCTGGCGACGGCGTTGCGACCGCCGGGACGGAGCGTCCCGTGGGCGCCGCCCGTTGCATCGATGGTGGCCAGGCTCGCCGACACTCTCTCCCGGGCCTGGACCGCCGCCGCTGCCGCAGCCGACGCCGCAGCTGCGCCCGACGGTTGGGATCAGTCCGTCCTCCGGCTACGGGTGGACGACCTGGATGCCCTTGCGTCCCTCGGCGGTGTCTCCCCCGGCGGGGCGAGCGTGGCGGCCCACGCCGGGTTCGACGCCCGCGGGTTCGCCTGGAGGTGGCCGGTGTGCGTGGGCGTGCTCTCCGAGCACCTGGTGAAGCAGGTCCTCGGTCAGCACCTCCTCATCCGGGTGCTCGATCCCGGAGGGGATGCCGGTCGATGCGAGTTCCTGGTCCTCGATCGCCCGGCGGGACAGGGACAGGGAGTCCCGGTCGGGGTGCGGGTCGCCTGCGTCGTCCTCACCGGGACGTCGGCCCGCGATCTGAACGCCACGCTCCTCGATCGGCTGCGGGACGCCGGCGTGGCGGCCGTGATCGCCTCACCGACGCCGGACGTGTCGTGGCTGCCCACCGCGATCCGGCACCTGGCCTGCGGCAGGCCGCTCGACGTGGCGGTCGCCCTGGCCGATCCCGACGCCGTCCTGCTCGCGTCCGACGCCTTCCTCGAGCTGACCTCGGCCCGGGAGTACGCCCGCCAACTCGTCCTGAGCCTGCGGGGAGCGAAGCCGCCGGTCCTCCCCGAAACGCTCGCCGCCCTGGAGCGTCTGGCGGACACGCCCTTCGACGCCGACGGCCGGGCGGGCGCGGCCCTGGCCGCCTTGGTGCGCACGCTGCCGGAGGACGCGACCACCATCACGAGCGATCTGACATCGGGGGCCCCGCCGGCGGACGACCCGGTCGACGACGACGGTCCCGTCGCCCGGGACCTCCCCTTCGACCTTGATGGCGACAGTGACGACACCACCACCCCGGTCCCACCCGACGACCGGCGACTCCAGGCCAAGGTGGTCGACCCCGCCACCGACGAGGTGCTCGAGCGGTTCGTGGGCGGCGCGGTCAACGACGTGAAGGTCCGCATCGCGTCGGCCGTCAGCAAGGGCGTCGTGATCGGCGACGCCCCCTTCGTGAGCCCCACCCCGGGCCGCGACGTCGACCTGACGGTGGAGGTGATCGCCGAGGGCACCCACGCCCGACGGAAGCTGACGCTTCCCGCCACCGGCGACAGCGGGTGGACCCGCGCCGTCCCCGTCGAGGTCCCGGCGAACGTGACGGAGTTCACGGTGTTCGTCCAGATCTGGTTCGGCGGACGGGTCGTCCAGAGCGCCGGCCTCTTCGGGCCGGTCGTGACAGGGGACGGGCCCCCGCCGGCGGGGACGTTCCGCCTGAGCGTCGACGCCTCGACGCCGCCCGGCGCAGTCGGCCGGATGAGCCCGGCGGGGGCGTCGATCACGATCGTCCCCGGCCTCACCGGGGAGCCGGTGGCGCTCACCTTCGCGCAGGGCCCGCCCATCGAGGGGGGCCGCCTGGCCAAGGCCAACAAGGGCGCCCGGGCCGTGCTGCTCCAGGCGTTCACCCGGCCCGCGCCCAAGGACCTGGCCGGAGCGGCCGGCCCGCTCACCGCCCTGGCCATCCGGGGCCGGATCCTGCACGACAGCCTGCGGGAGACCATGGAGGGGTTCCCCGGCGACGACGTCCGGTGGATCCACGTGTCGTCGCTCGGATCGGCCGACCTCCCCCTCGAGCTCGTCTACACCCATCCCAAGCCGGCGCTCGACGACGAGGTCCCCGTCTGCCCGACGGCCATCGCGGGGGCGGAGGAGTGCGTCGCGACCTGCCCCGACAGGGAGCGGGCCGACGTCGTCTGCCCCTACGGGTTCTGGGCCACCAGCAAGGTGATCGAGCGCCGCCACCACGTCGACCGGCGGGCCAAGGCGCAGGCGGGGTCGGAACGCAGGATCGCCGTCCTCACCGCGGGGGCCGCGGGCGTGGCGGTGAAGGCGGACGAGGTCGACACGGGCGCGTCGGCCCGCATCCTGGACGCGGTGAAGGCGGCGGTCACGGTCGGCCGGTTCCGGGCGGTCTCCACCTGGAAGGAGGTGGGGGATGCGGCCAAGGCGCCCCCGACGATCCTCGTGCTCATCACCCACACCATCCCCGACGACGACCTCGGGCCCAACCTCCAGCTCGGCTCCGACCTGCTCCGGGCCCACCGGGTGGCGGACGGGAACTTCCTGAATCCCGGCGTCCTGGAACCCGGACCGGTGGTGATCGCCATCGGCTGCGACACCGCCGGTCTCGACACGTCGTTCGGTGACTACGTGACCAACCTCCACGCCGGTGGGGCGGAGCTGGTGGTGTCCGCCATCTCGCCCGTTCCGGGCAAGCAGGTCGCCGACTTCGTGGAGCGCTTCTTCGCCGCCCTTCCCGACTACCTGGCGACGCCCGGCGTCCACCGGTTCGGTGCGGTGCTCACCGCCGTCCGGCGCCAGACGGTGGCCACGGGCGACGTCCTCGGGCTCGCCATAACCGCCTCCGGTGACGCCGACGTCGCCCTCCAGGGAGTGTGACCGGGTGCTGACAATCGAGATGCTTCCCGCCGGGTTCGGCGACGCCATCCTCGTCACCTACGGCTCGCCCGCGAAGCCCCACCGGCTACTGATCGACGGGGGTCAGGCGGGCAGCTTTCCCGCCGTCGCCGAGCGCCTGCGCTCCTTCGACGGACCCATCGAGCTGCTGGTGGTCACCCACGTCGACAACGACCACGTGGGCGGGGCGGTCAAGCTCCTTTCCGACCCGGAGCTGGCGGCCCGGTTCGGCGGCATCTGGTTCAACGGCTTCGTGCACCTCGAGCGGTTCTCGGGGCTGCTCGGGCCGATCCACGGGGAACGCCTGACCGCCCTCATCGTCGACCTGGGCCTGCCCTGGAACGTCGGTTGGCCCGACCCGGTGCAGCCCGGGGTCGGAGGGCCGGTCGTGGTGCGGGACGAGCCGCCGGTGATGGAGCTGGCCGGCGGGGCGACCGTGACCGTGGTCTCGCCCACGCCGCAGAAGCTGGCCGACCTGCTGCCTGTCTGGCAGGAGGTGGTGGAGGCGGCCGGCCTCCGGCCCGAGGTCGACCCCACCCAGGACCCCGAGGTGGAGCTGGTGGCGCCCGGGCTCCTGGGGGGCGTGACCATCGAGGACCTGGCCGGGTTCAAGACCTCCGACGACCGGGCCGAGGCCAACGGGTCGAGCATCGCCTTCGTGTTCGAGTTCGAGGGCGTCAAGGTGCTGTTCGGGGCCGACGCCCATGCCGACGCGCTCATCCCCGGGCTGGCCCGGCTGGCGGGCCCCGACGGCCGGGTCCGCCTCGACGCCTGCAAGCTCCCGCACCACGGGAGCAGGGGCAACGTCACCCGCAAGCTGATCGAGGCGATCGACTGCCCGCGGTGGATGATCTCCACCAACGGCCGCCGCTTTCACCATCCCGACGACGAGGCCCTGGCCCGGATCGTCCACGCCGCCGCCGTCGCCGGCGGGACGCCGCCCACGCTGGTGTGGAACTACCGCAGCGACCGCTTCGTGGCGTTCACCGGCGACTACCCGCCGGGGGCCTCGGGGTACTCGGTCGAGGTTCCCGACGAGGGTGCCGAGGGCATCGTCGTCACCCTCGCCGGCTGAGAACGGCCGGTGGACGCGCCTTCGGCCAAACTCGACCGGCCGAGGGGCGTAGAATGGAGGTTGGTCCGCCCTGTCTTCGCGGCCAGGCGGCACCACCCAGCTCCGAAAGGCCAAGTCTGATGCCCGCGCGGCAAGATCTCCGGAACATCGCCATCATCGCCCACGTCGACCACGGCAAGACCACGCTGGTCGACGCCATGCTCTGGCAGTCGGGCGTCTTCCGCGAGAACCAGGACATGGGCGAGCGGATCATGGACTCCAACGACCTGGAGCGGGAGAAGGGCATCACCATCCTGGCCAAGAACACGTCGGTGCGTTACGGCGGGGTGAAGCTCAACATCGTCGACACCCCCGGCCACGCCGACTTCGGCGGCGAGGTCGAGCGGGCCCTGGCCATGGTCGACGGGGTGTTGCTCCTGGTGGACGCGTCGGAGGGCCCCCAGCCCCAGACCCGGTTCGTCCTGCGCAAGACCCTCGAGGCCCGCCTGCCGGTGATCCTGGTGATCAACAAGGTCGACCGGCCCGACGCCCGCATCGCCGAGGTCATCGACGAGGTCTACGAGCTGTTCCTCGACCTCGACGCCGACCACGACCAGATCGAGTTCCCCATCGTCTACGCCAACGGCCGGGCCGGTTGGGCGTCGCTCGATCCCGCCGAGCAGGGCACCAGCCTCAAGCCCCTGTTCGAGCTCCTCCTGCAGCACATCCCGGCGCCGACCTACGAGGAGGGCCACCCCTTCCAGGCGATGGTGACCAACCTCGACCGCTCGCCCTACCTCGGCCGCCTGGCGCTGTGCCGCATCCGCCACGGCCGCATCTCCAAGAACCAGCCCATGGCCTGGTGCAAGGCGGACGGCACCATCGAGCGGGTCAAGATCACCGACCTGTCGATCACCGAGGGCCTCGACCGGGTGCCGGCCGACGACGTCGGTCCCGGCGAGATCATCTCGGTGGCCGGGCTGGCCGAGGTCACCATCGGCGAGACGCTGGCCGACCCCGAAGACCCCCGTCCCCTGCCGGTCATGACCATCGACGAGCCCAGCCTGTCGGTCACCATCGGGGTCAACACCGGGCCCCTGGCCGGCCTGGAGGGCAACAAGCTCACCGCCCGCCAGATCAAGAGCCGCCTCGACACCGAGCTGGTGGGCAACGTGTCGCTGCGGGTGCTGAACACCGAGCGGCCCGACACCTGGGAGGTGCTGGGGCGGGGCGAGCTGCAGCTGGCGATCCTGGTCGAGACCATGCGCCGCGAGGGCTTCGAGATCGTCGTGGGCAAGCCCCAGGTGGTCACCAAGGAGATCGACGGCAAGCTCTGCGAGCCGGTCGAGCGCATGTCGGTGCACGTCCCCGCCGACTACCTGGGCACCGTCACCCAGCTCCTGGCCACCCGCAAGGGCCGGCTGCAGGACATGGTCAACCACGGCACCGGCTGGGTGCGCATGGAGTACCTCGTGCCGGCCCGGGCCCTCATCGGGTTCCGCACCGAGTTCATGACCGAGACCCGGGGCACGGGCATCCTGCACCACGTGTTCGAGGCCTACGAGCCGTGGCACGGCCCGCTGCGCACCCGGATGCTGGGCAGCATCGTCGCCGACCGGCGGGGGAACACCACCGGCTTCGCCCTGGCCAACCTCCAGGAGCGGGGCGAGATGGTCGTCGGACCCGGCGTCGAGGTCTACGAGGGCATGATCGTGGGGGAGAGCTCCCGGTCCGACGACATGGACGTCAACCCGGTCAAGGAGAAGAAGCTCACCAACATGCGGGCGTCGTCGTCCGACGAGCTGGTGCGGCTCACGCCGCCCCGTCCCCTCTCGCTCGAGCAGGCCCTCGAGTTCATCGCCGAGGACGAGTGCGTCGAGGTGACGCCTCAGTCGGTGCGCCTGCGCAAGGCGGTGCTGCCCATGGCCGACCGCCGCCGCATCCAGCGCCGCGACCGGCCCGCCTGACCCGGCCCGCCTGACCCGGCCCGCCTGACCCGGCCCGCCTGACCCCGGCGAGGTCAGACGGCTTCGGCCGGGAAGCTGGAGCGGGGCCGGAGTCCAGGGCGACCACCAACGGTGGCGGTGGCGACGTCGCCGTACAGAACCGCTCCGACGAGGGCCGGGTCGGCGCTGTCGTCGAAGTGGGGGACGATCGCCCGCCGGGCCTCGGTGACGGCGATGCCGGCGTCCCAGGTGTCGAGCAGCGTGTCGTAGAACGCTCCTGCGAACGTGGCCGCCGTCTGGTCCCGGACGGGCCAGAAGTGTCCGAGGTAGGCGGCCGAGCCCATGGCCAGGGTGGTGGCGGGCAGGCCCCGCCGGCTGCCGGTGCCCGCGAGCAGGCCCCGCCCCGCCGCCACCCGGCTCGACTGGCAGGAGCTGTTGACCACGACCGCGGGCGGCTTGGCCCATTCCAGGGCGGACAGCGCCTTGCCGTCGAGCCACCCGTCGGCCATCTGGAAGCCGGCCCGGGCGGGGGCGGAGTCGAGGAACCGGCCGTGGCCCGCTAGGTGGAGCACGTCGAAGTCCCGACCCCGCACCCGGTCGGCCAAGGCGGCCAGGGTGGCGTCGGTCCCGGCCAGCACCTCGACCTCGACGGTGACGCCTCCCCGGGAGCCGGCCAGGCCGGCCAGCTGCTCCCGCTCGCGGGCGGTGCCGCTCAGGTCGTCGGCCGGGGCGACCACCAGGATGCGCACGTCGGGGTCCTCGGTGAGGGGGTCACGGCCCCCCGCCGGCCGGGTGCGCGACCGGACCAGCCGCCCGACCGGCACCCTCGCCACCAGCGGCCGGCCAGGGTCGGCCGGGTCGTCGAGCATCTCCCAGGGCAGTCCCACCAGCTCCTCGTCGATGCAGACCAGGAGGGCGGTCGGGTCGAGCTCGGCCAGCAGGGCCCGCCCCTCGGTCCCGAGCACGCGGCGGGAGAGCAGGGGGCCGACCGAGCGCAGCAGCCCGGCGACGGTCCGCCGCCCGATCGGCTGGTCGGTGGTCCAGAGGTGCAGCCCGGCGACGGCGGCCTCGACGGCGGCCAGGTCGGCGACGGAGAGCGTGGCCGGGCGGTGCCACACCACGCCCGTCCCCTCCCGGAACAGCGAGACATCGAGCCTGAGACCGGCCCCGGCCCCGGCCCCGGTCCCCGACCCGGGCCGCTGGTCGTCGCCGGCCAGGTTCACCCACAGGTGGACGGTGCGGGGCAGGGGCTCGGCCGCATCACCGCGTTCGCGGCTGAAGACTCCGATCATCGCCGTCCATCATGCCTTTCGTGCCGGTCAGGGCCGGGGCGGGGCGAACGCCCGCTCCCGCTTGCGCCCCGGACGACCCTCGAGCTGCGGCTCCTGGCTGTAGCCCCGGCCGTCGAGCTCCTTCAGCAGGTGGCGGTGGAGGGCGGACCACGACGTGCGGCCCCTGGTGGCCCGCAGGTGCCTGATCATGAGGGTCGTCATGGCGCCGCCGAACGTGCCGTCGATGCGATCGTCGGCCGACTCCTGGTTGTCACGGGCCGCGGCCAGCAGGATCTCGGGCGTCGCCGCCGGGTCGGCCGTCGATCGCCGGGGCCGGGCGGTGTGGAGGTCGAGGTCGCGGAGGCCGAGGGTCGAGGGAATGATGCTCTTGGTCCGTCGGTCGCCGGTGGGACGGCGGCCCAGACGGGTGCCCGAGCCGGAGAAGCAGGAGTCGAGGACGACCGCCATCCTCGTCCCCGCCTTCAGCTCGTCCAGCCGCTGCCGCAGATGGTCGTCGAGGACCAGCCCCGCCTCCATGTCCCGCGGGCAGAGCGCCTCGTCGTAGACCTCGTCCCCGCCCTCGTCCCCGGCCACGTAGGTGCCGTGACCGGAGTAGGCGAACACGCCGATGTCGCCCTTGCCCAGCCCGGCGACCAGCCGCTCGAGCTCCTCGAGCAGGCGCCGGCCGGTGGCGTCCTCGTCGACGACCACCGAGATGCCGGCCGGGTCGAACCCGTACACGTCGACGAGGAGGTCGGCCACCCCGCGGGCATCGTTCACGCAGCCCCGCAGCCGGGCGTCGGCCCTCGGGTAGGCGTTGATCCCGACGCACAACGCCAGGCGCTTCACCCCGCCCGACTCCTGGAGCCCGCTGTTACCGGCGGCGGCGGCGGGCGCCGAGCGACCGCATGGTGCGGGCGCGGGCCTGGGTGGCGGTGGTGGTGCCGCTCGACCCGTCGACGCCGTCGGTGCCGGTGGCCTCGTCGGGCATGGGCGCCCACTCGGCGGACAGCAGCTCGGACAGGCGGGCGTCGTTGGAGAACAGCTCCACCACCGGCTGGCGGATTCCGAGCCGGCGCCGCATCTTCTCGCTGTCGAGCAGCTGGTCCCACAGGAGGAGGCTGACCGCCACCCCGGTGGCGCCGGCCCGGGCGGTGCGGCCCGAACGGTGCAGGTAGGCGGTGTGGTCCTCGGGCGGGTCGTAGTGCACGACCACGTCGATGCCGTCGACGTCGAGGCCACGGGCGGCCACGTCGGTGGCGACGAGCACGCCCAGGCCGTCCTCCCGGAAGTTCTTGAGGGCGCGGAGGCGGGCGTTCTGGGCCAGGTCGCCGTGGAGCACGCCGGCGGTGACGCCCTCCCGGCGGAGCTGGATCTCGAGGCGGTCGGCGCCCCGCTTGGTGCGGCAGAACACCAGGGTGCGCCCGGTGCCCTTGGCGATGGCCGCCGCCACCTTCACCTTGTCGAGCTCGTGGACCTTGAGGAATCGGTGCTCCATCTCCTCGACCGTGGGCTGGAAGGACTCCACCTCGTGGCGGACGGGGTCGCGGGTGTAGGTGCGAACCAGCCGGTCGATCTCGGAGTCGAGGGTGGCGGAGAAGAGCATCGTCTGGTGCTCGGTGGTGATGCGGTCGAGGAGCCAGGTGACCTGGGGCATGAAGCCCATGTCGGCCATGCGGTCGGCCTCGTCGAGAACGAGGACGTTGACGTCGGCGACCGACACGTCGCCCCGGCGGCACAGGTCGATGAGCCGGCCGGGCGTGGCTACGATCACGTCGTAGCCCTTGCGCACGGCCTTGATCTGGCGCTCCATCGCGGTGCCGCCGAACACGGCCGTGACCGAGCGGCCGGCGGCCTGGCCGAGGGGCGCCAGCACGTCGCGCACCTGGACGGCGAGCTCGCGGGTGGGCACCAGGATCAGGCCCGTGGGCCGGCCCGGCTTGGCCTTGGGGACCGTCATGAGGAGCGGGAGGCCGAAGGCCAGGGTCTTGCCCGACCCGGTCTTGGCCTTGCCGCACACGTCGCGTCCGGCGAGGGCATCGGCGATGGTGAGGGCCTGGATGGGCAGGGGAGTGACGATGTCGGCCGACTCGAGGGCGGCGACCAGACTCGGCGATACGCCGAGGGCGTCGAAGGTGGGCGCGGCGAAGGTGGGCGGTGCAAAGGGGGGCGGGGGCGCGTCGGAGGTGCTCATGATGCGGTGGGGTGCTCCTGTTCGGTGATGTGGGACAGATGGGTCGTCCCGGCATCGCAGGGGACCGCAGGACGGCGGCCCACAGGAGGAAGGATGACCCTGGATGTGGCCCGTTTGGCCGCATCCGACCCCCCATTGTAGCGGCCCGCGACCACCCAAGGTGCGATCGGATGTGTCCGCCGCCACGCGACGTGGTAAGACCCAGGTCGTGAGCCGACGCAGCGGAGTCCTCGGCCTGGCGGTGGCCCTCGTCCTGTCCGTTCTGTCTCTCTTCCCGGGGGCCGCGGGTGCCGTGACCCCACCGGCGAACCGGTGGGCCCTGATCATCGGGATCGACACGTTCCAGGGTGCCACCCGCCCCAACGTCGGCAGCGCGGGCGATGCCGTCGACATGCGGGAGGCGCTGGTCCGCAACGGTTTCCCCGCCGAGCAGATCCGGGTGCTGACCAACTCGGGCGCCCGGGCGGCCGACATCCGGGCCGGCCTGGCCTGGCTGGTGGCCAACAGCAGCCCCACCACCTTCTCCGTGTTCTCCTACGCCGGCCACGTCAAGCAGGTCGGCACCACCGAGTACCTGTGGCCCCACGACAACGCCCACATCCCCGACACCGAGTTGGCCGCCTCGCTGAAGTCCCTCCAGGGACGGGCGTGGGTCAACATCTCGGGCTGCGAGGCGGCCGGGTTCGACGAGGGCGTGTCGGGGCCGACCCGGCTGTTCACCGCCTCGTCGCAGTCCACCGAGAAGTCCTACGAGTCCACGTCGGCCCGGGCATCGGTGTTCTCGATGTACATGATCCGCCAGGGCATGCTCACCGGGGCGGCCGATTTCAACCGCGACCTGCGGGTGTCGGTGCAGGAGGGGTTCCGCCTGGCCGCCGAGCGGGCCCCGTCGTACACCGCCGGCCAGGCCCAGGGCGCCCAGCACCCCTACATCGCCGGGGGCGACGGGTCGGAGCTCTTCCTCGACGACCCCTTCCCGGTGGCGGTGGCGCCGCCCGCCCCGGTCGCGGCCGCGCCCAAGGTCGCCTGCCTGCTGTTCCTCTGCTTCCCGACCCCGTAGGGGACAGAAGCCCTACGTCGCCTGGGCGTCCCGGGCCTGCTGGAGGAGGGGTCCGCGGCGGCGGGTGGTGGTGAGCATGGAGATCTCGGCCGAGCTGAGGGTCTCCTTGGCGGACAGGGCCTCCGCGATGCGACGCAGGTCGTCGGCGTTGTCGCCGAGGATGGTGCGGGCCGCCTGCTCGGCCCGCAGCAGCAGCTCGCGGACCTCCTTGGCCCCGTCACGGTCGTCGTCCTTGCCCTTGCTGTCGGCCAGGTCGAAGCGGCCGGTCATGGCCAGGCGCTCGACCATGCGGCGGGCGAGGGCGGCGGCGTGCTCGAGGTCGTCCTCCGACCGGGTGCTGGGCTGGCCGAACGTGTTCATCTCGGCCGCCCGTCCTCCGAGGAGGACGATCAGCTGGGCCATCAGCTCCCGCTTGGTGAGCACGTCGCGGTCGTCGCTCGACGACCACGGCGAGCGCCCGAAGGCGCTGCCCCGGTTGACGATGGACACCCGGGACGGCGGCTTGACGCCCCGCAGGAGGAGTGAGAGCAGGGCGTGCCCGGCCTCGTGGACCGAGATCAGCTCCTTCTCGTCGTCGGTCATGAGCCGGGCGCTGCGGGCGCCGGCCAGGACCCGGGAGCACGCCTCGTCGACGTCCTCCGGAGTGACCCGGTCGCGGTGGCGGCGGGCGGCGAGGAGGCACGACTCGTTGACGATGTTGGCCAGCTCGGCCGCGTTCAGTCCGGCGGTGTTGGACGCGATGTCGGACCAGTCGACCCGGCGGGAGATGGGCCGGCGGGCGGCGTGGAGCATGAGGATCTTCTCGCGACCCTCACGGTCGGGGCGGTCGACCTGGATGCGGCGGTCGAAGCGGCCGGGCCGGAGCAGGGCGGAGTCGATGAGCTCGGGCCGGTTGGTGGCGCCGATGATCATCACGCCGGTGTTGCCGGCGAAGCCGTCGAGCTCGACCAGCAGCTGGTTGAGGGTGTTGTCGAACTCACGGTCGCCGGTGGTGTCGGCGTTGCGGTGACGGCCGATGGCGTCGAGCTCGTCGATGAAGATGATGCAGGGGGACTGGGCCTTGGCCTGCTCGAAGAGCTGGCGGACGCGGGCGGCGCCCAGTCCGACGAACTTCTCGACGAAGGCGGTGGCCGACACGAAGAAGAAGGGGACACCGGTCTCGCCGGCGACGGCGCGGGCGAGGAGTGTCTTGCCGCAACCGGGGAGGCCGTAGAGCAGGACGCCACGGGGCAGCTCCGCTCCCAGCGCCTGGTAGCGCTCGGGCGCCCGCAGGTAGTCGACGACCTCCTGCAGCTCGGTGATGGCCTCGTCGAGGCCGGCGACGTCCTTGAACGTAACCGACTCCGTCTGGGCGTTGATGTCGTTGCGGTCGGCCTTGCCGATGCGGAAGGGTTGCTCGCCCTGCCCGCCGGCGGTGGCCCGCTCGCCTTTGCGACGGGGCCGGAACTGGCCGAAGCGGCCTCCTGGACGGGTCATGCGGAGGGTCGCAATTGCCGTGCCCACGATGAGGATCGCCAGTGCGACGCCCATGATTCCAAGACTCACGCTCTCTCCCGGATGTCCCGTGCCCGCTCGGCCGGCAACCCTGAACGGGACCAGAATGGAACTGGGTCCTACACGATCAAGCACACAGTTGCCGCTGCGCCACTAGCAGTTATCGGCAGATAGGTCGTTCGACTCAAGGGCCAATTCTACGGTGCCCTGCGACCACCGTAGTGTCGCCGATGGGTCAGCGGTGTGACCGCCCGGCGCGACGGTCAGAAGACGACGGCGGCGGTGGCCTCGGGGGTGGGAGGGGTGACCACGCCCCGGTTCCTGGCCGCCTCGGCCGACACGATCGCCACCCGGGTTCCTTCGGGCACCATGGCGAACAGCTCGGCCTCGCTCTCCTCGGTCATGCGGATGCAGCCGTGGGAGGCGTTGTAGCCGATGGAGCCCCGGTCGGAGGTGGCGTGGATGAGGATGCCGGGAGCGTCGAGCTCGAGGGCCTTGGTGCCGAGGGGGTTGTAGGGGCCGGGGCCGATGACGGCCGGAAGGCCCCGGGCCCAGTCGCTGCCCGGGTTGTACCAGGACGGGTTCTCGATCTTGCTGACGATCTTGAAGATGCCGGTCGGGGTGGGGTAGGAGGCGGTGCCGGTGGCGACCGGCCACGTCTTGACGATCACGCCCCGGTTGTAGAGGTAGAGCTTGTTCTCACCGGTGCGGACGAGGATCACCTTGTTCAGCGTCTCGTCGCCCTCGCCGGGGGCCACCGGGTGGGTGACCAGGCGGACGGCGGCGTCGCCGAGCTGGATGCCCTGCATGATCGCCTGCCTGGACGCGTCGACGTCGAGGATCCGTCCTGCCTTCTCGGGGGTGAAGCGCAGGAAGCCGGTGGAGATGTCGATGTCGGCGTTCTGGGGGGCTTCCTTCACCGTCTCGGCGGCCCGGGCCAGGACGGCGTCGAGGTCGCCGTCGCCCCACGCCGGCTCGGCCTCCACGAAGAGGGGTTCCGACGGGCCGAGCACCCGGTTCCCCAACCGGCTGAGGACGTTGCCCGAGCTGCGCTGGGCCTCCCGGACGGTGCCGGGGACGTCGACCCGGAAGCCCAGGTCCCATGCCGTGGTGGTGACCTCGAAGCGATCGGTCTTCAGCACGACCGGCCGCCGCAGGGGCTCCTCGACGACCTTGCGCACCTGGACCACGGCCGCCTCGAAGTCGAGCCCGCCCACCGGGACGTCGCCGATGATCGTGCCCGAGGGCAACCGGGAGGAGGCGTTGCCGTCGATGACGAGGGCGACGCCCCCGCCCAGGCCGACGACCGCCAGGCCGATGGCGAGGCCCACGATCAGCTTCGTCGGTATCCCGAAGTGTTTGTTTCCCGCCATAAGGCACCCGGGAATCTAGTTCAACGCCGTAGCAATATCCTGCGCATCTCGGCCAGGTCGTCCACCCGGAGCAGCCGGCAGGCGACGACGAACACCACCCGCCCCGGCCAGCCCGCCGGCCACGAGCTGCACGACATCGGGCGAGAGGCGGTCGACGGTGACCACCATCGCGGCCCAGGCCAGGGCCGAGGCCAGCGCCACCCGGGCCAGCACCCGGAGCCCGGGGCCGAGGCCCAGCCCGCCGATCCGGCGCGACAGCAGCCGTCCCGCAAAAGCCGCCCCGGCCAGGTAGCAGAGGCTGTGGGCGAGGGCGAGGGCACGGACGTCGATGGCCGGGAAAAGGGCCAGCGTGGCGACGATGAAGACCGCGTTGAGCAGCAGGTTCACGAGCATCGGGGTGCGTGCGTCCTGGCGGGCGTAGAAGGCCCGGAGGAACAGCAGGAAGAGCGAGAACGGCAGCAGTCCCAGGGCGAAGAGCTGGAGCATCCGGGCCAGGAGCTCGCTGCTGCCGGCGCTGACCACGCCGTGCTCGAGGAGGGTGGAGATCAGGGGCCGGGCGAGGGCCAGGTAGGCGGCGGTGGCGGGGAGCATCACCAGGCCGAGGGCGCGCACCCCGCCGGCCAGGGACGCGGCGAAGCCGGCGTCGTCGCCGTCGACCGCCTGGGCCGAGAGCCGGGGGCTGAGGGCGGTCATGACCGACACCGCGGCGATCCCGTAGGGGAGCTGGAAGAAGGCGAAGGCGGTGAAGAAGGCGGTGGGTCCGCCCTGGACGCCGTTGGCCAGCACGAGCCCGATCCCGAGCCCGATCTGGTTGGCGACCACGTAGCCGAGCGTCCAGCCCGACAGGCCGGCCAGCTTGCGCACCGCCGGGTGGCGGAAGGCGGGGCGGAACCGGATACGGGACGGCAGCCGGCGCACGTAGGGCCAGTGGGCGAGCGCCATGGCCGCCACCCCGCCCGTTGTGCCCAGGGCCAGGAGGAGCTTGGCCCCGGAGTCGCCGGCCACCGCGGCGTCGCTGGCCGAGGGCCCGAACGTGGCCGCGAAGGCCAGGAAGGTGGCGATGACCACCAGGTTGTTGAGGATGGGGGCGAACATCGGCACCGCGAACCGCTGGTGGGCGTTGAGCAGGCCGCCGGCGATGGCGGCGTAGCCGTAGAAGGCGATCTGGGGGGCGAAGAAACGCAGGAAGTAGGTGGCCAGCTCCTGCTGCTGGGCCGCCTCCGGTCCGTCCAGGCGGAGGGTGAAGAGCCGGATCACCCAGGGGGCGGCCACCACGGTCAGCGCGCTGAGGGCGACGAGGAGCACCATGGCGGTCGTGGCCATGGCCGAGACCGCCTCGTCGGCCTCGCGGGGCGGCTTGGTGCGCAGCTGCTCGACCACGACCGGGATGAAGACCGACGAGAGCACCCCCCCGAGCACCAGCTCGTAGAGGATGTTGGGCATCGTGTTGGCGATGTTGTAGGAGTCCGCCAGGCGCGACTCGGTGACCCCGAGGGCGTAGACGAGGGCCGCCAGCCGTCCGAGGCCGGTGACGCGGGAAAGGGCCGTCCCCACCGCCATCACCGCCGCCGACCGCCCGAGCCCCGCCGGCAGCACCGGCCCCGCGTCCTCCGGTGCAGTCGCCTCGGGTGGCCCCGGGGGGTCGGCCGTCATCGAGGCCGGAGGCTACTCACGGCTGGGCCACGGGTCGGCCTTTGCGGCGATCGGATGGAGCGGGTGACCGGGATCGAACCGGCATGGCCAGCTTGGAAGGCTGGGGCTCTACCATTGAGCTACACCCGCGAGGGTTTTCCTGACGTCGGGGAGGGGGGATTTGAACCCCCGACCGCCTGCCCCCAAAGCAGGTGCGCTACCACTGCGCCACTCCCCGGACTCTTTTTGTGCCTATTGAGCTGGACTTTTGGACCTGCGGAGGCTCCCCGGGCGAGGAGGACACCGCTGCTACACGACATGCCTCGGTGGGGGTTTGAGGAGGCGCCCGATGCCCAAATCAGTGGTCACGGCCGCAAGCGTAAACGACATCCCTGCCCTGCAACGAGACTTCGAGCAGTTCCCAGCGAGCCGCCGGCCGTTCGCCCCGTACGAACCAGACCTACCGGGAGGCGATCAGCCAACTCGCCGCGTTCCTGGAGCGGTCGGGGATGCCGACGGCGGTGTCGTCGCTCCGGCGGGAGCACGTCGAGGGCTTCATGGACGAGCTGAACCAGCGCACCAAGCCCGCCACCGCTTCCAACCGCTTCCGCGCCCTACAGCAGTTCTTCAAGTATCTGGAGGAGGAGGACGAGGTCGAGCGCTCGCCCATGGGGCGCATGCGCCGGCCCGTCGTGCCGGTGGAGCCGGTGCCTGTGCTGTCCAACGAGCAGCTTCGAGCCCTGCTGTCCGCATGTGAGGGCAAGGACTTCGAGCCCCGCCGCGACACCGCCGTCGTCCGGCTCTTCGTCGACACCGGTATGCGCCGGGCGGAGCTGCTCGGGCTGCGGGTGGACGACGTCGACTTCGACCAGGACGTCGCCCTCGTGATGGGCAAAGGCCGCAAGCCCCGGGCGTGCCCGTTCGGCAACAAGACGGGATTGGCGCTGGGCCGGTACCTGCGGCTGCGGAGAGGCCACCCGTACGCCGCTGAGGAGGCACTGTGGCTCGGCCGGCGCGGGCCGCTCACCGAGATAGGGCTCACCCAGATGCTGTGGCGCCGAGCCGACCAGGCGGGGCTCGGCAAGATTCACCCCCACCAGTTCCGCCACACCTTCGCCCACACCTGGCTGGCCCAGGGCGGCAACGAGGGCGACCTGGTACGGCTCACGGGCTGGAGCGGTCGCGACATGCTGGCCCGGTACGCGGCGTCGACGGCCGACGAGCGTGCTCGCGAGGCTCATCGCAAGCTCAGCCCCGGCGACCGGCTCTGACCGATGCCCGCTCGAATCATCCGCCTCCGCGGCGACGCGCCGCCTCCGCATGCGACCTTGGTCGTCCGCGGCGGGCAACGCTCACTGTCGGACGAGGTCCTCGTACGCACGGCGGAGGCGAATTTCGAGGCCTTCGGGTTCTGGGCGCTGTCGGTGTTCCTGGCGCCGGGGGACGACCTCGCCACCCTGTCTCGCGAGGTGGTCGCGGTGCGGCGGCGCCGACTGGTGCGTACAGCGCGCTGTGGCGAACTGCGCGGGGTGGGATTTGCCCTCCTCGACACGACCCGCCACCCGCTGCACTTCAGCATCGTGCTCGCCGAGCTGACCCCGCCGACCTTCGACCGGCTGCGTAGCTGTTTCAGCGAACCGATCGCCAATCCTGGCTACAGCCCGTAGCATCGACTCGATGGATCCGAGCGACTACGAGATCTGGGTCGACGATCACACCATCGACGACGACGGCAACATCATCGGTCTGGTGAAGCACGCCCGGGGGGGCGTCGACCCACAGGTCGGCATGGTCTTCATGGTCGGCGATGGGGAGCAGACGCCGTTCCCGGCGCGAGTGATCGAGCGCACGCGTAACGGCCTCGTCATCCTGGCCGCCGAAGACGACGCCGCCCGTACCGTTCCCGCCTGAGGACCTTCGAGGTCGTTCTTCGAGGACACGGGCGAAAAGGCACTCGGCCGCGAGGAAGCTGGTCGTCAGACAAGCGACGGCGGTTGGCGTCGTTGCGCCGGCGCCGTCGTGCACGGCAAGCTTGCCCCGATGGCCACTCGATCCCGGCCGACCTCGGCGTGGGGGACGGTCGCCCAGGTGGTCGGGATGGCCGCCCACCTGGTGGTGGGTATCTTTTACCTGGCCGTCGGCCTGGTGGTGCCGGGCCCCGCCATCCCCTTCTTCTGGGGTTTCTGGATCCTCCTGCTGGTCCTGGCGTTCAGGCACCGCGACTCCCCGGCCTGGGTGCTGGCGACGCCCGTGGTGGCGGCGGTCGCGCTCTTCGCGGCCGTCTCCGTCGGGGAGGCGGTCTTCGGCTGGACGGCCTGACCCGGCCGAGGCTTCAGAAATCGGTCATTGACCGGGCCGGCATTCTTCTTTACCCTTCGCCGGGGCTCGACAAACCGGGTACCGAAGGTTTTTTGGTCCGGCGCCGCCGGGGGGTTCGTTCACAGCATGCGACGAAGCAGACGCCGCGCCGGCGGAGGGTTCCACTTCGAGGTGGCCGCCGTCATCGCGGTCCTCGGCCTGGCGGTGACGGGAGGACCCAGTCTCGACGGCGCACAGCCGGCGGGCGAGACACCCCTGGTGCTGGCCGCCTCGGCCGCCCTCCAGGCCGCCGCCCCGACTCCGAAACCGGCAGCCCCAGAGCCGGTGAACCAGGCACCCGTCCCGGCGGCGCAGGCGTCCGCGGCGGCGGGGGAGCCGATCCCGGCCCCGGTCGACCCGCTGGCCTGGTTCGTCGTCGGAGGGCGGAACCAGGGCACCGAGAGCCTGGCCATGGCGTTGGCCGCGTTGGCCCTGGAAGGGAACGAGCCGCTCTACCTGAGCGACACCTGGGGCCGCCGGACGGGCTCGACCAAGTCCGACCACAACGTGGCCAACACCGACGCGTGGGCCGTCGACCTGGCCGTGCGGGGGATCCAGCGCCCGACCCCGCAGACCGAGGAGGCGGCCCGGCGGGTGGCGACCGCCCTCGGCCACCCCGACTGGACCGGGGGCGACCTCAAGGCGACGATCCAGGGGTACCGGTTCCAGGTGCTGTGGAAGGTCTCGGGGCACTTCAACCACGTCCACGTGGGAGTCAAGAAGGCTTGACGCGGGGCGCACCCCTCCGGGGGGCCTACAATCAAAACCCCGTGAAGACCACCGTCGAACCCCTCGAGGGCAACAAGGTCAAGCTTTCCGTCGAGGTCGACGAGGGCGAGTTCAGCAGCGCCATCGACGCTGCGTTCCGAAAGATCGCCCGGCAGGTGAAGATCCCGGGGTTCCGGCCGGGAAAGGCGCCCCGCCAGATCATCGAGGCCCGGGTCGGCATCGAGGCGGCGCGGCAGGAGGCCCTGAGCGACTCGCTGCCCGACTTCTACGAGCGGGCGCTCAAGGAAAACGACATCGAGCCCATCGCCCCGCCCGATATCGACATCACCGCCGGCCGGGAGTCCGGTCCGGTCATGTTCGACGCGGTGGTCGAGATCATGCCGACGGTGTCGGTGGCCGGCTACCAGGGCCTCAAGGTGGTGCTCCCCGGGTTCACCGTCACCGAGGAGAACGTCGACGGCAAGCTCGACATGATGCGCGACAAGGACGGCGAGCTGGTCACCGTCAACCGTCCCGCCCGCGATGGCGACTACGTGTCGATGGACCGCAAGCTCTACCGCCACGACGAGACGATGATGGCGGCCGAGGACGAGCTCTACCAGGTCGGCTCCAGCACGGTCGGGCCCGACCTCGACAACAACCTGCGGGGAGCCCGGGCGGGCGACATCCTCAAGTTCAACGTCGAGCACCCCGAGGTGGGCGAGGTCACCTTCCAGGTGCTGGTCAAGGACGTGAAGGAGAAGATCCTCCCCGAGGTCACCGACGAGTGGGCCTCGCAATCCTGGGATCTCGACTCGGTCGAGGAGCTCCGCAAGGACATCCGCATCCAGCTCGAGGCGGTGAAGAAGGTCGAGAACGCCTTCGTCATGCGGGGCCGGGTGGTCGAGGCCCTGCTCGAGCTGGTCGACGAGGAGATCCCCGAGGCGCTGGTCTCGGTCGAGCTCGAGCGCCGGCTGCGGGCGCTTCTGCAGAAGGTCAGCAAGCAGGGCTACGACCTGGCCGCCTGGCTGCAGGCCTCGGGCCACACCCAGGAGTCGATGGTCCAGGAGCTGCGGAGCGACTCGTTGGGGGCGGCCAAGCTCGACCTCGCCCTGCGGGCCATCGCCGACCTGGAGAGCATCGAGGCGACCGACGACGAGGTCGACGCCGAGATCGCCCGGCTGGCGGAGAAGGCGGGCAAGAAGCCGGCCGTCATGCGCCGCGAGGTCGACGCCGTAGGCCAGTTGCCCGCGGTACGCTCGGATCTCAGGAAGTCAAAGGCCCTGGAATGGCTGATCGGCCAGACCGAGTATGTCGACGAGGAGGGCCATCCCGTCGACCGCTCGCACCTGTTCCCGCCCGACGTCGAACCAGGTTCCGAGGCTGCCGAGGCATCGCAGGACACCCCCGAAGAAGTCGAGGCCCAGTGAAGAAGGTTTCGTGACGAAGGCCCAGCTCCAGCCCATCTACAACTACCTCGTCCCCACGGTCGTCGAGCAGACGAACCGGGGGGAGCGGGCCTTCGACATCTACTCCCGGCTGCTGAAGGAGCGGATCGTCTTCCTGGGCACGCCGATCGACGACACCGTGGCCAACCTGATCATGGCCCAGCTCCTCCACCTCGAGTCGGAGGACTCCGACAAGGACATCAACCTCTACATCAACTCGCCGGGCGGCGAGATCACCGGGCTGTTCGCCATCTATGACACCATGCAGTTCATCAAGCCCGACATCGCCACGTACTGCATGGGCCAGGCGGCGTCGGCGGCGGCCGTCCTTCTCGCCGCCGGCACCAAGGGCAAGCGTCACGCCCTCCCGCACTCGCGCATCCTGCTCCACCAGCCCTACAGCGGCGCCGGCGGCCAGGCGTCCGACATCGAGATCCAGGCCCGGGAGATCAACCGCATGCGCGAGCTCCTGGAGTCCGTCGTCGCCCACCACACCGGCCAGACCGTCGAGCAGGTCAACAAGGACACCGACCGCGACTTCATCATGAGCGCGGACGAAGCGAAGGCATACGGCATCATCGACGAGGTGATCGCAACCCGGGAGCTGAATTCGGTTCCCCAAGTCGCCGGCGTTCACTAGCACTGTGTTCAGCCGGCACTGTCCAGCCAGGCTTTAGGGGGGTTTCGTAGTGGCCAAGTTCGGCGATGGCGGCGAATTGCTGAAATGCTCGTTCTGCGGCAAGTCGCAGAAGCAGGTCAAGAAGCTGATCGCCGGCCCCGGGGTCTACATCTGCGACGAGTGCATCGACCTCTGCAACGAGATCATCGAGGAAGAGCTCTCGGAGACGTCGGAGGTCCGCTTCGACGAGCTGCCCAAGCCCCGTGAGATCTACGAGTTCCTGAACGACTACGTGATCGGGCAGGACTACGCCAAGAAGATCCTCGCGGTGGCCGTCTACAACCACTACAAGCGGGTGCAGGTGGGGGCTTCCGGCGGGCCCGACGGCGACGTCGAGCTGGCCAAGTCCAACATCCTCCTGCTGGGCCCCACCGGGTGCGGCAAGACCCTCCTGGCCCAGACGCTGGCCCGGATGCTCAACGTCCCCTTTGCCATCGCCGACGCCACCGCGCTGACGGA
Organism: uncultured Acidimicrobiia bacterium; assembly: GCA_963773275.1. Classification (GTDB taxonomy): domain Bacteria; phylum Actinomycetota; class Acidimicrobiia; order Acidimicrobiales; family AC-14; genus JAXDMK01. The sequence goes on along the minus strand of CAVZAH010000002.1, from coordinate 25,641 downwards.
GGCGGGCTACGTGGGTGAGGACGTCGAGAACATCCTCCTCAAGCTCATCCAGGCCGCCGACTACGACGTCAAGAAGGCCGAGACCGGCATCATCTACATCGACGAGATCGACAAGATCGCCCGCAAGAGCGAGAACCCGTCGATCACCCGCGATGTCTCGGGCGAGGGCGTGCAGCAGGCCCTGCTTAAGATCCTGGAGGGCACCACCGCCTCGGTGCCGCCCCAGGGGGGGCGCAAGCACCCCCACCAGGAGTTCATCCAGATCGACACGACGAACATCCTGTTCATCTGCGGCGGGGCCTTCGCCGGCATCGAGAAGATCATCGAGAGCCGCATCGGCCACAAAGGCGTCGGCTTCGGCGCCGAGCTGCGCCGCTCGGGCGACAAGGACCTGGGCGCCTTGCTGAGCAAGGTCCTGCCCGAGGACCTGCTCAAGTTCGGGCTGATCCCCGAGTTCGTGGGCCGGCTGCCGGTCATCGGGGCGGTGTCCAACCTCGACCAGGAGGCGCTCGTGCGCATCCTGGTCGAGCCCAAGAACGCCCTGGTCAAGCAGTTCCGCCGGTCCTTCGAGCTCGACTCGGTCGACCTGGAGTTCAGCGACGACGCCCTCGAGGCGGTGTCCGAGCAGGCGCTGCTGCGGGGTACGGGCGCCCGTGGCCTGCGGGCCATCCTCGAGGAGGTCCTCCTCAACGTGATGTTCGACCTGCCGTCCCGCACCGACATCGGCCGGTGCGTGATCGACCGGTCGGTGGTGCTCCAGAAGGTCAACCCCACCCTGGTGCCCCGCACCGAGCCGGCCCGTCCGCCGGCTCGTCCCCGCCGCGCCGCTTCGTAGCAGCCGGTCCCCCGGCGCAACGGCGGGCATGGGATGTGGGGGGTCACGGGTAGGGTGGGTCTGAACCCTTCAGGAGGTCGCCCATGCGGAAAGCCGTGAAGTTGTTGCTGCTGGGAGGGGTTGTCGGAGCCGCCGTGGTCGCCGTCAAGTCCTTCCGGTCCGAGGAGCAGGTCGAGAACCTGCCCACCCAGGCGGCCAAGTCGGCTGGCATGGGTGCCGCCGCCGGCGGCGTCGTCGGGCTGCTGCTCGATGTCCGCTCCCGCCGCAAGACCAAGCGCCGGCGCATCGTGGCCAAGGCCCGCCAGGTCATCCCGGCCATCCCGTCGTTCAAGAACCTGGGCAAGGTCGACATCCCCGACCTCCACGACCTCGAGCGGGCCAGCCGCCGGGCGCGGAAGGCGGCCGTGAAGGCGGCCCACCGGGCCCAGTCCAAGGCCGAGCACCTGGCCGAGGCCACCCGCGACAAGCTGGCCAGCTGACCGGTCGCCGTCCGGCCGCCTACGGTCGGGCGGCATGAACCTCGCGGGCGCCCTGGCCTACCTGGACGCCCACGTCAACCTGGAGAAGTCGACGAGCCGCCGGGCAGCAGCCCGGCGGCTCGATCGTATGGGGCACATGGTCGGCCTGATGGGAGACCCCCAGACGGCGTACGGCGTGATCCACCTCACCGGCACCAACGGCAAGGGCTCGACGGCCCGGATCCTCACCGCCCTGATGACGGAGATGGGCCTGTCGGTGGGCACCTACACCAGCCCCCACCTCGAGCGGGTCAACGAGCGCATCGCCTGGAACGGCGAGCCCATCGACGATTCCTCCCTGGCCGAGGTGATCGAGGCGGTCTCCCGGCTCGAGCCCCTGCTCGACTCGCCGCCGACACACTTCGAGATCCTCACCGCCGCCGCCTACCGGTGGTTCGCCGACGTGGCGGTCGACGTGGCCGTGGTCGAGGTCGGCCTGGGCGGCCGGTGGGACGCCACCAACGTGGCCGACGGCCAGGTGGCCGCCGTCACCAACGTCAGCCTCGACCACGCCGAGATCATCGGTCCCACCCTGGCCGACATCGCCGAGGAGAAGGCGGGGATCGTGAAGGCCGGCAGCGTGGTCGTGGTGGGCGAGACCGACCCCGCCCTGGTGGAGATCTTCACCCGGGCCGCCCTGGCGACCGGTGCGGAGGACGTGTGGGTGCGGGGCCGGGACTTCGACAGCGTCCGCAACGACCTGGCCCACGGCGGGCGCCACCTCGAGCTGGCCACCCCCGGCGGGCGGTACCCGGGACTCTTCCTGCCCGTGCACGGATCGTTCCAGGGCGAGAACGCGGCCATGGCGCTGGCCGCCGCCGAGGCGTTCTTCGGCGCCCCGCTCGACCCCGACGTGGTGGCCGACGCCCTTGCTGCGGTGCGGCTACCGGGCCGGTTGGAGGTGATCAGCCGCGACCCGCTGCTCGTGCTCGACGGGGCCCACAACCCGGCCGGGGCGGCCCGGTCGACCCAGGCCATCGAGGAGGCGTTCGCGGGACGGGGCGGACGCCTCCTGGTGGTGGGGATGCTGGCCGGGCGTGACCCACTGGAGATGCTCCGGGCGTTCGACGCCGGGTCGGCCCGGCTGGTCGTCGCCTGCCCCCCGCCATCGCCCCGGGCCCTCCCGGCGGCCGAGGTGGCCGCCGCCGCCCGGTCCCTGGGGACGGAGGCGGAGGAGGCGGCCTCGGTGCCCGAGGCGGTGGCCACCGCCCTCGCTCTGGCCGCCACCGACGAGATGGTCGTGGTCACCGGCTCGCTGTACGTGGTGGGCGCGGCCCGGGCCGCCCTCACCGGCTCCGATGGGTAGACGGCCGGAGCGGTCGGACGGTGCGGCCCCGGCCCGATAGCCTCGGGGCCCGATGGACCGCACCTTCGTGATCTGTAAACCCGATGCGGTCGAGCGCGGGCTGGTGGGCGAGATCCTCTCCCGCATCGAGGCCCGCACTCTTCGCATCGTGGCCGCCGAGCTGCGCACCATCGACAAGGCGGTCGCCGGCGAGCACTACGCCGAGCACCAGGGCAAGCCGTTCTACGAGGACCTGGTGTCCTTCATCACCCGGGGACCGTCGCTCCTCCTGGTCGTCGAGGGGCCCTCGAACACCTACGCCGTGGTGCGCACGATGATGGGCCCCACCGACCCGGGCCAGGCCACTCCGGGCACGATCCGCGGCGATTTCGCCATCAGCACCACCGAGAACCTGATTCACGGCTCGGATTCCCCCGAGTCCGCCACCCGAGAGATCGCCCTGTTCTTCCCAGGCCTACTACCGGGCCTTGTGACCGGGGAGCCGGGCGCATAGCCTCTAACCAACCCAAGGCCAGGCGTGGAGCCGCCATGTCCGACAACTTCTTCACTGCGTTTCTCGGTCGCGACATGGCGGTCGACCTCGGGACGGCCAACACGCTCGTCTACATACGCGGGCGCGGCATCGTCCTCAACGAGCCGTCGGTGGTGGCGGTCAACGTCAAGGACGGCCGACCCCTGGCGGTAGGGCTCGAGGCCAAGCGCATGATCGGGCGCACGCCCGGCCACATCCAGGCCGTCCGTCCCCTCAAGGACGGGGTGATCAACAACTTCGAGATCACCGAGAAGATGCTCCGGTACTTCATCCACCGGGTCCACCAGCGGCGCTGGGCCAAGCCCCGGATGGTGATCTGCGTCCCCTCCGGTGTCACCGGGGTGGAGAAGCGGGCGGTGCAGGAGGCGGCCGAGTACGCCGGGGCCCGCAAGACGCCCTTCATCATCGAGGAGCCCATGGCGGCGGCGATCGGCGCCGGCCTGCCCGTCCACGAGCCCACCGGCAACATGGTGGTCGACATCGGGGGCGGCACCACCGAGGTGGCGGTCATCTCGCTCGGCGGCATCGTCACCAGCCAGTCGGTGCGCATCGGCGGCGACGAGCTCGACGAGGCGATCATCCAGTTCATCAAGAAGGAGTACAGCCTGGCGCTGGGGGAGCGCACGGCCGAGGAGATCAAGATCGCCCTCGGCTCGGCGTACCCCCTCGAGGAGGAGCTCCACGCCGAGATCCGGGGCCGCGACCTGGTGACGGGCCTGCCCAAGACGATCGTCACCTCCACCGAGGAGGTGCGCCGGGCGATCGAGGAGCCGGTACAGGCCATCGTCGACGCGGTGAAGGTCACCCTCGACAAGACGCCCCCGGAGCTGGCCGCCGACATCATGGAGCAGGGCATCGTCCTCACCGGCGGCGGGGCATTGCTCCACGGGATCGACGTGCGCCTCCAGCAGGAGACGGGCATGCCGATCGTGATCGCCAAGAATCCGCTCTACTCGGTGGCGCTCGGGGCCGGTCAGTGCCTCGAGGAGTTCAACGTCCTTCGGCAGGTGCTTTCGACGTCCGGCGAGCGGTAGTCCCCCGGGGGCGCACCGTTGGCTGTTTACCGGCGTTCGAGGCGCCACCGCTACCTTCTGATGCTCCTCGTTCTCACGTCGGTCACCGTCATCACCCTCGATTTCCGGGACGACGGCCAGGGGATGCTGGAGACCGTCCGCTCGGGGGCCCGGGACGCCTTCTCGCCGGTGCAGGCGGTGGTGGGGAAGGTGTTCTCGCCCGTCGGGGACTTCTTCGGGGGGATCACCCGGTACCGGAAGGTGAAGGCGGAGAACGCCCGCCTGCGGCGAGACCTGGAGGCGGCCCAGGGCGAGGTGGTCCGGGGGGCGGACGCCACCCGTGAGCGCCAGCTCCTCCTGGCCCTGCAGCGGCTCGACTTCGCGGGCGATCTCCGCGGCATCACGGCGCGGGTGGTGTCCAACTCGCCGTCGAACTTCCAGCTCACGGTCACCGTCGACCGGGGCGCCGCCGCGGGCGTCACCGAGGGGATGCCGGTGGTCACCGAGGCCGGCCTGGTGGGACGCATCGCCGAGGTGTCCGAGAACCGGGCCACCGTCGTGCTCCTCACCGACCCCGCCTCCAGCGTCGGCGTGCGCCTGGCGGGCACGGGCGACATCGGGGCGGTCACCGGGTCGGGCCGCCGCGACCTGCTGCCGCTCAGCCTGATCAGCGTGGAGACCAAGGTGGCCGAGGGGGAGGCGGTGGTCACCAGTGGCCTGGAGAACGGCCTGTTCCCGCCCCAGATCCCGGTCGGCCGGGTGCGGGGGGCCAAGATCACCCCCGGCCAGCTGGAGCAGGACATCACCATCGAACCGGTGGTCGACCTCGACCGCCTCGAGTTCGTCCGCATCCTCGTCTGGGAGCCGGCGGCGTCCCCGTAGGTCTCCGCCGGGCGGGGCGGCCCGACCCGTACCGGGGCCGGTCGGGCGCCTAGTCTCGACCCGGTGACCGCCGACCCGCGATTCCGGGTACCCCTGCTGTTCCTGTCGGCGCTCGCCCTGCACCTGGCGCTCACACCGGTGCTGCGGGTGGCGGGCGCGGCCCCCGACGTGATGCTGCTGGTGGCGGTCGCCGGGGGCCTGGTGGGCGGGCCGGTGCGGGGGGCGGTGCTGGGATTCACCGCCGGCATCGCGGTCGACGTCTTCCTGCGCACGCCCATGGGCCTGTCGGCCCTCGTGTTCACCCTGGTCGGCTACTCGGTCGGCATCGTGTCCACCGGCGTCCTCACTCCGGCGTGGTACCTCCCGGTGGTCACCGCGTCGATGGCGAGCGCCGCCGGGGTCGTGCTGTACGCCCTCGTGGGTGCGATGCTGGGCGAGCCGATGGTGAGCAGGCGCCTGGTGACGATCGTCAGCGTGGTGGCGGTGGGCAACGGCATCCTCGCCATCCCCGCCATCCGGGCCGTCACGTGGGCCCTCGGCGAGGGCTCCGGGGCGGCGGCCGAGATCGGCGGCCGCCGGGCCCGGGCCGACTGGCGATGAGGGGCGACTCCACCCAGCTCCGGCTGGGCATCCTGGCGGTGGTCGTGGTCTCGCTGTTCAGCGCCCTGCTGGCCCGGCTCTGGTACCTCCAGGTGCTGGCCGCCCCCACCTACAAGGAGGAGGCCCAGCTCAACAGCGTGCGCTTCATCTACACCGAGGCGCCCCGGGGCCGGATCCTCGACCGCAACGGCAAGGTCCTGGTGGGCAACCGGGTGGTCCCCACGGTCGTCGTCGACAAGAGCGAGCTGGGCGAGAAGCCCGAGCTCGTGGTCCAGCGTCTGTCAGCGCTGGTGAAGGTCCCGGTGGACAAGCTCCAGGAGCAGATCGACGACCCCCGCTTCAGCCCGTTCAAGGCCATCCCCGTGGCCGACGACGTGCCCAAGGAGGTGCTGATCCACATCCGGGAGCACCAGGCCGAGTATCCCGGCGTCCAGGCGGTCATGCTGACCAAGCGCTTCTACCCGCACGGCACCCTGGCCGCCCACGCCCTCGGCTACGTGGGGGAGATCAACGACAAGGAGCTGGCCCCCCGCAGGAGCCAGGGCTACCGGCCCGGGGACGGCATCGGGAAGTCGGGGGTCGAGTTCGCCTACGAGGACGACCTCCGGGGCCAACCCGAGGTGGAGAAGCTCGAGGTCGACGCCCAGGGGCGGGTGTTGCGCTCGCTGGGCAAGCAGCCCGCGGTGCAGGGCAGCGACGTCCGCCTCACCCTCGACCTCGACCTGCAGAGGGTGGCCGAGGAGTCGCTGAAGCTGTCCCTGGAATCGGCCCAGGCCACCTACGACAACGAGTCGGGCAAGCGCTTCCTCGCTCCCGCCGGGTCGGCCGTCGTGCTCGACCCCCGGGACGGCAGCGTGCTGGTGCTGGCCTCCTATCCCACCTACGACCCGGCGGATTTCGTCGACGGGATCAGCGAGAAGGACTACGGCGCCCTCCAGGACCCGGCCGGCCACTATCCCCTCAACAACCGCGTCACCCAGGGCCTCTACGCCCCCGCGTCGACCTTCAAGCTGGTCACGTCCATCGCGGGCCTCGAGCAGGGCCTGATCACGCCCCAGTACACGGTGAACGACCGGGGGACCTTCACCATCGGCGACCCGCCCGTCGTGCTGAAGAACGCGTTCAGCGAGCCCTACGGGTACGTGAACCTGGCCGCCGCCCTCACCGTGTCGAGCGACGTGTACTTCTACGAGCTCGGGTCACGCTTCTGCCCGGGCCGGTGCCGCACGTCGATCCAGGAGACGGCCAAGGAGCTGGGCATGGACGACTTCACCGAGGTCGACCTGCCCTTCGAGGCCAGCGGGCGGATCCCCGACGAAGCGACCAAGCAGCGCCTCCACGACTCCAACCCCGAGGACTTCCCCGATCCCGAGTGGTACACGGGTGACAATCTCAACCTGGCCATCGGCCAGGGCGACACCGTGGTGACGCCGCTGCAGCTGGTCAACGCCTACGCCACCCTGGCCAACCGGGGCACCGTCTACGCCCCCCACGTCGGTGGCGCCGTCCTCGACGTGAACGGCCGGGAGACGCGGCGGATCGAGCCCCGGGTCAACCGCAAGACCTCCATCCCCCCCGCCATCCGCGATCCGCTGGTGGCGGGCTTCGAAGGGGCGGTGTCGGCCACCCGGGGGACGGCCGCGCCCGTCTTCGCCGGCTTCCCCCTCGACCGCCTCCCCATCGCCGGCAAGACCGGAACCGCCCAGGTGTCGGGGAAGCAGGACACCGCCCTGTTCGCCGCCTTCGCCCCCGTCAACGACCCCCGGTACGCGGTCACCGTGGTCATGGAGGAGGCCGGGTTCGGCGCCGCCGCCGCCGCCCCCGTGGCCCGCCGCATCTTCGACCAGGTCCTGGGGCTGCCGCTCACCCCCATCGTCCGCGTCGCGGGCCGGGACTAGGCCAGCGGACTTGGGCCAGCGGACCAGGGCCAGCGGACCAGGGCGGACGGCCTGATGGCACTCGACCTGCGCGCCGCCGGGGCGCGCCACTCCACGAGCTCGTGGCGCCACGTCGACCTCCTGCTGCTGGCCGCGGTGGCCGGGATCACGGCCATCGGGCTGCTGATGATCTACTCGTCCACCCGCCAGAGCCAGGCCGCGGCCGGGCTCGACCCCGGCTATTTCATCAAGCGCCAGGCCCTCTTCGTGTTCGTGGGGGCGGTGGTGCTGGTGGTGGTGGCGCTCGTCGACTACCAGTTCCTGCGCGACATCGCCCCCGCCATCTACGCCGCGTCCCTCTTCGTCCTGCTCCTGGTGCTCACCCCCCTGGGGACCGAGCGGCGGGGCACCCAGGCCTGGTTCCAGATGGGCCCGTACCAGTTCGAGCCCTCGGAGATCGCCAAACTGGCCCTGGTGTTGGCCCTGGCCGCCTTCTGCGCCGCCCATCGGGGCGACCTCGACACCGGCCGCCTCACCACCGCCCTCGGCATCGCCGCCCTGCCCCTGTTGCTGATCTACCTCCAGCCCGACGTGGGCTCGGGGATGGTCTTCGTGGCCATCCTCATGGGCATCCTGCTGGTAGGGGGCGCCAGCCCCCGCCAGATCGCCATCCTCACCCTGCTGGGGATCACCGCCGTCGTGTTCGTGCTCGAGCTCGGCGTCCTGAAGGACTACCAGCGCGACCGCCTGTCGGCGTTTCTCGATCCCAAGGAGGACGTGCAGCGGTCGGCCTACAACCTCAACCAGTCGAAGATCGCGATCGCCGCCGGGGGGGTGGGGGGCCGCGGCCTGTTCCAGGGGACCCAGACCAACCTGTCGTTCGTGCCCGAGCAGCACACCGACTTCATCTTCACGGCCGTGGGCGAGGAGCTGGGGTTCGTCGGGTCGTGCACCCTGCTGGGCCTGTTCGGGCTGGTGATGTGGCGCACCTGGCGGGCGGCGGTGACGGCGAAGGACCAGTTCGGCACCCTCGTCTGCGTGGGCGTCCTGGCCATGCTGGTGTTCCAGGTCTTCGAGAACGTCGGCATGACGATGGGGATCACGCCCATCGCCGGCATCCCGCTGCCGCTCATGTCGTACGGGGGCTCGGCCACCGTGGCCACCTTCGCCGCCCTGGGGCTGGTGCTCAACGTCCAGATGCGGCGTTTCAGCTGACCTGAAGGGGCTGACGCCCGACCAGTCCGCGCAATTGCACGGGTGAGGGGGCGAGTGCGCGGATTGGTCGCCGGGGAGGGCGTGGGCGCCGACGCCGGCCGTGGCCCCGCACGTCCGGAGCGTGGTGGGGTAAACTCCCCCCCGATTTGATGACCTACCTGTGGCCGCGAATCCAGCTGTTGCTGGCCAAGGTCTCCCTGGCGCCCAGGCAGTCGCCCCAGTCGCATCCAGTTCTGCCCCAACCAGCTCTGCCCCAACCGGTCCCGAGCACGTCCTGGTGGGCGCGCCCGGCGGAGGAGCCTCCCCGGTCCTCCACCGACGTAACCGCAGGTGAGCCGGTTGGCTCCCACCGATCGATCGAGCGCTCCGGCGCGCGGAGGGCCCTCTGCCCTGCCGCCCGCGACGGGCGCCACGCACGCCCGGCGGCGTGCGCGCGCGAGAAGGGAACGTTCCCATGTCCGAGTCTCTCCCCGACCACCCGGCGGACCCCGGCCCCCGGCCTGCTCCCGCCAACACACCCGGCGCTGACGCCGGGTCCCCAGGTCCTGCGGATTCCGTAGGGGCCGCATCCGGCGGCCCCAACCGCCGCCGCCGCAGCCCCCGGGCCGGGCGCACCGCACGCCCCGATTCCGGGTCCGACTCGGACGTTCCCGCCGGGTCGGTCGCCTCGGTTTCCGGATCGCCCGGCTCCCCCTCGTCCGACGGCGGGCTCTCTCCGGCCCCGGCGGCCGCCCGCGCCCCGAACGGCGCCGATTCCGACCGCCGGCCCGACCTTCCCGATCCGCCCCACGAGGGACGGCCGTCCGCGCCCGACGGATCGAATCCGGCCGGGGGACGGGGATCCGGGGGTAACGGCGGAGCCGCCGATCCGGCGGCGACCGCACCCCGGATCGGAGACACCCGTCCCGCCCGCCCGGCCCCGACCGGCGGCTCGGGGCCCGACGGCTCGCCCCCCGCCGGATCCGCGGCCGAGATGCCTTCGACGCGTCAGGGCTCCGGCCGCGACGGGTCCCGGCGCGATGGGCGGGAACGTTCCCGCCGGGACGGGTCGGGCCGAGAGGGCAATGCGGGCCGAGAAGGCAATGCGGGCCGGGAAGGCAATGCGGGTCGTGATGGGGCTTCGGGCCGCGAGGGGCCGGACCGGGGCGGGTCGGGGCGCGATTCCTCCGGCTCCGACGGGCCGGTAGACGCGGTCCCCGCACGCGGCGGCCGCGACAGCGCGGCGGCGGCGGCGGGACGTACCGCCGCACGATCGGGTGGCCAGCCCGCAGCCGCGGCCGTGGCGGTGGCGGCCGGTGGCCCGGCGGCCAAGCGGCGCCGCAAGCGCGGCGGGCGGGGCCGGGGAGCGGCCGGGTCGCCCGCGCCGGGCGGGGCCCGCGAGCTCGAGGAGCCGGTGGAGCTCGACGAGGAGACGCTCGAGCGCCGGCGGGGGCGGGAGCGCAAGGGCCGTCCCGTCGGGCGCTACCTCATGGCCGTCCACGTCCGGCCCGAAGCCACCCAGATCGCAGTCCTCGAGGGTCGGTCGCTCATCGAGCACTACGTCTCCCGCCCGGCCGACGACGCCACCCAGATCCACGGCAACATCTACCTGGGCAAGGTCCAGAACGTCCTGCCGGGCATGGAGGCGGCGTTCGTCGACATCGGCACGCCCAAGAACGCCGTCCTCTACCGGGGCGACGTCCACTCCGAGCACGACGACGTCGACGCCAAGGTCTCGGCCTCGGCCCGCATCGAGCAGATCCTCCGGCCCGGCCAGACCGTGCTGTGCCAGGTCACCAAGAACCCGATCGGCACCAAGGGCGCCCGGCTCACCCAGGAGGTGTCGCTGGCCGGCCGGTTCGTCGTCCTGATCCCCCACAGCTCCACCTACGGCATCTCCAAGCGCCTGGCCGACGACGAGCGCAAGCGCCTGCGGCGGATCCTCGACGATGTCCGGCCCGAGGGCCACGGGCTCATCGTGCGCACCGCGGCCGAGGGGGCCACGCCCGAGGAGCTGCGCCGCGACGTCCAGCGGCTCCAGAAGGAGTGGGAGCACATCGAAAAGCTGGCGGCCCGCTCCGCGCCCGCCCTGCTCTACCGGGAGCCGACGCTCGCCGTGCGGGTCATCCGGGAGGAGTTCAACAAGGACTACCGGGGCGTCATCATCGACGACCCGGTGATGTTCGGCGAGGTCCACGACTACGTGGCCGCCCTCATCCCCGAGCTGGTCGACCGCATCGAGCTCTACGAGGAGGCGGCCGTCCTGCCCCTCTTCGAGCGCCAGCACATCCACGAGCAGCTCCACAAGGCGCTCGACCGCAAGGTTTGGCTTCCGTCGGGCGGATCGCTGATCATCGAGCGCACCGAGGCCCTCACGGTCATCGACGTCAACACCGGCAAGAACGTGGGCAGCTCCAACCTGGAGGAGACCGTCTACCGCAACAACCTGGAGGCGGCGGAGGAGATCGCCCGCCAGCTGCGGCTGCGCGACATCGGCGGCATCATCGTCATCGACTTCATCGACATGGAGATCAGGCGCAACCGCGACGACGTCCTGCGCTGCTTCAAGGAGGCCCTGGCCCGGGACAAGACCCGCACCCAGGTCTTCGACATCTCCGAGCTGGGCCTGGTGGAGATGACCCGCAAGCGGGTCTCGGAGGGCCTGGTGGAGGCCTTCTCCGCCACCTGTCCCACGTGTGCCGGCCGTGGCATCGTCATCGACGACAGCCTGATGTAGCCCCGCTCGTGGGGCCGGCCCGGGGGGCACCGGGTGTCTTGTACGCTGGTACCCCTATGTACGCAGTGATCAAGACGGGTGGCAAGCAGTACCGGGTGGCGCAGGGCGAGCGGCTCGACGTCGAGCGGCTCACCGGCGACGGCGACGGCGTGGTGTCGTTCGACCCCGTGCTGGTGGTCGACGGCGAGACGGTGCTGGCCGCTCCGTCCCAGCTCGGCGGGGCCCGGGTGACGGCCAAGCTGGTGGGCGACGCCAAGGGGCCCAAGATCATGGGCCTCACCTACAAGAACAAGACCAACTCCACCAAGCGTTGGGGCCACCGCCAGCACTACTCCACGATCGAGATCACCGGCATCACCGGTACCACGAAAGAGGCCTGAGATGTCCAAGACGAAAGGTGGCGGGTCCACCCGCAACGGCCGCGACTCGGCGGCGCAGCGTCTGGGCGTCAAGGTCTACGACGGCGGCGTCGTGAGCCCGGGCAAGATCATCGTCCGCCAGCGGGGCACCCACTTCCACCCCGGCGAGCAGGTGGGCCGGGGCGGCGACGACACCCTGTTCGCCCTGGCCGACGGCAAGGTGAAGTTCGGCTTCCGCGGCGGCAAGCGCCGGGTCGACGTCGTCCCCGAGTAGCGAGCCGTCCGGCCGGCATCCCCGGTCGTATCCTTTCCCTGGATGTCCGCATTCGTCGACGAGGCCGCGCTCTGCGTTCGGGGGGGTGACGGCGGGGCCGGTTCGGTGTCGTTCCGCCGGGAGTCCCACGTCCCCCGGGGCGGGCCCGACGGCGGCAACGGCGGAGTCGGGCGGCGACGTGTGGCTCGTCGCCGACCACCAGACCGCATCCCTCCTGGCGTTTCGCGACCATCCCCACCGAATAGCCGCCAGCGGCGTGCACGGTGCAGGTGGCGCCCGGCACGGGGCGGCGGGCGGCGACCTGCGGGTGCGCGTGCCGGTGGGCACGGTCGTCTCCGAGGGTGACCGGGTGGTGGCCGACCTGGTCAACAGCGGTGACTCGTGGCTGGCGGGCCGGGGCGGTCGGGGGGGACGGGGCAACGCCAGCTTCCTGTCCAACCGCCGGCGGGCGCCCTCGTTCGCCGAGCAGGGAGAGGCGGGCGAGGAGCGCTGGCTGAAGCTCGAGCTCAAGCTCATGGCCGACGTGGCCCTGGTCGGGTTCCCCAACGCCGGCAAGTCCACCCTCATCTCGCGGGTGTCGGCGGCCAAGCCCAAGATCGCCGACTACCCCTTCACCACGCTCGTCCCCCACCTGGGCGTCGTCCGGGGCGACGAGTACGAGTTCGTGATGGCCGACATCCCCGGCCTCATCGAGGGGGCGAGCGAGGGCAAGGGACTGGGGCACCAGTTCCTCCGCCACATCGAGCGGGCCCGGGCCCTGGTGGTGCTGGTCGACCTGGCCCAGGCCGACGGGGTGACGCCGCAGGAGCAGGAGCGCGTCCTGCTCCACGAGCTGGGCAGCCACCGGCCCGAGCTGCTCGAACGGCCCCGCCTGGTGGTCGGCACCAAGTCCGACGTGGCCAGCTTGGAGTGGGACGGCGAATCCGGCAGTTGGGGGCGGGTGTCGGCCGTCACCGGCGCCGGGATCACCGAGCTGGTGGGCCGGCTGTCGGTCCTGGTCGACGAGGCCCGGGGGGCGGAGCCCGACCCCGGGGCCTACATCGTCCACCGTCCCGAGCCCGAGGGGATCCGGGTGGAACGCGATGCGGACGGGGCGCTCGTGGTGCTGGGCCAGGCCGCGGAGCGGGCGGTGGCCCTCAACGACCTCACCAACCTCCAGGCCCTCGACTACGTGCGCGACCGGTTGAAGCGGCTGGGGGTCGACAAGGCGCTGGCCCGGGCGGGGGCACGGGAGGGCGACACGGTGCGCATCGGCCGGATGACGCTCGAATATTCCGACGACACCGCCGTCCGCTCGATCACCCGGGGTGACGGCCGGAGGTGATCGTCGTGGCCAAGATCGGGACCTCGTCGATCACCGACGAGCACGGCGAGATCGCCCTGGGCGCGGTCGGCAAGCTGTGCTCGGAGGTGGCCGACCTGCGCAGCCAGGGCCACCGGGTGGTGGTGGTGACCTCGGGGGCGATCGCTGCCGGGCTCCCCGCCCTGGGCCTGTCGGGGAAGCGGCCGAGCGACATCGCCACCCTCCAGGCGGTGTCGGCGGTGGGCCAGAGCCGGCTCATGGGCGTCTACAACACCGCCCTGAGCGGGCACGGGCTGGTGGCCGGCCAGGTGCTTCTGGCACCTCTCGACTTCGCCCACCGCTCCCAGTACCTCCACGCCCGCCAGACCCTCACCCGCCTGCTCGAGCTGGGCGTGGTGCCGGTGGTCAACGAGAACGACGCCATCGCCGACGACGAGATCCGTTTCGGCGACAACGACTTCCTGGCCGCCCTCCTGGCCAACCTGGTGGCGGCCGACCTGCTCGTGCTGCTCACCGACGCTCCCGGCCTGCTGAGCGCCGACCCCCGCCTGGAGGAGGGCGGGTCGCTGATCGAGGAGATCGTCGAGGTCGACCACGAGCTGGAGCGCATGGCCGGCGGCCGGGGCTCGGTTCGCGGGAGCGGCGGGATGGCGTCCAAGCTGGCCGCGGCCAAGATCGCCTCCTGGTCGGGGATACGGGCCGTGATCGCGTCGGCCACCCGTCCGGGGGTGCTGACCGGGGCGGTGGAGGGGCGCCCGGGCGTGGGCACGATCGTGCGCCCCCGCGACCGGCGCCTGCCCGCCCGCAAGCTGTGGATCGCCTTCGCCATGGCGATGTCGGGCACGATCGTGGTCGACGACGGCGCCCGCCGGGCCCTGGTGGGGCGGGGACGGTCGTTGCTGCCGGCGGGCATCGTGGAGGTGCGGGGCGACTTCGAGCGTGAGGACGCGGTCGAGATCGCGGACGTTACCGGCAAGGTCTTCGCCAAGGGCCTGGTTCGCCTGAGCGCGGTGGAGCTCAAGGCGGCCGCCGGTCGCCGCACCGGCGACCTGCCCGAGGGCTCGCCCCATGAGGCGGTCCACGTCGACGATCTGGTCGCCCTTCCGTGAACCGGGCCCGCGCCCGACGTCCGGGCGCGGCCCTGGTGGTGGCGCTCGTCGGTCTGGTCGCGCTGGCCGCCTGCAGCACGGTACGGGGCCTCCTCGACACCGAGCGGGCCCTGGAACGGGCCGGGTACACGCAGGTCGACGTGGGTTTCAGCAGCGCCAACGGGTTCGACCAGGTCGAGGTCGGCCTCGTCCCGGCGCCCACCGAGCTCAGCGAAGTCGACGCCGACGACGAGGCGGAACGGGCCGCCGAGGTCGTGTGGACGGTCTTCCCGCTGCGCTTCGATCTCCTCCGCATCGAGCTGCTCGAGTCCTCCGACGGCGCCGTCTCCACCTTCACCTACGGCGAGATGGACGAGCTCTTCGGTCCCCGTGACCCCGCCCTCGACGAGAAGGCGCTGGGCGACGACGTGGTGCGCACGGGTGTCGGCATCGCCGTCGTGTTGGCCGTCGGCGGCCTCCTCTTCCTGGGCGCGCTGGTGCTGGCGGTCGTCCTCATCGTGCGGGCCAGCCGGCGGCGCAAGGGGATCTCGCCCCCTCCCTGGCCGCCTGCCGCCCCCTCCGACCGGGAGAGCTGACCCCGCCCCGGCGGGCGGCGGTGTGGCAAACTTTGGCCCTTCGCATGCCCGCCAAGGTGGCGTCGTCGGCGAGGATCGGCGGGGGATGGTGATGGTGGACGTGGCGGAGAACGGCAGCGAACTGCCAGCGCCGGCGGCGGTCGCCGAGAAGCTGTCGGCTGCCGGGAAGCCGACGAGGAACCTCGAACCGGAGACCGACGTGCGGCCGCTCGCCAGCGACGCGGGGTACCACCAGCAGGTCGCGGTGCGGCTGGAGGTCGTCTGGGGCGACGTCGGCCGCGTCGACGCGGCGGTGGTGGCCGTCGGCCACTACGAGGGCGTCTATCCCACGGCGGCCGAGGCGGCGGTCGACCGGGCCCTGAGCGACCAGTCCGACGGCGACCAGCGGCTGCTCTACCAGGCGACGGCGCGCGGGGCCCTCACCGGCGCGTTGGGCGAGGTGAACCTCTATCCCTGGCCCCGTCCCGGCCAGGAGCACGGGATGGCCGCCGTCCTGGGGCTGGGCCGTCCCGGCACCTTCGGCCTGGCCCAGCACGAGGTGGTCGTGCGCAACCTGCTCTGGACGGTCGACCGGATGGTCCGTGGTACCACCCTGGCGGGCGTGCTCGTCGGGGCGGGTGCGCGCAACCTCACCATCCGTCAGACGGTGGAGAGCTTCGTGCGGTCCCTCGACGTCGCCGTCCGCCAGCGCGAGCTCACCGGCGGGATCACGACGATCCGACTGGTCGAACACGAGCTGGGCCGGGCCCGGCTGATCCACTCCGTCCTGTCCGAGATCGTGGCCCAGCGGGACGCCAAGGCGCCGGCCATCATCGACCTGGCGCCTATCGGGGAGTGCGACGACGGCGTAGTCAGCGAGGAGACGGCCCTGGGTGAGCTCCTGGTGGCGGCGAGCGGCGAGCCCCACGAGGTCGGCGTGCTGATGCGGCAACGGGGCGACAGCGAGACCATGTCGGACGCGGTGGACGAGCGCCTGAAGGAGCTGCGGTCGATCGGCCGGCACGATTTCGAGGTGCGGCGGCCGCCGAACGCCGAGGGCGCCGATGCGCCCACCCGCTACAGCATCCTGGTGCGTGACGGCGAGCTCCGGGTGGCGGCCATCAGCGACGCCGCCACCGTCTCCGAGCGGCCTCTGGGCCTCGACGTCGAGCTGTTCAAGGCGCTGGTGGAGCAGGCCAACACCGAGGCCGCGGGCGACCTCGAGAGCGCGGGGGAGCTGCTGGTACGGCTGGCCGTCCCCGACGACTTCCGGCCGTTCCTGCGCCAGAAGCGGAGCATGGTCCTCGAGGTCGACCCCGTCACCGCCGGTATCCCCTGGGAGGTCCTCAAGGTCGGCGTGCCCATGGCCCCGGGACCGATGTTCCTGGGCCTGAGCACGCCCCTGGCCCGGCAGCTGCGCACCACCCTGAGCCCGCCGCCGGTCGTCACCGGCCACGTCGCCCTCCGCCGGGTGCTGGTCATCGGGGATCCGGGCGTGCCGGGGGGCGGGGGTGAGCTCCCCGGGGCCCGGGAGGAGGCCCAGGCGGTCGTCACCCTCCTCCGCCGCCACAACGTCGAGGTGCACCACCTGGTGGGGGCCGACGGTGGTGGATCGGGGGAGACGCCCGCCACCCTGCCCAACGTCCTCCACCGCCTGCTGCACTGGGAGTACGACATCGTGCACTACGCCGGCCACGGCACGTTCTCCAGCACCGATGCCGGCGCCAACGGCTGGATGTTGGCCGACGGGCTGCTGAAGGGAACCCATTTGGAGATGGTCGAGCGGCTGCCCCCGTTGCTCGTGGCCAACGCCTGCCATTCGGGGCGGGTCTCCACCGGCCTCCCCGGCCTGGCCGACGAGTTCATGGGCCGGGGGGTCCGCAACCTCCTCGGGACGGCACGGGCGGTCGACGACGCGAGCGCCAAGGCGTTCAGCGCCACGTTCTACGCCACCCTGCTGGGGACGGTGGGACGGCCCGACGATCCCTGCCGCTCGACGCTGGGGTCGGCGGTGCTCGCCGGCCGCCGGCACCTCACGGACGCGGGCCGACCCGACTGGGACGCCTACCAACTCTACGGCGACCCCGAATTCCGCTTCTGGGGCACCGGCGCCACGAGCCCGTCGGTCCCCAACCGGCGCCAGAGCCAGCCGATCCCCGACGGCGGGTCCTGAGGGGTCAGCCCGGCGCGGGGCCCGGTTCGGCGGCGGGCTCCTCGCCGGCGGCGGAGGTGCCCAGCTCGCCGCTGGCGGGCGCGCTGGCCGAGGACAGGCCCAACTGGCTGCGGATCTCGGCCAGGCGGGCCTGGGCCTCGGAGTTCACCTGAGCCTGCTCGACCTCGAGCATCCGGTTCTCCACCGAAGTCTCGGTGAGCTCGGCCGTCCCCAGGGCCTTGGCGTAACGGGCCTCGATCTTGTCGCGCACCTGGTCGAGGGTGGGGACGTCCTGGCCCACCGCCTCGTTGAGCGACGTCATCGCCTTGTTGACCTGCTCCTGCATCTTGGCCTGGTCGAGCTGGCCCATCAGCTTCTGACGGTCGGACAGCTTCTTCTGCAGGGCCATCGAGTTCTGCCGAACCGCGTGCTTGGCCTGGTCGGCCGCCTCGGTGGCCTGGAGGAGCAGTTGCTTCATGCTCTCGGCCTCCTGCTCCACCGAGATCAGCCGGTTGGCGAAGGCCTCCGCCGCCTTGGTGTAGTCGGCCATCTTGGCCGTGTCGCCCCTCGCGGTGGCCTCGTCGGCCATGGTGACGGCCTGGCGAGTGGACCCGTTGAGCTTCTCCAGCTCACCCATGGCCCGGTTGAGGCGCATCTCGGTCTGCTTCTGGTGGGCGATGACGTTGGCCGCCTGCTCCGTCAGCCGCCGGTGCTGGTCCTGCGCCTCCGCGATCGCCTGCTGGAGTTGGACCTTCGGATCGGCCTTCTCCTCGAACGAGCCGGACAGCTTGGCCGTCAGGTACGCCCACCATCGCCCCATGAGCTTGAACATGTCCGCGACTGTACGCCGGACGGGGCCGCGGATACGTACGCTCTCGGGTAGGAGGTCCGCCGTGCACATCCCCTTCCACGCCTCGGAACGCAGCAGCCTCGGCGTCGAGGTCGAGCTGGCCATAGTCGACCGCCGGTCCCGCCAGCTCAGCAGCGCGGCCACCTCGATTCTCGAGGAGCTGGGCGTCGGACATCCCGGCGGCGAGCACCCGAAGGTGAAGCACGAGCTGTTCGAGTGCACCCTCGAGATCATCACCGGCATCTGCGGCACCGTGGCCGAGGCCCGCAACGACCTCGAGCACACCCTCAAGGAGGTGTCGGGTCCGGTCGACGGGCGCGGCCTGGCCCTCATCTCCGCCGGCTCGCACCCGTTCTCCTTCTGGCGCGACCAGCAGGTCAGCCCCAGCCCCCGCTACGCCGCCCTCCTCGAGGAGACCCAGTGGGCCGGGAAGCGACTGCAGATCTTCGGCGTGCACTTCCACGTCGGCGTGCGGTCGGCGGAGAAGGTCATCGCCATCGCCAACGCCCTCAACGCCTACATCCCCCACTTCCTCGCCCTGTCCGCCTCCAGCCCGTTCTGGGAGGGCTACGACACGGGGATGGCTTCGAGCCGGAGCAAGGTGTTCGAGTGCCTGCCCACCGCCGGGCTGCCCTACCAGCTCGCCGGCTGGGCCGAGTTCGAGGAGTTCATGGGCACGTTCATCGCGGCCCAGGCCATCACCAGCATCCGTGAGGTGTGGTGGGATATCCGGCCCCACCCCGACTTCGGCACCGTCGAGCTACGGATCTGCGACGGCATCTCCACCATGCGGGAGGTGGCGTCGCTGGCCGCCATGGCCCAGAGCCTGGTGGAGTGGATGGACACCCGCCTCGAGGCGGGGGAGAAGCTCCGGGTGCCCCGGGAGTGGGTGGTCAAGCAGAACAAGTGGAAGGCGTCCCGCCACGGCCTCGACGCCGACCTCATCGTCGACGATCAGGGCGCCCGGGTACCGCTCCGGGACGCGATCTGCGGGCTGGTGGACGAGCTCTCGTCCACCGCCGCCCGCCTGGGATGTCTCGACGAGCTGCGGGCCAACCTCGACGTGCTCGACCACGGCCCCAGCTACCTCCGCCAGCGGGCCATCGTGGCCGGTGGCGGCACTCTGGTCGACGTGGTCGACTCCTTGGTCGCCGAGCTCGAGTCGGGCCGCCCCGGCCGCTAGGAGGTGCTGCCGCCCTTCTTCTCGGACTTCTTGGCCTGCTTGGCCGCCCGCTTCTCCTGCAGGGACTTGCCCGTCTTCTTGGTTTGCGGCTTTGCCGGCGCCTTGTTTGCCATGCCTGCAGGTTACGCCGGTGGGACATCCTCTGGGTGGGAGATCTTCTGGGTGGGACACCTTTTGGTGGACATCGCCGGGCGCGGCGACAGTCGGGGCGGCGGGTTTGCGGTCCGGCCCGCGGGGTGAGGACTTCGGCGTGGTGGAGATGCACGATGAGTTGCCCGAGGATGAGATCGAGGCCGCCGAGGCGACATCGGGGATCGTCGGCGATCACGGCCACGACGGGGTGGCAGGCGTCGACGGCACCCTCGCCGAGCACCTGCAGACGGTGCACGACCTCGACGCCGACCCCGGGCTGAGTGCGGCCACCCAGGAGGGTCTCCACGACCGGCTGCACGGCGAGGCCAAGTCGTCCGACGCCTGAACCAGCCGGGAGACCTCCCGACGGACGGCTCCCGGCGTGTCTCGATCCGAGCCGACGCGGCCGCCGGTGCACCGCGGCGCCCCAACCGCCCTCAGCATCGAGCAGGATCGGAGAAGCACGCGCCGGGTCAGTCCTCCTACGGTCGTACCAATGGCAGTCACGGTGATTGACGCGACACCGACGGAGACCGCGAAGGTGGTCCCGCGAACAGATGGAGACACGATGAGCGAGGCCACGAGGACGGATACGCAGTCGCCGGCGCGGCACGTTGCCGACCGTCACGATCTGATCCGCGTGCACGGCGCACGGGTGAACAACCTCAAGGACGTGAGCATCGAGCTCCCGAAGCGCCGGCTGACGGTGTTCACCGGCGTCTCCGGCTCGGGCAAGAGCTCCCTGGTGTTCGGCACGATCGCGGCGGAGTCGCAGCGACTGCTCAACGAGACCTACAGCACCTTCGTGCAGGGCTTCATGCCGACGCTGTCGCGGCCCGAGGTCGACGTGCTCGACGGCCTGACGACCGCGATCCTCGTCGACCAGCAGCGGATGGGTGCCGACGTCCGCTCCACCGTCGGCACCGCCACCGACGCCAACGCGATGCTGCGCATCCTCTTCAGCCGCCTCGGCCAGCCCCACATCGGCTCGGCCCAGGCGTTCTCCTTCAACGTCGCCTCGATCAGCGGCGCGGGCGCGGTCACCCTCGAGCGCGCCGGCAAGACGGTGAAGGAGCGGCGCAGCTTCAGCATCACCGGAGGCATGTGTCCGCGCTGCGAAGGCCGCGGCTCGGTCTCCGACATCGACCTCACCCAGCTCTACGACGACTCGAAGTCGCTCGCCGAAGGCGCGTTCACCATCCCCGGCTGGAAGTCGGACAGCTTCTGGACGGTGCGGGTCTACGCCGAGTCGGGCTTCGTCGACCCGGACAAGCCGATCAGCGAGTACTCCAAGAAGGAGCTCGACGACTTCCTCTACAAGGAGCCGGTCAAGGTGAAGGTCGACGGCGTCAACCTCACCTATGAGGGTCTGATCCCGAAGATCCAGAAATCGTTCCTCTCCAAGGACCCCGACGCCCTGCAGCCCCACATCCGGGCGTTCGTGGAGCGGGCGGTCACCTTCACCACCTGTCCCGACTGCGACGGTACCCGGCTGGCAGAGGCGGCCCGGTCGTCGAAGATCGACGGGATCAACATCGCCGACGCCTGCAAGATGCAGATCAGCGACCTCGCCGGATGGGTCCGAAGCCTCGACGAACCGTCGGTGGCGCCGCTGCTCGACGCCCTTGTGCGGACACTCGACTCGTTCGTGGAGATCGGGCTGGGCTACCTCTCGCTCGACCGGCCGTCGGGCACCCTGTCGGGCGGCGAGTCGCAGCGCACCAAGATGATCCGCCACCTCGGCTCCTCGCTCACCGACGTCACGTACGTCTTCGACGAGCCCACCATCGGCCTGCACCCCCACGACATCCAGCGGATGAACGACCTGCTGCTGCAGCTGCGGGACAAGGGCAACACGGTGCTCGTCGTCGAGCACAAGCCGGAGGCGATCGCGATCGCCGACCACGTCGTCGACCTCGGTCCCGGCGCCGGCACCGCGGGCGGCACCATCTGCTACGAGGGCACCGTCGAGGGGCTGCGGGCCAGCGGCACCATCACCGGCCGCCACCTCGACGACCGGGCCGGCCTCAAGAAGACGTTGCGCAAGCCCACCGGCTCGCTGGAGATCCGCGGCGCCACCACCCACAACCTGCAGGACGTCGACGTCGACATCCCGCTCGGGGTGCTCTGCGTCGTCACCGGCGTCGCCGGCTCCGGCAAGAGCTCGCTCGTGCACGGGTCGATCCCTGCCCGCGAGGGTGTGGTGTCGGTCGACCAGAGCGCGATCCGCGGCTCGCGACGGAGCAACCCGGCCACCTACACCGGGCTGCTCGAGCCGATCCGCAAGGCGTTCGCCAAGGCCAACGGGGTGAAGCCGGCGCTGTTCAGCGCCAACTCCGAGGGCGCCTGCCCCAACTGCAACGGCGCCGGCGTCATCTACACCGACCTCGGGATGATGGCCGGCGTCGCCACCACCTGCGTGGTGTGCGAGGGGAAGCGCTTCGACGCAGCGGTGCTCGAGTACCGCCTCGGCGGCCGCGACATCAGCGAGGTGCTGGCGATGTCGGTGACCGAGGCCGAGGAGTTCTTCGGCGCGGGCGAGGCCCGCACGCCGGCCGCCCACGCCATCCTCGACCGGCTGGCCGACGTCGGGCTCGGGTACCTCAGCCTCGGCCAGCCGCTCACCACGCTGTCCGGCGGCGAGCGGCAGCGGCTCAAGTTGGCCATCCACATGGCCGAGAAGGGCGACGTCTATGTCCTCGACGAGCCGACCACCGGCCTCCACCTGGCCGACGTCGAGCAGCTGCTCGGCCTGCTCGACCGGCTCGTCGACGCGGGCAAGTCGGTCATCGTCATCGCCCACCACCAGGCGGTGATGGCGCACGCCGACTGGATCATCGACCTCGGCCCCGGCGCCGGCCACGACGGCGGCCGGATCGTGTTCGAGGGCACACCCGCCGACCTCGTCGCCGCCCGCTCCACCCTTACCGGCGAGCACCTCGCGGCCTACGTCGGCGCCTGACCGAAGCCCTCGCGGGCTTCGCCGCGCTTTTCCTAGCCGACGATCTGTACGGGCGTGCCGGGCGGGGCGGAGTTGGCCAGCAGGGTGATGTCGTCGTTGGTCATGCGGACGCAGCCGTTGCTGGCGGGCGTGCCCAGGAGGGCCGGGTTGTTGGTGCCGTGGAGGGCGATCTGGCCGATCCCGCCGCCGAAGCTGTAGTGCACCTCGGAGAAGGCGGCCACGCTCATCTGGTACGCCCCGAACGGACCGGAGGGGTCTTCCACCTGCACGGTCCCGTCGATGAAGTAGTTGCCGGTGGGGGTGGGGGTGCTCCCGGTGCCGACGGCCACCTGGGTGTCGAGGAACGGCTTGGCCCCGTCGTAGGCGATCAGCCGGCGCTCCGAGACGTTGACGACGATGCGGTACTGGGTCTGGCGGATGGAGACGTCGGCCTTCTTGATCCAGGCGGTCGACTCGTTGGGCCGCATGGGGATCTGCACCTCGAGCCAGTCGCCCCACTCCTGCTGCACCAGGTAGACCCCGGGCAGGCCTTCCCACGTGGGATTGTCGAGGCTGTCGGCCGGCTCGGCGTCGCCGGGAGCGTTGTAGAGGCCCACCGACGCCACGACGGCATCGGCCACCATGGCGGGGGAGGAGGGTGGCCGGGCGTAGCCCAGCCGAAGCGGGTTGCCGGGCGCCGCCTCCCGGGTCGGCCCGATCACCGGGACGGCGGTGGTCGACGGGGCGGCGACCTGCGGCTGCGGCGTGGTGGTCGTCGTGACCACCCGGCGCCCGGCCACGACCTCGGCGGGATCGCGGGACATGTTGCGCCACGTGAGGCCGAACAGCCCCGCAGCCAGGACGGCGGCCGCCACGCCGATGGTCGTCGAGTTTCGACGGCTCATTGGGGGGAGCCTACCGTCCGTCGTCCGCCAGCCGGGCGCGGGCCACGGCACCGGCGAGGACCCCGCCAACGATGCCGGCCACCTCGCCCGGGTCGCGGTCGCTGATCACGGGCGCCGGCAGCGGCATCGGAGCCGGCTCCATCCGGGGGACGTCGACGTCGACGCACGCCACCGGCCGGGGGTCGGCGCCGGCCAGGGCCACCATGCGGGCGGCGGCCTCGTTCAGCCGTCGCTCGGAGAGCCGGCCGGCGGCGATGGCGTCGACCAGCCCGTCGCGCATCTCCTCGGCGAAGAAGCCGTCGGTCGCGAGCAGGCCGTCGGCCCCGGCGGCGACCGCCATGGGTGCCGAGTCGTAGAAGCCCCACGTGAGGTTGACGGCCCCCATGCCCAGGGAGTCGGTGATGGCGACCCCGCGGAAGCCCAGCTCCCGCAGGAGCGTGTAGGCCTTGGGCGACAGGCTGGCGGGGAGGCCCCGGTCGAGGGCCGTGTACCGGACGTGGTTCATCATCACCACCGGGATACCGGCCCGGACCAGGTCGCGGAAGGGGCGCACGTCGGTGATGCGCAGGGTGTCGAGCGGCACCGTGATCGGATCGGCCGCCTCGAAGTGGATGTCGTCCGTCGAGCGGCCCTGGCCCGGGAAGTGCTTCGCCACCGCCCGCACGCCCCCGTCCGTCATTCCCTCGGCGTAGGCCACCGCGTACTCGGAGGCGATGGCGGCGTCGGCCGAGAACGACCGGTCGCCGATGATCTCGTCGTACGGGCCGTCGGTGAGGTCGGCCACCGGGGCCAGGTTGAGGTCGATCCCGAGACGGGCCAGCTCGACGGCGACGGTTTGGGCGTAGGCCCGGACCTCGGTGGCGGGCCCCTCGTTCGCCATGCGCCGGGCGGACGGGCTGGCACCGATGAGGTCGCCGAACGTCGAGACCCGGCCCGGCTCCTCGTCGACCGAGATCACGATCGGACGCCCGGCGGCGGCCCGGATGCCACGGATGAGGCGCATCACCTGGCTGCGCGACTCGACGTTGCCGGGGTTGAGGAAGATCCCTCCCACCCCGATGTCGAGCACCTTCCTGATCATGGGATCGGTGGGTTCCTTGACGTCGGGCAGGCCGACGATCAGGGTGCGGGCCGCCCGCTGGCCGAGCGACGCCGGGGTGCAGTCGGCCACGACGGACGAGAGGGCCGAGGTGGGGGGCGAGGTGGGGCTGCCCGCACCGGAGACCGCCACGGTTGCCCCCCCGGCGCCGGCGATGGTGGGACCGGGGGGGACGGGGCTGAGACCGTCCACCGGCTCCAGGGCGGCCGCCGCCGTGGTGTCGAGGCCGGCGCTGGGCCCGGCGCCACCGGGCGAGGGGGTCGTGATCCACACCACCACGCCCGTGAACACGACGCCGGCGATCGCCAGCACGGCCAAACCCCGTGCCCGAAACCGGTCCTGCACGGCAGAGGACGCTACACGCACCGCTCCCCGGTCAGGGGCCGGTCATGAGGCCGAACCCGACTCCTCGAGCGCCACCCGGAGCGATTCCAGCTCGGCGACGACCCCGTCGACGTCGGCGCCGAGGGGCTGGAGGGCGCCCACGTCGGCCGGCCCCAGCGAGAGCTCGACGGCCCGGGCCACCGCTTCGTTGAGCTGGGCGTTCAACCGCCGAAGCCGGTCGAGGGCGTCGCGGGCCACCTCGCCCACCCGCACGGCCGACTCCAACTGGCGCCGGAGGGCGGCCACGGTGCCTTCCAGCTCGGGGCGTCCGGGCGACTGGCGGAGCTCGGCGGTGCGGGCCGCCAGCTCGGTGGCGATGGCGTCGGCGTTGAGCTCGCGGACCGCGGCGTCGAGGCTGTCGCCCCGCTGGGCGATCTTCCAGGACGCATCGACGGCCACGCCGACCTGCGCCGACACCTCCGAGAGGCGGTCCCGCAGAGGTCCGGGACGGGTGGTGCGCACCGTCTCCTTGAACCGGTCCTCGGCCTTCATCGTCTGGCGGACGAGTGACCGCCACGGCTCCTTGACGGTGGCCGGGTTCATGTCGGGCCGCCGCTCCTTGCGGGGGATGGCGAGCGCCACCTTCCCCGCCCAGGCGAGGGCACCGACCACGGCCGCCGCCGCCAGGGGCACGCCGGTGAGGATGGCGGCCGCCGTCCCCGCGCCGGCCAGGAGGATCGCCGACGGCGCCATCACCGCCCGCGCCATCGCCGGCGTGCGGACCCGCTCCGGCAGCCGTTCGAGCATCCCGCCATTGTGGCCGCCGCGGAGCCTCCCGGACGACCAGGGGGTCCCGGACGCGGCGAGACCCCCGGCTCCCATCCGGGGTCTCGCCGCTGACGGTTGCGCCGGGGGTTACCGCGCCGGGCCGAAACCGGGGATCCATCCCATGAACGGGATCG
>CAVZAH010000001.1:0-22399 GCA_963773275.1 uncultured Acidimicrobiia bacterium | reverse complement strand
GAGTCGATGAACGGGATCGAGCCCGGCAGCGACCGTTCGGGCTCCGCCGAGGGCCAGGGCTCGGCAGCCTCAGGCGCGGCCAGGAATCGCCGGAAGACCGGTGCGGCCTCGCTTGATCTCGCAGAACGGGGCGAGCGAGTGCAGCGTGACCACCGCATCCCACAGGCGTAGGGCGTCGTCGCCGGTCGGCGGCGGTGAGACGATGGGTCCGAACGCGCCCCGCTCGTTGTCGTCGATGACGAGGACCGGTGATCCGACGTCGGGCCCGGCCCGGGCCAGTCCCTCGGCCAGCGACGCCCGGACCCGGTCGGTCCACGCGTCGTCGTCGGCCGCCACCAGCGCGTCCTCCACGCCTGCCGCCAGCGCCGCGTCCTCCAGGGCCGTCCGATCCGGAGGCACATCGTGGATGTGGAACCGCGTCCCGCACTCGGTGTAGAAGCGCCCGATGTCGTCGTTGCGACCCGCCTCGGCGAGGAGTTCGACGACGCGGAGGATCTGGAGCCCGAGGGTATGGCGCTCGACGATGTCGGGCACGAGCTTCAGCAGGTACGGAGGGATCGGTTGGCCTTCATTGAGGAGGGCGAGGCTGAAGCTGTGCCAGTGGATGTCGAGATCGCGCCGGGCGGACACGTCGACCAGCCATCGGGACGTCATCCACGTCCACGGGCACATCGCGTCGAAGTAGAAGTGGACGTCCATATCCCGGCCGAGGCTATCGGGCAGCGCGGGTCACGCAGGAGGTCATGCGGGGGAGGCCTGGCGGTCGGCGGTGCGGGCCCCCAGGGCCCGTTCGAGGAGGTCGGCCAGCTGGCGGCGCTCGTCGGGGTCGAGGCCGGCCAGCACCCGGTCCTCGGCCTCGGCCCGGAGCTCCGTCAGCCGGCGCGCCGCCTGCTCGCCGGCCTCGGTGAGGACCACCGCGTGGCGCCGGCGGTCGTCGGGGTCGCGCCGGCGCTCGACCATGCCCGCTCCCTCGAGGATGTCGAGGACGCCGACCACGTCGCTCGCGTCGAGTCCGAGATGGTCGCTGATCGCCCGCTGCGAGACGGGAGCGAGCTTGCCGACCACCGTCATCACGCCGACGCACGGCGGGCGGAAGCCGGCGTCGATGGCCCACTGCTCGGTGGCCATCAGGTCCGCGATCTCCCGGCGCAGGTCCCGGGCCAAGAGGAACACGCCCGAGAGCACGTCGACCGGACGGGCGCAGCTGTCCACGTCCCCCAGGATAGTCGTTCTTGACATTCGGTGGGCATGATCTATCGTTGGAAGTACCAACGATTAGGCGAAGGAGGACGGTTGGCCCAGGGAACAGCTCGTCCCCCGGCGATACGGGTCGAGGGACTGGAGAAGCGCTTCGGCGACGTCCACGCCGTCCGGGGCGTCGACTTCGAGGTGCAGGCGGGGGAGACCTTCGGGTTCCTCGGGCCCAACGGCGCGGGCAAGTCCACCACCATCAACATGCTGTGCACCCTGTTGCGGCCGACGGCGGGCCGGGCGTCGGTCGCCGGCTTCGACGTGGTCGCGGAGCGGGACGACGTCCGCCGGGAGATCGGCCTCGTCTTCCAGGACCAGACGCTCGACACCTACCTCTCCGGCACCCAGAACCTGCGGTTCCACGGCCAGCTCTACGGGGTGCCGGCCGACGAGCTGGCCACCCGGATGCGCCAGGTGCTCGAGCTGGTCGGCCTGTGGGACCGTCGCGACAAGGAGGTGTCCACCTACTCGGGGGGCATGAGGCGGCGCCTGGAGATCGCCCGGGGCCTGCTCCACTCGCCCCGGGTCCTTTTCCTCGACGAGCCCACCGTCGGCCTCGACCCCCAGACCCGGGCCTCGATCTGGGAGTACCTCGACCAGCTCCGCCGCCAGGAGGACCTCACCATCTTCCTCACCACCCACTACATGGACGAGGCCGAGCACTGCGACCGCATCGCCATCATGGATGTCGGCCAGATCGTGGCCCTCGACACCCCCCAGGCCCTGAAGGCGGCCATCGGCACCGACCGGGTGCGGCTGGTGACGGCCGACGACCAGGCTGCATCCGCCGCCATCGCCGGCCGGTTCGGATTGGAGGCGGTGTCGACGGCCGACGGTCTGGTGCTCAACGTGGCCGACGGCGAGGCCTTCGTCCCCCGACTGCTCGCCGATCTCGGCGTGGCCGTACGCTCGGTGAGCGTCACCCGGCCCACCCTCGACGACGTGTTCATGTCCTACACCGGACGCACCATCCGCGACGCCGAGAACGCCGGTCCCGAGATCCCGCCCATGTTCCGCGGACGGAGGTAGCCCGCCATGCCGGCCACGCCGCCCACCACCCCACCCACCACCCCACCCACCACCCCGCCCGCCGTCACCTCGACCGCAGGTACGTCCCCGGCGGCGTCACCCTTGCCGGTCGCTCCCGTCCGCCGGGCGCCGGCGGGCCTGGCCAGCGACCTGCGGGCGGTCAAGATCGTCTGCCACCGGGAGTTGCTGCGGTGGATCACCGACCGTCGCCGGCTGGTGGCGGGGATGGTCCAGCCCCTCCTGTGGCTGTTCGTGCTCGGGACGGGCCTGTCGCAGGTGGTCGAGCCGGGCACCCAGGGCCTCGACTTCCGCACCTTCCTGTTCCCCGGCGTGCTGGCCACCTCGGTGATGTTCACGGCCGTGTTCTCGGGTGTGTCGGTGGTGTGGGACCGCGAGTTCGGCTTCCTCCGGGAGATGCTGGTGGCCCCCATCAGCCGCGCCTCGATCATGGCCGGCAAGTGCCTGGGGGGGGCCATCGTGGCCACCGCCCAGGCCCTGGTGCTGGTGGCCCTGGCCGGGCTGGCGGGGGTGCCCTACCACCCCGTCATGCTCCTCGAGCTGGTCGCCATCCTGTTCCTGGCCTCGCTCGCCATCACCGCCTTCGGGCTGCTGCTGGGGGCCAGGGTGTCCAACATCCAGTCGGTCATGCCGGTGATCCAGACGGTGGTCACCCCGATGATGTTCCTGTCGGGGGCCCTCTACCCGACGGCGGGCCTGCCCACCTGGCTGGCGGTGGCCACCAAGCTCAACCCCCTCACCTACGCCGTCCAGCCCATGCGCCACGTGGTGTTCGGTCACCTCGACCTCTCCCCGGCGGCGGTCCGGGCCCTCGACCCCCGGCTCACCTGGATGGGCTGGCCGGTGCCGATCGCCCTGCAGCTGGTGGTGCTGGCCGTCCTCGGCGCCGTCGTGTTCGTGGTGGCGGTCGCCCGCTTCAGCCGGACAGACTGAGCGCGTCGTGGTCGAGGAGCTCTCCGATCCCCGCCGCCACGACCCGCCCATGGTGGCCGACGAGCGAACCATGCTCGAAACGTGGCTCGAGTACCACCGCACGACGCTGCTGCTCAAGTGCGAGGGTCTCGACGACGCCGACCGCAAGGCCCGGCCCCGTCACCACGTCGAAGCTGTCGCTGCACGGTCTCGTCCGCCACCTGGCCGAGGTCGAGCGGAACTGGTTCCAACGGGTGCTGCTCCGCGTGACCGACGCGCCGCCCATCTGGTACGACCCGGAGGTTGACGACAGCGAGCTTGTCCCGCTCGACGACGCCGATTGGGACGCCGACCTGCAGGCCTGGCACGCGGAATGCGAATCCAGCCGGACGGCGGCCGCCGGCTTCACCCTCGACGGTGAGGGAGTGCGGCACGGCAAGCCATGCTCGTTGCGGTGGATCTACGTCCACATGATCGAGGAGTACGCCCGCCACAACGGCCACGCCGACATCCTCCGGGAGCTGGTCGACGGCGCTGTCGGCGACTGAGGGTCAGGCCGTACCGGCCGACATCTTCCGGTACACCACCGCTGCGCCGACGAGGACGGCGGCGAACCCTCCCACCAGCATCCACGAGAGGGCGTTCGACGAGTCGAAGTCGTCACGGCCCCGCAGCGCGGCCACCAGGATGCACGCCAGCATCACCATCGCCACCTGCAGCGGGATGCGGGCCGCGCTCCATCGCCGGTCGAACAGCACGCCGGCACCGGCGATGCCGAGGCAGAAGATGGCCCCCATGACCCGGGCGGTGAGCGGCGTGAGCGTCCACGGCCAGAGGTCGATCGCGCTCGTCGGGGTGAGGAAGAGGAACAGGCCCATGGCCGCCGCCAGGACGCCCAGGAACCCGATCGCATAGGTGGCGGCGTCGGCCAGCGCCGCGCCATCGTCCGGTGCCGCCACCCGGCGGTTGGCCAGCCATACCCCGAAGACCAGGAAGGGGGTGGTGAAGTACAGCCCGGCCCACAGCCAGAACGCGACGTGGCCGTGGTTGAACTTGTCCCAGTGGAGGATGGTGTTCAAGCCCTGGATCGTGGCGAACACCCCGACCGGCACGAAGCCGCCCTTGATGGTCTGCCAGGTCGAGGCCCGGGTCGCCTGGAAGAAGAACCAGGCCCCGCCCAGGTAGACCGATCCCAGGACCATGGCCGTGAGGGGCGGCGCGATCGTCCACGCGAAGAGGCTGTCGGTGTCGGACGGCCAGAAGAACAGGACGGCGAAGCCGACGAGCAGGAACGGGATGATGAAGATCGACAGGGCCCGGGTTGCAGGCAGGATCCGGTCGTCCCGGGTCGCTGGTGTCGTGCTCTCCGGCATCGTCCTCGGACCCCCATCCACGGCGCCGACCGGCCGGCATCGTACCCCTTCACCACGGCCGTCGCCCGGACGACGCCGACCAATCGAGTTCCGACTCAGACCGCCGGAGCGGTCGGCAAACCACCCACTGGGCGTCCTCACCGGCGACCCGGAACTCACGCCGAGAACAACTCCGGCAGTAGGTAACGGGTGAGTCCATTCCTCAAGGCGGGCGTAGTCGCGAATACCGGATGGCAGCGCCACGGCGCCGTTCCGCCCTCAACGGCACATGTCGAGCGGGGTCGAGGGTGCCACGAGCCTGAGCGTTATGGGCACCGGGTGCCGACGAACGCACGTACGGGCTGTGCGAGGCGGGCGGTGTACCCCTACGCCCGTGTCAAGGGCCAGCACTGGTTGGTGGGCTGCCCAGGCGGCCGAGCTAGGCGGGTTTCGGAGACATCCGGTAGGGGCGGACCGTATGGGAGCGTGTTCTGGGATAGCCAAGGCGCAACCTCCGCAGACTCGCCGATACTTCCCGCCGAGGGCAGCGACGGGAACGGCCTGACCTGAGGACCAGGAGCGGGTTGGATGGAGGAGCCGTCCCACCCGGCCACTCCTCCCGCCAACGCTTTCCTGATCATCGTCGGTCTGGTGGTGAAACTCGCTCGCAGTAGCTGGCCGCACGTTTCCCGCGAAGGCGGCGCGCGCATGAGAGATTCGGGGCGTAGCCTCGACCGAGAGAAGCAGAGGGCGATCATGGCGGACACAGCACTCATACCACTAGAACGGATGTGGCGGCGCGTCGAACTTGCGCGAAGTGATTCCGACACCGCCTTATTCTACGACCTCCTCTACCTCGGCGAACTCTCGGTGAAGCTCGCAATAGCGGCCCTCACGTCCATGCTTAGCGAGGATCGAGAGCGCCAGCGTTACGGCGTCGAATATACGCTCGTACGAGCCAACTCCATCGGTGACTGGACACAGCAGCTTGACGACCTGCTCGCGGGACCCGTAAGCCAACTTCTGCCGCCTCAGGCGGTCGGGTTCAAGCGAGAATTCATGCAGCGGTGGGGCGCTGGGGACGAAGCCTGGCAACGAGACGCGGTCGAGTTGCTCGATCGAGTGGCCCGGTGCGTCGATCCTGGCGCGCCAGCGCTTCCCAGCAAGGTTGCGTTGCAGCGATGGTTTCAGACCTTCGCTTGGCTCCGGAATCGTACGCGCGGGCATGGTGCACCGACCGGTCAGGCTTGCTCGGACATGGCCGTTCATCTCGAAGAGTCGCTGCGATTGTTCGGCGAGAACTTTTCCCTTTTCCAACAGCCGTGGGCATTCGTGCGTCGAAACCTGTCTGGAAAGCACCGGGTGGTCATGGTGGGCGGCGCCTCCGGGCCCTTCGACCACCTCAAGTTGGAAGCGACTCACCAGATTACAGAAGGCGTATACATCGCTATCGATAGCGAGCTGTTTGCGGTGCCCTTGGTGTACACAAACGTCGACCTCACCGACTTCTTCGTTGCGAACGGCAACTTCAAGGCCACCGGATTTGAAGCACTCTCCTATCTCAGCAATGAGGTAAGGCAGATCGACTCATTGCCGTATCTGGTGCCAGCGTCAGCGCTTCCAGCGAGTGGCACGTCAGCGCGACCAGCTTTGGATATCGTCGGCACAACCTTTACCAATACTCCCACACGGCTTCAGGACTATGTGAGCAGGCTAGAGATCGAGGGGAATCTCGAAGGTTTGCTCACCGATGATCGGCACCCAATCGTAACTCTCGTTGGCCGAGGTGGTGGCAAGACGTCCTTGGCACTCGAAGTACTTCACCGTCTCGCCCACTCCGGAGACTTCCTCGCCATCGTTTGGTTCAGTGCTCGCGATATCGATCTACTACCCCACGGTCCTCGGCGCGTCCAGCCGGATGTGCTAACGCAGACCGACATCGCTGGGCAGTTTGTCGAACTCATGAACCCGCCGGGGTCCGCCAGCAAGGATTTTGATGACATTGACTTCCTAGCCAAGTCAATGGCCGGGAAAGCCGAGGACGGTCCTTACGTCTTTGTCTTCGATAACTTCGAGACTGTACGGAACCCCGTGGATGTCTATAACTGGATCGATGCTAACATTCGCATCCCGAACAAGGTTCTTATCACCTCGCGCATACGCGAGTTCCGCGGAGATTATCCGGTAGAAGTCCGCGGGATGACTCGTGAAGAGTTCCGCGAACTGGCCACTTCGACAGCGGACCGGCTTGGTATCGCTGCGATCCTAAACGACAAGTTCCTCGAGGAGCTGTACGAGGAATCTGACGGGCATCCGTATGTCGCCAAGGTGCTGCTTGGGGAGGTAGCTATCCGGAAGCGACCGCCCTCCTTGGAGCGCGTCATCGCAAACCGAGACGACATTCTTGACGCGCTCTTCGAGCGGACGTTCACGGCGATCTCACCTGCAGCGCAACGCGTATTTCTCACGTTGTGCAATTGGCGGTCCATCATTCCGAGGCTCGCCGTAGAGGCTGCGCTACTGCGCCCGATCAACGAACGAATGGATGTTGCGAAGGCGCTGGATGACCTCGAACTGAGCTCTTTGATAGAGATAGTCGGCGAGGCCGAACCGGCAAGCCAGTTCATTCGGGTGCCGCTAGCGGCAGGAGTCTTTGGGCGCAAGAAGCTGACAGTGTCGAGTATGAAGACAGCCATCGACGCGGACACGGAGGTGATCCGGATGTTCGGCGCCGCCCGGATCCACGAAGCTGGGCGCGGTCTTGGTCCGAGACTCGACTGGCTTGTCGCCTCTCTCGCCGAGCGAGCGCAAAGCGGTGTGGACATAACCGAGGAAGTTGCCGTTCTTGAGTTTATCGCGCGGAACTACCCCCCGGCGTGGCTTCGGGTCGCCGACCTATTCGATGAGTTTCCGCAGCCGGCTGAGGGCGCGGTTCGCTCCGTTGGAATACTCAAGCGCTATCTCGAAACGAACCCGGACGACGTCGAGGTATGGCGTCGACTCGCAGAGACGTCGATTCGCGTTGGGGACGCGCAAGGAGAACTCCATGCCCGCGTCCAGGTAGCCGAGGCCCCCGAGTCGAGCATGCACGATGTCAGCCTTGCTGCGAATCGTTTCAACTCGCTAGCAGCCGCGGGTGCGCTCAGTATCGGCCTCGACGAGCGACGGACGATGGCGGGCCGCATACTGGCGCTACTCCAGCGGTACGTCGACCACGCGGATGCCACCACGTTTTCGAGACTGGCGTGGCTATGCTTGCATTTGAACGATCTGGATGCTGCGAGCGACTACACGCTTCGTGGCTTGGAACTTGAGCCGTACAACCACCATTGTCGCCGCTTGGCGGAACGGTTGGAGATAGACCTCGGGCCAATTGCCGAATCGGACTGATGACGTGAACGCGATCGGGAATGAACGCTCTAGTTGACTCGGGCGATCTACCGCTCCGTAGCTTCTAGCTTAGCTAAGCTAGGCGAGCAGCCATTCCAGGTTTCCTCGACGACCAACGCGAATGGTCCGCGGTGAGGGGCCACACTGGCGGGTGCCAGGGGATTGACGCCAGCGCTCGCCCCCCCAGTGGGCGTGCTACGCGTCGCTATGTGGAGCCGTGGCGCCGGCTGCCGCCCCGACAGCCGACACCGATCTTGACTGCCTGGTGGGGTGATTTGGACAACTCCGGTCCGAACGAGGCCCCCTCGTCTACCGTTTCCCCGTGACGAATCACCCCTCGGCGGCCACCGGAGGCATGTCGCCGTACGAGCGCCGCCGCTGGGCCGAGCTCGAGGAGCATTGGGCGAAGGCCGACCAGCGTCGACGGATAGTTCCCGTGAAGGCGCGCCAAGCACTTACCACCGCCGGGGGCCAGCTCGCCGACGTTGGGGGACGTGCGGCCCAACGCGTTGCATCTGCTGCGCCCGAGCAGGTCAAGAACGCCGCCACGTTGGCCGTCGACGCCACGCTCGTACCCACGGTGAAGGCGGTCGTTCACATGCTCGAGCTCGTGACGGACTGGTCCGTCGAGCTGACCGACCCCGAACGCGTCCTCGAGCACCACCGGGATCACGCTCGTGATGTCTCGTCCCCAGAGGACCTCCGAGCGCTCGACCTCGAGCTGCTCGACGAGGTGACCCGCGAGCTCCCCGTGCGCTGGTACTCGCGAGCACGGTGCGAAGGCCGGTGTCGACCGAGGCCGGTCAACCGCTCCGGTGCGAGCTGGCGCCGACCGACGTGAGACTGCGTTCTCTGGCGAACCAGATCGCACGCGCTCAGGAGGGCAATCCGGCGATAGGCATCCTGCTGTTCCTTGGTGCAGTGGCCGGGGCCATCGCAGCAATAGGAGGCGCCGTTGCGCTCATCGTCAGCTTAGTTTCGCCGATATTCGGCGATGGAACCGGATATTCGGACGATTACTCACTGCTGAAGGAACTCGATCTCGGTATCCAGACCGCCTTTCTCAAGGAGAAGCTTGGTGAGCCTGCAGTAGCGAGAATATTAGAGAATAGCACCCATGCAACGAGCGATACGGCGGAGTTGACCTTCTTAGCCTTCCGCCGGCGAGACCATCTCGTTACGGCCATCGTCAATAGGAATGGTTCGGTTCAAGGGCTAGGGATCACTGCATGTAATGAGACCTTTCGCCCACGAATACAAACCCGCGTCAGCTCCATTACGCTAAACAGCACAAAGATGTCCGCCGTAGCGGAACCGGACACCGTTGACTACTCCATCGGAGGAAGCGGCGGATTCAGCTACTACGTCCTTGATACCTTCAATGGCGATTCAAACGCCTCGGGCTTCCAACGACTAATATGGGGTCGGTTTTATCGCTGTCGACCGGAATCATCTGCGCACGATATAATCTACAATCAGTTGAATGGAGGGTACTCGGGTGCCTTCAGGGCTTCCCTGAACCAGTACCGAAGCACGTGGATTACTAACACGGTGATGAAAATGTACACCGGAATTCCATCTGAAGCAGTGGGCTCGTTCATCAACAATACTGAGACACAGGCGCTGATGGCCCCACCAGAGTGAATGATCCTCCATCCGAGTCTTAAAGATGTTCTTGTCGGAATCACGACCTTCCATCGCGCCGCGGCGTCTCGTTCCAGGCGGAGCGCAGACCGAGACGGACACGACAGATCTCCTGCGCCCGAGCAGCCGCGTCATGAGCGGCCGGCACCGTGTTCCTCGACATTGGCGCTGTCGTCTACTATTCGCCTCGTCGTGCGTACCGTCCCCGGACTTCCGCGTCGACAGGCACAGCGAGCAGATCTTGGCGCTTCGCCATGGAATCGAGCCTGACGGCCGGTTCGTAACCAGCGCCAGCAGTTTCCTCATGAAGGCGGTGAAACCGGACTGCCCGCGCCGCAGCAGCTGCGCTGGCTCGTGGCCCAAGCGCGTCCCCCCAACCACAGGTGCACCCTCTGGTCAGCGCGTCCCTGATCGCCGCCGTGGGTCGCCGCCAACCTGGCCCCGGCCATGCTTTCCGCTCCGAGCCTTGACACTTGGACTATGGGGGCGCCCATAACGACGCCGGCCCAGCGATCACATTCGCACGTAACTGCCGGATGTGCGTGCGAGAACCTGTCGTCAGCGTCGCCGGAAACGCTCGGCTGGCTCGTTGTCTTCCCCTGCCCAGAACCCGAGTCCGGGGATGGGCCACCTCCCGCCCATGTTCCCTGACCCGGCGTTCTGCGTCGTTCGAAGGTTCCGCGCCAAGCTACCCCCTTGGGGCGATTCAGGGAGTCGTTACGCTTCGTCGATCTCGATGCTGAACAAGATGATCGATCCGTCGGCATGACGGTGACCCACGATGACGGCTGCGGCGACAAGGCTTCCAGTAGTTACGAGGTATCGGTAGTCCGTGCGGCCCTCGCATGGCCGGCAGGTCGTCGAAAGAACTGGCAAACGCGTCGGCAATGGATGGCAGGTCGATCAGTAGGAAATCGCTGCTGGGCGGTTCGCCATCGGGCCCGCGGGTTTCGCCGAGCTGAGCGTCGAGTTCAGCGAAGAACTGTGGGTCGACCCGTACGGGCCGGCGTCCAGTCAACGCTTCGCTTCGGTACCTTCGGTTGCAGCGATGCGGGCATCCGCCTTGCTTCGGGCGCGGGCTAGGAGGTCCGGTGAGATGCTCGCAGGGTCAGTGACGAACCCAGCTCGGACCGCTGCGTCACGCTCGTCGGGCGACAGCGCCTCGAGCTCGGCCGCCGTCCGGATTCGATCACTGCTCACGTGCCCAGGCTACTGCGTGGTCGACGTGTGAAATCGATGTCCGCCGAGGACGAGCCCGTTGGCACATGCCCTACAACGGGCGTCCCAGACCCGCGGCCCAGGTTCCCGGCCGCGCCCACAGAGTGCCGTCAGGGGGATCATCGAGTTACGCGTCCCCCGCCTTCCAGCTCCCTCGTCGTCCGACTACACAGCCGCACCAGCGGTGCCAGAGACCCAGTGGGCCGTTCAAATAGTCGGGGATCCCGATCGGGTTCGCCGATCAGCCGAGGCGATTGAGACGTGCCGTATGTCGTCGCGGAGGCGAGCGGTATCGCTCGGCCGGTCGTCCCCGGCCACATGCTCGGCCGACACGCACTCGTAACCGATGCGGCCGTCCAGTCAGAAGTTCGAGATGACCGCGGTGAAGACCTGGATGATGGTCTGCGGGTTGCTGGCGTCGTAGGCGGCGGCGTTGGTGGCTTCGGCGATGCGCTTGAGGACGGACAGGTCGGCGTCCTTGCCGTAGGCGATGGGGAACACGCGCACCGGCCTGCTCGACTGCCCCTCGCTGCCGGCTCGCAGGTCGGTGAGCAGCTTCTCGAGGTCGCGATTGCGGGGGTCCTCGTTGCGGCCGTCGGTGAGGAGGACGACGGCGTTGATCTTGGCCGCGTCGTAGGTCTCGCGAAGGTCCTCGAACGATGCCCCGGCCACGGTGTAGAGCGGCGTGGCCTGGGTGGGGACCAGGCTGCGGATCTTCGACGCGATCAGCTCCCGCTGGGCGCTGATGGGCCCGAAGGGGACGAGGTCGGCGTAGTCGGTGGGCTCCTGGGGGCTGATGTCGGTGGAGAAGATGCGCAGGGCGACGTCGTCGTCGTCCTTGAACTCCGACAGGGCGCTGACCGCGGCCTGCTTGGCCAGGTCGAGCTTGGTGGTGCCCTGGTCGTCGGCCGGGTCGCCCATGGAGCCCGACACGTCGATCACCAGCATCACCCGGGCGCTGCGCCGCTGCTGGCCCCAGAGCTCGAGCACCCGGGCCAGCACCGCCGGCTCGGGCACGCCGAGGATGTTCTGGGGCTGGTCGGGGTCGAGCCCGTTGCCGCGGTCGATGGGGCTGCCGATCGCCACCTCCGGGTTGCCGGGACGGAAGCCGAACTGCAGCACCCGCTGCTGGTTCGCCGGCGTCTGGACGAAGCGTTCGAAGGCCCGGGCCCCCTCCCGCTCCCGGTCGTCGACCCACGGGGCGTCGAGCAGGAGGAAGGGGTTGTCGGAGAAGAGCGTCCCCTCCTTGGGATAGATGGCGACGAGGGGGATCTTGGGCGGGCGGGGCTTCTCGCCCGGGTCGGTGATCCCGTCCGGGTTGCCGATGTTGTAGTCGATGACCGACTTCTCCTCGACCGCCACCGCCGAGGTGTAGGTGAGCGCCGTGCCCCGGGCGTCGTTGCGGTACCAGTTGTTGAGGAACGTCGGCGTGATGTCGCCGTAGTGGACGACCGAGTTCTCGACCCCCCGGGCGAAGGCGTCGACCTCGGGCCGGGCCAGGTCCTCGGCGGTCAGGTCGCGGGTCTTGCCGGTGGCCGCGTAGTACTGGGCGATGGTGGCCGACAGGCCGCTGGTGGAGAAGTTGGGGTTGGTCTTGCCCAGGCGGAAGGGCCCCCACTCGGGATGGCCCTTGCCGCCCCACCCGGCCGGATCCTGGGCCAGGGCGAGGATGTCGGCGTAGCCGATCGGTGTGGTGGGCCAACCGATGGCCTCGGCCATGGGACGGGGCATGGCGATGACCAGCGGGGTGAGCATGAACGGCTGGGCGCCCGTCGGGGCCATCGCCGGCTGGCCCGCCTCGGCCAGGCGGTGGTTGAGGATCGCCCCCCACGCGCTCGACGCAGGCGACCAGATGACGGGCCGGGGCCCGTTGGTGGCCTCGTCCGGCCACCCCTCGGTGAGCAGTGACATCCCCACGCCCGACGACGTGCGCTTGACCCGGACGAACGCGCACTTCCCGCCGGGCTTGGACTCGTCGGACGAGTTGAAGGTGCGGGCCAGGTCGGTGAGCAGCTCAACCTTCTCGGGGGACACCGCCATGTCGATGGCGGCGCACCCCTTGGGGACGGACTGGGTGCCTCCGTCGGCGGACCCGCCGCCGGAGCCGCCCCCGCTGGAACAGGCCGCCGCGGTCAGCGCCAGCACCAGTCCGAGGATGACGGTGCGGGTCGTCGTCGTCGTTGCCCGTGTGGTCGACGGTGCCAGCGTCCCCCTCATCTGCGAGCCTCACGGGAGCGGGAGCGCAGGGCGTCGAGCAGGCCGGGCGAGGGCAGTCCGTTCCCGGCGGGGAGGCCGGCACTGCCGGGCGCCTTCCAGCCGGAGTCGGTGAGGCTGTCCCGGGCCCGCCCGGCGACCAGGTCGCGAAGGCGCGCCCCCCGGTCGCCGGCAGTCACGGCCAGCACAACATCGGCGGTCGCCATGGGTGCAGGGTAGATCTTGGTGAGGCTCTTGCTCGTGGCGGCCCGGTCGGCCAGGCCGGCGTCGGCCTCGGTCGTGCCGACCGCGTCGTACGTGGACCGGCCGGTGGACAACATAATGCCGAGCGGGGAGCCGGCGGACCGCGGCATCGGCCGCTCCAGGCCGGTCAACCAGCTCTGGAAACCACCGTCGTCGAGGTCGACCGTCGACAGGTCGGCGTTGCCGAACCACTCGACGGTGGCCTGGCCGAGCACGAGGAGTCCCGTGCCGTCGTCCGCCGGGTCCGCGTGGCCCGGCTTGACCTCGCCCCAGGCGGCCTGGCCGTTCCTGGCCGTCCACGGGCGGAAGGCCGCCTCGCCCAGGCACTTCCAACCGATGGTGGCGCCGGCGCACGTGGGCGCCAGCGGGTCGGCCCGGTCCTTCCAGGCCACGATGACCAGCGGCGACCGGGCGAGGGGCGGTGCTCCGGCGGCGAACAGGGACCCGAGCGAGGCCGACTGGCGGGCGCCGTCGACGATCGCCGGCCACGGGTCGGCGACCAGCCAGCCGTCGATCCCGGTGTCGCCGTCGGCGCGCTTCAGCCGGTCGGCAGTGGTGCCGGCGGTCTCGACGATCACGTCCACCCGCCCGCGATACGACTCCTGCAGGTCCTGGCACACCGCGCCGAGGTCGACCGAGCACACCATCCGGTAGACCTGGGCCTGTTCCACCTTGCGGTCGTCGAGCCGGCCCCGCACGAACAGCGCTCCGGCCACCATGGCCACCGCCCCCACCACAGCCAGAACCCGACGCACGCCCGGAGCGTAGGCCGCGGCCCGACCGAACGAGCGGCGAGGCGTCCGCCCGGTCAGGCGGCGGCGGTCAGTTGGCGGCGGGGTCAGGGTCGGTGGGGACCGCCCACCCCCCGGCGCTGGCGCTCTCGTTCAGCCGGCGGGCGACCAGGACCGCCAGGGAACGGTAGAAGGCGGCGGCCAGCCCCGGGTCCGACTCCAGTGCAAAATGCACCGCCGCGCCTCCGAGCGCGTCGACTACCACGTCGCTGTCGGCGACCACCGACTTCGACGGCACCGCCCCGAGGAAGGACAGCTCACCGAAGAGATCCCCCGGCCACAGCCGGGCGACGGACGGACTGGCCGCGCCGGACGGCGCCACGACCGACGCCGTGCCCTCGACCAGCAGGTACATGGCCGAGCTGCGGTCGCCCGCGGTGATGATCGCCGACCCGGCGGGGAACGACCGCCGGTCGGCCAGCCTCAAGAGTGCACGGAGCTGGGTGCGGTGGAGGAACCGGAACGACGTCTCGGGGGCGCGGACCTCGGGCCGCTCACCGGCCCCCGACGCGAGGGCGTCGGTGGTCTCGACCAGGCGCTCGAGCATCTGGTGCTCGAACAGGTCGGCCGGCTCGATCTCGGGACGGGACGGGTCCTCCCGCCACGAGATCCCGGTGCCGCTCGACATCCGGGGCGCGCCTTGTTGCCCACCGGCCCGCAGGTACCGGGCTCCGTGCAACCGGTGGGCGACCCGGAAGTGCCGCAGCGCCCGGACGCAGTCGTTGAGCGAGCGCTTGAGGTCCTTGCTCCCGCACGTCACGACGAACTCCCGCAGGCGCGGGGCGAAGCCGTCGAGGACGGTGAGGAACTCGCGGTGCGGGGCGGGCATGTACCGCCTCGACGCCAGCGTCGCCTTGGCGATCTCGCTCCCGGCGGGCACGCCGAGCACAGCGTCGAGGACGTGCAGGCTCGGCAGCTGCATCCCGCCCGGGCCCGACAGCGGCCGGCCGTCGCCGTCGGCAAGGCCCCAGGCGAACGTCGGCTGCACCAGGTCGAGCCAACCGTCGAGCGAAACCCGGCTGCTGCGGATGCGGTCGACGAACTGGCCGGCGACACCGTCGATCGCCTCCGCCAGGCCGACGAGGCCGTCGGCGAGCGCCGGCCCGTCCTCCCGGTGGGCGGCGACCACTGCATCGACCGCGCTGGCGACCGCCGGCCCGCCCTTGGCTTCGACGCCCAGGAAGGCGAGGTTGAAGTTCTCCAGGCTCGAGTCGGCCGGCGGTCGGAGCCAGCTGCAGCCGAGGTGCAGGTCGGTCTCCGGGAGGGAGCCGGCGTCGTACTCGGTGCCCTCCCTCCCCGGGACCCACCAGTTGCACAGGAGGAACGACCAGGCGGTTCCGACGTGGGGCAGGTCGGCGTCGTCACACAACATCGCCCACGGCGCCCGGATGCCCTCGGGGAGGCGGAGTCCGGTATCGGCGAAGCGGGCCGGGAGGGGCGGGGCGGTGTCCCACCGGTAGGCGTGGACGAGGTGGCTCAGCACGGCGAAGAGCCCATCCCTCGTGGGGGCGCCGGCCCCTCGAACCGCACCCAGGAGGTCGGGGTCAGGCCGGGCGAAGAGGCCGTCGAGCCATGCCCGGACCCCTGCCCCCGGGTGCTGGTAGCGCTCGGGCAGTTCGGCCGCCGCCGCCGCGTAGGACCCGAACGGCGCGGCCAGCCCTCGGGTGACCGGCACCCGTTGGGGAAGGAACGCCCCGACCGGACCGAGCAGGTCCCGGTGGGCGTCGATCAGAATGGCCGCGGCGTCGCGCATGGTCAGGACCCACCCGCGATGACGGTGGCCAACCGCTTGGCAGTGGCTCGGGCCCGGCCGGGGCAGACACGGCCCCCGGCCGGTTCCGCCATTCGCCCCGCCACGGCCGGAACCCGCACGTCCGGAGCGTAGGCGCCCGCCCCGGCGGCGAACAGGCGGTGGGCGCCGATGGGAGCGTCGGCCGCGATGTCGTCGGTGGTCGTCATCTGGTCCAGGACCCGAGGGGAATCCTACGCAGGGATTGACTTTTGAGCGCTCGCTCAGCACAATGTTGAGCAGATGCTCAAATCATCCGGCCCCGAGGAGGTAGCGATGCTCGTTCCCGTCTATGTCGTGTACGTGGTGGTGAGCGTCAGCCTGGTGGCGTGGCTGGCCCGCACCCTGTCCCGCAACGGCGCCATCTTCCTGGAGGACGTGTTCGACGATCCCCGCATGGCCCAGGCGGTCAACAAGCTGCTGGTCACCGGCTTCTACATGCTCAACCTGGGCTACGCCGCCCTCCTGCTGAAGGCCAGGGCCGCGCCGGACGCGGTAACGGGCTTCGAGGTCCTCGGCCAGAAGCTCGGCGTGCTGCTCGTCTCCCTCGCCGTGGTCCACTTCGCCAACATGTGGGTGTTCCACCTCATCCGCCGCCGGGCCACCGCTCCGACGCCTACCCCCGTCCCGGTGGCGGCCCGGCCCCCGGTCGAGTTCCCGACCGATCCCGCCGGACCATGGGCGCCGGCCCGGTGACCGCCGGGCCGGGAGTCCGCCGGTAGGGTCGCCGTCGATGGCCCCCACCCCTCGCCGGAGCGCGTCGGCCGGCACCCGTCCGGCCGAGATCACCCGGGCCCGGATGGTGGATGCGGCGCTGGTGGCGCTGCACGAGGAGGGCATCCTCGGGGCCAGCGCCCGGTCGATCGCCCGCCGGGGCGGCTTCAACCAGGCGCTGATCTTCTACCACTTCGCCAGCGTCCACGAGCTGCTGCTGGCGGCCGTCGACGAGCTCAGCGC
Organism: uncultured Acidimicrobiia bacterium; assembly: GCA_963773275.1. Classification (GTDB taxonomy): domain Bacteria; phylum Actinomycetota; class Acidimicrobiia; order Acidimicrobiales; family AC-14; genus JAXDMK01. Next base: position 5,591 of record CAVZAH010000001.1, on the reverse strand, counting down.
CCGCCGCTGCGAGCGCTACGAGCGGCGGCTGGCCGAGGTCTCCACGCTGCGGAAGCTGGTGACGGTGGCCGGCGAGCTCCACGCCGAGGACCTCGACGACGGCCACATCACCGTGCTGTCCCAGATGCTGGCCGCGTCGGCCACCATCCCCGAGCTGCGCCGGCCGATGGCAGAACGGTTCGAGCCGTGGATCGACATCGTGGAGAACGCCCTGGTCCGGGTCCTCGCCGGCACCCCCTACGCCGGCGTCCTGCCGGTCCACGATCTCGCCCTCGCCGTCACCGGCGAGTTCATCGGCATCGAGCTGCTGCTCCACTTGTCCGACGACCAGGACCAGGCCGGCCCCCGCATCTTCCGCACCTTCGAGCTGCTGGCGTCCGTCCTCGAGGCCCTCCCGGGGATGACGCCGACGCCCCAGCCGTCGGATGGCCAGCCATGTGATCCGAGCTGAATTCGGCGGTTCCTCGTCACCCCGGCGGCCGAGTTGGGGCATCGGTGCCGCCCGACCACTCCGCGCAATTACCCGTACCAAGGGGCGAGTGCGCGGATTGCTCGGAAGGCGGAACGTCGGTGGCCTGGCTCGTCCTCGGGAATGCGGAGCGGCAGGACGGGGGCCGGCCGGTAACCTCGACGGCGATGTCCTCCACCGGGCCGTACACACCCCTTCCCGAGCTCGGACGGCGGGTCAAGGACGCCAGCCGGGTGCTCGCCAACGCGTCGTCGTCCACCAAGGACGCCGCTCTCCACGCCGCCGCCGACCTGCTCGTCGCCCGGTCGGCGGAGATCCTGGAGGCGAACACGGCCGACATCGACCGGGCCGAGGCGGCCGGGGTGAGCGCCACCGTGGTCGACCGGTTGCGGCTCACGGCGAAGCGCATCGACGGGATGGCCGACGGCCTGCGCATGGTCGCCGCCCTCCCCGACCCGGTGGGCGAGGTCACCGAGGGCTGGACCAGGCCCAACGGGCTCGCCATCGAGAAGGTCCGGGTTCCCCTCGGGGTGGTGGCGATCATCTACGAGAACCGGCCCAACGTCACGAGCGACGCCTTCGGGCTGTGCCTCAAGGCGGGCAACGCCGCCTTCCTGCGCGGCTCGGGGGCCGCCATCTCGTCCAACATCGCCATCGCCGCCGCCCTGCGGGAGGGCGTGGCCAAGGCCGGCCTGCCCGAGGACTGCCTGATCCTGGTGGAGGACGTCAGCCACGAGGCGGCGGCCGAGTTCATGCAGCTCAGGGGCTATGTCGACTGCCTGATCCCCCGGGGCGGTCCGTCGCTGATCGCCAGCGTGCTGGCCAACGCCACCGTCCCCTACGTCATCGACGGTGACGGCAACTGCCACGTCTACGTCGACGCCGCGGCCGACCTCGACCAGGCCCTCGACATCCTCGTCAACGCCAAGACGCAGCGCACGTCGGTGTGCAACGCGGCCGAGTCGCTGGTGGTGCACGCGGCGGTGGCCGACGAGTTCCTCCCCCGGGCGGCGGCCGCCCTGGAAGGAGTCGAGCTGGTGGGCGATGAGCGTTCCCGGTCGATCGTGGGGGAGGAGCGAATGGGGGCCGCCACCGACGACGACTTTTCCGCCGAGTTCCTCGACATGAAGCTCTCGGTCGCCGTGGTCGACGACCTCGACGCCGCCATCGCCCACGTGAACCGCCACGGCACCGGGCACACCGAGGCCATCTGCACCCGTGACCTGGCCGCGTCCCGCCGCTTCGCCCGTGAGGTCGACGCGGCCGCGGTGATCGTCAACGCGTCCACCCGGTTCACCGACGGCGAGATGTTCGGGTTCGGCGCCGAGATCGGGATCAGCACCCAGAAGCTGCACGCCCGGGGGCCGATGGGCCTGCGCGAGCTCACCACCCTCAAGTACGTCGTCCACGGCGACGGCCAGATCCGCACCTAGGCCGGTGGGCACGCCCAGGTTCGAGTCGCTCGACGCCGTCCGGGCCGGGCTGGCGTCGGTGGGCTACCTGGCCGACGACGCCACCGCGGGGGTGGCGTGGCTGGCCGACCGGCTCGACAAGCCGGTGCTGGTGGAGGGCCCGGCCGGCACGGGCAAGACCGAGCTGGCCAAGTCGATCGCCAAGTGGTCGGGCGCCCGCCTGATCCGCCTGCAGTGCTACGAGGGCCTCGACGAGTCGAAGGCCCTGTACGAGTGGAACTACCGCAAGCAGCTCCTCCGCATCCAGGCCGAGCGCTCGGCCGATTCGGCCCCATCCCAGCCAGCATGGGACGCGGTCGAGGGCGACATCTTCTCCGAGGACTTCCTGCTGGCCCGTCCGTTGCTGGAGGCCATCCGGGCCGACGAGCCGGTGGTGCTGCTCATCGACGAGGTCGATCGGGTGGAGGTCGAGACCGAGGCCCTCCTGCTCGAAGTGCTGTCCGACTGGCAGGTGTCGATCCCCGAGCTGGGGACGGTGGCCGCCACCCGCATCCCCCTCGTGTTCCTGACGTCGAACTCCACCCGGGACCTCTCGGAGGCGTTGAAGCGACGGTGCCTCTTCCTCCATCTCGACTATCCGGACGCGGTCCGGGAGAAGGAGATCGTGCTGGCCCGCCTGCCGGGGATCGGCGAGCGGCTGGCGGAGCAGGTGGCGGGCGTGGTGCGCACCATCCGCCGGCTCGATCTCACCAAGCCGCCGTCGGTGTCGGAGACGCTCGACTGGGCCCGCACCCTCGTCCTGCTCGGCGTGGCCGACGTCGACGTGGAGGTGGTCACGAGCACGCTCCACGTCCTGCTCAAGCACCGGGGCGACATCGCCAAGGCCGACCGCGAGCTGCGGGCGTCGGCGGCGGCGGCCGGCTGACCGGGTGCTGGACACGCTGGCGGGGTTCGTCGGGGAGCTGCGACGGTCGGGCCTGCCGGTGTCGACCACCGAGAACCTGGATGCGGTGGAGGCGGTGGTCCACGTCCCCCTGGAGGACCGGGAGGCGCTGCGGTGGGCCCTCGCCACGACCCTCGTGAAGCGCCAGGAGCACCGGCCCGCGTTCGACACGATCTTCGACGTGTGGTTCTCGCTCCGGTTGCCCGCGGTGACTGCCGACGAAGCCCTGACCGCGGGCGAGCTGGCCGCCCTGCTGGACGAGGCCCTCCAGTCGGGCGACGACGAGCTGCTGGGGGAGTTGGCCCGCCAAGCCGTGGCCCGCCTGGCGGGAATGAACGCGGGACGGCCGGTGGGGGGGACGTTCTACGTCTTCCGCACCCTTCGCCAACTCGACGCCGAGGGGGCGCTGGAGCGGCTGCTGGCGGGTTCGGGGGCCGGCTCGGGCCTGGAGAACCGCTTGGAGCGGGACGAGATGCGGGGTCGCCTCGACCGCCTGCGGGTCGAGATCGAGGCCGAGGTCCGCCGGCAACTGGTGGCCGCCCAGGGTCCGGAGGCGGTGGTCGGTGCGCTCCGGCGCCCGCTGCCGGCCGACGTCGACTTTCTCCACGCCACCCCCGACGACCTGGCTGCGCTGCGGCGCACGCTGCACCCGCTCGCCCGCCGGATGGCCGCCCGCCTGGCCCGCAAGCGCCGCCACAACCGGCGGGGCCGGCTCGACATGCGACGCACGGTCCGCCAGTCGCTGTCGTACGGAGGCGTGCCCGTCGACCCCCGGTTCCGCCGTCCCCACCCGTCGAAGCCCGAGATCCTGGTGCTGGCCGACATCTCGGGATCGGTGGCCGCCTTCGCCCGCTTCACCCTGCAGTTCGTCCACGCCATCTCCGGGCAGTTCTCCCGGGTGCGCTCGTTCGTGTTCATCGACGGGGTCGACGAGGTGACGTCGATCTTCGAGGGTTCGTCCGACCTGGCCGAGGCCCTGGCCCGGGTCAATTCCGAGGCCGACGTGGTCTGGGCCGACGGCCACTCCGACTACGGGCACGCCTTCGAGGCGTTCTGGGCGCGGTGGGGCCAGGAGATCACGCCCCGGACGTCGGTGGTCGTTCTCGGCGACGCCCGCAACAACTACCACGCGGCCAACGCCTGGGTGCTGGCCGAGGTGCGCAAGAAGGCCCGCCGGGTCTACTGGCTCAACCCCGAGCCCCGGTCGTACTGGGACACCGGCGATTCGGTCGCCTCCCTCTACGCCGTCCATTGCGACGGAGTCTTTGAGTGCCGCAACCTCCGCCAACTGGAGCGCTTCGTCGCCGAGGTCGGCTAGCCGGTGGCCCCCCCTCCGACCAAACCGCGCAATTGCACCGGTGAGGGGGCAACCGCGGGACTGCTCGCAGACGGGCGGGGGCGTCGCCCGAACGTCTCCGCCCGGTCGCCGCCCGGTCGCTGCGCTGCCGGTGACGGTCACCGGCCCGAGCCGTGCCGATGCTGCCGGTGCTGCCGGTGCGGACATGACGCCGGGGGACGGCCGGCACCGCCGGATCCGGGAGCTGCTCGCCCTCGGCGCGCCGGCGGTGGTCGGCACGGTCGTCGTGCTCCTGGTCACCCGCAAGGGCGTGTACGCCAGCCCCGATTCCGCGTTCTATGTCGGCACGGCCCGCAACCTCCTCGATGACCACGGACTGACCGCCCCTCCCGGGTCCCCGCCGCTCTCCCACTTCCCGCCGCTGTTCTCCCTGGTCCTGGCCGCCGTCGGATGGGTGTCCGGACTCGATCCGCTCGACGCGGCCGGTCCCGTGAACGCCCTGCTCCTCGGGGTCACGGCCGTGTCGGTGGCGCTCGTCGTCCGCCGCCGGAGCGGTTCGGTGGCGCTCGGGGTCGTCGCATCGGTCGCCGTGGTCGTGGCCCTCGATCTGCTCGTCTATTCCGCCTCGGCCCTCAGCGAGCCGTTGTTCGTGGCGCTCGTGCTCGGGGCCATGATCGCGCTGGCGGCGGCCGTCGAAGGGGGGAGCAGGTGGGCGTGGGCCGCGGCCGTGGTCCTCACCGGCGGCGCCTGCCTCACCCGCTACGTGGGGATCGCCCTGGTCGTCGCCGAGGTGGCTGTGTTGTCGGTCGTCGGCGGGCGGAAGGCGCTGTCCCGGACGGCCGTGTTCGCGGGACTGGCCCTCACCCCGCTCGCCCTGTGGTTCGCGGTGGCCGGCAGCGGGAACCGGCCGGTGGTCCTCCATCTCTTCGACGGCGACTACTGGGTCGCCGGAGCCCGCAGCCTTTCCCGGTGGGTGCCGCCCCTCTTCGTCCCTTGGCCGCTCCGGGGACTCGCGACCGCGGCCGTGGTTGCCGGCCTGGCCTGGGTGGCCGCCTCCCGGCCCGGCCGCTCCGACCGCCGCCGCGGCGAGCGCCAGCCCGACCGACGCGGCGGGCACCGCACCGACCGCCTCGACGGGCGCCGCTCCGACCGCCGTGGCGAGCGCCGGCCCGACCGCCTCGACGAGCGCCTCGACGAGCGCCGCTCCGACCGCTGCGAGGAGCGACGGCCCGATGTGCTCGGCCGCCTGCTGGCCGCTTTCGCCGTGGCCTATGTCGCGGTGCTCGTCGCCGACCGGGTGTTCGTCGACGCCAGTGCGCGCCTCGACCTGCGCTTCCTCGCCGTCCTCCACGTGGTGGCCGTCGTCGGCCTGCTTCCCTGGCTCCACCGCTCCCTCGCCGGGCCCGCTCGCAGGGCCGTGGCGGTGGCCGGGCTGGCAATAGTGGGACTCCACGTCATCCAGGCCGGGTC